>CAYTNL010000030.1:0-63672 GCA_964439145.1 uncultured Verrucomicrobiales bacterium
TTGCACCGACAGCGTGCCGCAGCTCACTGCCCGTCAAGTGAAAACTTTTCAAATCATTAATAATTAGCGTGTTACGACTTTAATGTTTACACGAATGGGGTCGGGTCGGCGACTCAACCCTGTCGGGTCAGACCGTTTCCATAAATCGCAGATCGAGCCGGAAATCGCGCTCCGCGGTGACGCGAATCTCCGCGAAATCCGCCGCGTCCGGATTCAGCAGGACGTTGCTCTCCTCCGGGATCAGAACCGACGGCACTCTCAGGGCGCCACTTTTTCCACCCCGGAGCCACTCGGTCCCGAATGATTGCGACGGCCCGCCGGCCGGACTCGCCTCCCAACCCGTCGGAAAGGAAGTCGGCGCCGCGACCGCCGCGTCCGGCACCTCCAGCGTGAGCAGCCGATAGGTCAGCCCCCGGCTTCGACCCGTGAGGTGCACGAGAAGCTCCAGCACCGCCAGCGCCCGACTTTCGGCGGCGTAGACGCAGCGCCAGCCCGGCAGATTCCAGCGCCCGCCATAGAGTCGGGCGCCCTCGCCGCTCAGCGCCGTGGCCGCGTGTCGGGGTTGGACGATCCGAAAGCAGCGCATGGTCGGGCCGGGCTCTTCAGGAAAACACGCCGTGCTCCAGGCGGCCGAGCAGATATTCGACTTCGCGGGCGCCCACCTCGGTGTCGGCGAACGAAAGCGGCGACTCCCCGTGAAAGGCCACCGCCGGGGTGCGCAGCCACTCGCGCGCCGCCGGCTCGTCGCCGAGCACTTCGACGGCCCGACCCATGAGACGGGCAAACCGGACGATGCGCTCGCTCTCCGGCGACTCGAGGTGCCCGCTCTTGCGACGGCGATGCAGGGTGGCCCGCGAGATGCCCAGCAGGGGGGCGAGCTGCTCGTCGGGCAGCTCCAGCCACGCGGCCAACGCGTCGAACTCGGCCATGGGCATGCCATCCCGGATCCGGGCGATGACCACCGACGGCTCGTCGATGCTGGTGGCTTCGCGGAGGCGACCGTTCGACTCGGGCGAACTATGCTCACGCATCTCGCTCACCAAGGATCTGCTGGCGCTGTATCTCATGTGAGACACGTTTCCATCTCAAGTGAATCTTTTCAAGTGTTTTCTCTTTTTCTTTTCGAATTCCCGGCCAGCGGGGGTGATGGGTGGTGCATGAGTGATACGGAGAATTCCTCGAAGTGCCTGGCTCTCCCGGCGGCGGAGGGACCGATTTTCGTGCTGACGGAGGAGCTGATGGCCCGGGGCTGCGAGGCGGCGCGCCGGAGTCCGCGGCGGCGGATCATCTTTCCCATTCACCGGCGGCCCGAGGCCCGGGTGCAACGAATGCTGAATTTCATGCAGCCGGTGACCTACGTGGCGCCCCACCGGCATCCGCTCGACCACGCCATCGAGACGGTTCAGGTGCTGCGGGGCGAACTCGGCTTTCTCCTCTTCGATGAATCGGGCGCGGTGGTGTCGAGTCATCGGCTCTCGGAAAAGGACAGCGTCGCCCTGCTCGACATCGAGCCGAATCTCTGGCACGGCATGGTCATCCTGGCCCCCGACACCGTGGTGTTGGAAATCAAGCGCGGCCCCTACGACGCGACGACCGACAAGGAGTTCGCTCCCTGGGCGCCCGGCGAGGGCGATCCCGGCGCCGAGGCGGCCGCCGCGGGATGGCGGGCGCGCTTTGATTGAGGCTTGCTTTCAGAGGTGTCGCCCGTAGTTTCGGGCGCAATTTTTCCCGGTGTCATGGCGGTCCCGCTTCTCGATGTCAACGCGCAGAACCTGCCCCTGGAAGCGGACCTCGAGGCCGCTTTCCGGCGCGTGATGCGTCATGGGCGCTTCATTCTCGGGCCGGAGGTGGATGCGTTCGAAAGGTCGGTGGCGGAGATGCTCGGGGCGAAGCACGCGCTGGGCGTATCTTCGGGAACCGACGCTCTCCTGCTGGCGTTCATGGCGCTCGATCTGGGCCCCGGCGACGAGGTCCTCTGTCCGGCCTTTACCTTTTTCGCCACCGCCGGAACGATCGCCCGAACCGGGGCGACGCCCGTCTTCGTCGATGCCTGCCCGGTCTGTTTCAATCTCGACGTGGCCGACGCGCGTCGAAAGATCACCGACAGGACCCGGGCGATCGTGCCCGTGCATCTTTTCGGTCAGAGCGCGGACATGGATGCCGTCAACGCGCTCGCCGCGGAGTACGGCCTGCGGGTGGTCGAGGACGCCGCCCAGGCCATCGGTGCCGGGTATCGTGGTCGCGCCTGCGGCACGATGGGCGACTTCGGGTGCTACAGCTTTTTCCCGAGCAAGAATCTCGGCGGTTTCGGCGACGGCGGTCTGCTGGTGACCAACGACGACGAACTCGCGGACCGCGCCACCATCCTGCGCGTCCATGGTGGGCGACCGAAGTACTACCATCACCTCGTCGGGGCGAACTTCCGCTTCGACACGCTCCAGGCGGCGATGCTGGAAGTGAAACTGCCGCGTTACTCCGATTACACCGCGAAACGTCAGGCCAACGCCGCCTACTACACCGAGCGCCTGCGCGGATTGCCCGGCGTGGTGGAGGCGGATCCCGCGCATTGCCGCTGCGCGGACACGCAATCGGAGTGGCTGGAGAAAAACGAGGCCGCGCTCGTGTTGCCGGTCGCCTACGGGCACAACGAGCACATCTGGAATCAGTACACGCTCCGCGTCATCGGCGAGGGCCGGCGCGACGCCCTGCGCGATTTCCTGCAGTCCCGAGAGATCGGCTGTGAGATCTACTATCCGGTGACCATGGATCGCCAGCCCTGCTTCCAGCACCTGCCGGAAAGCTCGCGCCGGGGCTGCGAGGTCGCGCACCGGCTGGCGGATGAAGTGTTGAGCATTCCCATCTATCCGGAACTGACCGACGCGCAGAAAGACGAGGTCATCTCGGCAATCGCCGATTTCGTGCAAGCCCCGGTCGCATCGAGTCATGGCTGAGGAAACGCCCGTCTCCATCCGCCACGCGATCGAGACCCCGGTCACTGATCGGGTCGAGTCGCGGGATGTCACCATTGCCGGCTGGTGTTTCGACGAGTCAAACCGGCCGCTCAAGGGAGTGCGGGTGCGGGTGGGCGATCAGGTCTTCAAGGCGCGGCGGAAACAGTCGCGCCCCCAGGTGGGGCGGCTCTTTCCCGGAGCGGAGGAGGCGGCACGCAGCGGATTCACCGCCGAAGTGAAGCTGCCGAGGGGCGGGGGAGAGATTGTGCTCGAATGCCGGGCCGCCGACGGAAAATGGCGCACGCTGGAGGCCCGAACCCTGCAGGCGCCGAGGATCGAGTGGCCCTGGCGGCGACGGGTTCGCGAGGAGGATCTCTATCAGCTCTGGATCGAGCGCTACGACCGCATCGATGATCGGGAACGGGAGCGAATGAAATCCCGGATAGCGGCGATGCCGGACCCGCCCCGGATCTCCGTGGTGGTGCCGATCTACAACACGCCGGAAAAGTGGCTGCGTCGGATGATCGATTCGGTCCGCGACCAGATCTATCCCCACTGGGAACTCTGCCTCGCGGACGATGCCTCGCCCGATGCCCATGTCGCTCGCGTGTTGCGGGAGATGGCCGAAGCGGATTCCCGCATCAAGGTGGCCTTTCGGGAGGAGAACGGCCACATTTCCGCCGCCTCGAACTCGGCGATCGAGCTGTCCACGGGTGAATTCATGGCCCTGCTGGATCACGACGACGAGCTGCCCCCGCACGCCCTCTACTGGATCGCCGAGGAGATCCTGGCGCATCCCGAGGTCGATGTGATCTTTTCCGACGAGGACAAGATCGATCCCGAGGGCCGGCGACTCGCGCCGTATTTCAAACCGGATTTCAATTACGATCTCCTCCTCTCACAGAATTGCGTGTCTCATCTCGGGGTCTATCGGCTCGAAAAAGTCCGGGCCGTGGACGGCTTTCACGTGGGAATGGAAGGCAGCCAGGATTGGGATCTCTTCTTCCGCGTGCTCGAGACCAGCGAACCCGCCCGCGTTCGGCACCTACCGCGGATTCTCTACCATTGGCGTGAGATCCCCGGCAGCACCGCCCTGCGCGGTTCCGAAAAGCCCTACGCGCTGACCGCCGGCATTCGCGCGGTCGAGCGCCACCTCGCGCGTATCGGTCAGACCCCGCGCGAGGTGACCTTTGCGGGAGATTTTCTTCGCGTCATCTGGCCGCTTCCCGAGCCTCCGCCGCCGGTGACTCTGGTGATGCCGACGAGAAACATGCTTTCACTGCTGAGAAACGCGGTGGAGTCGATCCTGGAGCGGACGGACTACCCCGATTTCGAGCTGCTGATCGTGGACAACGACTCCGACGATCCGGAGACGATCCAATTTCTCGAGCAAAAAGCCGCGTCCGACGCCCGGGTACGGGTGATGAGGGTGGCCGGGGAGTTCAACTATTCCCGCCTGAACAATCTCGCCGTGGCCGCGACGGATCGCCCCGTCATCGGGCTGGTGAACAACGATCTCGAGGTCATGAACCGCGACTGGCTGCGTGAGATGGTGTCGCAGGTCGAGCGATCGGGGATCGGGGCGGTGGGAGCGGCCCTTTTCTATCCCGATGGCCGGGTCCAGCATGCCGGCGTCGTCATCGGGATGGTGAGCGGGGCCGGGCACCCGTTCCGGGGATCGGCGAACGCGACGAAAACCCACGGCGCGCGCGCCTCGCTCGCCCAGAACTATTCGGCGCTGACCGCCGCCTGCCTCGTGGTGAAGCGGGCGGTCTACGAGGAGGTCGGCGGCCTTGACGAGGGGGAATTTCGGGTCGGACTCAACGATGTGGATTTCTGCCTGAAGATCCTCGCCACCGGTCGGCGGAATCTCTACACTCCCTTCGCCGAGATGCTTCATCACGAATCCGCCAGTCGGGCCGACATGGAAAAGACGCCCGAGGGCGCCGAGCGCGCGGCCCGGGAGAATGCCGCCCTCACCGCCAGGTGGCCCGATTTTTTCGACCACGACCCGGCCTGGAATCCGAACTTGTCGCTTCGCACCGAGACTGCTGAACTGGCCTTTCCACCGAGTCATATTTGATGGAGTTCGCGCCGCCCGCATCATAATACCGCAGACATGAAATTTCCCCTCATCAGTAGAAGGCAATTGGAAAAGGCTAAAGCCGCGCTTGCCGAAGCGAACGGACGAGTCAAGAAGCTGAAACAGGAAGTGTCGGATCTTCGGGGGGAGCGTAACGCGATGCGTTCCGAAGCCAAGAACGCGAGGGTCAATTTGGCAGAGAAAAGTCGCTGTCGACGGGCGATTCTGGCGACGGCTTTGGAAGGGGAGGGCATCGAAATCGGGGCGCTGCATTTTCCTCTGTCGGTTCCTCGGAGTGTGACGGTCAGGTATGTGGACATGTCCACGCGGGAGGAAAACATCAGCAAATACCCGCATTTGGACCGGAACGCCATTGTGGAAACCCATTATGTCTGCAACGGCGAGACGCTTGAGGTGATCAAGGACGAGACCCAGGATTTCGTCATCGCCAACCACATGTTGGAGCACTGCATCAATCCATTGGGCACGCTGAGGAATTTTCTCCGGGTGTTGAAGCCGGGTGGATTGCTATATCTGGCCCTTCCGGACAAGCGCTTCAGCTTTGATATCGATCGTCCGGTCACTCCCTTTGCCCACATAGAGGATGATTATCGGAGGGATCGCGCGGTCGAAGACCTCTCGGTTTACGAGGACTGGGCGACCCATGTCCGTAAGAATGCCGATCCCGTCGAACTGCATCGAGAGCAGAAGAACATCCACTTTCACGTCTGGACCCAGGCGGAGATCCTGGAGATGTTCATCGAGGCGCGCCGTCGTTTGGAAATGCCTCTGGAAATCGAATGGGCGGCCAAGAATGGGGGAGAGTTCATCGTCCTGATCAGAAAGTATGACGGTGCCGATGAAGAGCACGAGGCCGCAAGAAAGTCGAAGGAGGGAATGAGACGCCCGTGAGTGAAAATTCTGAAACCAAGATCGTCCGCGGGTCATCTGACTGGCGGGGCTCCGTGCAGGTGACGCGATCATACCTTCCGGAACTGGACGAATTTGTGGCCCTACTGAAAGAAGTCTGGGAGTCCGGTCAACTCACCAACCATGGCCCGTTGGTGACGAGACTCGAAGCACAACTCCGAGATTACCTCGACGTCGATTACCTCTACGCGATCTGCAACGGCACGGTCGCGCTGCAGATCGCCATCGAGGCGCTGCAGTTGCGGGGCGATGTGATCACGACGCCGTTTTCCTACGTCGCGACCACTTCGAGCCTGGTCTGGCAGCATTGCCGCCCGGTGTTTGCGGATATCGATCCCGAAACGCTGGCGATCAATCCGGAGGCCATTAAGGCGGCGATCACCCCGGAGACGACGGGGATACTGGCCACTCATGTCTATGGTTTTCCCTGTGACGTCGATGGCATCGGGGCCGTCGCTGAAGAGTGCGGGTTGAAGGTCATCTACGACGCCGCTCATTGCTTCGGCGCGCGTTTTCGTGGTCGGGGAATGATGAGCTACGGAGATGCCGCCATCTCCAGTTTCCACGCCACCAAGGTATTTCACTGCGCCGAGGGCGGTGCGGTGACGGTCTCCGATCCCGAGCTGGCCGAGCGGGTCGCCTACATGCGCAACTTCGGTCACAAGGGGCGTGAGGATTTCCATGGCATCGGGATCAACGGAAAGCTCAGCGAACTCCACGCCGCCATGGGTCTGGCGGTCTTCGGGCATGTCGGAGATATCATCGCCGGACGCCGGTCGGTGATCGAGGACTATTGGGAACGTCTTGACGGCGTGGAAAATGTCCGACTTTGCAAACCGGGTCCGGATGTTGATTGGAACTACGCCTATCTTCCGGTGATTCTTCCGGATGAGCGGGCGGTGGAAGCGGTCCGCGATGAACTTGCCAAGATTGGTATCTACCCGCGACGCTATTTCTACCCGCCGCTACACCGACTGCCCGGTCTGGAGAAGGGGCCGGCGATGCCCAAGGCCGAGGAGATGGCGGCCCGTGTCTTGTGTCTACCGGTGTTTCAGGGAATTGATTCTGCCGTAGTAGATAAAGTGGTCGAGGTGATTCGGAATCTGTGCTCATGAAGCGCGCCTCATAGTTTTATATCAAAATATGTTTCGGGAAGAGACAACCCCGTCAGTGAAACTAATTCCCGATTAGCTGTCTCAAAAGTTGCCTTGAGTTTTCGGGTCAGCTCAGGATTTGCCGAATAGTCGCAATCCCTTGGATCGGTAAGAGCACTTGAGCGCGCTATTTGGAGACTCCTGTTTTTAGTCCTGATGTCGGTGAAAAAGTCCGTTACCCCGTAGGCATTCTCTTTCTCGAAAAACTTTCGGGAGCGGTGGCGGTTAGCGTGGTCGAACATCAAATTACCAAAATCGTGACGATTTTTTCTGTTTAGGATTCGCTTATGATATAGTTCGCCTGCGGTAAGTGAAGGGTTCACTGTCGGCAGTTCGAAGCCTTCTGGATATCTGATTTCAAGGATCTCACAGACACGTTCTAAGAGGTTAATTTTTCCGTTGGAGTTCGTCATCACGCCCGCCGGGGTGCGGAAATGCTCTAGCGGCAAAAGATGAACATTTTCATTCCCGAAATTCTTGGCTAAATTCTTCCACTGTAAGTGATAGTGGAGATCAAAGAAAAAATTCCGGTCTTGAAAATCGTGCAGGTATTCGAGGAAGGCCGCGTATGTTAAAGCGAGGCCTTCGCGAACATATTGGCCATACAGCGAGCGAAGCAGGCTTCCTTGATTCCTGAGTATAAGAAGTACTCGCGCGTTATCTCCCAGTAATTCGGCTATCCTCCTTGGCTTTTCGGCATTATCTATCATGTCGGCAGACAACGTGAATGATAGCCATTCCGAAGAGATGCCAAACGCTTTCATGCGGGCCGCTTCCGCTCGATTGCGGTGGAGACTGATTGCCGCGATTGCTTCCGCCTTTCGGTAATCATAATACCCGCCTTTTGCGTAGACAAGCAGATCGTCAAATATCAAGTTTATCGCGTCATCGATGAAGTCAATCGGTCCTCCAACTCCAATGCCGAGATAGTATATTTCCGGGTGAGCGGCGAAAAAGGACCGCTGCAATGCCGATGTCAGCGTTTTCGGCAGGCCGGTGTGGACAAATGTTACCATACTTGCTACGATCTAATTGTGACTCATGTGTGGCGGAACAGTGGCCCTACTCTTTCTGATTCGGGCGTTGTGAGAAATTTTTCGTGGTTCGCAATTACGCCATCCCTGTTGCGTTCTCCCACGCGGCGATTCCCGACATAGATACCCCAAGGATCAAGATCTCTTGTTACCAAGGAGTTGGCGGCAACGGCAACCCCCTCGCCTATTCTAACGTTAGGAAGCACGACGGAGTTGGCCCCAAGTATGGAAAATTTATCCATCACGACGCTTCCTACGGAAACGTTGCGAAACTGATTTGCGATCGAAGGGTTTCCGAATCCCCAGTCTTTAAAATCATCTGACCCGGTGACGATTCTGCATCCAGACGAAATTCCTGAAAAATCAGCCATTACGAAAGAGCCTCCGCCGGATATTGAGGTGAAACTCGCGATATGGACGTATGAGCCTATTTTGATTTTTTGTTTTGCGTAAATCAGAACAAAATCATCGATGATTACGTTTTGGCCGAACTCCATGTTCTCGATGCCAATCAATTTGGTAAATTCAAAAGTTTTGACGCCTGGTATTTCGGGAGAAGCCATGTTCGTGGTGTTAGGAAATGGATTTTATTTTCGTGCGGATTGGATGGTAGTCGGAAATCTTGCTTCCACAAGGGCAGGGTAAATTCCACTTGAGTGCAAGTTTTTTTGACGAAAGGATTTGGAACGATTCGGATTTTTCCCAGGCCTGCATCATGATTGCCTCGCGAAATGCTGGAGGTTTCACCGCTATCGACGAGTGCATTCGGAAGTTTTTATGGACGGGGGAATTTCCCTTGTCGGCCGCGACTGAACTCGACTACAGATATCACATTCCCATACGTACCGCAAACGAAGCGGCTGGATACGAAGATTGGTAACTGCCACCATCCACTCTTATGCTAATTACCCCTGATTTTGTGATGCTCAACTTCCCCAAGACTGGGAGTTCATATGTCCGCAAAGTGATCAAAGACGTCTATCGGATCAGCGAGAATCCGTTCCGCAAAACGATGCGGCGTTTTTGCGACATGCCCGAAGTGGTCGAGGAATTGCTGTTTCCCAAACTCGAGTTTGAGGGAGATGTGAACATTCCCGACCAGCACGGTACCTTGCGCCAGATCCCGGACAGGGCGAGAGATCGTCCCGTGGCCAGCGTGTTTCGAAACCCTCTGGATCGCTACGTCTCGGCTTACCTCTTCGAGTGGTGGAAGAATTTTCCCCCGGCCAGCGATGAGGCCATTCGTGAGATACTTCCCGCTTGGCCGGATCTCCGTTTTGAGGATTACTTGATTCTTTTGCGCCATTTTTCCCTGCCCAAAAGATTGGGAGATATCGAACTCCGGACCGAACTGGGTTCGCAGACCGTTCACTTCATCCAGTTCTATTTTCCGAATCCAGACGATCTGCTGGGACGCATCGACGACGCGTGGATCGATTCCGACGCGTGGAAAGATGAGATGCCCCCAATCACGTTTCTGAGACAAGACAGACTGAGCGCCGATCTGCGAGAATTTCTCGCTAGAATGGGCATCAAGGAAAAGTGGATGCAGATCGTTGATCAGGCGGAAAGGGTGAATGTGACCCGCCGGGATGAGGATGAGAAGGACTTCAACGCTTTCTACAGCCCGGAACTGCTGGACGAGACTCTCCGGAGAGACAGACTGCTCTTCCGGATTTTTCCAGAGTACCTGCCTGACGGTATGGCATTGCCCGCAAGCGGGCAACCGCCTACCTGCTGATGGCGAAGAGAACGGTCTCTTCCGCGTGGATGGTGAAATGATCGATGGAGAATCGGTAGCCGAGATCCAGCGAGTCGAGGTAACGGGGAATCACGGTGAAATCCTCCGGGCTGTGGTAGAGGGAGATTGCCAGGCGAGGCCGGAACCGTTTCAAGGTCCGCTCGGCCCCGTGTAGCGCCGCCGTTTCCGCCCCTTCGATATCCATCTTGATGAAATCCACCTTGCTCAGGGATTCTCTCTCCACAAGAGAGTCGATGGTGATGGTCTCGATGGTGGCGGACTCGCCGGCCTGATCGGATCGTGTGATGCTGGTGGCGGGTCCATGCACCTTCATCTCCAGGGATTCGTCGTCCTTGTCCCAGAGAGCTTTTTCGACAATTTTCACCCGGTCGGACAGTTCCGGATTCAATTCGAGGTTCTTCCGAAAGATCACAAGATTCTCCGGGGACAGTTCAAAGGAGAGTACTTTTCCTCCGGAACCCGCCAGCGACGCGAAGTGCAGCGCGGTGTCGCCCCAGCAAGCGCCGCCATCGATCACGACATCATCCGGTTGGACGCGGACGGTGCGGGTGGGATCGGCATACTGTTCCAGCAGAAACTGGGCCACGATCGAAGGCGGTCGCGAATAGAGCTTCACCGGGATTCCCAGCGGGGAAAGGTCAAAGAGCGGCAGGGACCATCCCGAGAATTCCGCGCTGATCGCGGCTTCGGTATCGGCCAGTGTGGCGGCTCGCTTTCGCATGTCCCAGAATCGGGAGTTGTTGCGCTCGAGGCTGATGGCACGGGGCCCCATGAGACGGTACACGATCACATCGATCAGGGTCTTGCGGGAATGATCGTCCTCCAGCTTGTCAAAAAGCCACTCGAGATCGGGAATCAGGGGTGCCCATTCCTGATAGACTTCCCAGTTTACCGTATTCAGCGATTGCTTCCGGAAATAGCCGTGTCGAGAGAGAAATTTTCTGATTCGATGGCCGAAAACCTCGGATCTGGTCGGTTTTGGCTTTGGGCCGTAGCGGTCGGAATCGTGATTCCCCGCATACTCTTTGAATTGGCAATCGACTATCCGTTTCCAGAGTTTCCTGCTGAATTCTGTATGCACCGAGGTCTGAGACATCGCGTCGATAGTGGGTGGCGATTCGTGGTTGGTGTCGATCACTCCTTGGGTGAGTGGTTCGGAGTGTTCGCGTGGGCGAATTGCGGGTATGGCGACGACAGAAACCAAAAAATACGCCCCCGTAACCTACGCGAAACTCTTTAGCCGACCGACTCAAAGGGGGCAAATCATTATTCCGCGCTCCCCGTTGCCCGCCAGGGTCGCGCATCCTTGGCAAAGGCTCAAGGCGACCGGGGGGAGGAAGTTCTCTGTCTCAAAAAGATGACGGTTTGACGGGATAATGCCAGAGTAGGGCGAATGTCGGATGAAAAACCTGAACTGACGTGGGAAGAAGCGGATCGAATCATCGACTCGGCCACCGTTGAAGTGCGCGACGACCTGGTGCTGCCGGCATCGCCGATGGTGACCATCGGCATCCTGTCTTTCCGTCACGCCGCGACGATCCATCAGGCGGTGGAGAGCGTTCTCAACCAGGAAACCGACTTTCCGTTCGAGATCGTCATCGCCGATGACGATTCCGACGACGGGACCGCGGAGATATTGAAGGAATGGCAGCGTCATCACCCGGATCGCGTGCGACTGCTGCTGGCGCGGGAGAATCTCGGACGGCACACCGGCAACGGGCGCCTCAATTTCATCCGCCTCTGGCGCGCCAATCGTGGCCGGTATTTTCACCTCCTGGATGGCGATGATTGGTGGACTGATGTAGGCAAACTGAAGAAGCAGGTGGATCTGCTTGAGCGAAATCCGGATTGCGCCCTCTGCTGGCATCGCGGGAGAGTCGTCTACGATGAGGGCGTTCCGCCGGAGGATCGTCTGCTGGAGGAAGTCGTCCCACCTGAAAGTTATGACGAGATCAATGACGGCAGCGTGTTGTTCTGGTCGAACCGATGTCTCACTTCGTCCGTCCTATATCGCAGAGGCCTGTGCGATGAGTTGCCCGAGGATTTCCTGCGCATCCGCATCGGCGACTGGCCGCTCCAGATTCTCCATGCCAGGCTGGGAAAGGCCGGATTCATCGACGAGGTGATGTCCGCCTACCGTGTCCACGCCACCGGAATGTGGTCGGGCAAAGCCGCTTTCAACCAAGTCATCGGATTCATGGAGACCATGGCCCAAGTCCACCCGTGGATTCCCGAGGAACACCGGGCGACCTTTGGGGAAAAACTCGGCAGGCATCTCGCCTATCCGATGTTCTGGAACAAGCCATATCAGATGGGTGTGCGTCCCGCTCAGAGTCTCCGTCTCATTGCCGAAATCCTGAAGATCCCCGGGGCGGAGGAGGCCTTTGTCGAGCAACTTGAACTCTATCGCTGTGAAAGGGAAAAACTCTCGCGGGAGCGCGAAGAAAAACTCCATTCCTCTCGAGAAAAAATACTGAATCTCAAAGACAAGCTGGAGAAGGAGCGAGCCAAACTCAGAACTCTGAAAGAGCAGAAGGCCAAGCCCCGCCGCTGGTTTCATTTCGGCCCGAGGCGGCCGGCTTCGTGACGGACGGGGCAACAAAATCCGAATTATTTGAACAATTGGGCGTCCAATGTTTCAAACATACAAATTATTTGTCTTTCCGAATAAAAGGATCTAAAAACCTTCCAGCCCCTCATGAATCTTCCCGAACAGCCTTCGAAACTGACCGCCTCGCTTGTCGGCGGTCGACCGCAGGCGAACGCGTTTCGGGTGTTGATCGTCGATGATCTGCCGCAGAATCGGGTCATCCTCAGCCAGATCTTGGCCCGCGTCGGCTATGAGGTGGAAACCGCCTGCAATGGCGCCGAAGCGATCAGCCGGGTACTCTGCCAGCCGAGGCCCGATCTCATCATTTCCGATGTGGAGATGCCGGTGATGGATGGCATCGAATCCGTCCGAGCCCTGAGAAATCTCCCCGACGCCATCTGCCGCATCCCGGTGGTGGCCGCCTCCGGCAGTCCGGATCCGATCCTGGAGCGCGACATGATGCTCGCCGGTGCCGACGCTTTTCTCTCCAAACCGGTGAATGTCCCGGAGCTATTGGAAACCGTCGGTCGACTCATCCGGGAAGCCAAGGGCCGCTCCGCCGAACCCCGGGTCACCTCGGTGAACCAGGCCTCCTGTTGCTGATCCCCGGGACCGGGTTTGTTGAGGCGGACCTCGCGCTCAAGAGGGTTGAGTCTTCGATCCAACCCTGTTGATTCGGCCTTCGCGGGTGGAAATCGGTGGATGCTTCGTTTATGTTAAGCATTTCCGGCGATTTCGCCGCTTGTCTCCATGCCGCGATCCACACCCAGTCGGCCCCGTCCGAAAGGCGGGAAACGCGCCCTGCCACCGGTGCCGCGTCCGCGACCCGCCGAGGGCGGGGTGTGGTCTCTGCTGGGTCCGCTCGCGCGCTGGGGCTCCCGCCATCCCTGGCTCCAGGCTCTGGTCGCGATCATGGGATTCACCCTCGGGGTCTCTCTTCTCGCCGGGGTGGCGCTTTTTCTGCACTATGATCGCAGGGCGGCGCGGTTCGATCTCAGTCAGGTGGCGCGGATGCCCAGGGAATCGACGGTCTATGACATTCAGGGTCGTGAGATGGGCTATCTCCACGGTGATGGTCGTACGGTGGTGCCGTTGGACCAGGTGGCGCCGGCGTTCCTCCAGGCGTTGGTGGCGCGGGAGGACTCGCGCTTCTACGGACACCATGGCATCGATCCCTGGGGTCTGGCGCGGGCCACGCTGCGCAACATGAGGGACAGGGACGCGGTGCAGGGCGCGAGTACGCTGACGATGCAGTTGGCGCGCAACACTTTCGACCTGCGTGAGAAATCCTTTCAGCGCAAGCTGCTGGAAATGGCGATCGCCCGACGGATCGAGCGC
Source organism: uncultured Verrucomicrobiales bacterium (assembly GCA_964439145.1). Taxonomy (GTDB): domain Bacteria; phylum Verrucomicrobiota; class Verrucomicrobiia; order Verrucomicrobiales; family DEV007; genus JAEUHH01. The sequence continues at coordinate 13,843 of CAYTNL010000030.1, forward strand.
GCCTACTCGAAGGACGAGATTCTGCATCTCTACGTGAACCGCATCTATTTCGGCACCGGACTGAACGGGATCGAGCAGGCGGCGCGCGGCTATTTCGGCAAGACCGCCGCCAGGCTGGATCTGCCGGAGGCGGCGATGATCGCGGGCATCATCCGGGCTCCGAACCGCTTTTCTCCCTATCGCCATTACGAGGCGTCACTCCGCGAGATGCGCGGCACGCTGGACCGGATGGTCGCCGAGGGCTTGCTGGCGGATGAGGATGCGGAGATCGCGAAACGGGCGACGCCGCGGGTGCTTTCCCAGGAGGAGGGCCACCGGATCGCGAACCAGGGCCGGGATCACAGTCGGCTGGTGGCGGACAGCTACCTGGTGGAGGTGGTGAAACGGGAGGTCGATCGCCTGCTCAACGAGGAGCAGAGGGATGCGGGGGGATTCGACATTTACACCACCTTCGATCTCGATTTGCAGGCGGCCGCGGAGTCGGCGGTGGAGCGGCGGCTGGAGGAGCTGGAGCGGCAGCCGGGCTACGCGCATCCGACCCTGGCCGCTTTCCGCGCGCGGTTCGAGGCGGATCCGTCGCTGGAGCCTGACTATCTCCAGGCGGCGGTGAGCGTGATCGACAACCGATCCGGCGCGGTGCGGGCGATGGTGGGCGGGCGCGAGGTGGGTCACAGCAAGTTCAACCGGGCCACCCAGGCACGGCGGCAGTTGGGATCGGTCTTCAAACCCCTTGTCTATGCCACGGCGTTCGAGACGGGATTGTTTCCCGGGAGTTTTGTCAGTGACGACCCGATCCGCCCCGGTGAGGTGCGCTGGACGCGGGAAAACTGGAGTCCGGAGAATGCCGATGGGCAATTTCTCGGCTCGCAACCGGTGTCGCGCGGGCTGATCGAATCGCGCAACACCATGAGCGTGCGAGTGGGTGAACGCGCCGGGATCGAGGCGGTGATGGCGATGATCGAGCACGCCGGCCTGGCGGATCGCGATTCTGTCAAGCCCACTCCGCAGATCTACATTGGCAATCTGGGGGCGACGCTGAACGCGCTGGTTAGCGCCTACTCGGTGTTTCCCAACGATGGCTACCGTCATGAGCCGTTCTTCATCGAGCGGGTGGAGACCCGCGACCGGGAGATTCTTTACGAACCGAGTCCGGGGGGCTATCGGGTGGTGTCGCCGGGTGCGGCCTGGCTGGTGCGCGGGATCATGCGACAGGCTCTGGAGCCGGGCGGGACGGGCGCCTCGGTCCGCAAGCTGGGCCTCAAAGCGGCGGCGGGCGGCAAGACGGGGACCACGAAGGACTATCGCGACGCCTGGTTCCTCGGCTACACCAGTCGCCTCACCGCGGGAGTCTGGGTGGGGATGGATCAACCGGAAAGGATCGTGGACAGGGGATACGGTGGGCGGCTTTCGCTCCCGATCTGGACGGACATCATGCTCGCCGCCGAGGATCTCGGCTATGAGTTCGCTGATTTGCCCGAGGCCGACGACCTGATGGAGGTGGAGCTGTGCCGCTACTCGGGCAAGTTGGCGGGCGACACCTGCCGGAATCTCGGCGGAGCCTACCGGGAGACCGTGCCTCAGCCCATGATCCCGCGCTCCGTGTGCGAGGATCACACCCGGGTGACGCGACAGCCCGGAGAGGCGGCGAAGCCGGGCTTGGTGGAGCGGCTCCGTGGCTGGTTCGGCGGGGAATGATCACGCGACGGGGGTGGGGGTCACTACAATCCCCCGCCCACTTTGTAATCGGCGCCCGGTTCAAAAAGCGCGAAAAAAAATGGCATGAAACGCGGCGTCGTTCGTCCCTAGAAATAGGCGTCGCCAGGGGGACCCGCGGTGGGCGCCCTCACTCATTCCGAAACCATCACCCAATTCCCATGGAAATCCTGAACACCCTCGCTGTCGCCCTCGGCTTCGCGACACTGGCCGGTCTGAATCTCTATCTGACCGTGTTCATCACCGGTTTGGCCATCCGCATGGATTGGCTGCAACTGGCTTCGCAATATGAGCAACTCTCGGTGCTGGGCGCCGACGCGGTTCTGGTGGCCTCCGGTATCTTTTTCGCGCTGGAGTTTTTCTCCGACAAGATCCCGTGGGTCGATTCGCTCTGGGACAGTGTGCACACACTGATCCGCCCGGTTGGCGGCGGACTGCTCGCCATCCAGACGCTGGGCACCACCGATCCGGCCTTTGAGGTCATCGTCGGTCTCCTCGCCGGCGGCACCACGCTGGTGACGCACGGTTTCAAAGCCGGCACGCGCCTGGCGGTCAACGCCTCACCGGAGCCGTTCTCGAACATCGCCGTCAGCACGGCTGAGGATGTGGCCGTGGTCGCCGGCCTCGGCCTGATGGCTTGGAATCCTCTGGTGGCGGCGCTGGTGTTTCTGACTTTCCTCGGTTTTGCCCTCTACGCCACGCCGCGTCTCTTCCGCCGATCAAAGGCGTTTCTCTGGATGCTCTGGCACAAGCTGGGCTCCTTTTTCCGCGGCGGGCGTGTCCGTGACGCCGGGCAGCCCCGGCTCTACGCACGGCTCAGCTCTGATGAGGATCTGGCCCTGGCGGATGCGCTGGGCGGCGGCCTGGTGGATTTGGAGTGGTCGGCGGCGGTACTGGCCGGGAAATCCAAAGGCTTCCGGGCGATCGGCGGCCATACGTTTGGCAAGCTCGTGGCGGTGTCGGGAGGCAACGGGGTGATCCATTTCGTGGGACGCCGTTTCTTCAAGAACTTCCACGCGCCCGTGTCTCTCTCGGGTCTGGCGGTGACCCACGAACCGCGTTTTCTTTCGGAGGATGTGGTGCTTTACAGCCGTGACGGGAGCCGGAAGCTGGTTCTCAAGTTGGCGGCGGGTCATCGCGCCCTGGCGGAGCGCCTCGTCGAGAGCCTGCGCCTGTTGGGAACCGGGGCCCCCGATACGAATCCTCCGGTGCCTCGGAACAAGGCGGCAAAGGTGATGGAAGTGGAGACCGAGGTGCTGCCGGCCTGATCGCGGGGCACATCGGCGAGTCTCAACGGCGACCGACAGCTTTCTGGAATTTCACCACCGCGTTGGCGATGGCGTTGGTCAGATCGTTGCGATAGGTCTCCGTGTGGATTCTCCGAGCCTCGGCCGAGTTGGTGATAAAACCGCCTTCGAAAAGAATCGCCGGCTTGTTGATGCCGCGCAGGACGTTGAAGCGGGCGCGCTTGATTCCGCGGTCGGCGGTCTTCAGCTCGTGGATGACATGGGCGTGGACGGCGGTGGCCAGGGCGATATTCTCGGCGTCGTGGACATTGCCGTTGAGCAGATCGCTCCATGGAGCGCTCCCATCGGTCGATGAGGTGCCCTGCGGCGCCAAGGCATAGGTTTCGATGCCACTGGCGCTGCTGCTGCCGGAGTAGTTGAAGTGGATGCTGATGAAAATGGCGTCATCGACGCGGTTGGCGAAATCGACCCGTTGGCCGAGGCTGAGAAAGGTGTCGGTGCTGCGGGTAAGGCGGGTTTTGAAGCCCCGTTTTTCCAGGGCCGCCTTGAGACGCAGAGCCATGTCGAGGGTGTAATTTTTCTCGTAGCCGTAGATGCCTTTGGCCCCGGAGTCGTGGTCCCCGTGGCCGGCGTCGATGATGACGGTGTTGAACTTAATGGGTTTCCTGATGTAGCTGGGCCGCAATACGGGATCGACCAGCTTCGCCAAATCGATGGTCGAGATCATGGCATGCCCCTTGTGATCCAGCACGGGGTAGCTGAGGTTGAACAGGATGTTGTTGATGTAAATGGTCTGGGAGCCGGTCTTCCACCGCATGATGAGGGTGGGGTGTTTGAAGAGCCGGTCGCCTCCGGAGACCACGACGCGCTCGAAGCGGTAGAAATTTTTCACGTTCTCGTCCGAGATATAGTCGCGACCGTTGATCTTGGTCACCTGCCATTCATTTCCGAACGTGTCGAGGATGGGCACCACCAAGGCCAGGGTCAACAGTCCCCGGACCAGAAACCGGACCATGGACGCGTTCCAAGGAGTCTTTCGCGCGAGAGACGGGGTCATGGAAAGGAGTAAAGCGGGGAGGGGGGGACGGCAAACGGGCGAAATCTTAGACAAGCCAAGAACGAATCACAACCGCAAGCCTTAGATCACGCGGAAAAAAAGCGCTTCCCATCCGCCCGCTCCAGAGTGGAGTGCGACTAACGTGGGGCCGACAGCAGCGACAGCGAGTGGCTGATTGCGCTTCTCAACGAAGCGGGCGCCTCCGTGTCGTCGGCGATCTTTCCGTAGGTGGCCCGAATCTCGGCGGCGGTCTCGGGCGAGTTGGCTGCCCATTCGGAATTGAGGAATCCCGCCAGACCGACGGCGGCGACGGACCGATGTCTTTCGGGAGCGTCGTCGTCGTTGAGTCGATCCAGCAGCTGATCCACCGAGACCGATTCGGGCCTCCTCTCCGCCCAGTTGTAGACCAGATTCCCGATGGCCTCAGGATCCAGGGCCTGGTCATCGAGCAGGCCAAGCGCCGAATCGAACACCCGCGAGTCGGTCATGGTCTCTAGCAGTGCGATTCTCTCCTCGGCGAGAGGCAGATCGTTGCTTTCGAGCGCCTCCTGAATCAACTCGGCCATCGTATCCGGATGCTCCAACTGCTCCACCCGCGAGTAGACCGCCGGTGAGGGATTCACATTGAAATCCTCCATCAGATTCTTGGCCACGAGCAAACCGTCCTCCGCCTTGCGCAAGCCGGTCTCGACCGCGTCCTGAACCGTGACGGGCAGTTGGTCGTAGTCTCCCATCGTGGCGGATTGGTCCGTGAGGACATCGCTCAGTTCGGAAATGCCGGCTGGGGTATCCAGTTCGGAAATCAACGCCACCGCGTCGAGAGCGAGCTGCCCGGTCTGATCCTCATCGGCGATCTCCCGGATGGCGCCCAGCATCTGCCGGATCGCCTCGGGGCTGCCGATCGCGGCCAGTTCGCGCAGCGCCGCCAGTCTGGTTTCCGCCGGGGCGGAGGGATCCACCGCCCGATATAGGATGGATTGCAGGTTCGCCTGCAGCGCCTCGAATTCCCGTAAGTCCCGCTCGGAGTCTTCGCCCGTGGAAACCGGACGCGGAGCGGCGGGCAGGGTCACCGCGGCATTCGTGACGCCGCTGGGTTTCCCGTCATTCGCCGCAGTACCGCTGTTTCCGCCGCCGCCGGGGGCGCTCGATGCTCCTCCAGGCCTCGGATCGGCGGCGGCTACGGCGGCATGATTTTTTTCTTCTCCCATCGAGGCGTCCGATCCGCCTCGATCCCGTCGGGAGATCATCCACACGAGAAGGAAAGCAAGGAGCAGGCCTCCGGTGGAGAGGAACAGACGCCGATTCATGCGGAGCGATTTCATCCTCTGTCACCCCCGTGGCGATCCATTCTCGGCTTCAGCGCACTCGGATGATGTCGAAATGACGGGAGCTTTCCCCATCAAACAGCTGGGGGTGTTGTCTTCCGGCATAACCTCCCCGAATGCGAACGAACAGCTCTTCGAGAGCGCTGTAGGAGTTGCGATTCGTGTCGGTCGCCGTCTGGGGGAGAAAGGTGAAGACCTTGTGGGAAAGCCAGCCGTATCCGAGAGACGGGAGCTCGTAGCAGAACTCGTTGCCCCGACACCCGGCGAGGATCGTCCAGCCGTTCCTCTGCAGATCCCGGCGGAAATAGGTCGCCGCCTGGCCGTTGCGTCCCGGTGCGTTGAGGGAGTCGTCCGGTTGCACGTAACGATTCGACGGAGCGTTGAGGTTTCTGGAGATGAATTCGCCGGAGTTGCAGGAATCCAGGATCACCGAAACGCGGGTACTGGCGGAACCCGACGCCAACCAGCTTTCCAGTTCCGCCTGGGAAATGAAGCTGCCGGCCGAACTGCCATCATGCGGACAGATGTAGCCGGTGGTCCCATAGCGGGTGCCGTGGCCGCTGAAGGTGAAGAGAAACTGGTCTGCTCCCGAGACCGCGCTCTGAATCGCGTTCCGGATCGCGGTCTTCGTCGCTGAACTGTCGGTGAGCAGGGTCACGGACCATCCATCAGCTTGGAGCATGCTGCGGATGGCGCGGGCATCGTCGTCGGCCAAGTTGAGATCGCTGATGTGGGCGTAGTTTGACACGCCCACGCACACCGCGACCCGGGAGCCGGAACCCGTGGGCGGCAGGGTGCTGTTGGGGGCGAAGGAGAACTGCAGACCGTATGGCCCGGTGCCCGTGGTGCTGTAATGCCTCACCCTGAGATAGTAGCGACCGGCATTCACCGTTCTGACGATGCGAAAGTTCGTCGACCCGTTGCTGTCGTCGGAGTACTGGAGCAGTTGTCGGGCCGAATTGTAAAGGTAGCCGTAGGTATCCGTGCTCCCGGTGCTATACACGGTGAGAACCCCGTTGCTCGGCAGATCGAAGACGAAATAGTCGTTGTCCTGACGCCAGCCGATGGAGTAGCCGGATACCGTGGCACTGTTGCCCGAGAAGGTCACCTGATCGGCCGAGCCGAAATTTCCGTTCGAGTCGGAAGGCGTCGAATAGGAGGTGAAGGAGACGCTCAACGAATAGGGGCCCGTCTGATAGGCGGAGTAGTGTCTCACCCGCACGTAGTAGGTGCCGGCGCTGACACTACGAGTGATCCGGAAATTGTAGTTCGTTCCTCCATCATCATTCGAGGTCAGCAGCGAGCTGCCCCGAAAGAGCGAGCCAAAGACATCCGTGTTTCCGTTCGAGGAAACCGTCAGAGAGCCGGAGCTGGGGATGGTGATCCGAAAATAGTCGTGATCGCCCCGGTAGTTGATATTGCCCGATGTCGTGGAACTCGTCGATACCCCGGTCGCCGAGGAGAATGAATTGCCGTGATCGTCGCTGGTCACATCCGGAGTGAAGGAATTCACCAGAGTGTAGCTGCCCGTGCGGGAACTCGAGTAGTGCGACACCCGGATGTAGTAGGTGCCCGCCGCGACATACCGGCTGATCGAGAAATTCAGGCCAGCGCCGCCATCGTCATTGTAGGTGAGGTAGGTGCGGGACCCGTTGTAGAGGCGCCCGTAGGTGTCGGTGTCGCCGGTGGTGTAGACGCGCAAGGTTCCGGAGGAGGGCACCACGATACGGACGAAGTCCACATCGCCCGCGGGATTGATGCTGCCGGTCCAGTTCGAGTTCAGCGAGGTGGCGTCCGACGTATCGAACGTGTTGTTCGCCCGGGCGGAGCCGAGAAACACGGTGGTGACGATGATCGCCAGGGTGAGGAGGGTTTTGATCTTCATGGGCTTGCGAAGGTGACCTTGTTCGTCGCCCGAAAGCCGCCTGATATTTTCACCTCCGGCTCCCGGATGAGTTCAACTGTTCGGGTAATAAAAACCCGTTAACCGGCGATTTGTCAACACAACAGGCTCTTTATTCCTCGATTCGAGATGGCGGGAGGACATCAGGTAGTAGCAGTCGTTTTCCTGGTTTAGGATTTTCCATACCCTCTCGCAAGGCCAGGGAAGCCATTCACGGCATGTGGCTTGACGATTATTAATAGTAGCAATCAGGTGTTTTCCTTCAAAGAGGGTAGGTCCGTGAGATTCACTCACAGAGATGTGCTGGGAGACCGTTTCGATAGGGGCTTTCTTTATGAACCCAATCGCATCGGAATGAGAGCTTTTCATTCCGGCGTCAGCGTTATGGCAAGAGAGTAGAGCGAATTTAATGGTCTGAGAGGTCCAGTGGACCCGTTTGCAGGGGAGCCTGACGAATTGATCAGTGTTCTCGGCGGAATCTTTGACTTGGGCGACATTCCTCTCGAAAAGGCTAACGTTCCTGAAGATGCCAAGTTCGTCTCCTTCATCCAACGGACCACTGTGAAGTAGACCTTGGCCATCCGCAATCGCCAAGGGAATTTAGCGGGATTTATCCGGCCACTTTGGGTGAACTTCAGCAAGGGCAATGCCTCGTCCATGCGTTTCAAGTGGCGACGGGTTGGTGGGGAAGAGCAGGAATGATTCAGGCAGGTTTCAAACCCGCCCCACGATCTCGGCCAATGTCATCTCCGCGAGGGACTCAAGCTTCAACGCGCAGCCGGTAAAGTCGAGCCCGGCCGTGATGCGGTTGGGGACGGAGACACAGCGGATGCCGGCGGCCTGGGCGGCGAGGAGGCCATTGAGGGAGTCCTCGAATACGAGGCATTCGGCCGGCGGGACCTGGAGTCCCTCGGCGGCGGCGAGGAACAGCTCGGGAGACGGCTTCGGTTTCTCGACATCGTCGACACAGCGGGTCAGCAGGAAGAAGTCGCGCAGCCCGATCCGTTCGAGGTGCGGCTCCACCCAACTGCGCGGTGAACTCGAGGCCACAGCACAAGGCAAGTGCGCGGCTTTGGCTTCGCACAAGAGTTCGGCAACACCGGGCATCGGGTCCATCAGCGCGTTGACGATCTCCAGCGCGCGCCGCTCGCGCCGTTCGTCCCAGGCATCCCAATCGATGGTCTCCCCGGTCAGGTTCTCGAGGTGGAGCTTGGGATCGAAGCGGTTGAAGTCGCTGCCGACACATCCGGTGTAGTCCTCCAGCGCGAGATCCTGGCCGTGATGGGCGTAGTTTTCCCGCCAGGCTTCGTAGATGGGCACCTCGGTGTCGAGGATGAGACCGTCGAAATCGAAGATCAGGGCCCGGACCGGGACGGAAGAAGAAGTGGAACGCATGGGCATCGACTCAAGCCGCGCCAGCGCCCGCGTCAACTCCCGTCGCCTGCGGAGTGGCGGAATCGTCGTCACACGAAGCGGGTGGTCGGTGGTCCTTACTCAGTAATTTTTTTTGAGTGAGGAGTGGACAGCAGCAGAGGTCTTAGGCATCGCGGCGGTAGATCGGACAAGAGTGAGACAATCAGAAGCGGCGACCACAACAGGCGATGCCGGAGGCATCACAGCGGGTAGCCGGTGGTTGAGCGAAGCGACACCACCGGAACCAGAACGACAAACCAGGCGCATCCCGGAGGGATGCCAGAACGCCGCATTATGAAACGTCCCCAACGCGCCTTCTGGCATCCCTCCGGGATGCTCTCCATGTTCTCCGCCCTTTTCCGGTGGTGTCGCTCGTGCCTCGCTCAACCACCGGCTACCCGCTGTGATGCCTTCGGCATCTTCCTGGCCATCCGGGAAATGGTCTCGGCGAGCGTGCTTCCGATCACTACGATGCCCTCTGTCTCCACCCCGCGTCACCTCTCCAACAGCCAACCTGCCGTGATGCCTTTGGCACCTTCCTGAATATCCGGGGGAAATGGTATCGGCGTGCGTGCTTCCGATGAACACGATGCGCTCTGTCTCGATCCCCACGTCCCTTTTCCAAGGCCAACCTGCCGTGATGCATTCACCCTCGTTTTCATCTCCGGCGAATCGCCCGATCCTCCCAACATCTTTTCAACCCCGGCTATGACCCGTGACACCTTCGGCGTCTTTTTCTCCGCCGGGCATACGCCTCTCACCCCGCCTTTTTCCTCTTGGCGACCTTCTTCCTTGCGGTGGGGAGCGCCTCGGTCTCCACCAGGGCGGCGGCGTAGGCGCTGGCGATCTCGACGAAGCGCTCCGCCAGAGGATTCAGGTCGCCGGTGTGCATGAGCCCGAGCGCCAGGGGCTGGAAGTCGGGCATCGGGAGCGGGAGCGCGCGCACGCCCGGCGGCGGGTCTACGCCCGGAATCGCCACCGACACTCCCCAACCGAAGCCTTCCTGCACATAGCGGGGAATGAGGCTGATGTCGCTGACTTCGAGGGCGGTTTCCCACCGCAGACCGCGCTTGGTCAGACCGGCCTGGAACAGGCGGGGGATGTTCTCCGAAGCCGGCAGGGAAATGAGGGGCAGGGAAACCTCGCCACTGATGGTGCTGCGCGAGAGGTCGGCGAACTCCCGGATCGCCACCTCGGCGGGCGCGAAGAGCACCAGGGGCAGCTCGAGGAGTTGGATCGCCTTCACGCCGGGAGCCGGATTCCGGTGAAGTTGGGAAATCGCCACATCGGCCTCTTGTTTCTGGAGCGCGGCCTCGATCTCGGTCGATTTCACCTCGCGCAGCGAGAGACGCAGCTCGGGGAACTCCCGCCGCATCCGCTCGAGCACGGTGGGCAGGTGATTGGCCATAATCGACGCCGAGGCCGCCAGGCGCAGGTGCTGGCTCTCCTCGCCCCGCAGCCGGGATGCGACCTGGTCGAGCCGGGAGAAGAAGGGATGCACGAAGTCGTAGAGTTCCTCGCCCGCCGGAGTCAGCGCGAAGGGTCGGCGATGGAAGAGCTTCACCCCGAGGCTTTTCTCCAGCTGGAGGATCTGTCCGCTCACCGCCGGCTGCTGGATGCCGTAGGGCATTTTGCGGACCGCTTCCGTGATGCCCTCGAACTTGGCCACGTAGAAGAACAGCTCGAGATGGTGGACATTGAGGCTCATGGGGAGGGATACCGGTTCGGAGGATGCGCGCGGCCCACTGGTATAACAGGGTCAGGTCTCCGATCCAACCCTGTTTGATGGGAAAGTGGACGCTCGGGCCTGCCGAGGAGACATCTTTCACCCCCGCGGATGAAACTGCCGATGCACCTGCTTGAGCCGTTTCTGATCGACGTGGGTGTAGATCTGGGTGGTGGCGATGTCGGCGTGGCCGAGGAGTTCCTGGATCACGCGCAGGTCGGCGCCGTTGCCGAGCAGGTGGGTGGCGAAAGAGTGGCGCAGCAGGTGCGGGTAGACTTTCTCGTCGAGCCCGGCCATCTTCGCGCGCTCCTTGACGATCTGCCAGATGCGCTGGGTGGTGAGCTGGCCGCCGCGTTTCGAGAGAAAAATGTGGCTGCCCGTCTTCTTGCCGACCAGCTTCGGGCGCTCGTTGTCCAAATAGTCGCGAATCGCCTCGCGGGCGGCTCCGCCGACGGGCACGAGGCGGGTCTTGTTGCCCTTGCCGGTGACGCGGATGACGCCTTCGTCGAGGTGGAGGGCTTCGAGGCGCGCGTGGGTGAGTTCGGAAACCCGAAGCCCGCTGGCATAGAGCAACTCGAGGATGGCCCGGTCGCGCCGACCGAGCGGGCGGGTGGCGTCGATCGATTCCAGGAGCTGCCGCACCCCCGGTTCGTTGAGCGTCTCCGGCAGGTAGCGCTCCAGACGCGGAGAGTCCAGCATCTCGGCGACGTCCTTTGCGACGACTCCGCGTCCCGCGAGAAAGCGATAGAAGATTTTCAACGCGATGACTTCGAGCCGGAGACTGGAGGCGGCGAGGCCAGTTTTCTTCCGGTCTGCCAGATACTCGGTGAGCTGCTCGATGGTGATGGCGGCGGGATCGGTGACCCGATATTCCGCTTTCGCCCAGTCGGCGAAGGTTTCCAGCGAGCGCCGGGTGGAGAGCTGGTAGTTATCCGACAGCCCGCGCTCGGTGGCGAGGTAGAGCAGGAACTGGTCGATGGCGGAGGTCATGGATTACAGATCCAGTTCTTCGAGCAGCTCATTCACCGCCATTCCGTGGTGTTTCGCGATGTTTCGGAGGATGCTGGACAGGGTGCCGATCTTGATGGGAAAGTGATTCGGGATTACCTCGTGGTGCTGTCCACCCCGCTCGGTTGTGATTCAAAGGTGAGGTCCTGTCTGCCGCGTCACTTCGTAGCCCAAAGGGCGTAGCGCCTTGACCAGATCGGCGGCGTCGATATTTCGCGGTTTTTTCACCGAGCGAGAATCTCGTCGCGGACGAAGTGCAGACGAATCAAAGCCGGAGCTTCGGCTTCTTCATCGAAGAAACAATCAACCGCGTCACGAACCATTTCACGAAGCTCGTCCACAGTTTCCGCCTGAGTGGTGATTCCGTAATCGAGGGCGGCAGCGGTGTAGCCACCTTCATCGGCTTCGTTCACCAGAAAAATGATTTCAGTCTTCATCGGATGAAAAAATTCCGCATCGATCAACGCTTTCCACTGTCCATGGATTCGGGCGAATTGGCGATTGTTTTCTTCGGCACTCCGCTTGTTTCCACGGCAAATGCCGATTAGTTTGCGCGCCCGCTTTCTCCCATGCCGAAAGTCTTTCTCAAAACCTACGGGTGCCAGATGAACGAGCGCGACTCCGAACAGGTCGCGCAGATGTTCGTGGAGCGGGGCTTTACCCTCGCGCCGGCGGCCGACGAGGCGGATGTGATTTTGCTGAACACCTGCTCGGTGCGCGATCAGGCGGAGCAGAAGGCGCTCGGGACCATGGGGCAGATGGGACGTTTCCGGCAACAGCGGCCGCACCTCGTTTACGGTTTCATGGGCTGCATGGCCCAGAGCCGCGGGGCGGATCTGCTGAAGGAGGTGCCCCACCTCGACCTGGTGGCGGGAACGCAGAAGTATCACCGCGTCGTCGATCACGTGGAGGAGATCATCCGGAAAAAGGAGGAGACGCAGATGGACGACCTCCGCTTTCCCATCGTCGATATCGAGGAGGAGACGGCTTCACAGAACACCATCCGCGATCACCTGGACAAGGACTACGCGGTCAGCGAGTTCGTCAGCATCATGCAGGGCTGCAACATGAAGTGCACCTTCTGCATCGTGCCCTACACCCGCGGCGGAGAGCGCGGGCGTCCCATCCCCGAGATCGTCGAGGAATGTCGCCGGCTCGCCGATCATGGGGTGAAAGAAGTGACCCTGCTCGGCCAGATCGTGAATCTCTACGGACGGCACGAGTTTCCCCGCGTCGATGACAAGAGTCCCTTCGTGCAATTGCTCGAGGCGGTACACGAGATCGACGGCATCGACCGCATCCGCTTCACTTCGCCGCATCCCATCGGCTACAAGGACGACCTCATCGAGGCCTTCACCTACCTGCCGAAGCTGGTCGATCACGTGCATTTCCCCATGCAGAGCGGATCGGATCGCATCCTCCGGCTCATGCACCGGCCCTACAAGTCGGAGAAATTCGTCGAGATCTGCGAAAAGATGAAGGCGGCCCGGCCCGGCATCGCCATCAGCACCGACATCATCGTGGGTTTCCCCGGCGAGACCGAGGAGGACTACCTGGAGACAAAGAAAGTCGTCGAGCGGCTCCAGTTCTCGAACGCCTTCGTCTTCCGCTACTCCCAGCGCAAGGATACCCCCGCCGCCGAGATGGAGGGCCAGTTGCCCGAGCGGGTGAAGGAGGAGCGCAACCAGGACCTGCTGGCGCTGGTCAACGAGATCGCCGTGAAACAGAACACCGCCATGGTCGGCACGCGGCAGGAGGTGCTCTGCGAAGGCCCCAGCCGCTACAACGCCGAACGCCTCAGCGGCCGGACCCGCACCAACCGGATCGTCATTTTCGAGGGCAACGCCGAGCGTCACGCCGGGCAGTTGTTGGATATCGACATCACCGAGACGACGGGGCACACGCTGTATGGGGAGCTGATGATGCGGGAGTGAGGGCCGCAGCGGGCGGAAATCCGAGCCCGCGATTCGACGAAAAATTTCCGTGTTTTCCGATTATTCCGTGGTTCAATTCCCCTCCCCTGCCCATTCGGGGCAGTCGACCCTCCGTAACTGTCAATGACCGCCCAGCTCTACGATTTTCTCTACGAAGACCTTTCGCTCAAAGCCGTGGGTCTCGTGATCGGAGCGGCGCTGGTGGCGGGACACCTGTTCGCCCTGCTGAAACCCGAACCAGTGAAAGCCTGGCTGAAGGCCCTGCCGCGGAACGAAAAGTTCGGCCTCGTGTTGGTGGTGATCGATTTCGCCTGGGCGCTGCTGGTGTGGTCGGAGATGGATCTCGGGGAATTCTACAACGTCGAGCGACCGGTCCAACTGATCCTGATCGCGGGCTGCGTCGGGGTGATGGTCTACGTGCGGGAGTTTCTCGCGGTGCGGGCGATCGGTTTCTTTTTCATCCTCGCCGCCGCGCCCATTCTCGACGCCGCTTTTCTGGAGCCGCCCACCAGCCGCCTGTTGCTGGTGGCGCTGAGCTACGCCTGGATCGTCATCGGCATGTTCTGGGTCGGCATGCCCTACCTGATGCGCGACCAGATCGATTGGGCGCTCGCCGAAGCGAAACGCTGGAAACCGCTCGTGTTCGGAGGCCTCATCTACGGGGCTCTCGTGCTGGCTTGCGCGGTGGCGTTTTACTGAGGGACAGGAGGGGCGACAATCCTGTCGCCCATCATGAGGCTTGGTTCCGGCCATGATCGGGCGACAGGATTGTCGCCCCTCCTGTCTCACTCTTGATCAGCCAGATAGCGTTCGGCCTCCAGCGCGGCCTGGCAACCGTTGCCGGCGGCGGTGATGGCCTGGCGATAGACGTGATCGGCGACGTCGCCGGCGGCGAAGAGTCCCTCGATGTTCGTCCCGGCGCGGGTGCCCTGCTGGACGATGTAGCCGTTCTCGTCGAGATCGATCCCGGTGCCTTCGAGGAACTGGGTGTTGGGCACGTGACCGATGGCCACAAAGACGCACTCCAGCGGAAGCTCGCTCTCCTCGCCAGTCACCAGGTTCCTGGTGGTCACAGCGCGCATTTCGCCCTTTTCATTGGTCAGGTACTCGGTGACCACCGAGTTCCAGACCGGCTCGATCTTCTCGTTGCCAAGAGCGCGATCCGCCATGATGCGCGAGGCGCGCAGTTCGTCGCGCCGGTGGATGAGGTAGACCTTGCTGGCGAAGCGGGTCAGAAAGATGGCCTCTTCCGTGGCCGAGTCACCGCCACCGATGACCGCCACCGGCACGTCGCGATAGAAAGCGCCGTCGCAGGTGGCGCAGGAAGTGAGGCCGCGGCCGATGAGCGCCTTTTCGTTCGGCAGGCCGAGGTGACGCGGGCTGGCTCCGGTGGCGATGATGACGGTCTTCGCTTGGTATTCGCCGCTGTCGGATTTGAGGGTGAAAGTGCCGTCCCCGTTCTTCACCAGCGAATTGATCTGGGCATACTCGATCCGGGTGCCGAAGCGCTCGGCCTGCTGCTGCATCTTGTTCATGAGGTCCGGCCCCAGAATGCCCTCCGGAAAACCGGGAAAATTTTCCACCTCGGTAGTGGTGGTGAGCTGTCCGCCCGGCTGGGTGCCGGAAATGACGAGCGGGTTCAAGTTCGCGCGCGCCGTGTAGATCGCCGCGGTCCAACCCGCGCAGCCCGTGCCGATGATGATGACGTTTTCCATGGTGATGAGTGCGGTGACAGTGAAACCGTGAATCGGACGAATCAAACGATTCTTGCTTACTCGGGCGACTTTCGGGCGACCCGATATGCCCCCTTCTTCCGGAACAAAATCCTTTCCGACTCGCGGCTCGCGGATGCCGCCGGACCATGCCCGGTCGCGCCAGTCGTCCACCAGGCCAGCCCGCACCGGGTTGCGACGCATGTATTCTCACTTGTCCTGAGCGAACTCTCCTTTCCTCAACAGGCGATCAAATGCCCCCGGCTGCCACTCCCACGTCTCCCTCATCGCTTTTGAGACGCCCTGCCGCGCCCACCGTTTCAGCGCTCCACTATGATCGCCGACTTTCCGCTCTCGCTCTCGCATCGGCGACGCAAGGGTTTGTCAGTCGCGGGTGACCTCCGAGATCCAGCCGAGATAGCTGGAGGCGCCCCGATCAATGGGCACGGCGATGACCTCCGGGGTGTCGTAGGGATGCAGTTCCTGAATGCGAGCCTCGACTTCCCGGTAGTTGTTCTCCGTGGTCTTGATGAGGGCCAGGACTTCGGACTCTCGCTGAATCTCGCCTTTCCACCGATAGATCGACTCCATCTGGGGGACCAGATTGACGCACGCCGCCACTTGCAGCTCGACCAGCTGTGTGCCAATTTGTCGCGCTTCTTCCGCGTTCGGAAATGTGCAGATGACCAGCAAATATTGATCTCGGGGCATGAGACAGCGTATCGGGATACCGCGGCGCTGTCAGTTCCAATCGTGCCAGAAAGTGAGCGAATTTTGATCGTGGCAACCGCCTTCCCCGGCCCAGCAGACCCCGCATGAAATCCGGTTTCATCGACAAGCTCATCGAGCGCCTCGACCGCGTCGATCCCCAGGAGATCCAGAGCTATGTACTCCGGGTGGTGCAGGAGAAAGGCTTTCTGGAGAAAGTATTCGACGCCCTGCGGGAGGGCGTCATCGTGACCGGCGCGCGGGGAACGATCCACTACCTCAATCGCGCTGCTTCCGAGTTGTTCGGCGTCGATCGCAACGAATCCATCGGCCAACCCATCGAGGCCCGCATCCGCGGCCTGAACTGGGAGGAACTGACCCGCTCGGGCCGGGTGGTGAGCCGGGATCTGGAGATATTCTACCCCGATCATCACTACGTGAATTTCTACGTGTCGCCTCTCGAGGGCGAGAGCGTGGAGGACGACGCCACCGATGAGCTGGGCGGCTTCGTGCTGCTGCTGCGGGACATCACCGAGACGCGCGAGCTGCATCGCGAGGAGCTGGAATCCGAGCGGATGAATGCGCTGACGATGCTCGCGGCCGGCGTGGCTCATGAGATTGGGAATCCGCTGAACTCGCTCAACATTCACCTCCAACTGATGGAGCGGAAGCTGCGCAAGCGGGCGGACCCGGAACTGGCGCGGGAGTTGGGCGAATCTCTGGAAATCGCGCGCGGCGAGATCAAGCGGCTCGATTTCATCGTGGAAAAATTCCTCAGCGCCATCCGGCCCACCACCCCGCAGTTCGAGCTCAGCGACCTCAACCAGATCGTCCGCGAAAGCGTCCAGTTCCTCGAGCCGGAGCTGGCGGACCGGGGCATCGATGTGCAACTGGAGCTCCACACCGACCTCCCGCCGCTCCGGGTGGATCGCGACCAGATCAAACAGGTCTTCTACAATCTCATCCGCAACGCCGCCCAGGCCATAGGCTCGAACGGGGAACTCATCGTCCACACCGATGTCGACGATCAGCAGGTCGGCGTGAGTTTCGCCGACACCGGCCAGGGCATTTCCCCGGAGGAACTCGGCAAGGTCTTCGAGCCCTATTTCACCACCAAGAAGACCGGCTCCGGACTCGGCCTGCTCATCGTGCACCGCATCGTCCGTGAACACGGCGGCGAGGTGAAATTCGAGAGTGAGCAGGGCGAGGGCACCACCGTCACCATCTACCTGCCCCGCTTCGAGAAACAGATGCGTTTCCTGCCGGGACCTCGCGAGGACGCCGACCCACCGTCGCTTGATCGGGATGAGGACGTCATCGATGTCGAGGCCGACTCGCTGTGAGCCCGACCCATCGCCCACCGCCGCCATGATTCCCGCCGACACCACCGTCCTCATCGTGGATGATGAAAAGCACACCCGTGAGGGGTTGCGCATGTCTTTCGAGGACGACTTCGATGTCTATGTGGCGTCCAACATCGGCGAGGCGCTGCAACTGCTGAAGACGGAGAGCATCGACGTCATGGTCACCGATCTCCGACTCGGTGGCGAGGACGGTCTCGATCTCATCGACCAGGCGCTGAAGCTGCCTCGCGCGCCCATCTGCATCCTCATGACGGCCTACGGCTCGGTGGATATCGCCGTCGAGGCCATGAAACGCGGCGCCTACGACTACGTCAGCAAGCCGCTCAATATCGATGAACTCGAACTCGTCATCAAACGGGCGGTGCGGGGCCGAGCGGTGGAGACGGAGAATGTGGCGCTGAAAAAGCAGGTCGAGGATCGCTACGGCCTGGAGCGCATCATCGGCGAATCCGCCGCCATGGCGCCCATCTACGATATCATCCGCCAGGTCGCCCCGACCCGGGCCACCGTCCTGATCGAGGGGGAAAGCGGCACCGGTAAGGAACTCGTCGCCCACGCCTTGCACCACCTCAGTGGCAGACCGAAGTCCAAGCTGGTCATCGTCCACTGCGCCGCCCTCAGTGATCAGTTGCTGGAGAGCGAGTTGTTCGGCCACGAACGCGGGGCCTTCACTGGCGCCAGCGAACGGCGCGTCGGTCGCTTCGAGGAGGCCGATGGCGGCACCCTCTTTCTCGATGAGATCGGCGAGATCGATCTCGGCACCCAGGTCAAACTGCTGCGCGCCCTCGGCGAGCGCACCATCGAGCGACTCGGCAGCAACAAACCCATCAAGATCGATGTCCGCGTCATCGCCGCCACCAACAAGGATCTCGCGGAGCTGGTCGGCGAGGGAAAATTCCGCGACGATCTCTACTTTCGCCTCAATGTCGTCAAGATCACCATGCCTCCCCTGCGGCGGCGCAAGGAGGACATCGTGCTGATGGCGAACGCCTTCCTCGGGGAATTCGCCGAGGAAAATGGCAAGCCCGTGCGCGAGCTGACCTCCGACGCCATGCAGCGACTCATCGACTACGACTGGCCCGGCAACGTCCGGCAACTGCGCACCGCCATCGAACACGGAGTGGTAATGAGCAACGCGGCGAAGATCTCGCTGCGTCACCTGCCCGGCTTCCTCCGCGAGGAGGAAAGCTACGACGCCCCCGGCATCGGCATGGTGCGGCCGGTGCGCGCGGGGAGGGAGAGGGAATCGGCTAGTGACGCGACTTTCCCCGTCTTCACCGCGCCCGGAAATCACCTGCCGCTGGACGCAGAGGGCCGGCTCGATCTCGATCTCGCGAAGGTGGAGCAGGCCTACATCGAGGAGGCCCTGCATCGCACCTCCGGCAACCGCACCGAAGCCGCCCGCCTCCTCGGCATCAGTCGACGCACTCTGCAACGTAAACTGAGAGAGGAGTGATACGCCGGGCTTTGCCACTGGCGCATCCCCCCGATGAGACGAAGGGTTACCCCGGAGAACAATCCCCATCATGCGCTGGTCCATCAAGCTCGCCAAGATCGCCGGAATCGAAGTCCGGATGCACCTCACCTTCCTGCTGCTCCTGGCCTGGATCGGTTTCAGCTACTACCAGCGGGGCGGCGCTCCGGCGGCGGTGTCGGGCATCGCCTTCATTCTGCTGATCTTTCTCTGCGTCATTCTGCACGAATTCGGCCACGCCATGGCGGCGCGGTTCTTCGGCATCCAGACCCCGGACATCACGCTGCTGCCCATCGGCGGGGTCGCCCGTCTTCAGCGCATGCCCGATGAACCCTGGCAGGAACTCGTCGTGGCCATCGCCGGCCCGCTGGTGAATGTGGTCATCGCCGGCATCCTCATTCCCGTGCTCGGGCTGCGTCTGGACGCCGAACTCATGGAAAAACTCGCCAGCCCCAGCGGCGCCATCCTGCCGAAAGTCGCGGTGGTGAACGTGATGCTGGTGATCTTCAACCTGATCCCCGCCTTTCCCATGGACGGAGGCCGCGTGCTGCGATCACTGCTCGCCATGATCATGCCCCACAGCCAGGCCACCCTCATCGCCGCGCGGATCGGGCAAGCGCTGGCTTTCGGGTTCGGTTTTCTCGGCTTGTTCGGCAATCCCCTCCTCATTTTCATCGCCCTCTTCGTCTACCTGGGTGCCTCGCAGGAAAACGCCATGGCGCAGATGAAAGATGTCACCTCCGGCATCCACGTGGCCGACGCCATGGTCACCGAAGTCACCACCCTCGGCCGTGGGGACAGCATCGAGGACGCCGTCGAGGCACTGCTGCGGACCTCGCAGCACGAGTTCCCGGTGCTGGATGAAAACGACCGGGTACTCGGCATCCTCACCCGCGAACCCATGATCCGCGCCCTGAAACAAAGCGGCCCCCACACGCCCGTCATCGAAGTGATGCGGCCCTGCGAGCGGGCCGTTCACCCGCGCGACAACTTCGAGGGAGCCTTTCGCCTCATGCAGGAGAGCGCCTGCCCGGCCCTGCCGGTGGTCGATGATCACGGTCGGCTCGTCGGCCTCATCACGCCCGAAAACGTGGGCGAGCTGATGATGGTGCGCTCCATCCTACGCGCCGGCGAATTGCCCGCCTGGCGACAGGCTCCGCCGCGACCTTGACGCCATGCCTCACCACGGTGGCAGCGCCATCGTCCCGCCGTCGAGGGTGAGAATGGTGCCGTTGACGTAGTCGGCGTCGTCGCTCAGCAGGAACGCCGCCGCTTTCGCGATGTCTTCCGGTTGGCCCAGCCTTCGCACGGGGATCTTTTTCTCCACCTCGGCGTAAAGCTCCTCCACCGGCGCGTCCCAGCCCTCACAGGTGGCGGCCAGCATGGGCGTGTCGATGGTGCCGGGCGATATCCCGACCGCGCGCACCTTGCCCGCGTGATCCACCGCCAGGCAGCGGATCATCGCCTCCAGCGCCGCCTTCGACGCGCAATAGAGGGCGTGGGCCGGGAAGCCAACCTGGGCCGCCACGCTGGTGGTGATCAGGAACACTCCGCCCCGCCCGTTCTTCTCCATTACCGGGATGCTGTGCTTCGCCGTCCAGAACGCGCCCCTCACATTCACCCCCATGACCTTGTTCCAATCGGCTTCGGTAAAATCCGTCACCCTGCCCTTGCCCCAGACACCGGCGTTGGCATGCACCGCGTCAATGCGACCGTGGGCCTCGACGGTGGCAGCCACCAGCGTCCGCACGCTTTCCTCGTCGGAGACATCGCAGTAGGCAAAGAGCGCCTCGTGCCCGGCGTCGCGCAACTCCCTCGCCAGCACCTCGCCTTCCTCGCGCTGAATCGATGCGGCCACGACATTGGCGCCCAATCCCGCAAAATGCCGGACACAAGCCGCCCCGATGCCCGAGGTGCCGCCGGTGACGATGATGACTTTTCCCTTCATGGCTTCCTGAATGCTGAACTCAATCCTGCAAATCACGGAACTCGGTGGCTCCCTCGCGGAACTGCATGTACTCGATGACCGCCTCGTCCTTCAGGAAGAACGCCACCAGCAGCCCCTCCATCGGCGCGAAGGGCTCGATGATGACGTCCTCGCCCTCGAGCGCGTCGGCGATATCGATGCCTTCGATCCGATAGGCGACATGCGGCAGATCGCGCACCGGCCCCGTCACCGGCGAGTCGGGTTCGAAACGGAGGAACTCGACCCGGTAGGGATGATTCTCGGGGCGCGTCACCCAGACCTTGGTTTCTTCAACGTAGGTTTCCCCCGGTTGGGGTTCATCCGTGGGCAGGCCGATGTGGTGGAAGTGCTTGGTCATTCTTGGGGAGTAAAAGGTGGGAAAGGAAAAGGTGGAAAGGGATTCTGAAAAAGATCAGCGAAAATCAGCGTCGACAAGCGGTTCCGTAAAGACCGCGATCAGCCGTGGTTGCCTTTCTCTGTTCGCCAGGTGATCGCCCGGTCGGCCATGGTGGCAAAGTCGTTCCGCGGGTGGTAGCCGATCCTTTCCCGCGCCTTGGAAATATCGATCTCGAAGCCGTGGTAGTCGGGGCAGGGAATCTCCACCGTCGGCAGCCCGGTCTTCTCCGCCAGGCAGGCGGCGGCGGAGCGGTAATCAAAGGGAGCCGGGGCGGCGATGTTGAAATCCTCGTTGAGCGCGGCCTCGTTGCCAAGCATCCGGTCGAGCGCGTGGACGACATCGTCGATGTGGACGATGTGCCGCTTCAGCGGATTTCCCTCGCGGTCCAGCAGGATGGGCAGGTGCTCCCTTCCCGCCCGCGCCAGCTCCAGGGTCGCCTCACTCGGCTCGCCAAAGCCGTGGCCTTTCTCGGCGGGATCGACATTTTTCAGGAGCGAGAAATGATTCAGCAGATCGTCCCCGTCGAAGACCCACGAAGATCTCAGGACGGTGGTGCCGAGCCCGTATTGATGCCGGTACTGCTCGGCCATGGTCTCCTCCATCACCTTTGAAAAAGCGTAGTAGCCCGGGTAGGCGACGCGCGGGGTGCGCTCATTGATCGGCTCCGGATGCGGATAGAACCAGATGCCCTGCGCCGCGTCGCCGCCGAGGAGGATCGTCTGCTCCGGTCGGTGACGTCGGCAGGCTTCCAGAATCTGAAACGTGCCCTTGATCGACACATCGAAAAACGTCGCCGGATCCTCCTTGGTCGTCGCCATCAGCAGCACCACCTCCGCGCCCGAGACCACCGCGTCCGTCGCCTTGGCGTCGGTCACCGAGCCGTGCACCACCTCCACCACCCCGGCAAACTCGTCCGGCAGGGGCGAGCGATGCACCAGCGCCCGGACTTCGTGCCCGCGATCCCGCAGCAGCGCCAGGGCGCGACGCCCGATCTTTCCCGAGGCTCCAAACAGGGCGACTTTCATCTCATCGGTTGCGGTTCAGTGATTGTCATCGTCCCCCTCCTTCACGTCGGCGTCGGCGTTTCGCAAGTGCGTCATCAGGCGGCGGATGTCACGCGCACCCAGCACCGTGCCCGCCACGGCCATCACGGCGAAAAGCCCCAGCATTCCCACCAACATCAGCTTCCAAAAGAGGGTCCAGTCCATGACTCAAGAGGGTTGTGTCCCGGCCACCGGTTTCCTGTCCGGCATCCACAGCGAAAAGATCACCATCACCACCACCGCCAGCCCCACCGACAGCAGCCCCACTTCGGCTCCCGTCAAATGCTGCACCCACTCGCCCGTTTCCGGATGCCGGGTCTGGAGTCCCACCGCCTGTTGCACCGGACCGAGCCCGAACACCGCCGAGCAGCCGGCGATCAGCGCCGCCATGGCTCCGGCCCGGCTGGCGCCCTTCCAGTAAATGCCGCCGATGAGCACCGCGATGGCTCCGTTGAAATAGATCGCCCCCGTCACCGCCATGTAGTCCCAGATATCGTCGCTTCCCTCGTAGAACAACCCCCAGTAGAGCACATATCCGCCGAGGGCGAAAATGATCAGCCTCGTCAGACGCACCCGCGCCCCCTCCGAGAGCCCCCGCCGCCCCCGCAGCGGCGCCACCACATCCTGCGTGATCACCGAACTCCAGCAGAGAAAATAGCTGTCATGTGTGGACATGAAGGCCGCGATCATCGCCGCCGTGATGATCCCGATGACCACCGGCGGCAGCAAGCGGCCGAGAAACACCGGCAGCGCGTAGAGATTGTCCACCGCCACCACCCCCGAGCCCTCCGGTGGAAAAAACAGCCCCTTCAGGTCCGCCCCCTCCGGCGAGGAATGAATGAACACCAGCGCACAGATGCCCCAGAAATACGGGATCATGAAGCGCACCGTGAAAGAGATCGACGACACCATGTACTGTCGCCGCACCGCCCGCTCCGACTCCATCGTCAGCGCCCGAGACACCGCCGTCGGCCAGATGGCGCAGCCGACCAGCCCCGCGGTGACGAACATCCACAGCACATAGGACCAGCCGAAGTCCGAACCCTCCGCCACCGGATTGAATCCCGCCTCGCCCAGTACCGCCCGGCTCGTCTCGAAAATATTTTCCCATCCCAGCTTCGCGATCGCCATGCCCGTGGCCGCCAGCAGACCGAAGGTGAGGATCACGAACTGCACATAGTCCGTCAGGATCACGGAGATCATCCCGCCAAGCGCGGTATAGACCAGCACCAGCAGCAGCAGCCCCACCATCACCGTCGGCAGGGCCCAACCCTCCCCCGATAGCCCGGTAATGCCGACCAGGAACTTTGATCCCACCTTCAGGAATAGCCCCATGTTGAGAATGCCGCCAAACGCGAGGATGCAGCCGCCCAACACCCGCACCCGACGACTGAAACGTTTCTCGTAATACTCCGGTATCGTCAGCACCTCAGCCCGCCGCAGCGGCCCGACGATGAAACCCGTGGCGCCGATGAGCAGTGTGGAGACCCCCGCAATGAGGGCGATGTGAAACGCCGCGAACCCCCCGGTGAACCCCTTCTGCGCCGAATACATCACCGTCACCAACCCCATCTCCGTGCCCAGCATCGTCGCCACTCCCAGCCAGGTGCCGATTTTGCGATCCGCCCCGATGTAGGCCGTCATGTCGCGCGCGTAGCGGCGCACCCACACCCCGATGAGCAACGACAGGGCCAGATAGACAGCCACAATGACCCCGTCGATGACGGAGAATCGGGTCTGCTGGAGCGCGGCGGCGGCTTCGGGTGACATGGGACCGCCGATTCTGATCCCGCCACCCTCGACACGTCAAACCCGACGACGACGTTTTCGCGCCACGCACGCCAGATGAGCGTCAATTTCCGATTCCGAGAAATTGCCGGTAGGTCGCGGCGGATCTCTCACCTGTCTTCCGGTCGAAGGCTTCGAGCGCGAGATGGGTCAAGTCCACCGAGCCATATAGGTCATGCGCTATCAGACCAGTCTTCAATAGGTATTCCACCGGAAGCTGATCGAACTCGGAAAAAGGACGGAAGTAGATGGCGTCAGACCACAATTGCTGGCTGATCCCCCGGTAGATGTCGCGGTTGACCATCAAAGGAGGGAATGCACGGCTAATTATGGAAGTAAACCTGTGGAATAAATAGCCCCGGGACCGTAAAAACTGATCGAGTTCGGCGAAGAGCGGCTGCTCTCGATAGAAGGGCACAAAATTTACCTCGAGATGCACACAACTCGTGGTATCGAGGATCCGGGTGCCATTCTCCAGCACCCGGAGTTCACTTCCCTGAATATCCAGCTTAATATAGTCGGCTGAATCAATTTCAGCGAGATCATCGAGTCGCCGCGTGTCTATGGAAACTCGCTCCAGCACTTGGGACCATTCCGCAAAACCATGGATTTTTTCCAGGACCGCGAAATCCGGTTCCAGGAGCGAAGTCATGCCGGGAGCACGACAGATTTTCAATTCGGCCCGGTTCCCATCCCCCAAGGCATACGGGAGATAACTCACTTTGGCTCTTCCGCGATTGATGGTCTTTAATTTTTCATATTCCCCCCGGGAGGGTTCGAAGCCAACAAGGGAAAAGGCTGGATCATCGAGCCAGATGGAATATGGCGGTTCTCCATCCAGATCACTGGCTCCCACATCAAGAGCAACGATGCCGGGAAGATCGGGGAATATCGTCCGCAGACTCTGGCGTGGAGACTCCATGTTTGGGCGATCCAAACAACGGTAACTCGGTCACTTGAAGTACTTGCCCGCGTCCACCGGCGGCTTCTTTTTCGGGGACTCTTCCCCGGCCGCGGGGGCGGGGGCTGTCGGTTTCGCGGTCGGCTCTGTCCGCGGGGCCGCCACCGCCGGGGGCGACTTCGGCCAGGGCTCGTCCTCCGCCAGGATCCTCACCTGCTCCGGGTCTGTCAGCTTGATCTGCGTCTTGCCCTGGTAGATCGAGACCACCCCCGTCACGGCGACCCGCTTGCCGTCGTAAGCGTCGGCTGGCTCCGCGTCGCCGAATGCCTTGAGATCGCTCTTGAAGGTGATGAGGTAGAAACTGCTGTCCTTGAAATTGACGAAATTGGTTCCCCCGCCGGATTTCCCCGAGCCGTCCGTTTCCCCGTAAACGATCACTTTCTGCCCGTCCTTGGCCGTGAGCGCCTCGATGTCGGTGGCCGGGAAAATCGGATACACACTCGGCAGCGGTTCGTCGTCCGCGCCCGTCGCGAGTGAGAGAAACAGGTACGACAAGGCGGCGGTGGCGGCGAGTCTCCGCCCGGCGGAGTGAAGTCGAGAAATCATCGTGGAAAAGGCTAAGGCGCCCGCCCGCCTCTGGCAAGTCTCGGGGAGGGATTGGCGCCGAGATCCTGGCGATCAGGAGGCGAAGGCCTCGATCTCGGCCTCCACCATCAGGGAGGTGCGACAGAGCTTGGCGTAGTGCCCGTTGCGTTCGATCAACTCCTCGTGGCTGCCCTCCTCGATGACGATGCCGTGGTCGAGCACGTAGATGCGATCCGCGTTGCGGACCGTGGAGAGCCGGTGGGCGATGACGAAACTGGTCCGCGCCGCCATGAGCCGCTCGAGCGCGATCTGGATGAGCTTCTCGGTCTCTGTGTCGACGCTGGCGGTGGCCTCGTCGAGGAGCAGGATGGGCGGATTTTTCAACACCACGCGGGCGATGCTGACACGTTGCTTTTCCCCGACGGAGAGCTTCACCCCGCGCTCGCCGACATTGGTATCCAACTGGTCGGGCAGGGCCTCGACAAAGTCGCGGGCGTTGGCGATTTCCAGCGCGGCCCAGAATTCCTCGTCGGTGGCGTCGGGCCGGGCGAGCTGGAGGTTTTCCCGGACACTGCCGTTGAACAGGAAACTCTCCTGGGTGACGTAACCGACCACGCCGCGGAGGGATTCCTTGCTCAGCTCCTTGATATCGATGCCGTCGATGGTGATTCGGCCGCTGTCGTATTCATAGAATCGGGTCAGCAGGTTGATGATGGTCGACTTGCCCGCCCCGGTGTGACCGACGAGGGCGATGGTCTGGCCGGGCCGGGCCTCGAGGGTGACGCCTTTGAGGGTGGCGATCTTTTCGGTGTAGGAAAAACGGACATCGTCGAAGGCGACATGGCCTTTCACCGGGGTCGGCAGCGCGCGGCCGCCGTCGAGTCCGGTCTCCTCCTCGGCATCGACGATCTCGAAGACGCGCTCGCCGGCGGCGCGGCCGGCCTGGACGATCTGATTGAGGGAGTTGAGCCGGGTAATGGGCTCGTAGAACATGTTCAGCGCCACGAGAAAGGCGAACAGCACGCCGGTCTGGGCCTCAAGGGCGGCCTGGTCGGGAGCCTGCATGACGCTCCACGCGCCGAAGCCGAGCACGAGCGCGTAGCCGGCGTTGCGGCAGAATTCCATGCTCGGGTTGTAGGCGGCCCACACCCGCATCAGATGCAGGGTGGCCTGGCGCACGGCGTCGCTGGAGTCGTTGAATCGCTGATGCTCGGATTTCTCCCGGGTGTATGTCTTGATCTGCTGGATGCCGTCGATGTTGTCATGCAGCAGGGAGTTCATGGCGCTGGTGGAGCGGCGGACTTTGCGATGCCGCTCGGGCGCGGTGTGGGTGTAGGCCCAGGCCCCGGCGATGAGGAAAGGCATGGGAATCATGGCGATGGCGGCGAGTCGGGCATCGAGAAAGACGAACATGTAAACGCCCACCACCAGCACCTGGAGCACGGCGACGAGGCCCTGCTCGATGCCGTCGATGAGCACGCGCTCCACCGCCATCACGTCCTCGGTCACCCGGGTCATGACGTCGCCGGTGCGCTTGTTGTCAAACCACCGCATAGGCAGCCGCTGGATCTTGCGGTAGAGGTCGGATCGGATGTCGAAGATGACTTTCTGCTCGAAGGTGTTGTTGAGGATGATGCGCAGGGCGTTGAACAGGTTGGTGGCGAAAAAGATCGCCGCCGCCAGCAGGATGAGCGGCAGCAACCGGTCGAAGTCGCGGGCCGGGATCACCTCCCCCGTCACTTTCCGCGTCACCTCGGGAAACACGATTCCCAACACGGTCATGAGAATGGCGCAACTGAGCTGCGCCGACGCGAGAACAGGGTAACGCTTAAGATAAGAAAATACCCGAAGGACGGTTTTCATGGTGTCTGGGACGCTTTCCCTTTGGAAAATCTGACAGGCGATGCGATTTTTCCCCCAGCGGGAGCGGGCATCCTCGGCGGTGTCACGGGCTTTCTCAACCCTTAGCTTGGATTCACCCGCGCGCGGAGTTCACACCACCCTTTCCCGACTTTGTCCGATCCGTCCCCATCCCCGTCATCGATCTCGTCACCGACCCGGCGGCGATCGGGTTGCGGCTGTCTGTTTCGGGGGGTGTTCCTGGTCCTGGCCGTGATCGGGCTGACGCTGGCGGGGTGTAGTCTCTGGGTGGTGGGCTCGACCCACAGCCGGATCTACGCCTCGACGGAGGCCATTCCCGCCAGGGCGGTCGGAATCGTGCTGGGCACCACCAAGAAGATCGGCCCCGACCAACCGAATCCCCACTTCGACAATCGACTCAAGGCCGCCGCCGAGCTCTATCTGGCGGGAAAAGTCCGACATCTCCTGGTGAGCGGGCACCGGGATTCCCAATACTACGATGAGCCCCGCGACATGACGACCCGGCTGGTGGAGTTGGGGGTGCCGCCCTCGGCCATCACCCCGGACGATGCGGGTCTGCGCACGCTGGACTCGATGGTGCGGGCGCGTGAGATCTACGGTCTGGAGCTGGTGACGGTGATTTCGGACGACTTCCATGTGCCGCGCGCGCTTTTCATCGCCGACCGCAAAGGCCTGGACGCGATCGGATTCCGTGGAGACTCGGTGAGCCCGCGCCAGAGTTTCCGCGCCCGCGCCCGAGAGCATCTCGCCCGGGTCAAAGCGGTTATCGATCTCTATCTGCTGGACACGCAGCCGGCGAATCTCGGTGAGCGACGGGAGATTCTGGTTCGGAGCGACTCGACCTGAAAATTTCACGCCGCCACCGCGGCGAAGACGGCCACCAGGCCCACGATCATCCAGAAGGCCCCCACCAACACAATCACGAGGTATCCGGTGATGAGACCCGCCAGCGCCAGGCCAGCACTGGAAAGATTGCCCTCCCGCAACAGTCTGCGCCGACAGAGATGACCGCAAATGACGGCGGCGATCGACAAGGGAAAGCCCAGACCGTAGCAGGGCGAGGTGATCAGCCCGCCGATGCCGCAGACGAGACTGGCCAGGGCGAGGCCGTCCGTCGACGGCGGCGGTCCCATCTGGTGGGGAAGGGGTGGGGTGGGATCGATCCTCGACGCCAAAGTCGTGGGAGACACCGCCAGGGCCGTCGACGTGAACCAATCGGGACTCACTTCCCGACAAGGACGCCAATCCGGCAGGTTTTCGTTCCAGACCATGGTGTCGGGTCCGATCTTCCCGGTGTGGACCAGGTTTTTCAACCCCTCCTCATCGATGGCGACCTGCTCCCTGAGTTCGTTGGCGTAGAACCATTGCATCAGGCTGGAAAGGTGGCGTCATCCCCGCGGGGATGGCGGCGGCGCAACATCTCGCGCACCAGTACGCGCAATTCGCGGGGCGGATACGGCTTGGGCAGCACGGCGGAAAAGCCGAAGGCGTCGGGCCGGGCCATCGCCGGAGCGTCGGAGTAGCCACTGGACACGATGGCCAGCACCTCGGGATCTATCTGCTTGAGCGCCCGCATGGTCTCCACCCCGCCGAGGCCGTGCTCGATGGTCAGGTCGCTCAGCACCAGATCGAAGGGACGACCCGACTCCATCGCCTCGCGGTAGAGCCGCAGGGTGTCGTGACCGTCGGCGGTCTCCACCACCTCGTGCCCGTCCCGCCGCAGGGTCACCGCGATGAGTCGCCGGATGAGGCCGTCGTCCTCGAGGATGAGGATGCGCCCGGCCTCGGCGGCGGATTCGGAAAACACCGTCTCACCCCCGGTAGGCGGCAAATCGGTATTTTCAGGAACCAGGCTGGCGGGGGCCGCGTGATCGCCCTCGGCAAGCGGCGCAATCTGCCTAGGCATGAAGACATTCGACGGAAGCTCCGCCGTCCACTCCGCCCGCTCCCGGATCGGCAGGCAAAGGGTGGCGATCGTCCCGCGCCCCTCCTTGGATTGCAGCAGGATGAAACCCTCGTGGGCCTTGGCGATGGACTCGCACACCGTCAGCCCGATGCCGCTGGCGTTCATGCCCGCGCGCGTGGTGTAGTAGGGCTCGAAGGCGTGCTCCAGCTCCTCGACAGTCATCCCGCGACCGGTGTCGATGATCTCGATGACCACGTGGTCGTCCTCGGCCGCGGCGGGCGCGCCCCGCAACCGGGCCGCCTCGGTGCCCGACACGCGCTGACAGCGGGCGATGAGTACCCCGCCGTCCGGCATGGCCTGCTCGGCGTTGGTGACGAGGTTCTCCAGCAGACGCGTGATCTGACGGCGGTCCACCTCCGCGTGGAGATCCGGCTCGCTGGACTGGAACTGATAGCGCACCCCGGGGTGATCGTGTCGACGGCCACTGAGCAATTGCCGCAGCAGGTCGGAGAGTCGGGTCTCCTCGCGGATAGGGCGCCCCCCTTGGGCAAAGGTGAGCAATTGCTGCACCAGATCGCGGGCATCCTCGGCCGCGCGGGTGGCGTTGCCCATCTCCTCACGGAATTCCTCATCATCCCCGGCCCAGCGCTCCGACGCCAGGTCAAGGCTGCCGATCAGCACCGTCAGCAGATTGTTGAAATCATGCGCGAACCCCCGCGCCAGCAAGCCCAGCCCCTCCAGACGATGCAACCGCACGCTTTCGCCCTCCGCGCGCTTCCGATCCGTGATGTCGCGGAAAAGCGCCAGCAAACCCCCTTCGCCCGACACTGAGCCGGTGCGATACAGACTCACATCCAGCCAGCGCCCGCGCTCGGCATCCTGAAACTCGAAGTGATGCCTCCGCCCCTCCAACAGAGCCCGCTGAAAATCTCCCCGATGGCGATCCCTCGCCGCCGCGTCGAATCGCGACCAGAAATCCCGCCCCACCAGCGGCTCCGTCCCGCCAAAATAGACCAGCGCCTCGGCGTTGGCGTAGGTGATGCGGCCCCCGGCGTCGAGCGTCAGCAACGGATCGCCGATGCCATCCAGCGGGGATACATCCCCCTCCGCCTCCCGCGGGCCGGCGTCCTCATCACCCGGCGCCACCTCGTCAAAAAACAGCGCCTCCGCCCCGCCACCGCGCGCTCCCAGCAACTCGCGAAACGCCGGCTGACGCGACAATTCCGCCGCCTTCGCCAACGCTGGTCCACGGGCGGGCGGTCCCGCCTCGGAGCCATCCGGCGCTCCAGCGCGCATCACAGAGATCAGACCCACCGCCTCACCCGACTCGGTTCGGATGGGAGTGGAGCGTTCCATCACCGGCAACACCGCTCCCGACCGGTTCTTCAGGCGGGCCGCCCGATACGCGTCCGGACTCCCCGCCGCCGCCGAGCCCGGCAGCAGTGGCGCCACCTCGCGCTGTGATCGCCCCACAGCCTCTGAAATCGGCCACCCCGTCAGCCGCTCCGCCGCCGCGTTCATCAAGGTCACCCGGCCATCCAACTCGGAGACGATGACCCCATCCTCCATCGCCGCGACCAGATGACGCAGGGCATCGGCCCGGCGCTCATGCGCTCGACGCAGACGATCCTGCTCCAGAGCCGCGCCCAGGCTCGCCGCCAGCTCGCCATCGGAAAAAGGTTTGCGCAAATATCCGGCCGGGCTGGCCTCGCGCGCCCGCGCATAGACCGACTCCGACGAATAACCGGTCAAAAACACCACCGGTGTACCGAGCCGCCGCCTCAGAGCGATCGCCAGAGCGATGCCGTCCATGGCGCCAGACAGTCGGATATCGACCAATGCCAGATCCGGCCGTCGCTTTTCCGCCAGCGCCAGGGCCGCCTCCCCCGTCTGGGCGGGGCCACTCACCGCGTGCCCGAGCCGCTCCAGAGTGGCGCGCAGATCGCTCGCCACGATACGGTCATCCTCCACGATGAGCACACGGAGGCGATCACCATCTCGGAGACGCTGGGAGGACGGTTCGGTCATGAAAGATTCGGCGGGAAAGCAAGAAAGATCAGACTCACTATGGCCAAAAAATGTCCGCCATGCACGTAAATCGCGTCATCGGGCGGCGGGAAATCGCAAAATCCACTCGGCCCGCTCGTCTCGATGGCTCACATTCAGACTCCCGCGGAGCTGCTCGACCAGGGCCCTCATCACCGGGAGGGAAAATCCCGCCATCGCCTCCGAAGGCAGCGAGGCGCGCATCCGCGGATGCCCCTCGAACAGATCCAGCTCCAGACGCGCGTCATCTGATCGACCGCCACGCACCCCGAACAACACCAGCGCCACCTCCACCAGCAGCAGGCCGAAAGTTGTCGCCACCTCGAAATCAACCCTCACCTCCCCGGACTCGCCATCCCCCACCTCGAGCAGGGGATAGCTCCCGGGATCCTCTACGTCACCCGCCGTCATCCTCCTCAGATCCGCGGCCAGCCCCCGCGCGTAGGGAGCCAGCGCCACGGGAGACTCGATCGATTCCGCCATCTCGTGCAGTCGGCTGATCGCTTTGAGTCGTCCCTGCACCTTGGCCAGCAGGGCGCTCTCGAGTTTTCCCCGATCCTGCAGCTCCAGACTCAGCAGACCATGCACCGATTGGAGCTGGTTCCGCCAACGATGCTGCATCCTTTCCGCCGCGTCCCGGTCGGGCGACCGATCCGTGACCTCGCGATGAATGCCCAGCAACGAGCGTGGCGCGCCCGATTCCCGCACCGGGAGAAACACCACATCCGCCTCACCCGAGCTGCCATCCTTGCGGAAAAACGCGCGCCTCGCCTCCCAGCGGCCCTCCTGGGTCAAAGCCCGAGACACCTCGGCATTCAGCGCGTCGGCCCCCTCCTCCGGCGCGTAGAGACGCGCCAACCCCTCGCCCGCGATCTCCCCCAGGCTGTAGCCGAAGATGCGCTCCGCTGCCGCGTTGCAGTCCACGATGCGACCGCGCAGATTGGTGACGATGATGGCCTCTTCCAGATGACGGAATGCCAGCCCCTGCCGCACCAGGCACTCGCGCGCCTCGGCCTCCTCAGTCACATCCATCACCACCACCACCGCCCCGTTCCCCTCGCAGGGCGCCACCCGGGCCGCGTAGTGTCGCTCCCGATTCTCGCCCCCGTCTTCGCTCGTCTCGGTGAAGCGCCACGATTTCATGCGTCCCTCATCGATGGCCGTCGCCACCCGACGCACCGCCTCGGCGTCGAAGGCCGGCCACACCGCCGAGATCTTACGCCCCACCCAATCGGACGCCGCCCTCGCCCCTCGCCAGTCGCCCCCGTTGGCGGGCATCACATCCTCGACCAAGCCCGCGCTATCCAATACCAGGATCAGGTCGGGGATCGCCTCCAACAGCGCGCGATTCCGCGCCCGTCCCTGTCGGACGGACTCCGCCTCCTCCCCAGGCGCGCCCAGCACATGCAACACCGAATAGAGCGCCCGCCCCCGGGAGCCGCGCACCACCGATAGGGATACCTCCGCGGGAAACACCTCGTCCTCGCGCGGCCGCAGCCGGATGGCAGCGTCGCCGCGAAACTCTTTCCGATTCAACAGGGTAGGGTCCGGGACCTGACCCTGTTGACTCGTCAGACGAGCCTCCGCCGCCCGCAGGCGCTCGATATCGGAAAAGGCCACGCAATCCGCCAGCGACATCTTTCTCAACTCGTTGCGAGTGCGACCCAGCAGACTCTCGAAGGCGGGATTCACGTCGAGAAAGCGACCGGTGGCGTCGATGAGAGCGATGCCGCGGTCGGCCGGCTCGAACACGGCCCCGAATTTCAACTCCATCAGCCGGAGGGCATCCTCGGCCTGGCGACTCTCGGTCACATCCCGCAGCACCACCAACAGATCGCTGCCGAGCAGCCGGGGGGTGAACTCGATCTCACGCAGCTGATCGGCGGCGTTTTTCAGGGAAAAGACCCGTGTCACCTGCTTCTGCCAGATGTGCTCCCGCCAGTCGACGATGACTTTCTCCGCGTAGGCCGCGTCGCGACATCCGGCACGCAACCAGCCCTCCACGCTGTCGCAGTCCCCCAGGTCCACCCCCAACAGACTGGCGTGGCCGGGGTTGGCATAGCGCAGATTCTGATCGACATCGAAAACAATCACGCCCACTGGCAGCGACTCGAGAATGTCGAAGGCCCCGGGATCGTCCGCCCCCACCCCCGCCTCATCCACACCCCAGGTACGGGGCCCGGGGGCGGCCGATACCGGTCCCTCCGGCACGGATCCGGGATTCAAAGGCTGGTCGTCATCGGCATCATCGAAATCACCGGACCCAGCACTGTATTGGCGGGTTACCACAAGAGAAGCAGTTTTGAGAATTTTCTAAGATTTAACATTTAGGAAAGCCGAAGTAATTGAGCAAGCGGTTTCCGCGCGAAAACAAAGAATTTCCGGCCTCGCTTGCCTTTTGGGCATTAGCTGTCCTAATACCCAGAGGCTTTTTCTCTCATCCCATGCATGTCGAAACCTTGAAGGTGTTCTGCGATCTCGTCGAGACGGCGAGTTTTTCCGAGGCGGCGGAACGCAACGGGGTGACACAGAGCGCGGTGAGCCAGCAGATCCGCGCGTTGGAAGAACGCTTCGGCGTGGTGCTGGTGGAGCGGGGGCGACGGAATTTTTCGGTGACGCCGGAGGGCGAGGTGTTTCTGCAGGCGGCGCGGGAGATTGTCGATACTTACCGGGGCATCGAGTCGAAACTCCAACAGATGCGCAATGTGGTGGCGGGTCCGCTGCGGGTGGCCACGGTCTACAGTATCGGTTTTCACGAATTGCCGCCGTACCTGGAAAGTTTTCGGAAGCGCTTTCCCGAGGTGCAGTTGTCGGTCCAGTACCGGCGCTCGAATCAGGTCTACTCGGATGTCCTCGAGTCGAAAGCCGACCTGGGGCTGGTCGCCTATCCGCAGGAGCGCAAGGGCATCGAAATCGAACCGGTGTGGAAAGACCGTCTGGTCCTCATCGCCCCGCCGCAGCATCCTTTCGCCAAGCGGAAAAAAATGGCACTCAAGGAGATCGACGGTCAGCGTTTCATCTCCTTCGAACCCGACCTGCCGACGCGCAAGGCACTGGACGAGCTGATGCGCCAGGCCGGGGTGCGGGTGAGGGAGGTGGTCGAATTCGACAATATCGAGACGGTGAAACGGGGCGTGGAGATCGAGAACGCCCTCTCCATCGTGCCGAGCGAGTCGGTTGATGCCGAGGTCGCCGCCGGAGCCCTGTGCCGGATCGACCTGGAGGGACGAAATCTCTGGAGGCCGCTGGGAGTGATCCGCCGCCGGTCAAAGGCGATCACCTCGCCCATGCGCGAACTGGTGGCGTTGCTCA
Organism: uncultured Verrucomicrobiales bacterium; assembly: GCA_964439145.1. Taxonomy (GTDB): domain Bacteria; phylum Verrucomicrobiota; class Verrucomicrobiia; order Verrucomicrobiales; family DEV007; genus JAEUHH01. Next base: position 48,252 of record CAYTNL010000030.1, read on the forward strand.
AGAGCGCGAAGCCTGACTGAAATGCCATTCCCGCCAACTGTAAGCGGGGGAGGAGTCCGTCAGTTCGACTCCACGGTCTCGGCCTCTTCCTCTTCCTGCTTGCCGTCGTCCTTCTTGGATTTCTTGGCGGGCTTGGCGGTGAAGATGAGGTCGTCGATGGCTTCCTTGCCCTCGCCGCTTTTCTCGCGAACGACGGTGATGGTGTCGCCATGGCGCACATCGCCCCGCAGCAGTTTCTCGGCGAGAGGGTCCTCGAGATGCTTCTCCACCGCGCGCCGCATGGGGCGGGCGCCGTAATTGGGATCGTAGCCTTTTTCGATGAGGAACTCTTTCGCGCTCTGGTCGAGCTCTAGGATCATGTCCTTCTCGGCGAGGCGATTGAGCACGGTCTGTATCTCGAGATCGATGATCTTGATGAGGTCTTCGCGCTCCAGCATGTGGAAGACGATTTTCTCATCGAGCCGGTTGAGGAACTCGGGTTTGAAGACGGTCTTGGCCTGCTCGAGGATTTTGCCTTTCATCCCCTCGTAGTCGGCGGTCTCCGATCCCATGGCGCCGAAGCCGAGCGATGTCTGCTTCTTGATGAGTTCGGCGCCGACGTTGGAGGTCAGAATGATGATGGTGTTCCGGAAATCGATCTTGCGACCGAGGCTGTCGGTGATCTGCCCTTCTTCCAGAATCTGGAGCATGAGGTGCATCACATCCGGGTGCGCCTTCTCCACTTCGTCGAAGAGGACGACGGAATAGGGACGGCGACGGACGGCTTCGGAGAGTTGACCGCCCTCCTCATAACCGACGTAGCCGGGAGGCGAACCGATGAGTCGGCTGCTGGTGAATTTCTCCATGTACTCGGACATGTCGATCTGGATGAGGGCATCCGGATCGCCGAACATGAACTCGGCCAGGTTCTTGGCGAGGTAGGTCTTGCCCACGCCGGTGGGGCCGAGGAAGATGAAGGAGCCGATGGGGCGACGCGGGTTCTTGAGGTCGGCCCGCGAACGGATGAGGGCTTTGGAAATGGCCACGCAGGCCTCGTCTTGACCGATGACGCGGGACTTGAGCTCCTCCTCCATCTTGAGGAGTTTCTCGGCTTCTTTCTCCTCCATCCGTTGGAGGGGCACACCGGTCCATTTGGCGACTACCGCCATGATGTCGTCCTCGGTGACGTCGACGATGTGCTCTTCGGTGCTGGCGCGCCACTCGTCGAGGATCTGCTCCAACTCGCGGCGCTTGGTCTTTTCCTGGTCGCGCAAGGCGGCCGCGTTTTCGAAGTCCTGATCCTTGATCGCCTTTTCCTTGTCGATCACGATGAGGTCGATCTCCGCCTCGATTTCTTTGACCGAAGGCGGCCGGGTGAGGGCGGCGATGCGGGCTTTGGCGCCGGCCTCGTCCATGATGTCGATGGCCTTGTCGGGCAGGAAACGGTCGGTGAGGTAACGGGCCGACAGTTTGACACAGGCGGAGATGGCTTGGGGGGAATACTGGGCCTTGTGGTGCAGCTCGTATTTGGAGCGCAGGCCCTGCAGGATCTGGATGGCGTCTTCGACGCTGGGTTCGTCCACTTTCACCTGCTGGAAACGGCGGGCGAGAGCGGCGTCCTTCTCGATGTATTTGCGGTATTCGTTGAGCGTGGTGGCGCCGACGCACTGGAGTTCCCCGCGGCTGAGGGCGGGCTTGATGATGTTCGACGCGTCCATGGCGCCCTCGGCGGAGCCGGCGCCGACGATGGTGTGCAGCTCGTCGATGAAGAGGATGACGTTCTTGGAGCGGCGGATCTCATCCATCACCGCCTTGATGCGCTCCTCGAACTGGCCGCGGTATTTGGTGCCGGCGACCATCAACGCGAGGTCGAGGGTGATGACTTTTTTCTCCCGCAACAGTTCGGGCACATTCCCGGAAGCGATCTCCTGGGCCAGTCCCTCGACGATGGCGGTCTTGCCGACACCGGCCTCGCCGATGAGGACGGGGTTGTTCTTGGTCCGGCGGCAGAGGATCTGGATGACGCGCTCGATCTCTCCAGCTCGGCCAATGACCGGATCCAACTCCTGGGCATGGGCCAGTTCGGTGAGATCGCGACCAAAGGCGCGCAGGGCGGGCGTCTTCGAGTCTTTCTTGCCGCCTGGGCCGCCACCGACCGGTCCGAGACCTTCCTCGAAATCGGCATCCTCGGCGTCTTCGGCGGAGAAATTCGGATCGAGCTCACGCAGAATCTCGTTGCGGGTGCGCTCGAGATCGACGTCGAGATTTTTCAGCACCCGGGCGGCCACGCCTTCGCCTTCGCGCAGCAGTCCGAGCAGGATGTGCTCGGTGCCCACGTAGCTGTGGTTCAGGCCCTTGGCCTCCTTGCCGGCGAGGGCGAGCACTTTCTTCACCCGTGGGGTGTAGGGAATGTTGCCGACCATCTTGGTCTCGGGTCCGTTGCCGACCTGCTTTTCGACCTCCATGCGGACGGTCTCCAGGTCCAGACTCATCTTCTGCAGCACGTTGACGGCCACGCCCTGGCCCAGCTTGATGAGACCGAGGAGCAGATGCTCGGTGCCCACGTAATTGTGGTTGAATCGGTCGGCCTCTTTGCGGGCGAGAGCCAAGACCTGTTGGGCTCTGGGGGTAAAATTATTCATCATCAGTGTCTCGGTTGGACAGTATATCACCGAAGTCCGGCTCGGTCAGTCCTTTTAAGTTCCTACGAATGATCTCCGCGCGCAAGACGTCCCTTTCTTCGGCGTCGAGCTTGCGTTTGGCCTCGATCTGGAGGTGAGCGGGCTGGATTTCGGTGAGCAGGACGTTGATCACCTCCCGGTCATCCTCGCCGAACACTCCCAGATCACTCCCCAGACGGATGAGTGACAGCAGGTTGAGTGCCTCCTTGGACGGAATGATGTGGGCGTGGCGCAAAATCGCGAAGGCGCGACCGATCTGATCCTGAAGCATGGTCGGCTTGTCCTCCAGGAGCTTGAGCCGGGCGTTGCGCTCGTTTTCGATGATCTGTCTGATGACCCGGTCGAGGTGCTCGATGATCTCCTCCTCACCGCGCCCGAGGGTGGTCTGGTTGGAAATCTGAAAGAGATTCGCCAAGGCCTCGGTGCCCTCCCCATACAAGCCCCGCACGGCGAGACCGATCTTGTTGGCGCCCTGGATGGCTTGGTTGATCTGATCGCTGAGCACCAGCCCGGGCAGATGGAGCATGGCCGAGGCCCGCATCCCGGTGCCGAGATTGGTGGGACAGGCCGTGAGGTAACCGTAGCGGGAATCGAAGGCGTAGGCGAGGTGCTCCTCCAACTCGGTGTCGATGGCGTCCAGCGCCCGGTAGGCGCGCAGCAGTTGCAGGCCGGGCTGGATGGACTGCATCCGGAGGTGGTCCTCCTCGTTGATCATGATGCTGACAGTCTGCCGACGATTCATCACCGTGGCGCAGCCGGGTCCCTTGGCGGCATGTTCGCGGCTGACGAGATGCCGCTCCACCAGGACCTGTTTCTCGATGGCGGAGAGATTCGTCATCTCCTCGGAAAACGCGTCCTTCATCTCGCCCAACTCCTCCACCGCGGGCTTGATCTCGCTCATCACCGCGAGCCGCTCCTCCTTCCGCGCCCAGCCGGGGAACGGGTGATCGACGAGATTGCGCGCCAGCCGGATGCGGCTGGTCATGACGATCTCATGGTCCGGACCCGCGGATCGCATCCACTCGGCCGGTTTTTTCAGGAGGGTCGAAAATCGCATCATGGCTCCCGGTGATTCAGTCCTCTCCCCCCTCGATGGCCGCCGCATCCGCCTCGGCCCGGGAAATGTCGTCGCGCAAACGGGCGGCTTCCTCGTAGTCCTCCGACGCCACCGCCACCCGCAATCTTTCACGCAGCTCGGCGAGCCGCTCCCGATGCGCGCGCGTCGCCTCATAGCGTTTCGGCACTTTGCCACGGTGTTCGGTCTGCTTGTGCATGGCCTCGAGCAGATTCTCGAGGCCCTCGGAAAACACCTCGTAACAATGCGCGCAACCGAAGCGGCCGGTCTTCTTGAAATCGCTCTGGGTGAATCCGCACTCGTCGCACACCCGATCCCCGGGCGCGGCCCGCTTCTCCGTCACCGTCTCCTGCCCCATGCCCTGCAGCATGTCCGCCAGCGCGAAGCCGGTCGGATCGGTGACCCCCTTCTCCTCGGCGCAGCCTTTGCACAGATTCACCTTCTTCAGTTTGCCCTCGATCAGCTGGCTGAAATATACGGTGGCGTCTTCGGCCTGGCAAACATCGCACTTCATGGGTATTCCGGAGGCTTTCGGGGGATGAACCGCACCGCCTCGCGACGATCCAGCCCGCTCTCTGTCGCGGAGAGATTACGACACGACCGCGGCTTCGTAAATCGGCGTGCCGGTGGATTGCGTGATCTCCACGAAATCCGCCAGCAACTGGCGGGTCACCGGTCCCGGCTCGCCGCCACCGATGACACGCTCGTCATAGATCCGCACCGGCACCACCTCTGCGGCCGTGCCGGTCAGGAAAAGCTCGTCGGCGGTGTAGAGCTCGTAGCGCGACATCTCCGTCTCCACCAACTCGTAGCCGCGCGCCCGGGCCAGTTCGATCACCACCTTGCGCGTGATCCCGTTGAGCGCTCCGGCATGGACCGGCGGAGTCTGAATGACGCCGTTCTTGACAATGAAAATGTTGTCCCCGGTACACTCCGCCACGTAGCCGGAGGTGTTCAGCATCACCCCCTCGTCGGCATCGGCCTGGAGTGCCTCGATCTTGGCCATGACATTGCTGAGATAGTTCAGCGACTTTACCGCCGGACTCAGCGTGTCGTGCGTCGGGCGCCGCGTCGCGCAAGTCACCAGTTTCAGCCCTTTCTCGTATACCTCGGGGTCGTAGAGGGCGATGGTGGAAGCGATCACGACCACCGACGCCTTCCGGCAGCGGTAGGGCGAGAGCCCGAGGCCGCCGACTCCGCGAGTCACCAGCAGCCGGATGTAGCCCTCGTGCAGATCGTTGGCCCGGATGGTCTCCAGCACCGCCCCGACCATGGCGGACTTGGTGTAGGGCACCTCCAAATGGATCGCCTTGGCCGAATCGTAGAGCCGATCAATGTGCTCATCGAGCCGGAACACCCGGTCATTGTAGAAGCGGATGCCCTCGAACACCCCGTCTCCGTAGAGCAGACCGTGGTCGAACACGGAGATCTTCGCGTCGGCCTCGTCGAAAAGTTGGCCGTCGATATGAATTTTCAGCGATTGACTCATGGAGAGGAGGAGGCGGGAGAAAGGGCGGGAGTAGGTGGCCGGGAACGACCGCTCGGTCCCAAAGCCGAAAAGACCGGTATTAACGCCTCGACGCGGCGAGGCGTCAACTGACCAGACGACCGTCCACCAACTCCAGGCGCCGGTCTCCCGACTTCGCCAACACCGTGTCGTGGGTGACCACCAGCAGGGTCCGGCTCTGCTCCGCCACCACATTCAAGAGAAGATCCATGACCCCGGCACCCGTCTTGGAGTCCAGATTGCCGGTCGGCTCATCGGCAAAGATCATCGCCGGGTCGTTCATCAGCGCCCGGGCGATCGCGACCCGTTGCTGCTCCCCGCCTGACAACTCCGCCGGCAGGTGGTTCGCCCGATTCCCAAGCCCCACGTGGTCGAGCAGATGCGCGGCCCGATTCAGGTCGGTCCTGCCACCGATCATCGCCGGCACCATCACATTCTCGATGGCGGTCAGCTCGGGGAGCAGGGAGTAGTTCTGAAACACGTAGCCCATGCGCCGGTTGCGCACCCGCGCCTGCTCGCGACGGCTCTGCTGGTAGAGGCTCTTGCCATCGATCAGCACCCGCCCGCGATTGGGCTTTTCCAGCCCCGCCAAGGTGTAGAGCAGCGAGGTCTTTCCCGCTCCCGACGCCCCGCAGAGGAAGACGCGCTCCCCGGCCTGAATGCTCAGCGACACCCCCTTGAGCACCTCGATCCGCGACGCGCCGATCTCGAAGGTGCGATGGACGTCATCCGCCACCACCAGGGGTTCGGATGAGGATGAGGGGGCGGCGGCGGGCATGGGACGAGCTATTTCGGGAAACTGATCAATCCGCCACCGATACCGGCGACGGCCGCCGAATCTTTCACCGATACGGGTGAAAATCAAAGACACTCTCCGCGATTCGACCCTGTCAGGTCCGCGACCCGACAGGGTTCAATGCCCGGGGCGCGACCGGTTTGCATCCCGGCTCCGGAGTGTTAGCCTTGGGGTCATGCTCTCCCCCCTTTTCCCCCTCTCGGCGGCGGCCCTGATGCTGCTCGCCTCAGTGCCCGGCGCGCTGGCCCAGTCCGGGCAAGCTCCGGCAGAGTTCCGCGCCAGCGTCACCCGGGAGCTGGCGCTCGACTACCTGCTCCAACTGCCCGATGGCTACGAGACCGCCGAAAACGCGGACAAGAAATGGCCGCTGCTGATCTTCCTCCACGGCGCGGGGGAGCGGGGAGCGAATCTGGAGCTGCTCAAAAAGCACGGTCCGCCCAAGGCCATCGAGGCGGGCCGGAAATTTCCCGCCATCGTCATCTCGCCCCAGTGTCCGGCGGATAGCTGGTGGCCGGAAGAGCCGGTGCTGGAGCTGATCGAACAGGCGGAGAAAATGTATCGGGTCGACGCGGACCGGATCTACCTCACAGGACTCAGCATGGGCGGCTACGGCACCTGGGCTTTTGCCAGCAGGGCTCCGGACCGTTTCGCGGCGATCGTGCCCATCTGCGGCGGTGGCGTGCCCTACCACATGAGAAAGCTCACGAAACTCCCCGTCTGGGTCTTTCACGGGCAGAAGGACACGGCGGTGCCCTTCGAGGAATCGGAGCGCCTGGTGAAGGCCCTGGAGCGGGCGGGCCATCGGAACGTGATCTTCACCGTCTATCCGGAAGCCGGCCACGATTCCTGGACCGCCGCCTACGATACGCCGGAGCTGTGGGAATGGCTGTTCGCCCAGAAGCGGGGTCAGACGGCGCCCGACGCCACGGATTCCCAACGCTGAGCTGGCCTCCACCCCTGATGTCCCGGGTGCTCCACGGCATTCATCTCAGCGACACGCACCTCGGGCCTACCCCGGACTTCCTCGTCCGGGGCGCCCATCCTCTCGCGCGGTTGGAACAGCTGCTGCGCACGCTGGATCGACTCGATTTCGAGCCCGATTTCATCATCCACACCGGGGATGTCGCCGACTCCCCGAATCGGGAAACCTACGCGCTGGCCGCGCGCGCCTTCGCCCCGTTGGCCGGCCGCTCACCGCTCTACGCGGTGGCGGGGAACCACGACTCGGCGGCGATGTTGCGATCTGATTTTCCCATGGGGCCCCTCCGCCACCTGACCGGGGAACCGGGTCGCCTGGTCTATCGTTTCGATCTCCCGGGCCTCCGCGGCTACGTGTTGGACGCGAATCTCGAGCGTTCAGACGAGCCGCACGGATTGCTGCCGGAGGAACAACTCTCGATGCTGGAGCGGGAATTGGCGGGGGATGACACGCCTTTCGCCATCTTTCTCCATTTCCAACCTTTCGGTATCGACTCTTCCTGGATCGACGCGCATCTGCCGCTCCGCAACGGCGAGGCGCTCCACCGGCTACTGCGGGACCAGCCGGTCTCCCGGGTGCGGGGGGTTTTCTTCGGTCACCTGCACCGCTCGGTGCAGATCTACCGGGATGGCATACTCTACAGCGGGGCACCGAGTCCGGTGTGCGAGTTCAGCGCGGGAGCGCACGATGACCGCATCGGATGGGAGGCCGATTGCCCGGTCCAATTCCAGCATCTGAGCTTTAGCGAGCGGGGCGTGGTGGTCAAAACCATCACCGCCCGTTGATCAACCGCCGACACCCTACCCCTGTCCCATGATCGACTGGATACGCGAGCATCCCGCCCTCACCGGCTGGCTGGTGGGGGTCTCGGTGTTCACACTCATCGGCACGATGGTGCTGGCGCCTGTGCTGATCGCGAGAATGCGGCCGGACTATTTTCTCCCGGATCGCAATGAGGAAAGACTTTTCGCCACTCGGCATCCGGTGGTGCGCTGGACGGGGATCATCCTGAAAAACCTGTTCGGCGCCGTGCTTTTTCTCTTTGGGCTGGTGATGTTGGCGACTCCGGGTCAGGGGGTCATCACGATGTTTGTCGGCCTGCTGTTGATGGATTTTCCCGGCAAACGAAGACTGGAACTGCGGCTGATCCGCGTGCCGAGCATACACCGCGCCATCGATTGGATTCGCCGCAAGGCGGGCAGCACACCCCTGCGACTGCCAGAGGAACCATGAGGTCACCGCAGGCGCCAGACGCCGACTCCTAGAGGACGGGGCAGGACTCCCGAGCTGATGAGAAAATCTCGCTCCGCCAATTGCCGACAGGGAAACAGCGGGTAAGCGAGTCCGGGATGGAAGCGGCTCCAGTGCGAATGCCAGGGAAACGACGCCAATGACACGCCACAACCCGCGGGAGCGGGCGCGATGACCGGAGGCAGGGTGGTGCGCACCCGGTAAGTGAGGGTGATCACGGGAAAGCGCGGTGCGGAATGCTCCGAGGCCCAGGCGAATCCCTCCTGAAGCTTCATCTCGGGACGACCCGCCTCGAAGGCTTTGGCGGACACTTCATCATGGCCGTAACGCTTTCCCCACTCAGCCGCGAGATCCGAAAACATTACCTTTCCCGCGCCCCCGCGATGTCGGAAAAGCAGGCCTCCGGGATCCACCTGCACGATCCGCACATCGAAGAATTCGCGCCCATCGAGCGTCTGTAGCGAGCGATAGGCGTGGCTCGGCTCCAGCTTTCCCACGCCGTAAGAGTCATCCGACGCGCGCGCGCCCATCAAGCCCGCCAATACGAGACCGATGGCGATGCAACCACAGAAGTTAACCCGGAGGACGCGCGCTGAAGGAGAGGTTTTCGCCTGCATGATTCTCAATCATGCAGAGATTATCCATTTTGAAAAGCGCGAAAAATTTCAGTGGATCTTAAAGATTGTGATTCATCCCCTCAAGCATTGGCGCCGGCCTCCATGGAGGCGGAGCGTTTCGAGACGCGTTTCCGCTCGTTGGCGTCGAGGATGCGTTTCCGCAAACGGATGGATTTCGGGGTGGCTTCCACGAACTCGTCCGAGGCGATGTACTCGATGGCTCGCTCGAGGGAGAAACGAATCGGCGGTGAGAGTTGAATGCCTTTGCCATCGCCGCTGGAGCGGTGGTTGGTGAGCTGCTTTGCCTTGGTGGGGTTGACGGGAAGATCATCGGCGCGCGGGTTTTCCCCCACGATCATGCCCTCGTAGATGTCCTCACTTGGACCGACGAAGAGTCGGCCGCGCGACTCCAGAGCGTCGAGGGCGTAGGCCATGGCGACGCCCTGTTCCATCGAGACCAGTGTGCCGGTGTTCCGTGTCCGAATCTCTCCCGCGTGGGGCGCATACTCCTTGAAGAGGTGGGACATGATGCCCTCGCCGCTGGTGAGGTTCAGCAATTCGAACTCAAAGCCGATCAGCGCGCGGGTGGAAATGGTCGCCTCGATGGTGGTCCGCCCGTTGTGGGGGGTGATGGCCTCGACGAGGGCTCGCCGTGCCGCCAGAGCACTCATCACACTGCTGGATGCCTCGTCGGGCACCTCGACATAGAGCGTCTCGTAGGGCTCGCAACGGCGGCCATCGACTTCTTTCTCGATCACAATGGGACGCGAAACGAGTACCTCATACCCTTCCCGGCGCATTTCCTCCACCAGTACCGCCACTTGCATGGCTCCGCGGGCGGAGACGGTGAACACCCCGGCCTGATCGGTATCGCTGATCTGGAGGGAGATATTGGTGCGGGCTTCGCGGATGAGCCGGTCACGGATCTCGCGCGAGGTGACTTTTTTGCCCTCGCGTCCGGCGAAGGGGCCGTCATTGACGCAGAACTGCATCTGCACGGTGGGCGGATCGATCTCGACGAAGGGCAGGGGCTCGGTGTCCTCGGACGCGCCGAGGGTGTCGCCGATATCGATCTCTTCGAATCCGGAAATGCCGACGATATTTCCCGCGACGCCGGCCACGGAATCGCGTGTCGCCAGGGCGCTGTATTCAAAAACTTTGGTCACTTTGCCCCGCTCTCGGGAGCCGTCCTTGCCGATACGCCAGACGGCATCGCCAATCTTGACATCGCCGGCATTGACTTTCCCGATGGCGATACGGCCCACGTAGTCACTCCAATCGATGTTCGACACCAGCATCTGGAAGGGTTTGTCAGGCTCGGCCTGCGGCGGGGGGATCACCTCCATGATGAGGTTGAAGAGCGGATGCATGTCCGTGGGCTCTTCCTTGGGATCGCGGACGGCGTAGCCGTCGCGGGCGCTGCCATAGATGAAGGGGGCGTTGAACTGATCCTCGTTGGCGTCCAGTTCGAGGAAAAGCTCGAGTACCAGATCGTGGACGCGCTGGGGATCGGCGTTGGGGCGGTCGATCTTGTTGACGAAAACCACCGGGGTCAGGCCTTCCGCGAGCGCTTTGCGCAGCACGAAGCGCGTCTGCGCCTGGGGTCCCTCGTAGGCGTCCACCACCAGCAGCACGCCATCGACCATCTTCATCACGCGCTCCACTTCGCCCCCGAAATCCGCGTGCCCGGGAGTATCGACGATATTGAGTGTCCGCCCATCCCAGAGAACGGAGGTGTTCTTGGCCTTGATGGTGATGCCGCGCTCCCGCTCCTGGTCCATGGAGTCCATGGCCCGCTCTTCGACGGCCTGATTTTCGCGGAAGGCGCCGCTCTGGCGCAGCAGCTGGTCGACCAAAGTGGTTTTTCCATGATCGACGTGCGCGATGATGGCGATGTTGCGGATGTCGCTGGGCAGGAGCGAGGACATGGTACGGGCGGGTGGGAGGTGGCGAAAAAAATGAAGACCGGCCTGGAACAGTCGGCCGGTCTGAGGCGGGAAATGGAACCCAGAAACCGGCAATTGCAAACGCCGGATGCGCCACCGCCATCAAGCTGCGTAACGTCGCTGTGGATTGTCGGCCCAGGCCGATGTCACCAATAGCAGCGCCGGCATGGCGGCGCAGATCCAGAGCACAGGCAGGTAACTCCCCGTCCACGATAGCGACAGGCTGAAGCCCAAGGGCCCCAACCCGCTGGCGATCACCATGCTCGACATACCCATACCGGCGATCGCTCCCAGGCGCCGCCTGCCGAAAAACCGGGGCCAAACGATCCCGCTGAGCGCGGCGAAGCATCCGCCACAGATCCCATTGCCGACGATGTAAGCCCACAGACCCGGGGCGGTATCGAGCGTCATGGTCCCCACCACCCCGGCCAGGGCGGCGAGATTCATCAGCATGAGCGGGTATTTCAGTCTCGTGCGCGAGCTGATCCAGCCGCAGAACAGGTTGGTCACCACACTGAGAACGGCCATGGGGATGAAGTAATCGATGATCGCCTCGCGCGGCCTGCCAAACTCCTCGCCCAGGGACAGGATGTGAAAGGTGAACGCGGTCGAGAACATGGCGAAAAACGCGAAGGACAGATTGAAGGTCCAGAATGCCAGGGTTCTCAACGCCTCGCGCCTCTCGTAGTCGCGATGGGCGATCGAATCGGCGTGCGCCTGGCGGCGGACTGTCCCGGTCGTGGGACCATCCATGACGAGACCGCACTCTTCCGGGTTGTCGCGAAAGAACACCCAGCCCAGAATCGCCAGGAAGCCGATGCTCGCCACCCCGAGTACCAACCAGGCGCCCCACCATTCAAACCTGCCGATCAGCAGATGCAGCCCCTTCGGGGCGAAGGAAAAGGCGAACGCGGTGACGGCGCCGCTCACCGCCAGCGCGGTGCCGCGATGATAGTCGAACCATTTCCCGATCGCGTTGCGACACGTCATGGTCAACACCCCCTGGGCCGACGCCCGGATGAGGTAAAAGCCCAGGGTGATGAGCGCAAACGCAATCACCGCCCGCGGCGCAAACGCCAGGCGGGGCCCCAGCCAAGCCGCCAGGTGGTGGATGACACTGAGGTAGAACAATATCAGGCCGGTGGCGAGAGCGGAAAAGACGATCATTTTCCGGGCCCCGAACCGATCAAAGAATCGTCCGAAAGCCGGCAAGGTGATTCCGCTGAGCACGGTGCCGACACAATAGGCGGTGCTCAATTGCACCCGCGAGAGTCCGAGTTTCTCGATCAGGATGTCCGTGAAGACACTGAATCCCATCGTCTGGCCGGGGATGGAGAAGACGATCCCCACCGTGGCCACTCCCACCACCACCCAGCCGTAGAAAATTGGCCATCTCCGCGGTGATACCGGGAAATCGACCGACCAGAAACGGTTGGCGGGGCGCAGTGGAGAGATTTTTTTCAATCGGAAGGCAGAAGCGTCGATTCGTTCGCACCGATTCCCGTCAACGCAACCGAACCGGCGATGGCACAAAAAAAACCGGCGAACGGCCATAGCCGTCCGCCGGTTGGAATGTGAGTTGATCTGGAAGCCGCGGATTACGGCTGGAGGACGTTGTCCTGGGAAGTGGCAAGCAAGCCGTCGGAGCTTTCCTCGTCCGAGCGCTCGGCGAAGATCTCAATGCCGTCCTTGGTCAATACCTTGGCACCGGCCTGATCGGAATCGAGACGCTCGGCCGTGACCTGGCCACCGCTGTACCCGACCACCGCGCGGCGCATTTCCAGCCAGGGGTGGTATTCGCCGTAGGTGCCGGGACCGTCCTGCTCATCCGCCACCAGAGGCGAGCGGCTGAAGCTGGTGTCGGTGAGACCCATCACGTAGGTGTAGCAGTTTTCAGTACTTTCCAGTTCACCGTCTTCACGCGGCGGCTTGAGTTTCTCGGGGTTCTTGGTCTGCATCCAGAAGATGGACTCGGTGTCGATGTAGCCCTGACTGATCAGAACATTGAAGGCATCCGTGGAGGTGCCAAAATCACCCCCTTCGCTGTCACCGCCGCCGTCATCCGCCGCATCGGGATCCCAGGCCGGGTAGACCCCGTCCCAGTCACTGGCGAACGATTTGCAGGCCAGCACAATCTGACGGGCGTTGCTGATATCGCGGGACAAGTCCGCCTTGGCCTTCACTTTCGTGACGACCGGGACAGTGATGCTCGCGAGAATGGCGATGATCGTGATCACCACCATGAGTTCGATCAGGGTGAAGCCCTGATTCATTTTTCGGGTTTTCATGGGTTTGTCTTTCTTTATCTGTTGGTTATGAACGGCCGCAATGCGGCCACATGTTGATGAGGGAGGCGGCTCTCTCGGTTCCAATTAGAACCGGAAAAAAACCGCCTCCTCACGTCATCGTGCCATGACGCAATTTTGGCGGCAAGAAAAACCGCCTCCGAAGGAAAAAAATTTTATCCGCCGTCCAAGGCGTCACTCACGGCGCAACATCACTGTGGCCAGTGGCGGGATCTGCAGCAGCAGGGAGTGCTCGCGCCAATGACTTTCCACGGGCTCGGAATGCACTCCCCCGAGATTACCCAAGTTGGTGCCGCCATAGATCTCGGCGTCGGAATTGAAAATCTCCCGGTAAAACCCAGAGGTTCCCACGCCCAGGCGGTAATTACGCCGAGGCATCGGTGTCGCATTGACCACCACCACCATTTCTCCCCCACCACGACTGCGGCGTATGAAGGAGAAAAGGCTATGTTCGGAATCGAGGTGATCAATCCACTCGAAGCCCTCCGGCCAGTGATCCAATTCGTGGATGGCGGCTTCGGAGGTGTAGAGGCGATTCAGATCACGCAACAGATTCCTCACCCCGGCATGCTCCGGATACTCCAAGAGGTGCCAATCGAGACTCTCGCCATGACGCCACTCTCTCCCTTGCGCGATCTCCGCTCCCTGGAACAACAATTTCTTGCCGGGATGGGCATACATCCACGCGTAGAACATCCGCAAATTCGCGAACTGTTGCCATCGGTCCCCGGGCATTTTTTCCAGCAGCGATTTCTTTCCATGCACCACCTCGTCATGGCTCAGCACCAGCATGTAGTTCTCATGGTAGGCATAGATCATCGCGAAGGTGGCTTCACCGTGGTGGTATTTCCGATGAACCGGCTCGCGAGATAGGTAACTGAGGAAATCGTGCATCCAGCCCATGTTCCACTTGAAGCCGAAGCCCAACCCGCCATCGCTCACCGGATGCGAGACGCCGGGAAAGGCGGTCGATTCCTCGGCGATCATCATGATGCCCGGATGCGCCTCGTAGCAGACCGAATTCAGCTGCCGGATGAACTCGATGGCCTCCAGGTTCTCTCGGCCACCATATTGATTAGGCACCCACTGACCGTGTTTTCGCGAATAATCGAGGTAGAGCATCGACGCCACCGCATCCACCCGCAGACCATCGATGTGGTATTCTTCCAACCAGAAAAGCGCGTTGGCGACGAGGAAATTCCGCACCTCGGTGCGCCCGTAGTTGAAAATCAGCGTACCCCAGTCCGTGTGCTCGCCCTTCCGGGGATCCGCGTGCTCGTAGAGAGCTGTCCCGTCGAATCGACCCAGCCCATGGGGGTCTTTGGGAAAATGCGCGGGCACCCAATCGAGGATCACCCCGATGCCCCGCTGGTGGCAACGATCCACGAATTGGCGGAACTCATCCGGACTCCCGAACCTGCTGGTGGGGGCAAAATAACCACAGACCTGATACCCCCAGGAGCCGTCGAAAGGAAACTCCGACACCGGCATCAGCTCGATGTGGGTGAAACCCATGTCCACCACGTGGTCGATCAGCCGGTCGGCGAACTCCAGGTAAGTCAGGAAGCGATTGCCCTCCTCCGGGATGCGCGCCCAGGAACCGAGGTGCGCCTCGTAAATGGAGACTGGCGCCCGGTAGAGATCCTTTTCCCGTCTATCCTCCATCCACTCGGCGTCACCCCACGCGTATCGGTCGAGATCGTGGGTGATCGAGGCGGTTGCCACACCATGTTGGGAAAAAAACGCGAAGGGGTCGGATTTCGCGAACAGGTTTCCGTGCGCGCCCACCATTTCGAATTTGTAGTGCTGCCCCGGTCCGACATGGGGAACGAAAATTTCCCAGACCCCGTTCTCCAGCCGTTTGCGCATGGGATGCACACGACCGTCCCAGAAATTGAAATCGCCGATCACACTGACACGCCGCGCGTTGGGCGCCCATACCGCGAACGCCATACCCTCCACCCCGCCACACACACGCGGGTGCGCCCCCAGCTTTTCCCAGAGACGCCGGTGGGTGCCCTCCCCCATAAAATAGAGATCCTGCTCCCCCAACACGGTCCAGAAACTGTAGGCATCCGCAAATGGCCCATGCCGACCGCCGCCATCCGATTCCCAAGTCAGTCGATACTCGAAAGGCTCGCGGTCGGGAACGATCAGCTCGTAGAACCCAGCCGGATGCAATCGCGTCGCGCTCCAACGGTCTCCCCCATCCACCGAAATGATCTCCAGGGAGATCGTGTCCGGTCGAAACACCCGTATCACCACTCCCTCGATCGCCTCATGG
>CAYTNL010000031.1:0-62593 GCA_964439145.1 uncultured Verrucomicrobiales bacterium
GGGTGTGCTCGGCGTGGTTCGGGATGGGCGTGTTGATGTGGACGGCGTCGATGTCGGGATCGGCGAGGACGTCGGCGTAGTCCTGATAGCGCTTTTCAATGCAGAACTTGTCGCCGATCTCCTTGAGGGATTCGGGATTGCGCTGACAGATGGCGGCCATTTCGGCGTCGGCGTGACGCTGGTAGATGGGGATGAACTCGGCGCCGAAGCCGAGACCGATGATGGCGACGCGGGGTTTGTCGATGGGGGTGTTCATGGGTGCGGTTTTACTCCGGCATCATGGGCCGGAGCAACGATGGAATCTAGCTCGGGCCGGTCACAATTTGTGACGTTTCGGCCAGGGCGGGGTTCGAAGGTTTCCGGAGCCTACTCCGGAAGAACCGTGTTCCGGTAGTCCTCGATCATGGCGGGCGCGTCGATGGAATCGTCCGTGGTGGCCCGATGCGACGCCATTCCCGCCATTCGACGGATGTCTCGGCGAGACGTCCCTACCTCTGCCCATGGAGGTGCGCGCCTTTGCGCGAGGCTTGCAGAGCCTCGACGGTATCGACGTCGGCGCCGGGATCGCCTTCCGCCTTCAGCCACTCGTCGAGGGCCGCGCTCAGCTTCGCCCGCGCGGCATCGTGATCGGATTGGCCCGCCAGGTTGGTCAACTCGTAGGGCTCTGTCTTGGTGTGATACAACTGCTCGGGCGGGCGGCTCATGTAGCGCTTGATGCGTTCGTAGGTCTTCGGCTTCTTGATCGGATCGTCGCCGACCCAGGTGGCCCAGTAGGGATTGTTGAGGCGGCCGCCACCCATGAGGTGTTTCTCGATGTAGAGTTCGTCGGGTAGGAGATTGCGGATGTAGCGATACTCGCCGTCGGTGATCGAGCGGATCGGATAGCGCGGTCCCTCCGGCAGATTGTTGTGCATGGCGTAGGCAAACTCGCGATGCTGGTCGGTCTCGCCGCGCAGCACGCCGGCGAAGCTGCTGCCGTCGAAAACCGGAGAGGCTTCGCCACCGGCCAGGTTCACGAGGGTCGGGGTGACGTCGGCGTATTGGACCAAGGCGTCGGTGCGTTTGCCGCCCTCGATTTTCCCGGGCCAGGCGGCCACCAGGGCGGTGTGCAGGCCGGTGTTCCAGTTGGTCCACTTGCATCCGGGAAATTGGGAGCCCTGCTCGGAGGAAAACAGCACCAGGGTGTCCTCGGCCCGGCCCGATTCCTCGAGGACCTGGAGGATCTCGCCGACCTGCCCGTCCATGTAGGTGATCTCGGCGAGGTAGTTGGAGTAATGCTCTCGCGTCTCTGGCGTGTCGGCGAGGTTGGGCGGCAACTGGATTTTCTTGGGAGGGTACTGGGAGGCGTCACCCATCACCCAGGGGACGTGGGGTTCCACCAGGCAGATCACGAGGCAGAAGGGATCGTCGTTTTTCTCGCCGCTCATGTAGCCACGGATTCCGGCGAGGTCGTGGGCCTGGGTGGGCTCGCGGACGCAGCTGGGATCGAAGCCGGACACGGTATCGAAGGGAAAGGCCTCATCCGGTTTCACGTGTACCTTCCCCGCGATGCCGACGCGGTAGCCGAGCGGTCTCAGGAAGTGCGGCAGGCTCTTTGTGTCCGGTCGGCTGGCGGAGTGATTCCAGGCGCAGCCATTGCTCAGTGGATAGAGTCCCGTGTAGAGTTCGGCCCGGCAGGGCTGGCACATGGCCGAGGCGACGTAGGCCTGGTTGAAGACGAGTCCGCGCGCGGCGAGGGCGTCGAGGTTGGGCGTCTTCGCGTTCCGGCCCCCGTAGAGCGGGAGATCGTTGTAGGTGCAGTCGTCCGCCAGGATGACGAGGAAATTCGGACGGGTTTCCTCGGCGGAGATCGGTGCGGCCAGTGTCAGGAGGACGAGAACAAAGATGAGGAATGGGGGAATGCGCATGGAATGGAGGAAGAGGAAGAAGGGTGAGGGAAGGAATCAGGGAACCTCGGGAGTGATGGGAACCCGCTCATCGAGCACGAGGTTCTGGGGAACCGGCCGGCCCATCGAAATCAGGATCCGGCGGGCCTCCTCGCGAATCCGGTAGCGGCGGACCTCGACGGGTTGCCCGTCGTCTCCTGTGGACATGCCCCACTGGTAGGCGGGATGCTCGAGGAGCATCTCGAAAACGGGAAGGTCGCTCTCCCGTTTCCAGCCTCCGACGAATCGGACGAGTCGGGACAGGGGATACGCGTCCCGGACGTCCGTGACCTTCTCGGGGGATTGCTGCCCCAGCTCCGCCTCCTTCTCGAGGTGGCGTTTCAGGGGCTCGTGCAAGGTCAGGTTGAACCGGTTCCGTTCGCCGTCGGCCCCGAGAAAAAAAAGCGCTCCGGCGACTTCCACCGGGTGGGCCGTCGCACACTCCAACCAGAATTCTCGCTCGACCTTTCCCTCAGGATTGCGGGGAAAATGATTCGCCCCTCGTCCGAATCCCGCGGAAGCGAGTGCCTGGAGAACCGCGAGCCGACGCTTCTCCTCCCAGTCGCGGGCGGTCGTGGCCAGGGCTTCGAATTCGCCTCTCCTGGCCAGGTGGTTCGCGGCCATTGCGGTTACCACCTCGTTTCTCATCTCCAGCCATTCGAACAGCAGGGAGGTGGCCACGTGTTCATCGACAGCGGCTCGATGATTCGCCAGTTCTAGGGCGGCGCGGACCACCTCATTTCGCTCGGATCGGAGGGCGACGGAAATCGTGGCGAAGGCTTTCCCGAAACGGGCATCGGCTCTCCCGATCTCGTCTTCGACGGTGATCCGTCCTTCGAGAAAGTGCTCGATCATCCCCCAGGCCAGTTCCGGATACTCGGCGACGGAGCGTGCCAGTTCGCTCTTGGGATCTCCGGACGCGACATCGAGGGCGGTGTTGAGAAGCTGATCGGCGTTCACCTGCCGAGGCCATTCCCTCGTCAGGAGCGCGGCGATCTCCTCCCGCTCCGGACTCCCCGGCCCGAGCGTTTCCAGGTAGCGCACTGTTTCACGCCGATGGTAGGCATTCTCCCGGTAGTGGGATAGCCAGCGCAGCGCGACGAGGCGTTTGTGGGGTGTCAACTCGGCAGGGTTGGCCGGGTAGACCAGCGGGTTGCCGAGAACCGCGTGGAGACAATGGGGAATCTCCTGGGCGGAGGTGAGATCGAGGGAAGCGGCGATACGATCGGCCTCGAGATAGTGCCCCGGTGCGGTGTTCGATATTAGGGGAAGGCTCGACCAGGCCCGGTATCGTACCAGGGCCGGGGTGCCCTCTTCGGGGAGGTAGCCGAGGAGACGAAAGTGCTGGCCAGCCCCGAGTTCGACCATGTAGTAGCTGTTCCCGCAGAAGCTGTCGAGGTGGTTCTGGACCCGGACCCAGTGGCCGTCCTCGTCCCGCATCTCCAACTTCAGGTAGGGATCGTTGTCCTGGCAGGGAACGGAGACGGTCTTGTCGGTTCGATTGACCAGGAAGAGGGGCACTTGCCCGTCGTCGGCGTTCTTGAAGTCGGCGAGAAGAGTCAGCTCCCCGGCGGGAGCGACCAGGTGTCCGGGAAGGTCGATGTTGGGTACCGGGTTTCCGGCGCCGCCGCCACGAAATCGGGCGCCCGGGGCTTGTTGCTGCTGCTCCCGATCCAGCCTCGCGCGGCGTTCGGCTTTGCTTTCCTTCCTCTCGTCGAAGTCCTCGAATTGCGCCAGGCCGTCGTGGGCGATCGTGAGAACAACCAACGCGGGCAGGAGGGAGAGGAGAGCTGGTTTCGAGAGGATCATGGTCTTCCCGGGGTCAACGGCCGAATTGTTCTCTCAGGAAGGCGAGCACGGTCGCCTGTTCCGCTTCGCTCGGTTCCTTCCAACCGTGACCCTTGTCGGGCTCGACCTGGAGTTTCACCTCGAGCCCGACGGCGCGGTATTTCTCGGCGAAGACCTCGGACTGGCCGAGGAACACGGTCTTGTCGTTGGCGCCGTGGAGGATCAGCAACGGGGGATCATCCTTGCTCACGTAGGTGATGGGGCTGGCGATTCCGGCGGCCTCGAGATTCTCCTTCACCGGTCCGCCGAGGAGCTGGTAGACGCTGCCGCTCGGTTCGTCGGTCTTGGCGGGATGCTCCCGGGAGCGTTTCAGGAAATCGGTCGGACCGTAGTAGTCGATGATGGCCTGGACGCGCGAGGATTGGTCGAGGTGGCCGCCGGTTTCACCCTCCAGTTCGGCGACATCCCCGCTGGTGCCCATCAGTGCCGCCAGATGGCCGCCCGCGGAAGTGCCGGCGACAATCGCCGTTGACCCATCATAACCGTATTCCTCGGCATGAGCGCGCAACCAGCGCAATGCTCCCTTGCAGTCGTGGATCTGCGCGGGAAAATGCGCTTCCTGACTGAGACGGTATTCGACGCTGGCGATGGCATAGCCGTAGGCGGCAGTCCAAGCGAGCTTGCAGCTTTTTCGATCACCTTTCGTCCAACCGCCGCCGTGGATAAACATGATTAGCGGCGGATTCTCCACACCCTTGGGAAGATAAAGATCGAGAAGGAGATCGACGCCACCGGGGCTGGCGAAGGTGATGTCGTTCTTGCGTTCGACCTGATAGGGCGGATCAGCCGCCTGGGCGGAAATGCCGAGGACACACAAGGCAACGGTCGCGAGGAATAAGGGACGAGATCGACTTTCTGTGTGGGGTTTCATGAAGCAGGGATTGATGGGATGCTTGATCCTACGCCAAGAGGCCTCACTCGAACAAGACCTTCGCGATCTCCTTCAGGTCTTCGGGGGCGATCTTCTGCACTTCGCGATCGTAGGTGATCAGCCCGTTGATCTCGCCCTCGACGTCGGTCGTCTGGGTGTAGATGCCGGCGGCGATTCCCTTCTTTTTCAACTCGGCCAGGAGACGGATCGATTCCCGGTAGCGCTCCAGCCACTCGGCCTTGTCCTTGGGCAGGCCGCCATAGCCCCAGTTGCGGGCGGTCTGGCTCCAGAGATGTCCCTCGACGGGAAAGCCGTGCCCGCCGAATTCGCCGACCACCTTCACGAAGCCATCGAAGTGTCCGCCCTCGCCGAGATCG
Organism: uncultured Verrucomicrobiales bacterium; assembly: GCA_964439145.1. Lineage (GTDB taxonomy): Bacteria > Verrucomicrobiota > Verrucomicrobiia > Verrucomicrobiales > DEV007 > JAEUHH01. Next base: position 5,022 of record CAYTNL010000031.1, read on the forward strand.
AAGGGGAAATCGGGATGCGGATACTGGTGATGATCGACAATGTGTCCGGTGGGAAAGAAGTTGCCGCCGCTGGCGATATTCACCTGGCGGGAGGGATCCTGCTCCATCGTCCATTCGCCGACCGCCATGGTGCGGTGCTGGCCCCAGGCCTCGTTGAAGGGCACCCACTGGACGATGCTGGGATGGTTGTGCAGCGTCTCCATCATCAGCTGCAACTCGGCCATGTACTGGGCGTGGGCCGCGTCCGGCCACGGCGCGTCGGTGGGATCGGGCTGGAGCCGGGTCCACTCGGGGCTGCTGTTCTCCCCGCCGCGTTTCCGACCGCCGGAACTGACCTGATCTTGCCAGACCATCATGCCGAGCTGGTCGCAATGGTAGTAGTAGCGGCGCGGCTCGACCTTGATGTGCTTGCGGATGAGGTTGAACCCGGCGGCCTTGAGGAACTCGATGTCGGATTTCATTGCCGCGTCGGAGGGCGGGGTCAGGAGGCCATCCGGCCACCATCCCTGGTCGAGCGTGCCCCAGTGGAAGAGGGGCTTGCCGTTGAGGGTGAAACGGAGGTGACCGTCTTTGTCCTTCTCGATGCCGGTTTCGCGAATGCCGAAGTAGCTGTGAACGACGTCTTCGCCGTAGCTGACCGACAGATCATAGAGATTGGGGGATTCGGGCGACCAGAGTTGTGGGTCGGGGATATCGAGGGTGACCTCATTGCCAACTGCCTTGATCACTTCCTTTCCGTCCAGTTGAACCGTGATGGATGGTGGCAAGGTGATCGCAATGCGATTGTCAACGGCAACGGTGATTGAGACTTTTCCATCCATCGTGGTTGTGATTTTCAGATCCTCGACCGCTACGGTGGGCACCTCCTCCATCCACACCGTCTGCCAGATTCCCGACACAGGCGTGTACCAGATGCCGCGCGGCGTCAGCACCTGCTTGCCGTGCAACTGGTAGGCGGTGTCGGTGGCGTCGGTGACGCGGACCACGAGTTCGTTGATGCCGTCTTCCAGCGAGTCGGTGATGTCGCAGGAAAAGGGCAGATTGCCGCCAGTGTTCTCGGCGACCTTGTTGCCGTTGACCCAGACGGTGGACTGGTAATCGACGGCCTCGAAGTTGAGCAGGGTGCGTTTCCCTTTGTTCTTCTTCGCCTCGAACGTGCGGTGATACCAGAGCGCGTCCTCGGGCGTGAGCCGCTGCTCCACCCCGGAGAGTGGCGCCTCGATGGCGAAGGGCACTAGGATCTTGCCGGCCCATTTCTCGGGAGCCTCCTTCCGATCCTTCGAGGTGACCGCGTAGTCCCAGTGGCCGTTGAGGTTGGACCAGTTCTCGCGACGCAACTGCGGACGCGGGTATTTCCGCCAGGCATTCTCGGCGGTGACCTCCTTGCCCCACTTCGTCCGCATGGTGACCTTGGGAATGGCCACCTCGACCCGGTGATCGAGGATTCTGCCGTTGAACGCATTCGGCACCTCGTAGCTACCGACCGGATCGCGAAAATCGAGCCCCTCGTAGAGCCCGAGTCCTGGTTGATCGACGAGCAGGCCCGGCGATTTCCGGCTCGCGACCTCCTCTCCATCGACCGACAACGACATCTTCTCAGCATCGAGAGTAGCGGAGACCATGACTTTGCCGGAGACGCTCTCCATGCCGACGATCTCGGTGAGCTTGCCCTCGTTGCGCACCGAGAACATCGGGCGCCCATCACGGAAATGCAGCGACCAGCCGAAGCGAACTCCGCCATGCGCCAGGACCACGCCGTGAGGTTTCGGATTCCTGACCGTGGCGGTGACGGTGAAAGCGTTTCCGTTCACCTGGGGCGGATCGGGCAAGGCTTTTGCCTCCGGCTTGGGAGCCTCGGAATAGGCGCCCGGAGTCGGGGTGTTGATGCCGGCCCCGCCACGCGGATAGACCTTCACGCGCTCGGCCCAGTCCTCCCATTTATCCGCCAGTTCCCTCACTTTTTCCGGCATCGCGGCGGCGAGATCGTTCGTCTCGGTCCGGTCGGCCTCCATGTCGTAAAGCTCCCACTGCTTCGCGTCGGTTCCCTCGTTGGTGGCGACGCGCGTGCCGACGAGTTTCCATTTTCCGTCGCGGACGGAAGCGTTGGTCTCATGCTCGAGAAAGATCGGCTTGCCGCGTTGCAGCGATTTCCCGTCGAAGGCGGGGCGCAGGGAGAGACCATCGAGGGCGTGAATGGAGTTTCCGTGAAACTCCGCCGGATAAGCGGCGCCGCTCACGTCCAGGATGGTCGGCATGATATCGATCAATTGGGCGGGTTCCGAATACCATTCTTTGATCGGCTGAATCTTCGCGGGCCAATGAAGGAAGAAGGGGGTCGCCGTGCCGCCCTCGTGGGCGAAGTGCTTGTAGAGCCGGAACGGTGTGCTGCTGGCGTTGGCCCAGGCTTCGCCGTAGCTGTTGGCGCCCTCGAGGTTCCGCTTTTCCACGTCGAAAAATTCGCCGCGCCCGAGCATGCCGCCTTCCTGGCAGGCGCCGTTGTCGGAGAGAAACAGAATGAGCGTGTCGTCGAAGACTTCGGACTCCTTGAGGAAGTTCACGAGCTTGCCGATGTTCTGATCGACCCGGTCGATCATGGCCGCGTAGACCGCCATCTTCAGATCCATCTCGTCGCGTTTCTTCTCGTCGAGCGAATCCCAGTCGGGTATGCCGGGCGTGCGCGGCGACAGCTCCCACTCCTGGTCGATCAGGCCCAGCTCGACCTGGCGTTGGTGGCGTCTCTCCCGGAGCGCATCCCAGCCCTCCTTGAACTTTCCCCGGTACTTCGCGATGTCGTCTTCGAAAGCCTGGAGCGGCCAGTGCGGGGCGGTGTAGGCGAGGTAGAGGAAAAACGGTTCTTCGGTTTTCGGTTCCCGGTTCGCGGTTGTTTCGAGGTGCTCGCGGATGAAGCGGATGCCGTAGTCGGTGAAGGCATCGGTGGTGTAGAAGGCCTCGTCGGTGGTGCTCTCCGGGTTGGCGACCGCCTCGTTCATGAAAGTCATGCCGCGGTCGTCGTGTGGATGGAAAAAGCGCGTCGCCCCGGAAATGCAGCCGAAGTATTTGTCGAAGCCCCGCTGCAGCGGCCAGCGGTCCTCGGCGTTGTAGCCCAGGTGCCACTTGCCTGTCATCAGGGTCGCGTAGCCGCTTTCCCTCAGCACTTCGCCGAGGGTGACGCATTCCCGATTCAGATAACCTTGATAAGCGGGAGGCTTGTCTTCGCCGTTCAGTTGACTCGGCGGCTGGGTCATGTGTCCGATGCCCGTCTGGTGCGGGTGCAGGCCTGTCATCAGCGTGGCGCGGGTCGGACAGCAGCGGCCCGCGTTGTGAAATTGGGAAAATCGGACACCGCCGCGCGCGAGGGCATCGAGATTCGGGGTCTCGATTTCACTTCCATGATAGCCGAGATCGGAGAAGCCCATGTCGTCCACCATGATCAGAATGATGTGGGGACGTTCCGCCGCGGGTGAGACGGGCGCCCAGGCCAGGAGGAGAAAGACGAGAAAGCGGATGAGGGACTTCATGGGTTGGGGAGGGCGGTTCCTTATGCACGTAGATTCTGGCCATGCCTCGGGTTTGAATCAATCACGCCTTCGCGAGAATATGGACGGATTCTTGGAGAAATCGGGTGGGGCGTCGAGGCCGCCCCGAATCCAAGTCTCATGGACGCCGGGCTGGGGGAACCCGGAAGAAAAAACGGCGCGCTCCGAGATGTCTCGGGGCGCGCCGGTTGGGAACGCGATTCGGAAAGGTGCTTCGCGATTATTTCCGTGATTTCACAATGTCGGCGAAAGTCTTTTCACCCACGCCTTTCACGAGAATGAGATGGGCCGCGGATTCCAGTGGCCGCGCCTTGATGATGGCGTCGGCGGTCGCTTCCCCGATGCCGGGCAGTTCGGTGAGCGCCTTCTTGTCTCCGGAGTTCAACAGCTTGGTGAGGCCGCTTTTCTTCGAACTCGAGAGCTCCTTGAGCATGGCTTCGGCTTTTTTCAGCTCCGCCGCGTCGGAGGCCGAGACTTGATCCTTTTCCTTCGATTTTGAAGAGGTCGAGGAGGAGGAGGATTTTCCTTTCGGCTTTGTCTCGGCGGAGTTCGCGGCCTCGAAGGTGAACAGGCAAGCGACGGCGATGACGAGGATGTGGAGTGTGCGCATGGCGAGTGAAGAGTGTGGGGTTATTTGTTTCGTGGTTAGCCTCCGCGCTTGAGATATCAATTCGCCCGGAAAAGTCACGAAAAAAAGTCGTCCCCACCCGACTGTGCCGCGACCCGGATCAATGGGTCGGGAAGCGCTCCCGAAACACCGACGGGACGAAATCGAGATCGCTCGCCTCCCGCACCGCGATGCCGATTTGAAAATCCATCACGTCTTTCGGCACCGGATTCTGGTAGTCATCAAGGCAATCACGCAGCGCTTCGAGGGCGTCGATCCCGCGGGTTTTCACCAGGCGATAGACTTTGATGGCGATGGACTCCGCCGCGCCCGGAGTCACCAACTCAGGCAACAGGTGGCGGAGAGATTCCGGGGGATCCTTTGGCAAGCCGAGGTCGTGCCGCTTACCGAGCGCCCGGATCAGGCGATAGCCTTCGACGGGATCGTGTGACGGGAAAAGCGGGATCTTGACATCGATCCGGCCCGGGCGCTTCAGGTCCACCTCGATCAGGTCGGGGCGGCTGGAGGCGAGGATCCAGAGAATGCGGCCGCGGTTTCCCGTGTTCGACATTTCCTTGGCCATCATCGAGTAGACCCGGCCCGACACCCCGGAGTCTCCCGAGCCCGCGTCCCGGCTGCCGAGCGCCTGGTCGGCCTCGTCGATGAAGACAATGCAACGACCCAGCGCGTGGAGCAGTTGGAAGATCTTTTCCAGATTGCCCTCGGTGCTGCCGACCCATTTGTCGCGAAAGTTTTTCATCTTCACCACCGGCACGCCCGCCTCGCCGGCCAGGCATTCGACGAGGTAGGTTTTTCCCGTGCCGACCGGACCGCAGAGGAGGTAGCCCATCGGCATCGCATCCAGATCATTTTGCCGCCAGAGGGCGATGTCCTGCCGCATCCAGGTCTTCACGGGATCGGCCCCCTGGTAGTCCTCCAGCGTGCGTGTGGGCTCGAGAAATTCGATCAAGCCCCGGGCGTCTTTTTCCACCAGATCCTTTTTCAGGTCGGCGAGATCCGATTCCTCCAGGGCAGCGCCGGTGAATTCCCGGGTTTTCAGCAGACTCTCGATGGAACTCAGGGTCGCGCCGGCGAGCCGCTCCGCCGGCAACTCGGAATCGCCGGAGAATCGGGCCATCGCTTTCGGGTAACGGCTCGCGAACACCGCGAACACATCCCGCAATTCCCCGGCGTCGGGCATTTCGATCTCGACCAGCGACGCCCGAGGATTGGTGGCCAGCAACGGGTGGAGATCGTTCAGATTCTCCGTGAGCAGAAATACGGCCAGGTTCTGCTCCAGGAAATGCGTCTCCCGCGACCAGGCGCGCACCACCGAGGCGATGGAGGAAAGCTGGTAGTTGAGCGAGTTCTGGGAGCGCGGGAAGATGAGGTCCGCCGCTTTGAGCAGAAATGCGACGTGAAAATTCCGCCCCGCCAGCGGGCGGGCGGACTCCGACACGATCTCGGACCCTGAGGCGCTCGCGGGCGGGGGCGCGTTCGATTTCAACTGACGGAGATTGACGAGAAAACGGAGCAGATAGTCGAGGTAGGCGACCGCTTTCGCGGGATCGCCTGGCAGCTCGTCGGCGGGCCGCAGTTTGCGGAACAACTCCGCGCCCCGCTCCACCCGCAAGCCGGCTCCGAGTTCGTAGCTCAGCACCAGGTCGAACTTTCGCAACTGGGTGCCGGTGAGGAAATCGCCCAGATTTCCGATGCCGCTCCCGGCTTCATCACCGGCATCGGCCGGGAGCAGGAGCCGGTCGTGGACATTGCCGTGGAGCACGAACTGGTTGGCCGCTCCGCTGAGATAGTCGGTGCGGACTTTTTCGGACCAGCGGGGAAGAGGCATGGATTTCAATGGCCGGCTTACCACAACAGAAAACCCTGAGCCGGATCACCGGCGGACCGCCCCCTCACATCGCCTTCTCGTCCTCCGCCGCGGGCGGCGCGGCTTCACCGGATTCGATGACGGGCGCGTCGCCCCCGTCCAGCACGATACCGGCCTCGGCGGCAAAATCCGCCAGCGCCATCTCCTCCAGAGCCACGCGCTCGGCCTCCATCACGTTGAGTTCAGATGAGTCGATGCTGTCGCGAGCCACGCGGGCGCGACCGGCGGCCTTTTCCTTTTCCTCCCGGACCATTTCCTCGAGGCGATTGAGAGTGTCGCCGGCGCCCCCGATTTCATTGATCATTCCCGCGGCCATTTCGTTGAGCTCCGCCGTGGCCTGGGCGATCTTGGTTTCGTTGATGTCGCGTTTGAGCGATTCAATTTTGTCCTTGGCGGCCTGGATGGAGACATCGCGCGCCCGCTTTAGTTCCTCGTAGGTTTTTTCCGCGTCGCCGAGTTGGGCCACGTTGTCCGTGTGCTCCGACTTCAGTTTCTGGAGGCGGAGCGCGTATTCGCCGGCCATCTTGCGGTTGCCCGCCTTGAGATGGGCGGTGGCCTTGGCGGTGAGTTCCTTGAGTTCGCTCTCCTCGCGTTTCACCTGGGCCATCAGCCGCTCGCAGAGAGCGGCGTGGGCCGAGAGCCCCTTGTTGTATTCGGAGATCTGCTTGCGGAGGTTTTCTTTTTCCACCTCGAGCAGGGCCTCGGGAGCCTGCTTCTCAAGGCCGGAAACGAAGAGGCCGAAGAAGCCGCGGATGAGATTGCCAAGTCGTCGGAACATGAGTGTGTCGGGGATGAGCTGAGTGGGGAAATCCGGCCGATCACGGGGCGTCGGCCATCACAGGCTCATTCAAACCGTCAGCCGCCCGATTCACAACCAAAAAACCGCCGACTACAAAGGAAGGCGGACTTTGTAAGGCGTCGCGTCACCAGACCCTGTCAGGTCGCGGACTAGACAGGGTCGAGTCGCGCGGGGGCGTTTTTTTTCCGCTTCGCGCCGAATCCCGTTGCCAGGGAGAAGGGAAGCGGCTCCCTTTTCCGCCATGGCACTCCCCGAGGCATTGCAGGCGCTGCGTTCCGTGATGGAGCGGGAAAAGATGATCGGCTGCGAGCGGGTCTCCCTGTCCGCGGATTCGCTCTCCCTCCTGCGCGCGTTGCCGGAACGGGCGCGCCAGAGTCAGAGGGGGGAGGTGGCGGCCGCCCCCGCCGAGGACGATCTCCTCAATCCCCAGGGCACCACGAAGGCGGAGAAAATCGCCTGGCTGGCGGCAAAGGCCGAGAGCTGTCCGGACTGCCGCGGTCTGGGCACGTTGCGCGAGGTGATGGTGTTTTCGGTGGGAAATCCCGACGCCGCGTTGATGCTCGTCGGCGAGGCACCGGGCCACGAGGAGGAGCGGCAACGGGAGCCGTTTGTCGGCCCCGCCGGTCAGAAGCTGACCGCGATCCTGAAAGCGATGGGCCTGCGGCGCCCGGAGGATGTCTACATTTCCAACATCGTCAAATTCCGTCCCGCCGACGGCGATCCCCGCTTTCAGGGGCAACGCAACCGCAAGCCGACCCCGGTGGAGATGGAGGCGGCGGTGAAATACGTGAGGGCGGAGATCGCGGTGGTGCGTCCGAAAGTCATCGTGGCGCTGGGCGCCACGGCGGCGGAGGGGCTTTTGGGCGTGAGCGGCCCGCTGGGGAGCTTGAGAAACCGCTTTCACGATCTCGGGGGAATCCCGGTGATGGTGACTTATCACCCGAGTTACCTCCTGCGTCAGGAGTCGAACGCGCCGGACGGAGGCAAGACAGACAAGCGCAAGGTCTGGGAGGACATGCTGCTGGTGATGGAGCGTCTAGGCTTGCCGATCAGTGACAGGCAGCGGGCCTACTTCGCTTGAGGCGATGGGGTGGCGAATTGCAAAACCGCCCCACTTTCAGAGCTCGATCCCGAATCGCTTCAACACCAGCGCCATACTGGCGTAGAGCAGCATGGTGATGAGGCAACAGATCAACAGATTCGGCCAGAAGGAGAGTCCGCGGCGCAGCAACCAGGGAAAAATGAGAAACATCGGCAGGCTGGGGATCACGAACCAAAACACCCCGGCGGAATGGGCGGCCAGCTTTTCGGTGCGGGCGGCGGGGTCCTCCTTCATCCCGTAGAAAATCCACACGAATGTGATCAGTGACACCAGCGGCAGCGATGCGATGAGGCTGCCGAGCGCGGGGCGGCTGTGCCGGATGACGACCTCGTTGACCAGATAGATGATTCCGGCGGAAACAGCGAGTTTTATCAGCAGGAGCATGAGAGGTGGGCGTGGGGATGAGTCACTCCGTGCTGGCGACGGGTGTCTGCTTGATCGTGGCCGGGGTGCGGAAATCCTGGGTGGGCACTTCGGCGAGGAGTTCCTCGACGATCTGGCGGTTGGTCTTGCCGTCGATGCGGGCGTTGTATTCCAGGATGATGCGGTGCTGGATCACGGGGACGGCGACGGCTTTCACATCTTCGAAGGAAGCATTGATTCGTCCGGCCATCAGGGCGCGGGCCTTGGCGGCGGAGGCGAGGCTCAGCGCGGCGCGGGGGCTGGCGCCGAATTTGATTCCCTCGGCGGTTTTTGACTGGCCGCTGTGGGTGGCGTCCACGAGCCGGGCGATGTAGTTGGCGACGACATCGGGCAGATAGATCCGGCGCACCGTGTCCATGATCTCCCCCAGTGTGTCGGCGTTCATGACGGGCTCGAGTTCCGGCTCCACCCCGAGTTCGCGCTGGGTCACGATTCTCTCCAAGGTCGCGGCGGAGTTGCGGGTGACTTCGAGCTTGAACAGGAATCGATCAAGCTGGGCTTCGGGCAGCGGGTAGGTGCCTTCCAGTTCGATGGGGTTCTGCGTGGCGAGCACGAAGAAGGGTTGGGGCAGGGTGTGGGTGTCCCCGAGCACAGTGACTCGGCGCTCCTGCATGGCTTCGAGGAGGGCGGATTGAGTCTTGGGCGAGGCGCGGTTGATCTCATCGGCAAGCACCAGGTTGGCGAAGAGAGGGCCGGGCTGGAAGACGAACTGACGTCCCTCGGAAGTCTCCTGGAGCACCGGGTTGCCGGTGATGTCGCCGGGGAGGAGATCGGGGGTGAACTGGATGCGTTTGGTTTCCAGTTTCAACGCCTTGGACAGGCCTTTGACCAACTCGGTTTTGCCCAGCCCGGGCAGGCCCTCGAGCAGCAGGTGGCCGCGGGCCAGCAGGCCGGTAAGGGTCAGCTCCACCAGGGTTTCCTGGCCGAATAGAATGGTGTTGAGAGCGTCGCGGAGTCGGGAGATTTCGCGGGCGCGTTCCTGGATGACTGCTTCGTCGGGGGCCATGGCGCGCACTCTCGCGAATTTTCCGGGGAGTGGCAATCCGATTCCGAAACCAATTCTATCCTCACTCGCCGTCTTCAACTTATCCAGCCGCACACCGATCAGGGGGCTCAATGTCAAGGACTATTGGGTGAGTCAGGAGCGCCGTGTGTGTCCGACCCAGGTCCAGGTGGTGGGGCCGAAGATTTTGAGAGCGCGCTCCTCGAGGATGCGGCCGCGGTCGTTGCGGGTGAGTACGGCCAGCAGGGCGCTGCCGGAGCCTGAAAGGATGGCGGCGTGGACTTCGCCCTGATTGAGGAGCCATTCCTTCATCCGCGCCAGCATGAGGTATTTCTGGAACACGGGGCGCTCGAGGTCGTTGCGCATGATGCCCCAGGGACAGACCTGGGGGGCGTGGGGCACGCCGGGTATCTCCCTGGAGTCGGACCAGCGGGCGTAGGCGGGGCCGGTGGGGACGGAGAAGGCGGGCTTCATCAGAAAGACGGGCAGCTCCCAGGGAAACTCAACCGGGGTGACGATTTCGCCGCGTCCGGTGCAATCGCAGACTTTCTCCTCAATGAAGTAGGGAACGTCGGAACCGATCGTGGCGGCGATGTCGGAGAGCAGGGAGCGGTCCAGGCCGAGGTCGAAGAGTTGGTTGAAGCCGAGGAGGACGGAAGCGGCGTCGCTGCTGCCGCCGCCGAGACCGGCGCCGTGGGGTATGCGTTTTTCCAACTCGACGCGGGCGCCGAAGCGGCGGTTGAGTCGCGTCTCCAGGGCGCGGATGGCTTTGAGCACGAGATTGTCGTCGTTGATCGGCAGGGTGGGATCGTCGCAGGTGAGAGAGATTTTCCCGTCACTGGTCGGGGAGAGGTGGAGAGTGTCGGCGAGGGAGAGCGAGACCATGCGGGTATCGATGCCGTGGTAGCCGTCTTCGCGTTTCCCGGTGACGCGCAGCCAGAGGTTGGTCTTGGCGGGTGGATGGAGGGTGAGGGCGGGCATGGTGTTGGCTCTTATCGTTTCCAGCCCAGCACAGCAAGATGTCGGCCGGTGCGGCCTTTTTCCGCGCGATAGGAGTAGTAGCGGTCCGGGTCGCGACTGGTGCAGGCGCCGGTATCGTGGATCTGGTCGGAGGGAACCCCGGCGGCGGCGCAGTCGGAACGGATGCGCGCGGCAAAGTCGATCTCGTAGGCCGGGGGCCGGATGCAGGGGCTGAGCTGGACGATGAGATCGGCGGGATCGCTGTCGAGGATTTCGCGCATGCGGGCGATGGCCAGGGGCGCGATGCCGAGTTCGGTGCCTTTTTTCCCCGAGTGCAGGAGGGCGCAGCCGCGTCGAACGGGATCGACGACATAGACGGCGCAGCAATCGGCCACGTGAATGCCGAGAAAGGTCCCGGGGGCGGGGGCGATGAGCCCGTCCGTCTCCGGCCAGAGTCGGTTGGTGGCGGCGGAAGGGGCGCAGAGGGCGATCCGGCAGTCGTGCACCTGCTCCCCGAACCAGGTCTCGGATAGCTCAATCCCGAGGCTCTCCGCGAGAGTGGTGGCGTGAAGCGGGCGCAGGCGCTCGAGAGCGATATCGCGCTCGGCACCGACATCGACGGCGGGATGACGCAGCACGAATCCGTGCAGGAGGCCGGGGATGGCGCTGAGGGCGGGGAAAGTCTCGAGAAAAGGCGCGGTGTCGTCGGACATCGGGCATTTCATAGTGCAGGAGACGCCCGCGGGCAAGGCCCGGTCCGGTCGGGCGATGCCGAGGCGGGATGTGCGTAAAAAAACACCGCCGACGGAGGGCCCGTCGGCGGTGTTCTCAGTTGTTCGCCCTTGTTGAAGGTTTTGTCGCAGAATCTTTGAAAAGGCGCCTCGATCCAGAGAGAGGAGGGCTCTTTTCGGGCGACCGGTCCACGGGGGAGGGGTCGCCGGTGCCGTCGTCGGGAACGACGGGGAGCCTGTCTCGGGAATCAGCGGCTTTTCAGGAAGTCCTGAAGTTGCGCGTAGACCGGGGGAGCCTCTTCCTTGCCACCGTTGGACTGCGAGGCCATCACCGTGGAGATGTTCTCCGCGATGGCGTTGCGCAGACGGTTGACCAGTTCGATGCCTTTGCGGGTGATCTGGACCATGACCTTGCGGCGGTCGTCGGCGGCGTGGAGGCGCTGGACGTAGCCGAGCTTCTCCAGCCGGTCCACCAATCCGGTGGCGGCCGCGGTCGAGTGGCCCATCTTGTTCGAAATCTCGGTCATGTTGAGGTAGTCCTCATTGGCGAGATAGCCGAGCAGGAAAAATTGGGCGTAGGAAATGTTGCCATTGTTGAGCTCCTTCGACAGGTCGAGCAGGAACGAACGTTGGGCGAACATGATGAAGTCGGCGAGGCGATCCACATTGGGATCCGCCGACGAGTTGCGATCATTTACGATTTGCATAGTTAATCCTCCTTAAGGGCTAGCTAGGGCTGTTTTGTTTCAACTGAGAATGGTAAAATTAAACAAACCTTATGGCCTATTGCAAGGCTTATTTTAAATTTTCCATAAATACCATGGTTTCACGCCTTTTTGGATGGTTAATTTAGAAAACAATCTCTCACTAGTTGCCTTATTTCGCAAACTTAAATTATAAAATTGCTCGTTGTTTCAATTTTGAGACGCGTAGGCGGGGCCGGGAAAGTCGATCATGGGGACGGGTTGGTCTGCGTGGCGAAGTTGGGTTATCTTCCCGCGCCATGTCGGAAAACGATATCGAGTCCGCCGCAAACGCATCCATCGCCAACGGGGTTCCCTCCGGAGGGAGTCGGCGCGCTTCACCCTGGTCGCGGGTGATGGTATTGGTGCTGATTTTGACGCTGGCCGCTCTGGTGGTGTTCGGAGGCATGCTTTGGATCGCCGGGCGGACGCTCGATGTGGTGGAGCGGGGCGTCGATGCCGGGAAGGAGGCGGTGGTCGGCATCGCGGAGGCGTTCCGCCCCGAGGTGATCACCGAAACCTTCATGGAATTCACCGCGCTGCGGGCCGAGGGCAATGAGGGCAATATTCTCGAGGTGGCGACCGCCGAGGCGACCGAGTCTTTCACCCGTAAGACCAACGTGGTGTGGTTTGACAGGGAGATACCCATCGGCACCACGGTTTCCGAGATCAGTGTTCCGGCTACCTATCGGTATCACATCGATCTGAGTGATAACTGGACCCTGTCCGCGTATGATGCCCGCGTCACGGTGGTCGCCCCATCTCCGCGGCCGAGTCTTCCGGTGGCTTTTGACAGCGGCCGCGCGAGAAAGAAAACCAAGTCCGGGTGGGCTCGATGGGATGGGGGGGAGAATCTGGAGGCTTTGGAGCGAAGTCTGACAGAAAAGCTGGCGGAGCGAGCCGCCGATCCCGTCACCGTGGACGGAGTGAGGGATGCCGCCCGCCTCTCGGTGGCGAAGTTCGTGCGCAACTGGCTGCTGGATCGGGATCACTGGCATCAGGACGCCTACGAGGAAATAGTGGTCGTCTTTGAGGATGAGTTGGAGAAGGGGGAGCCAATCTCGGAGCTTCCACCCACCCTGCGCCTGGCGCCGGCCGGGGAGAGGCAGGACGTGGTGAAGCCCTGATCGGCGACACTGGGGGCTGTCTGTTATCTCGCGGTGGCTGGTGTCGGCCGCTGGAGGAGGTTCCCAGGGCGAGCCTGCTCACGTGATCGCCTGTCGATCCCGTTCCCGCGACTTTCGGGGCGGAAATGAGCGCGCACCGGCGGGAAAGGGGAGTCTCTCGGCCGGGTGACAAGGCCGGGATGCGATTTTTTTTCGATCCCGGGTTCGCGGCGGCGACATGCGTGTGGCGGAATGATCCATGCCACGTAAACGCCTTACACGTAATGATTTACCGTTTAGGGCAGGCGTGCCACGATTCCAACTTGGCTGAATATTATAGCAATTATGAAAAGCATTATCACGATTGATTCTAAAAAATTTCTAGACTTATTCTATTTTATTGCGATTATTGGACTCAATGTTGAAAAAACTCTCACTACTGATTCTTGTGGCTGGCGCCTCTTTCACGGGTTGCCAGACTTACGAGTTGGCGGATGTGGCGCCGGAGACGCAGGGCACGTCCATGGGGGCGGTGCGATTGGGGAAGCAGAACAAGGATTTTTTCGTGATTCCCGGTGAGCCGGTGACGCCCGCACAGATGAGGGGGGAGATTCCGGTGCCGGCCTCCAACATTGTGGTCTTCAAGACTCGCGAACGTCAGCCTCACTATCGGGCGATACGAGTGGCGGGGGCTCCGATCCGGGGGATGCGGAAGACTTTCACCTTTGTGGTGGATCGTATCGCCGATCTCGCCTTCGGCTGGCTGAAGCGCGACGGACGGCGGGCGGCGCCCGCGACCGCGCCGGCGCCGATCATTTATCCCGGGGCGGTTGTTCCGGAGTCCAACTTTGCGAGGAGTGGTGCGGAGGCAACCCAAATGCGGGGGGCCTCATCGGCGCACCTTTTCCACAGTCCGCAAACCCATCGGAACGGCGGCTGATCTGATCAGCTGGTAGCCCGAGCCCTCCTGAACCCGCCCGCACGGCGCGAACGAGGGCAGTCTCAATAAACATCGAAACATAAACCAACCGAAACACGATGAACAAGAAACTGATCCTGTGCGCGCCAATTGCGATGGTTCTGGCCAGCTGCTCGACCACTCGTATGGGCCATGTGGTGCCCGAAAGCCGCGACACTGACTTCGAAGGGGTGGCCATCCAGGGCTGGAATACCGGCTCCGTCATCACCTACGGCAAAAACTACAAAACCGGCTACATGGAGACCGCCAATGTCACGGTCTACCAGGACAGCGGTATCGACAACGCGGCCAAGCTTGCCCACGCGGCGGGTAGTGTCGCCATGGGCACCGGCAGTGTCATGCAGGGCTATGGCGCGATCCGTTACGCCGACGCCATGCATGACTACGCGGACGCCTACCGCAAGTTCGCCCACAACGGTTTCAAATATGAAATCACGGGTGATGTGGGCACCGACGTGAGTGTGACCGGCAGCACGGTGGTCAACGCGGCCGCCAGCGCCGGAGCTTCCGCCGAAGCCAGCGCGGGAGCGTCGGCCGGTGGTGGCGGACATCACGGAGGAGGTCACCATGGTGGCGGATCGCCGAATGGCGGCGGTCATCACGGCGGCGGTGGATCGCCATACGGTGGCGGGTCGCCCAATGGTGGCGGCATTCCGACCGGTGGCGGTATTCCCTACTGAAAACCGCCCCCGTCCCTTGACTCACACGACCCGGCCGCGCTGAGGCGTTGTTGGGGTGGGCGGAGCGGGCGGGGTGAACAAAAACGATCAAGATCGGCCGACTGGACCTTGCGGGGTCCGTCGGCCGATTCGCTTTGGGGCCGGGTGTCGGTGGTTCGGTGCGGGAAGGGGGGGTGTGGGGGTGGAATCGGTCCACGGGAGGGATGCGGCACGGCGGGTGCCGGGAATCGCAACCTCCATATCCTTGAAGACGCGCGGGTCGTAATTTTTCTCGGAAAAACCGCTTGTGAAATTTTTCACAAGCTCTTAAATAGCCGCCGATCGATTTACTCATGGGAAACATTTTTCCACGCTGGACCAATTTCATTCCGTTCCAGGTTCTCGTCGCTCTCGGGGGTGTCGGAACTCTGGCCGTCGCGGTGCTCTGGTACGCATTCACCCCCAAATACACGAGGGTGGGCTACGAGCCTCAGCAGCCGATACCGTTCGATCACAGTCTGCATGCCGGGCAGTTGGGCATGGATTGCCGGTACTGCCACAGCAACGTCGAGCAATCGCCCCATTCCAACATCCCCAACGCCCAGGTCTGCTGGAATTGTCACGGCCCCGGCAAGGTCAAGTCGGACAGCCCGAAGCTGGCCCTGCTGCGGGAGGCGATGGATTCGAGTGATGAGACGAATTACACCGGCGAGCCCATCCGCTGGGTGCAGATCCACGAGACGCCTGATTACGCCTATTTCAACCACGCCGCTCACGTCAATCGTGGTGTCAGTTGTGTCGAGTGCCACGGCAAGGTCAATGAAATGGCGGTGGTGAGTCATCAGAAATCCCTGAGCATGGGCTTCTGTCTCGATTGCCATCGAAACGTGGAGGATCGCTTGCGCCCGCTGGATGAGATCACGAATCTCGATTGGGCGGTGGAAGATATGGATCAGGACGCATTCTATGCCTACCTCGCTTCGAAGACGGGCAAAGAGGTGGATGCGCTCAAGGCGGACGCGCCGGAAGACTTTGATCAGAGAGCCCTGGGGGCTTACCTGAAAGATGCTTGGAACATACATCCCCCGCAGGATTGCGCGGCGTGTCACCGGTGATGGGAAAACAGGCAGGTGATGGGCGGGTTGAATCCGCCTCGAGCGCTTTCGAGCGGAAGATCTTTCTTTTTTGAACGAATGAAACGTCAGTGGCAACATCCAGAAACTCAAGAAACCGGGCGTCAATACTGGCGCAGTCTCGGTGAGCTGGAGAATAATCCCGAGTTTCTCGGTTGGCTCGAACGCGAGTTTCCCCAAGGCGCGGCCGAGTGGGAGGCGGATGAGGTGTCACGGCGTCATTTTGTGAAATTGATGGGGGCGGCGACCGCCCTGGCCGGTTTTGGGGCTGTTGGCTGTCACCGTCCGGTGCGTCATCTCGTGCCCTACAACGAGCACGTGGAGTGGGTGGTGCCGGGCAAAGCTCTCTATTACGCCAGTGCCAAGGCTCGCCTCGGTGGTCGGGGTTGTGATCCCCTGGTGGTCACTACCCATGAAGGGCGGCCGACCCGGGTCGATGGGAACCGCCTGCATCCGGCGGTGTCGGGTGGCTCGGATGCCTTCACGCAGGCTTCGGTTCTGGCGCTCTATGATCCGGATCGCTCCCGCCATTATCTGAGAGGTGGGGAGGAGTCCGACGCGTCCGCTTTCGAATCTGATTTTCTGAAGGGCTTCCGCGAGGCGGCTTCCGGCGAGGGGGTGGCGTTTCTGGTGAGCGAGGGTTTTGCGCCGACTCGCAACCGCCTGCTGGATCAGGTCTCCAAGAAATATCCGGGGGCGAAGGTTTACGGTTACGATCCTCTTTCCGTGGCGAATCAGGCGGCCGCCGAGTCCCGGCTCTTCGGGCCGGCTCTGGTCCAGGTGCCGCGCTTGGATTGGGCAACCCGGATTCTGTCCCTCGATGCGGATTTCCTTGGCCTGGATAAGGTGGGTGAGGATTCCGTGAGGGAATTCACCAAGGGCCGCAAAGTCGTGGATGAGGGCGGAGAGATGAACCGTCTCTATGTGGCCGAGCCTTCCTTCACGCTGACGGGCGGCATGGCGGATCATCGCTATCGCGTGGCTGCCAGCCAGATGGTCAATGTGGCGGTGCTTTTTGCCCGCGAGATCGCAAAGGCGGTCGGAGACACGGCTTTGGAGGCGGTCTTGAAGCCTCTCGAGTCGAAGATCACGGCGGCGATCTACAATGGCGAATGGATTCGCGAATGCGCCGCCGATCTGGTGGCGGCGAAGGGCAAGGCGCTCGTCTTGGCGGGCGCGCGCCAACCGGAGGCGGTCCATGCCCTGGTGGCGGCGATCAATGCCGCCTTGGGTGCCTATGATGGCGAGGCGGCGGTGATCTCCCTGTTGCAATCCGACTCGCCCGCCTTGCCGGGGCTTGCTGAACTGGCCGGGGCGATCGAGGCGGGGCAGGTGAAGACGCTATTCCTTACCACGGAATCGGATCCGGTGGTGGACGCGCCGAGTGACCTCAAGTTTTCCGAGCTTCTCTCCAAGGTCGAGACGGTGATTCATCTGGGTGAGCGGAAAAATCTCACCGCCCGCGTGGCCGACTGGCATGTGCCGGGCGCCCATTACCTCGAGTCGTGGGGCGACTGGCGTTCCTCGAGCGGTATCTACTCTGTCCAGCAGCCCATGATCCAGCCGCTGCATGGCGGCGTCTCGGAGATCGAGTTTCTGCTGTCCTTGCTGAGCGCCCCGGCGGAAAGCGCCCCGGCCGCGGTGCCGGGAATGCCCGAGCCCGACGCGCCCGTGCTGGCGGCGGTGAAAGAGACTTTTGCCGCAGTCGCGCCGGGAGCTGATTGGCGGGTCGCGGTGCGCGATGGTTTCGCGAAAGGGACCGCTTTCAAACGAGCCGCGTCGGTGGCGGTCGATCCCGCCAAGGTCGCGGCCGCGTTTTCCGGTCTGGTTGTGGGTGATCTCCCGGGGCCGGGGGCGATCGAAGTGTCCCTGGTTGCGGGTTCCTCCACCTATGATGGTCGCTTTGCCAACAATGGCTGGATGCAGGAGGCCGCCGACCCAATCACCAAATTGACTTGGGACAATGCCGCGCTCATGAGTCGAGCCACCGTGGAAGTGCTCGGTCTCAAGACCGGCGATCTGGTGGAAATCGCCACCGGAACCGCGAAGATCCAGGCGCCGGTGCTGGAATGTCCCGGCCAGGCTGATTTCGTCATCCAGTTGGCGGTTGGCTACTACGGGGACTTGCTCGACGACGAGGGTTCGCCGGTGGATATCGGCACAGTCGGCACCGGAGTGGGTTTCTCGGCGTGGGGGCTTCGCACTTCGGCGTCCCCGTTTGTAATTTCGGGCGCCAAAGTCACGAAGCTCAACGCGAGTCACGATCTGGCCCTGACGGCGGAGCACTACTCGATGGAAGGCCGCGCCATTGTTCGCGAGGGAACCGTGGAGATGTATCAGGCCGACAAGACCTTTGCCGGACGGCAGGGGATGGATGCCCACATTCCCGAGAATATCACCCTGTATCAGGGGCCGGATTACGCCGATCCCGACAGCGAGCGCAACGCCAACAACATGGCTCCCGCCATCGACGGGCACGAGTTTCGCGTCGATCCGGATCATCAATGGGCCATGGTGGTTGATCTCCACTCCTGCATCGGGTGCAACGCCTGCAGTGTCGCCTGCCAGAGCGAGAACAACATCCCCATCGTGGGCAAGGGGCAGGTCATCGCGGGTCGGGAAATGCACTGGATCCGGATGGATCGCTATTTCTCCTCGCCCTACGACTCCAAGACGGTGGCCGACATGGGTCTGGACTTTGACCGGACCGGAGCGCCGGGCAAGCGCAAGGTCGATGATGACGCCGTCGAGATGCTACCCCAGCCGGTCGCCTGTCAGCAATGCGAAGCGGCCCCCTGCGAGACGGTGTGTCCCGTCAACGCCACGGTCCACACCGGCGACGGTCTCAACGCGATGACCTACAATCGTTGCATCGGCACCCGCTATTGCGCGAACAACTGCCCCTACAAGGCCCGCCGTTTCAACTACTTCGACTACAACAAGCGTCCGCTCGACAAATTGTATCTCGGACCGCTGGCTCCCGCCGCCGGACCCGCCACCACCACCGAGCAGCTGCAGAAAAATCCCAACGTCACCGTGCGGATGCGCGGGGTGATCGAGAAATGCACCTACTGTGTACAGCGACTCAGCGCCGCCAAGGTGGCCGCCAAGGTCGCGGCGCGGGACTCCGCGCAGGTCCAGGTTCCGGCGAACTCGGTGACCACCGCGTGCCAGGACGCCTGCCCCTCGGAGGCCATCACCTTCGGCAATTGGAAACACGCCGATGACAAAGTGACCAAGCTCAAGGGCAAGATGGGCGGCGACGGTCACGACGGACATCCGAGGCAATACGAGCTGCTCAAGTACATCGGCACCCGTCCGAGGACCAGCTACCTGGCACGTATCAAGAATCCCAACCCGAAGATGCCGGGCGCCGAAAAGGTCGGTCGGGTCACGTCCGACATGCATTGATCGGACCGCATCAAGAATCATCCCTTTCTTCCCTATCACTTAGATGGCCAACGGAACGACAGATCAGGCGGTGCATCCCTCCGAAGCCGAAGGAGTGGCTCGCGAGCCGCTGGTGCTGAACAATCGCTCGTACAGCTGGATCACCGAGCGGATCTGCGGAATCGTGGAGAATCGCCAACCTCTGGGGTGGTGGTTTCTCTTCCTTCCCTCGGTGGCGCTGGCCGGGTGCCTGCTTTTCACCCTCGTCTATCTGGTATCGACCGGTGTCGGAGTGTGGGGCAACAACCAGCCGGTGGCCTGGGGCTGGGCAATCGTGAACTTCGTGTTCTGGATCGGTATCGGTCACGCCGGCACGCTCATTTCCGCGATTTTGTTCCTGACGCGCCAGAAGTGGCGCACCTCGGTGAACCGATCCGCCGAGGCGATGACTCTCTTTGCCGTTGTTTGCGCGGGGATTTTCCCCGGCTTCCATGTCGGTCGCTTCTGGATGGTGTGGTTCCTCGCTCCCGTGCCCAACGCCAACGCCATCTGGCAGAATTTCAAGAGTCCTCTGCTCTGGGATGTGTTCGCCGTTTCCACCTACTTCACGGTTTCGGTGATTTTCTGGTATATCGGCCTGATTCCTGATCTGGCAACCCTGCGTGATCGTTCCAAGACCAAGATTCGCCAGGTGCTTTATGGATTTTTCGCCCTCGGCTGGAAAGGCGGCAATCGTCAGTGGCAGCACTACGAGATGGCCTACCTGTTGCTGGCCGCGCTCTCCACACCGCTGGTATTATCGGTGCACTCCGTCGTTTCCTTCGACTTCGCCACCTCGGTCATTCCCGGATGGCACACCACCATTTTCCCGCCCTACTTCGTTGCCGGGGCCATTTTCGGCGGTTTCGCCATGGTGCTGACCCTCATGCTTCCCTGCCGACTCATCTACGGTCTGCAGGACATGTTCACGATGAAGCACATCGACAACATGGCGAAGATCATTCTCCTGACCGGCACCATCGTGGGTTACGCCTACATCATGGAGCTGTTCATCAGCTATTACAGCGCCAACAAGTTCGAGAGCGACGCGTTCTATCTCCGCATTCTGGCCGGGCCCTATCGCTATTACTACTACTGCATGTTCTTCTGCAACGTTATCGCTCCCCAGATCTTCTGGTTCGAGAAGGCGCGGAAGAATCTTTGGGTGGTCTTCATCATCGCCAACTTCGTCAACGCCGGGATGTGGTTCGAGCGTTTCGTCATCATCCCGACCTCCATATCCATCGATTTCTTGCCCGGCCAGTGGGGTATCTACCATCCCAGTTGGGTGGAAAAGCTGATGTTCATGGGCACTTTCGGCCTCTTCATGACGTTGTTCCTGCTGTTTCTCCGCTTCCTCCCGGTCATCGCCATCGCCGAGGTGAAAGGCGTGTTGCCGCAGGCGGATCCCCATTACCACGATTGGAAGAAGATCAAGGAAAGCCGCCGCAAATCGGATAGCCGGGACTGATCAAAGCCCGGCCCGCCCTTCATTCCTTGATAGAAAACATCATTCGTTCCCCCAGAACATCGAGTTATCACCGTGAGCACCATCACCGCCAGCACCAAACAGCCCTTCGGTTTTGTGGCCGAATTCGACAGTGCTTCGGATCTCTATCACGCCGCAGAGCATGTTCGCGACGCCGGGTTCAAGCGTTGGGATGTCCACACCCCTTTTCCGATTCACGGGATGGACAAAGCCATGGGGATCCGGAAATCCTGGCTTTCGGCGGTGGTTCTGGGCGGTGGCGTGACCGGTTTCACCACCGCGCTGGTGTTGCAGTTCTTCACCCAGGTGAATCTCTATCCGACCATCGTGCAGGGCAAGCCGACGAATCTCAACACCGTGCCCGCCTTCTTCCCGGTGACTTTCGAGCTGACGATTCTCTTCTCCGCTTTCGCGACCCTTTTTGGCCTGCTGGTCTTCATGCTGCTGCCGCGATGGAACCACCCGCTCTTCGAGTCGGCGCTGTTCAAGAAATTTTCCGATGACGGCTTTCTCCTCGTCATCGAATCCAAGGATCCCAAGTTCCGGGTGGAAAAGACCCGGGAATTTCTGGAATCCATCGGCGCCAAGAATATTGAGCTGGTGGAAGCCTGAAACTTGGGCGGAGAGATATTCAACGAACGAAAGCAGACGACGACGCCTGAACTGAACGGAACGAAATGCGCTGGTTTTTTCTCATCCTGTTTGCGATCGCGGTGATGTTGGCTGTGGGGATTGGTCCCCGCGGCGAAAAATTCACCAAGCCACCGCTCTATCTGTTTCCCGACATGGATTGGCAGTACAAGCTGAAGTATCAGAAGCCATCCGACTTTTTTGCCGACGGCAGCGGAGCGCGCCGGCCCGTGTCCGGCACCGTGCCCATCGGCTATGATCTCCCCCTGTCGAAAGACCACCCGCCGGTGGGTGGGGAATATTACCTCGAGGGTACCTTTGGCGATTACTTCGGTGACGGCATGCCGGAGGAGATCACCGTGGACGCGGCCCTGCTGGAACGCGGTCGGGAGCGCTATCAGATTTTTTGCGGCGCCTGTCACGGCGACTCGGGCAACGGCGCCGGAGTGGTATCCAAATACTGGGCCATCCCGCCGACCGCCAATCTGCTGGACCCCCGCGTGGCGGCGTTGCCGGACGGACAGATCTTCTGGACCATCACCCATGGCAAAGGCCTGATGGGGCCATACAACGGAGCGGTTCCCGTGGCGGACCGCTGGGCGATCACCGCGTATGTGCGGGTGCTGCAAAGCGCCGCGGGCGCGGGCAAGTGACCCGAGACTACCAAATTTCCCTCGATCATTTTTTCCTCACGGATCATGGCTGGACTGAAAAACGCTGACAACTTCGCCCAGGGCGAAAAGTTCAATGCCGGGCTGCTCAAGTGGTTGCTGCTCATGGTGGGTGGCGGCGCGGCGGTGTTGTTTTTCATCATCTACGCGGCCACCAGCGGAGTGCCCGAGGGTGAGGAACTGCCGTCGGTGTTCCATCGCGGCATGGCCTACTCCTGGCTCTTCGCGGTCGTCTATTTCATGACCTTGGCTGTGGGCGGTATTTTCTGGACCCTCCTCCATCACGCCACCAACTCGGGTTGGGGCACGGTGATTCGTCGTTTGATGGAGAATCTCGGCAGCGTCATCCCGGTGATGTTCGTTCTCGCCCTGCCGCTGATTTTTCCCGGGTTCCGCGACGCCCTGTGGGAATGGTTTCCCGAGCGAGCCAAGGTGATCGCCGAGTCCGTGAAACACGCCGAGGACGAGTTGGATCACTATCGGGTCGAGCTGTCGCAGAAAAAAGAGGCCGCCGAGAAATCCCTCGCCGAGATCAAGAAGGAGAACGAGGCGGCGATGGCGGCCTCGACCACCACCGAGAATCAGAAGCTGTTCCTCCAGACCGAGATCGCCGCCGCCCAGTTGCGACTCGACAAGGTGATGTCCGAAATGGGCAGCGAGGAGGAGATGAAGGAGAAGCTCAAATACGAGCACTTCAAACACACCAACACCATCCTCTACAAGAAGAAGGGCTTCCTCAACGAGGGCTTCTGGTATCTGCGTTTCTTCTTCTACGCCGTCGCCCTCTACAGCATCATCCATTTCCTCCGCGGCTGGTCCATCAAACAGGACGAGACCGGTGATCCCAAGTATTTCCGTCGCATGCGCCGGGCGTCATGCGGCTTCCTCCCGCTGTTTGCCACCGCGTGGACATTCCTGGTCTTCGATTGGCTGATGGCGTTGGACTACGCCTGGTTCTCCACCATGTGGGGGGTCTATCTTTTCGCCGGTTCGGCCCTGAACTCGATGGCTTTCCTCATCATCCTGCTCACCCTGCTGCGCCGTCAGGGCTATCTCAAGCAGGTGGTCACCGAGGAGCACTACCATCTCATGGGCAAGCTCCTGCTCGCCTTCACCATTTTCTGGGCCTACATCGCCTTCTCCCAGTTCTTCCTCATCTGGTATGCGAACATCACCGAGGAGACCAAATTCTACCTCACCCGCAACACCGCCTACTGGAACACCCACGCCATCCTGTTCCTGGTGATCGGGCATTTCTTCCTGCCCTTCGGGATTCTCCTGATCCAGGGCTTGAAGAAAAAGCCGGTCATCCTCAGCGCGGTGGCGGTCTGGTCGCTGGTCATGCATTTCTGCGACATCTACTGGATCATCATACCCGAGCGCGGACCCTCGCTCACGGCGGGGCAGGACATGATCCTGGCCGGAAACATCTTCACCGACCTGCTCGCCTGGGTGGCGGTGGCCGGTATCTTCGGATTCGCCGTGATGCACTTCCTGGGCAAGGGCAGTCTCTATCCCTGCCGTGATCCCCGCCTGGACGAGTCCTTGAATGTGATGAACTGACCCTGTTGAGTCACCGACCCAACCCTGTTGAATCGAAGCGACAAGCCCCATTTTTTCCGAGACAATCTCATGAGCGAACATCCAGGAGACAGCACAAGCAACCGATTCCGGGCATTCTGGGCCGGAGTGCTGGCGTTCGTCAGTTTCGGCGTGGTTTTGTGGGTCGCGCTGAAGATCGCGCCGCCGCGTGAAGTGATCGAACCCGGCTGGGCTGAGCGCGCCACGGAGCGGTCCCAGAACGTGGCCGAAGTGCGGGCCGCCCAGGCGGCAGTGCTCTCGCCCGAGGCGGTGAAATCGGCGATGGCGCCGACCCTGACCGCGCTGAAGCAGAAGAAGGCCGCGAAATCCGACCAGGTGATTCCCGGTTCCCCCACTTTCATGAAGCAGTTGGAGCAGCCGCCCGCCGAGGCGCCCGCCCCCGCGGAGACGCCCAAACCGGAGGCGGAGAAGCCCGCCGCCCCGGCTCCCGCGCCCGCCGCCGCCCAGTAATCTGATTTGAAGCATCCCGCCGAGAGCGATTTCTCTCTTTGACCCATGAGTCTCGATCTGAACCAAGCCACTACCGAGGATATCCGTGAACGCGCGGCGATCGACCGCTCTGTTCGCTGGCCGGTGCTGTTCTTTTTCACCAGCGCGGCGGCGTGGCTGTTTGTGGCAACTCTGCTCGGCTTCCTCAGCGGACTCAAACTCCGAGTGCCGGGTCTCTGGGAGGACTGCCCCTACCTGACCTATGGCCGGGTGTTCCCCGTGCACATGATCGCCCTGGTCTACGGCTGGGCGATGCAGGCGGGCTTCGGGGTGATGATCTGGCTGATGGCACGGCTGACCCGCAACGAGCTGCGCAATCCGATCACCATCGTGGTGGCGGGGCATCTTTGGAATTTCGGGGTTTCACTGGCGGTGATCGCCGTGTGGGCCGGTTTCGGGCGTTCGATGCCGTGGCTGGATTTTCCCGCCTGGATCGCCCCGGTCCTGTTCGTCGCCTATCTCATGGTGGTGCTGTGGCTGGTGCCGATGTTCCGGGCCCGGCGCGCGGGCGAGGTCTACATTTCGGAAATGTTCCTGCTCGGCGCCATGGTGTGGTTCCCTTGGATTTTCGTGACTTCGGTGATGCTGACGGGTGATTCCGGTTCAGCGGTGATGAGCGCCGGGACCAATGGCTGGTATATCGCCAACCTCATCTTCTTCTGGTTTTTCCCCATCGCGCTGGCTTCCGCCTACTACCTGATCCCGAAGATCGCGGGGCGCCCCATTCACAGTTACCCCCTCTCCAAGGTGGGTTTCTGGTCCTTGGCGGTTCTGGCCGGGTGGACGGGGTTCAATCGCTTCCTGGGCGGACCGTTCCCGGCCTGGATACCGGCGGTCAGTGGCGCGGCCACGATCTTTCTGGTGGCGGCCGTTCTGGCCACGGCGGTGAATTTCTCCAAGACGCTGAAAGGCAAGGAAAAGCTCTGGGAATACAGCCCCGCCCTCCGTTTCACCATGTTCGGCGCCCTCATGCTGGTGCTCTACGCGGTCCTGGGAGCGGTTTCCTCGTTCTTCACTTTCAGCAAGGTGCTGCAGTTCAGCCATTTCGTCATCGGGCTGGACATCCTGGCCGTCTACGGGGTCTTTTCGATGATGATTTTCGGGGCGATCTATTACATCGTTCCCCGCATCACCGGATGCGAGTGGCCCTCGGCCAATCTCATCGGCAAGCACTTCTGGTTTTCGGCCTACGGCATCGGTACCGTGGTGCTGACCATGCTGGTGGGCGGGTTCGCCCAGGCGGGACAGATGAATCAATGGGACGCCAGTTTCATCCTGTCCGTCGAAGTGGCCAATGGCTGGGTAGTGGGGCGGACGGTGGCGTGGTTCCTGATCGCGGTTTCGAACCTCGGTTTCTTTTATCAACTCGCCCTGATGTTCATCGGACAGGGACGCCGTACCGCGGGGCCCACCCTGATGCATGGCGAGCCCGGGCAAGCCGCCAGCGCGGAGGAAGCCGCCGCCATGGCGCCGGAAGGTGTCGGCCACTGAGGGGACGATAAACAAGCAAGCACACGATTTACTGACCGATGAGAAACGATCTCTGGAGAATCCTGGCCGGACTGGGAGCCGCTTTCGGACTTCCGTGGCTGCTGCTGGTGGTGGCCCCGTATTTGAAACTCAGCGCCACCGAGCCGACGCCCTACGTTGGTGAGGAGGCGCCCGCTTTCGTCGGCTATCCGGATCCGAACATGAACCGGTATGGTGAGAGTGATTTCGGAGCGGAGATCTATGGTCGGGAGGGTTGCGCCTACTGCCACACCCAAGTGGTGCGCCCCACGTATGCCGGTCCCGACATGTGGCGGACAGGGTGGGGCGGACGTGAGGGACAGCAGCGCGAGACGCGCCCCGGCGACTACGCGGGCGAAAAATACGCCTATCTCGGATATCAGCGCATCGGGCCCGACCTCGCCAACGTGGGCAGCCGCATCGAGGAGCGCCTCAAGAGTCGGGGCGGCGAAGAAATGTCGGATCGTGAGTGGCACCACGTTCATCTCTATGCGCCGCGTCAGATGGAGGATTACTCGGTGATGCCTTCCTACCGTCACCTGTATCGCAAAGTGCCGGCCGCGGGCCGTGAGAGTGGAAAGGCGCTGCCGCTGAGTGCCAAATTCGCGCCCGAAGAGGGCTATGTCATCGTGCCGACCGAGGAGGCGGAGGCGCTGGTCGATTACCTGTTGTCTCGCCGCAAAGACACCCCGCTTCCGGCGTCGATGAGGCCGAATGCGGAAAACACCGGGGCTTCCGAAGGCTGAGCCCGGACGTATTCCCTGATATTCCCGATATTTCCAGGACCCAATCCCGATACCTGAGCATCCGAATTCTGAGATGAGCGAAAACCAGGACAAGAACTTCGATTATGAAGCCGAGGGCGGCAGCGTGGTGGATGTGCATGACGCCGTTCGCCGCGAGCGCGTGCTGCCACCGACCGGTCGCGAGCCGATATCCTTTCGCCCCTTGATCGCGACGTTCGTGGTGGTGATCCTGGGCGCCGGCTATTTCGGGGCCTACGCGAATTTCTTCCGGGACGACATCTACATCTCCAGCTATTACCAGCCCGATCCGCGACCCGCGGGCAAGGGAGGCGAGGTCGCCACCGAAAAGGGACCATGGATCGACGAGTGGCTGGCCGGTGGCAAAAAGGTCTATGGCCAGTGCGCCGCCTGTCACCAGCCGAATGGTGGCGGCTTGCCGGGTCAATTCCCGCCTCTGGTGGGGGCCGATTGGGTCAGCGGGGGCACCAAGCGCCTCGGAGCTATCCTGCTTCACGGCGTGCAGGGGCCCATGACCGTGGCCGGCCAGACTTACGGCACCGTGCCCATGCCGGCCTGGAACGCGCTGTCAGATGTCCAGATCGCCCAGGTGATCACCTACATCCGCTCCGAATTCGGCGGATTGGCCGACGATCCGGCGGCGATAGTGACTTCCGAGATGATCGCCGCCGCGCGTGAGGAATTTTCCGCCAAGACCGGTTCCTGGACTGAAGCGGAGTTGCTGGAGATTCCCGCCGATGCCAAACTCCCAGGTGCCGAGGTTGATCCTCTCACCGGCGAGCCTGTCGGTGGCGGAGGAGATCCCGGAGAGGCGGCGGCTCAGTAACAGGGGTGGTACGAGTCGCGTTGGGGAAAAAAGGGAAGCGATTTCCGATTTGTCCCCGGTCGCCAGCCATGAGAGAGAAGAACAGTTGAACGAAACCATTTTGACGCACGAGCATCGCCAACCGAATCCATGAGTGCCGCATCCTCCACCCACGACGGAGCCGAAGCCTCCGGCCACGCCCACGACGAGCACGATCATCATGATCTGCCGTTCTGGAAGAAATACATTTTTTCGACCGACCACAAGGTCATCGGCCTGCAGTATGGCTTTACCGCCCTGGTATTCATGGCCTTCGGCTTTTTCCTGATGATGGTGATGCGCTGGAGCATCGCCTATCCGGATCGCGCGGTGCCGTTTCTGGCCGATCTTCCCTGGTTCCAGTCCTGGCTTGATGCCGATGGCAAGGTGACGGGCGAGCTATACAACATGTTTGGCGCCATGCACGGCACCATCATGATCTTCCTCGGCATCGTGCCGCTGGCATTCGGGGCTTTTGGCAACTATGTGACCCCGCTGCAGATCGGGGCGCCCGACATGGCCTTCCCCCGCATGAACATGGCGAGTTTCTGGTGCTATTTCGTCGGCGGGGTGCTGATGTTCGCCAGTTTTTTCCTGCCCTCGGGTTCGGCCAAGGTGGGGTGGACGAACTATTCGCCCCTCGCGACCACTACCGACCTCCAGTATTCCAATTTGTTCTGGACCGGTCAGACCCAATGGCTGCTGGCCATGGTGTTTCTGATCAGTTCCTCGCTGCTCGGGGCGGTGAACTTCATCACCACCATCATCAATCTCCGCGCCAAGGGCATGACCTGGATGCGGATGCCCTTCTTCGTGTGGGCGATGCTGGTCACCGGCTTTCTGCTCCTGCTGGCCTTCCCGCCGTTGGAAGTGGCGGCGATCATGCAGTTGATGGATCGCATGGCGGGCACGTCCTTCTTTGTGCCCAGCGGCCTGAATATCGGTGGCCAGGTCTTTGACGCGGCCGGGGGCGGTAGCCCGCTGCTATACCAGCACCTGTTCTGGTTCCTCGGACATCCGGAGGTGTATGTCTTGATCCTGCCGGCCTTTGCGATCATCTCGGAAATCATCCCCTGCAACACCCGGCGCCCGCTCTGGGGTTACAAGACGATGGTCTATGCCGCCATGGTCCTCGGCTTCCTGAGTTTCATCGTCTGGGCTCACCACATGTATCTCACCGGCATGGGCACGTCGGTCTCGACCTTCTTCCAGACCACCACGGTGCTCATCTCGGTGCCGTCGGTGATCCTGATCACCTCTCTGCTGATCTCGCTGTGGGGTGGCTCGATCCGGTTCAACACCGCCATGTTGTTCGCCACCGCTTTCATCCCCATGTTCGGGATCGGGGGGCTGACCGGTCTGCCGCTGGCTTTCAACAACCTCGTGCTGCACCTGCACGACACCTACTATGTCATCGGTCACTTCCACTACGTGGTGGCGCCTGGCACCATCTTCGCCCTCTTTGCCGGCATCTATCACTGGTTCCCCAAACACACCGGTCGCATGATGAGCGAAAAGCTCGGCCAATGGCATTTCTGGCCCTCGCTCATTTTCATGAACGGGATCTTCATGCCCATGTTCTTTCAGGGGATGGCTGGATTCCATCGACGGGCCTTCGACGGGGGGCTTGCTTACGAAAATGTCGCCAACCAGTTGTTCATGGCCGGTGACTCGTTTTTCGCGCAGATCTTCAACTTCCTCTACCAGCGCGCGCCCGGACAGGATGTGAACATGATCGATCTCAACCTCATCATGTCGTCCTCCGCCTGGTTGCTGGCCATCGCCCAGGTGCCCTTCATCATCAACCTGTTCCTGAGTGTGACTCGCGGCAAGAAGGTCGACAGCGACAATCCCTGGCACGCCACCACCCTCGAGTGGGCCACGCCGACCCCTCCGCCGCATGGCAACTTCATCGAGGAACCGGTGACCTACCGCGGCCCCTACGAGTACAGCGTTCCCGGGGCTTCGCGGGACTATTCGCCCCAGTTCATGCCGGACGAGGGCGGGCCTGACAAGACGCAGGAGGAGCCCGCCAAGACCGAGGAGACTCACGCCTGATTGATCTATTTCCAGAAAACGAGCTCCCGCCCGTGAACCGATGCCACGCGCAAGACCGGGCCGGACGGGAGATCAGAGTCTGAATCCAACCGCAAGCAATCCATCCGATGGAAATTCCCTACGAAGTCACCGCCCGCCGCGATACCGGGCTCTATAACGCCAAGATCGGGGTGTGGCTGTTCCTCGCCTCCGAGGTGATGCTCTTTGGCGGACTCTTCTCGGCCTATGTCTTCCTCCGCATCGGCACCCAGCCGGGGGTCGACAATCCCTGGCCAATGGGTGTGAATGTCCAGATGGTGTGGGCCGGGTTTGCCAATACGTTGGTTCTCATCGCCTCATCGGTGTTCGTGGTCTTCGCCTGGGTGGCCCTCAAGGAGCGCAAGTGGAATGTCTTCCGGAACTGGATGATCGCCGTCATCGCCTGCTCGGCCGTCTTCATGTGCATCAAGGCCTACGAATACAACAGCAAGCTGACGAAGCACCACGACATCAAGCTCTCCGACAATTCCATCCTCGGCGGCACCATTCTCAAGGACGAGGACGGGGTACGCACCGACCGGATCCGTTTCGATGCCGAAGAGGTCACGGTGGATTTTACCGGGGGTATCCCGGGCTTTCTCTCCGCGATTCCTGGCGATATCAGGAAGGATCTCGAATTCACTCTCGAAGATGGTTCGACCCTAGAGGTCAACGAATTCAACGCCTGGTTCATGAAAAATCGCCGAGCGGCGCTCCGCGACATGGCCGGGATGCGCAAGAAACAACGCGCCGGCGAGTGGGACGCGGCCAAAGACGAGCCTCCGGTCACCAAGGCGAAACTCACCGCCGCGTTCCGGATCAACCCCAGCCCCCGAAAACTGGCGGGCCGCGACGGGGAAACCCTCAACTTCATGGATCGCACCGTGGTGAAGGGCAAACTGGTCGACGACTCCATCACCATGGAACTGCACAGCATCAACCTCCAGATGGTGCCCCTGCAGGATCAGGAGAATGTGCTCGCCTGGCAGATCATCCATGACTCCACCAAGGACGATCATGTGAAAGACAATTTCCTCGCCCTGCGCGACGAGAAGCTGGAGTACGTTCGCAGCTACTTCGAGGACGGGGTGATACCGGTGAAGGTCCTGCAGGGCCCCATGATCAACTATCACGATATCCACGAGCAGCCGGATGGTCATGGTCACGAAGATCATGGTCACGACGAGAAAGCCGCCCACCCCGGCGATCATGGTTCCGAAGAGGCGGGCGACCACGCGGGTGGTCATGACAACGTCGTCATCAAGGTCCCCCGCGACCAGACCCGATTCGTCACCAATCACGGTCCCAGGGCGGGCACCTACTACGCCATCTATTTCACCATGACGGGGCTGCATGGTCTCCACGTGGTGGGGGGAGCGCTGGTGCTGGCTTACTTCCTGGTTTTCGGCAAGAGACTCTTCCTGAAAAACCCCGAACACCTCGCCAACCGGGTGGAGGTCGGCGGCCTTTTCTGGCACTTTGTCGACCTGATCTGGATTTTCCTCTTCCCGATCATGTATTTGATGTGAGCCCCCTGGATTCGCTCCGCCTAGACCGGATTGTTTCAAATTTACCGACCGATTGCCTCCATGGAAACGACGCCTGAAGAACTGGCCAGCCACAAGAAAGCCTATACCGCCGTGGGCCTCGCCCTCGGGGTATTGACCGTCCTCACCCTGGCCCTTGGCTATTTTCACCCCTTCGACCTTGGTGTTCCGGGCCTTGACTGGACGGATGTGGTCATCGGCCTGCTGATTGCCTGTTTGAAATCCTCGCTCGTGGCCCTGATCTTCATGCACCTCAATCATGAGCGGGGCTTGATCTACAAGATCCTCCTGTTCACCTTCTGCTTTTTCCTCGGGCTGATGGTGCTGATTCTTTTCGCGTTGAGCGACCCCATCCATGAGGCGTTTCACGCGGTCAGATCCAGCCTCGGCTGACGAGCGACCGCCCACTGTCCCTGGAATTCACACCCCATGTCCCTCAAACATTTCCACATTCTGTTCATCGTCGTCGCGGCACTTTTCTGTCTCGCGTTTGGCGCGTGGGCACTGCTGGCGCGCGATGTGGAGAGCGCCATTCGCGGCATGGGAATGTTCAGTGTGGCGTTGGGCCTGGCCCTGGCGGGCTACGGAGTCTGGTTCCGCAAAAAATCCCGCCGCGTCATCACCTGAAGCATGAGCCACGCGTATTTGTTTTCGCTCCTCTCAACCATTTACCAAGTCATGAGCCCGATCGCGTTTCCTCCTCACCTGCTTGCCTGCACGGTTTGCTGGGGTGGCGACGGTTCTTCCCTCAGCGATGCCAACGCGGCGGTGCTCTTCATGCTCGTCGTCCTCGTCGGAGTGCTGGGTTCCTTCCTGGGTTTCATCCTCTACCTGGCACGGCGCGCCAAGCGCGTCGCACTGGAGGACGAGTCCGAGATGGGCTGATGCGATCTCCCGCCATGGCTGGCCGCTTTGACTGCTGACTCATTGATTTTCATTTTCCACCTGTCGATTATTCCCTCACGCTCATGAACTTCGATTCCATCAACGACGCCCTCTGGATGACGGAAATCGCCTCCGAACACGGAGCCGTCAGCAACCACATGCTCGCCGTGGTCCACTGGTTCATGGGAGCGCTGGCCTTGGGCTGGGGAGCCTTCCTCGTCTACATCATCTGGCGTTTCCGGGCGAAGAAGAATCCGACCGCGAAGTATCACGGCGTAACTTCCCACTTTTCCACCCATCTGGAGGTGGGGGTGGTCATTATCGAGGTGGTGCTGCTGCTGGGCTTCGCTTTCCCGCTCTGGGCCATGCGTGTCGATGACATGCCGAAAGAAGACCCGAACGTGCTTCGCATTCGTGCGGTCGGTCAGGCTTTCCTGTGGAATTTTCACTATACCGGCCCGGACAAGATGATGGGTCTTGTCGATCCCTACGAATACGCCACCAACGCGGTGGGATTGGTGGCCGACGATCCCAATGCCCATGACGATTTCATCTCCATGGGTGAACTGGTGCTGCCCAAAGACCGCCCTGTCATCATACAAGTCACTTCCAAGGACGTCATCCACGGCCTGGCCCTGATCCCTATGTTCATCCAGCAGGATGCCATCCCCGGTCGCGAAATTCCGATGTGGTTCACCCCGAACAAGGTCGGCGAGTGGGACATCGTCTGCGCCCAGCTCTGCGGAGCCGGTCACGCCAAGATGAAGGCTACCGTGAAAGTGGTTGAGCAGGAGGAATTCGACGAGTGGTTCGCCGGCCAGCGACCGCTCCTGCCGAAGCCCTGAGACCCCCGGGGCGTCAATGACGCGGCGTGGTCCCCGATACAAGGGGCCGCGGGGAGTGGGGCACGCGGTCCTCTCTCCAAAGTTACCCCCAGAGTCCGGGCGACGTATCATCCCGCGTCAACCTTCACCCGCGCCAGGCCTCATGATACCCGCCTCCTCCAGCACCCGCGACGGGACCCCCGCGTTGCATCGCTACGTCCGGGCGCTCGGTTTCATGACCGTGCTGCTCATCTGGTGGGGAGCCGCCACCACCACCAAACAAGCGGGAATGGCGTTTGCCGACTGGCCCCTGAGTTTCGGCTCCGTGAACCCGCCGGGCTGGCTCAGACACATGGTGCCATTCCTGGAGCACAGCCACCGGCTTCTCGCCACCGTCGTGGGGCTCATGACCCTGATGCTGTTCGCGTTCACCTATATCCGCGGGGGGCGGAAAACTTCGCCTGTCTTCACCGCTGCGCGGTGTTTGTTCGCGTTCACCTATATCCGCGGGGGGCGGAAAACGGCGGAGTTTGTGCTCTTGTTTTTCTGGCTGGGATTCACCTTCGCCATTTTCATAAAGGCCGGCGCCGAGCGTCAGGATGCCGATCGCAAGGCGTCGCTGCTGCTGCTGGGCAGCCTGGCGGGTGTGGTGCCGCTGCTCTGGCTGGCCTGGAGTTGGTGGAAAAGGGGCTGGTCCCTGCCCGCGCGCCTCTCGGCCCTGGCCTTGCTTGCCGTCACCGCCCAGGCCATCCTTGGAGGGCTGCGGGTCACGGAGATCTCCGACACCTTCGCCGTCATTCACGGCTGTCTCGCCCAGGGCTTTTTCTGTCTCGTCATCCTCATCGGCCTGGTCACATCCGGCGGATGGGAAAACCGGCGCGATCTCGTCGCCACCTCCCTGGCCCGGCCCCTGCGTCTCTGGTCAATCACCCTGGTGGGGGCGATCTTCCTGCAGTTGATCCTCGGGGCGCTGATGCGTCATCACCATCGCGCCGGGCTCGCGGACACCGGCATTTTCCTCACCGCGGGCCGTTGGTTTCCCGGCTTCCATTCCGTGTCGGCCGATGGCGATCCCATGATTCTGCTCCTCATGTTCGCCCACAAATACTGGGCACTGGTGGTCTTCGGACTCGGTGGTGGGCTGGCCCTCTGGCTCTGGACGCGGCGGCAAGTCCCCGTCCGTCTGCTGCGGCACAGCCTGGTCATTGCCGGGTTGTTGTGTCTGCAGATCGCGCTCGGCGTGTCCGTGTTGTTGACCGGAAGCCCCGAACACAAGCGTTTCTGGGTGACCAATTTCCACGTCATCAACGGGCTGGCCTTGTTGGCCATGGCCTTTGTGTTCGCGGTCCGCTCCTGGCGAGTGAACGCGGATGACCGCCTCCTGGCCGCGACCGCCGCGGATGGTAGCGGAGCTTTGCCTCGCCGCGTTCCGTGATCTAAGGTAGCGGCACCATCATGTCCGAGCTGATCCAGTCCCCCGGGCCCACCGGCGACGTCCCCGTGCCGGAGAAAAAACGCTCCAACGCCCGGGCCTCCTTGTCACGGGCGCATCGAGATCTGGTCACCATCACCAAGGCGAGGCTCAGCGCCCTGGTGGTGGTGACGACCCTCTGTGGATACGTGGCCGCCACCCGGAGCGCGGGCGGGGGATTTTCGATCATCACCCTCGCGCACATCCTCCTGGGCACCGTGCTGGCGGCCTTCGGGTCGGCCGTTTTCAATCAGTTGATGGAGGTCGACGCGGATGCCCGAATGACGCGCACCGCCGATCGTCCCCTGCCCGCGCGTCGCATGCCCGTCGGGGTCGCGTTCGCCCTGGGCTGGGTTCTGGCGGCGTTCGGCATCCTTCACCTCGGCATGATGGTGAATGTGACGGCCGCCGCCTTTGCCGCGGCCACCTTGCTTTCCTACCTCTTCGTCTATACGCCACTGAAGCGCCGTTCCAGTTGGAACACGCTCGTCGGCGCGGTCTCCGGCGCGCTGCCGCCGCTGATCGGGTGGACCGGAGGCGGGCAGGGCGCCTGGACCTGGGGGGCGGCGTTCCTGTTCGCCCTGTTATTCCTGTGGCAACTGCCGCACTTCGTCGCCATCAATTGGATGTATCGGGAAGAATACGAACGCGGCGGCTTCGTCATGTGGTCCAACGGCGACGAGAGCGGTGGCCGCACCGCGCGCCTGGCGCTGGGATTTTCCATCGCGGTGTTTCTGCTGCCCCTCTTGCCCGTCCTGTCCGGCGTCACCGCCCCGTGGTTTCTGGCGCCCGGCATGCTTACCGGCGCCTGCATGGTCTGGCTGGCCCACCGCTTTTATCTCGGTCGGGAGCGGGCCGCCGCGCGTACCCTGTTTTTCTTCACCCTCCTCTACCTGCCCGTGATCCTTGTCTCCGCCCTCCTCGCCTGGTCCGCGGACCGGTGAACACCGCCCACCCAATCATGTCCCGTCCCTCCCCCTCAGACGCCCCCAATTTCAATCCCGTGGTCTGGTGGTCCACCATCACCGGCATTTGCGCCATCATCGCGTTCGGTTCCATCTTCGTGACCTCCTCCTACCTCAAGAAGCGGAAATACGAGATCGCGAATCCCCGTCCCGGCTACCTTTCCAAACTCACCGATTTCACCGCTACCAATCGCGACGGCACCGAAGTGTCATTCTCCCAGCTGGCGGGCGATGTCTGGGTGGCTGGCTATCAATACACCGATTGCCCCGGTGCCTGCCTCGGGATGGCGGGGGTGATGAAGCGCTTGTATGACGAGTTTGGAAAACGGGACGACTTTCACCTCGTTTCCGTCAGCCTGAATCCCGCCGAGGACACCCCGGAAAAAATGAATACCTGGGTCACCCGGCATGGCATCGACGCCGACAACTGGTGGTTTCTGACCGGAGACGAGGAACGTATCCGCAACTACATGATCCGGAATTTCAAATTCTTCGGCGTGGTCGAGAACACCGAGCCCGAAGTCATCGCCCGCGAGGGACGCTTTTCCCACGACCAGCGGCTCGCCCTCGTCGACGGACAGGGACATGTGCGCGGCATGTATGATGTCATGAATACCACCCAACCCGGTGTGGCCGCCGCCAGCTACGATCAACTCCTGAAGGACATCCGATACCTGCTGGCCGGGTCCGCGCCCGAGTCCTGATACCCCGAAGCTTCCCATGAATCTCGATTTCTTCCCCCCCTTCAACGCCGCCCTCAACGGCATCGCCGGACTGTGCCTGATCGCCGGGTTTGTGCTGATCAAGCAGGGAAAACGTGAAGCCCACGCCAAGACCATGATCGCCGCCCTGGCGGTCTCGGCCATCTTTCTGGTGTCCTACGTCACCTCCAAGATCCTCAAGGGCAACGTCCACACCACCTTTCCCGACGCCTACCCGACCGCCAGAGTCATCTATTACGTTATCCTCATCACCCACATCATTCTCGCCATCGGGATGCTGCCACCCATCTTCATCGCCGTGAATCACGCGGTGAAAGGCCGCTACGAGCGGCATCGGCTCTGGGTGAAATGGGCCTACCCCATCTGGCTCTACGTTTCCATCACTGGCGTGCTCGTCTACTTCATGCTCTATCAGTGGTTTCTCCCCCCCGCGCCGGAGACCACCGTCACCGCGCCACCCGCCGCGCCCGTCGCCGAGCAGCCCACCGAGCCCGACGACAGCCTGGTCTACGAGCCCGAGATCTACGAGTACGAGGCCGAGGCCGGGCAGAAGGAGATGACCGCCGTCTTCGTGGCGAAAAATCCCGGGACCACTCCGGTGACGCTCACCCAACTGGAGAGCAGTTGCACCTGCCTGAGCGTGGAGGCCGATGTTCGCGAGATACCGCCCGGCGGCGAGGCCAGAATCACCGCCGTGTTCGACATCGCCAAGCTCAGTGGCGAGGCGGAAAAAAGCCTCTACGTCAAAACCGACCGCGGGGGCGCCAGGGAGACGCGCCTCGCGGTGAGGGTCAGCATTCCCGCCATCGTTTCCCTCGATCCCATGACCGTGAAATGGGCCATCGGCGAGGAGGCCACCCCGCGCGAGATCCGCTTCAAGGTGCTGCGCGAGAAACCGATCCGCGTCACGGAGGCGACCTCGTCGCGCGACTCCGTGCGCGCCACCCTGGAGACCATCGAGGAGGGGAGGGAATACCGCATCACCCTCGTGCCAGAGTCCACCGACAGCACCTTGCTCGGCTTCGTTCGCATCGTCACCGACTGCGAGCTGGAGCAGTATCAGCGCCAGCTCGCCTATTACGCGATTCATGATGAGCCAGCGGGGGTGAATTGAAATGAAACGCACCCTCATCCAGGCTCTCGTCATCATCGCCATCGCCACGGGGATCGCGGTGGCCTCCATCTGGCTGCATCCGCGGGCGCCGGCCTGGTATCTGACCCGGACGACCGATGTGTGGGAATTGAGCCCCGACCAAGTATCCGGCTTGGGTGGCGGGGTGGTCTGGATCGATGCCCGCTCCGATGCCGAATACGCCAAGGATCATCGCCCGGGAGCGATTCTGCTCAACGAGGAAAACTGGGGCGATCTCGTCTTTGCGGTGCAGGATGAACTTTCCGACGCCATCGGCAAACCCGTGGTGGTCTACTGCGACGGCTCCGGCTGCGAGCGCAGTCACCACATCGCCGAACGCCTGCGACAACTCATTGGTCTCGACCCGGTGTACGTGCTGAAAGGCGACTGGCGCGAGGTGGAGTGAGGGTTTTTCCCTTCCGGGCGGGATTTCTCGTATGCCACTCTACTGAGGATTCCGTGGCGCGATGCTGAAATTGCCCGACTGACCACCCGACAGGTAACTGCCGGTGAGCAGGGCCTGCTCCTGGAGCAGGGCACCGCCGAAGGGAACATTCACCCCCTTGTCCCGATCCTGGTACCGCCCTGTGGCGAGTCCGGTATTGCGATTGAATTGGATGAGGGCCTTGTCCGGTCCGTAGTAAAGGATGCGATTGGCAGAGTTCCAGGTTACCGCCCGGTCGAGCGAGACCATGTCCGTCGGAGTGGAGGGCGAGAGATCGGGGCCCTCCAGACGCATCCAGGCATTGTGGAAGGCATCGTCCAGTAACGGGAAAGCGGCCTCGCCGGCAGCCGGAGGCGTGTAGCTGCCGCCGATCACCGTGCGGGTCACGTCGAACCCATCAGCGTAGTTCGGGGTTCGCGGGACGGCGTCCTGCTTGAACCAGCGGCAGTCGCCATCGACATCGCTGACTCCGGCCACATCACGGAAGCTCAGCTTGCCGGCCAGGTAGCCGCGTTGACCGTAGAGACTGCGATAGACCGACCATTCGCCGCTGCGGGAGAGATGACCGGACATCGAGGCGCGGGTGCCGTCGGCAAGGAACATAAGTCCGCGACTGAGCCCGTTGAAGAGGACGCTGATACTTCCATAACCATCGCCACCGGGAACCAGGGCGGGATCGGTCGCATCGGGAGCCCGCATTGCGAGGGTGTATTTTCCTTCCTCGGCGGCGGGCAGGGTTCGAGTGAAGGTGGGGCGGCGCTGGGCGTCGAGTGAGTGGGGATTGCCATCAATGTCGACCGTGCCGACTAGCGCAAAGCCATCGGTGGTGCCGTCGGCCAGGGCCAGTTGCAGGGTCATCTCGACCGGATCAAGTCCCCGGCGGGCGACCGTGATCCGGGCCTCGCCGGTTTCATCGACCAGACCGCGGAAGGTGGAGAGCATACCCTCGATCCAGATCTGGCCGCTGATGGCGCCGGTGGGAGAAAGCTTCACGCTCTGGAGCCCTCCGAAACACTCGCCGCTCCCATCCACGACGAGGGTGCCGTTGAAGAATCCCGCGGCGGCCGGGTCGAAGGCGGTCAGGTTGGTAAGATTCGGATCCGTTGCCGGCCCGCCCGGCAGGGTGGTGAGTTCGAACGGTCCGGCGTCCTCGCTGCCGGGATAGGGGAAATCGGTGCCCGGTTCCACCAGGAGGTAACCGGCCTCGTTGGCGAGGACGAAATTGCCCCCGCCGAGTCCCTGCTTCTGGAGCACGACGCCCCCGAACCCGAAGCGGGTCCGGGTGGCGGGATCGAAGTAACTGCCGCTGATGAGACCATTGCGCGGATTGGCGCGGGCGGACAGTCGTTCGGGACCGTAATGGACCAGGGCGTTGGTGTTCAGCCAACTGACGACCCGGGCAAAACCGTCATCGGGCAGCGGATTCCCGGCCAGGGTCAGTCGGGCGTTGTAGTGCTGGTCGGCGAGTTCATCTAGGGCGCGTTCGCCGCGGGCGGGTGGATCGAAATTCGAACCCACCAGCCACGACGGCAGGTCGAAGCCATCGGGATAGCGCCGGTCTCTCGGGTTGGGATTCTTGACCCAGTCGAGGGCTCCGTCGAGATCACTCACCGCGGGCACGTCGCGGAAGCTGACGACTCCGGCGATCATCCCACGCCCTCCGTAGAGCGGCTGGTAGAGATGCCACTGACCGTCCTCGGTCAGGTAGCCGCGAGTGGTGAAGGGCGTGCCGTCGCCGGTCTTTCCTCTGGCGATGATTCCACCGGAGGAGGTCACCGTGGCCCAGCCGTAGCCGTCTCCGGCGGGGAGCGCGGGATCGGCGGTCGATTCCGGCGAGGGGATGAGGAAGGTATAACCGCGGACCAGCTCGACTGGCGACGGGTTGTTGCGGCGATGATAGGGAGCCTGAGCGATGGAACCTCCGGCGTTGGTGCCGTCGCCGGAAATAGTTGCCCGCAGGGTGAGACCGCCGGCGCCATTCTCCGTCCGGCCGATGGCGAGCGTGACCGCGAGCGGATCCTCGTTGCGCCGGACGATCTCCCCGGTGTAGGTGCCGTCGGGCTCCAACGCGCCGCGGAGCCGGTAGATGCGACCGTTGAAGATCACCCGGCCGGAAATCGCCCCGGTGGGACTGAGTCGGAGGCCCTGCATGGCGCCGACGAGGGCGCCGCTCCCGTCGGCGAGGATACCCTGGTAGAGGCCCGCCTGCGAGAAATCGAAAATATCCGCGAGCAAGGTCGTTTCCGGTTGGGGAGAGATCGGGGTCTCGAGATTGACGTTGAGGACCGTGAAAAGGAGGTCACCATCAACGCCGTCGTAGGTGCCGCGAACACCGGCGGGACCGTTGACGAAGACTTCTCCCACGCTGACCAGCCCGACGCCGTCGATGCCGGTCAGCGGCCCATCAAGGATGGACCAGGCGGCGTCTGCGCCGCCCACAGAGACGAGGGTGTCGTCGTCCATGGTGGCCACGGCGGTGAGCTGGGTGGAGGATTTCTCGATTACTACCGCCGGGTCGGCCGCGACCGCGAGGGACCGCGCGTCGTAGAGTTGGCCGGTGTAGCCGCCATTCGCCTGGGCGCCGGTGGTGGTGACGTTCGTGACCCCACCCTCGATAGCATCGCCGACGGAGATGTCGGCCGTGATAGTCGCGCCGCCATTGGCGACCCGTCCGCCCCCGGCCCCGGGTTCGGCGGGGAGCAGGGTGAAGCGGGCGCTGTTGCTGGTGGGATCGGCGAGCACTGGTCCGCCCAGCATTGCCACACCCGTGATGAGCTGAACCAGGACAACGAATCTCATAGGATTTCTTCCAGTTTGAGTGGGAAGTGGCGGCGCCTATTCCACGGCGGGGGCTCCCATCATACGACTCACGGCTTTCTCGAGCGATTCGAGGCGCGCTTTCAAGTTTCCGATCTCGGCGTCTTTTTCCGCGAGTGCACTCTGCTGCTTCTGCACTTCCTCCAGCAGCATCGGCGCCAGGAGGTGATACTTCACCGTCTCCGGCTGGCCATCCTCATTGAACACGGCCAACTCCGGAAACACTTCCGCGACTTCCTCGGCGATGAGGCCGAACTGCACCGGGTGTTCACCGCCGTTCTGCGCCTGCTGGTACTCGAAGGTCACGGGGCGAAGCTTGGCGATCCGATCACTCACGCCGAAGTCCTCCATCGGGCGGATGTTCTGCTTGTACCTGCGCGAGGAGGAAACCGTGCCGAGCTGGCCGTTGCTGTCGATCATCACGGAGACGGCGTTGGCTGCGCCGGTGGTGATGCCGCGGATTCCGGCGACGAAGGCGCGGGTCTGGCCTGTGCCAATGCGGATGGTGTTCCCCTCCGCGGCGACACCAAGGTTGCCGATCATGATGTTGTCGTCGCCAGTGGTCAGGAGACGGCCGGCGGCGTCTCCAATCGCGATGTTGCGGGCCCCGGTCGTGTTGTTCTCAAGCGCCAGTTGGCCGACCGCCGTGTTCCCGTCGGCCGTTGTGTTCAGCCGCATCGCGTTCTCGCCAATCGCGGTGTTGCCCGAGCCTGTTGTATTCGTTTGCAGTGAGTCTTCACCCACCGCGGTGTTCGTCGATCCCTCGGTGTTGGAACGTAGCGAGTCCTGCCCGATCGCCGTGTTCGTGATCCCGATCGTGTTCGATGTC
Source organism: uncultured Verrucomicrobiales bacterium (assembly GCA_964439145.1). GTDB lineage: Bacteria > Verrucomicrobiota > Verrucomicrobiia > Verrucomicrobiales > DEV007 > JAEUHH01. The sequence continues at coordinate 45,831 of CAYTNL010000031.1, forward strand.
AGCGTATCCTCACCCAGCGCGGTGTTGCCAAATCCGGTCGTGTTTTGCGCCATCGATCCCTGTCCGACGGCCGTGTTGACGTTTCCGGTCGTGTTCGCTTCCAACGCGCGGGCGCCAAACGCGACGTTGGACGCTCCGGTCGTGTTATTGAGCATGGCATTGTTGCCGACGGCGGTGTTGTCCGCGCCGGTCAGCGTCAGATTACCGGCGTTGGGACCGGCGAAGAAATTTCGCGTGCCGAGAGTGTGTATCAGTCGGTCGCCGTTCATCGTGATGATTCCGGCCGATGCCGTGGTCGTCGGCAACGCCAACACGTTGGCATGGATCGTCCCCCCGCCAGTGGCTGCCGGCGCCGCCAACGCGTATCCGACGGCCGCGATCCGTCGGTCCGGCGCGAGTTGCTCGAAGCTGGCCCCGCCGTCGGCGCTGAACCAGATCCGCATGCGCACGTCGGTATTCTCCGCGAAGGCACTCGCCGGGATCGCCACCATCGGCGCGTCTCCCAGCAGAACGCTGTAGTGCCCTTTGGAAAGCGTCACGGGCACGGCGTCCGTCGGTTCGTCACCGGTGGTGCTGGTCCCGTCGTTGGACCAGTAGCTGGTGTCCCCGGCGGCATTGACGAGGGCGAACTTGAACTGGCCGTCCCCGTCAAAGTTGGTGCCATCGACGGCGATGCGTCCCTGGTGATTGAGAATCCCGGGCGGGTCGGCGGCGTTGGCGCGACCGCCGGGCCACGGGGCCAGGAGGAGGGACAGGGTCAGGGCCGCCGCGAGGCGACCGGTTGAGATGAGACGGGAGTCTGACTTGGGCGCGAGTTCTGGCGTCATGGTGCTTTCGGCAGGTGAGGCGGTGGCGACCGCGTGGTTCCTTGAAAGAACCGCCCCTGCCCGCGTGAAAAGACCGGAAACCGAGAAAAGCACGACTCGAGCGCGCTTTCATCCCCATCTTCCTTGCCTCAACCAACGTCGGCCGAGCGGGCCTTCCGTTCAGCGCGAGACCTAGATCGGAGTCAGGAGCGAACCTCGTTTTTCATGGAGGCCGATCGAGCCGGCGAGATCGGAGTCGCTAGTAGAGACTGGCGAGCAGGAAGCGTCAGGTCAACCCAAGGGGATGGCGCGATCGCGTAGGAGGGAGAGAGAGGGCTGCCGGTCGCCCGCCCGGAGCGAAGCCGGGAAGTCAGGTCAGTCGAGTCCGGTTAAATCAGGTCGGGACGATTCGCCCGGGTGCGCTCCACCGCTTTTTCGTGGCGCCAGGACTCGATCTTGGCGTGATTGCCGGACAGCAGCACCTCCGGCACCGGCATGCCCTCGAACTCGGCTGGTCGCGTGTAGTGCGGTCCTTCGAGAAGCGGACTTGTGGGGTCGGCGAAACTTTCCTCCTCCGGCGAGCGTTCGTCACCCAGCACCCCGGGCAGGAGTCGGACGACGGCGTCGATCACGACCACGGCGGCGATGGCCCCATTGGTGAGGATGTAGTCGCCGATGGATAGCTCGAGATCGACGAGCGCCTCGACCACGCGATGATCGATCCCCTCGTAGTGGCCGCAGAGCAGGATGATATGTTCCTCGTGGGATAAGCCGCGAGCGGTGGCCTGGTCGAAGCGTTTTCCCTGTGGTGTCATCAGGACGACGCGGGCCTTGGGCGAATCCTTTTTCAGCTCCCGCACCGCGGCGAAGAACGGCTCGGGTTTCATCACCATGCCCTGGCCGCCGCCGTAGGGGATGTCGTCGACTTTGTGATGCTTGTCGGTGGTCCAGTCCCGCAGATCGTGCGCGGCGATGGTGACCTTGCCGGCTTCCCGGGCGCGCTTCATGATGCTCTCGCCGAGCGGACCGAGACACATCTCGGGAAAGATGGTGAGGATGTCGATTTTCATGGTCACGGAGCGCCGAGGTCGCCGGTGGGAGCTATCAGGAAATTGGCGGTGACAATGATGCGGTCCCGCCACTGGGCCTCGTCGGGTCGGAGGGCGAGCACTCCCGGCGCCTGCACGAGGAGAAAAGGTCGGCCATCGAGCCACTGGCCGCGCTCCTCGGTGCCTTTCAGCGCACGGAAGTTGAGGCGATTCTCGGCGAACAGGTAGGCGCTGGTGAGGTGGCCACCGTCGGGGTCGATGAGATCGATGGAAAAGCCGAGATCGGCGGGGCGGAGCTCTCTACGCACGCCAGTGACGACGACCCAGTGGTGGGCGGCGGCTTCCCACGCGACCTGGTGGTCCATGCGCTCGATGCGACGGGCGACGAAAGTTTTCAGGCTGAGCAGGGGAGGTACGCCGCGGCGGATCGAGTCCGAAATGGCCCCGTGGACGCGGGCGAGAAAGGCGGGTGATTTCTCCCCGGCTCGCCGGTCCAGAAAGTCCCCGCGCATCCTGTCCAGCCGATGATCGGTGGCGATCTCGGCGGCGGCGGCGGCGAGATCCTCCTCCAGGGTGCCGTCAAAGCTGAGTCTTTTCTTTCCGGGATACACCCCGGACTGACGACCGGCGAACCAGCGGTCGATGAGAAAGCGGAGGCGGGTGCTGTCGTCGCCGCCGACCAGGCCGTCCCAGGTCTCAAGGAAGGGAGGAGGCCCGAACTTCAGGCAGTTGGCGAGGGCGGTGGGGCCGCAGCCATTGGGGGAGTCGGGGTAGGCCTGCTGCCGGATCACGGTTTCCGGGGTGACCGGGATGCTGAGAAACTCCGCCTCCTTTTCGGCCGCCCATCCCGCGGGAGCGAGGGCCAGAAACACGGCCGACCGTCGCGCGGCCAGCCAATGTCTCCCGGTTGTCCCCGTCCTCATGTCTCGGATCAGTCGATGTCCTGATTGCCGCCCTTGGCCTTGAGTCCGCGGAGTTTGGCCTCGATGAAATCGTCGAGGTCGCCGTCCATCACCGCCTGGATGTTACCGGTCTCGCAGCCGGTCCGGAGGTCCTTGACCATCTGGTAGGGTTGGAAAACGTAGGAGCGGATCTGGCTGCCGAAGCCGATCTCGCCTTTTTCCCCGTAGACCCGCTCCATCTCGGAGCGTTTCTTATCCTCCTCGATCTGGAGGAGTTTGGATTTGAGGATCTTGAGGGCGAGGTCGCGGTTCTTGTGCTGGCTGCGCTCGATGGTGCAGCGGACCATGACGCCGGAGGGCAGGTGGCGCATGAGGACGCCGGTCTCGACCTTGTTGACGTTCTGCCCGCCTTTGCCGCCGGAGCGCATGGTGGTGATTTCGAGATCCTTCTCATCGACCTCGAACGCGGGTTCTTTCTCCAACTCGGGGGTGCAGTCGATGCTGGCGAAAGAGGTGTGACGCCGCGCGTTGGAATCGAATGGCGAGATGCGCACCAGCCGATGCACGCCGCGTTCGCAGTTGAGAAAACCGTAGGCGTTCTCGCCCTCGATCCGGAGCATGGCGCCGCGGAGACCCACCTCGTCACCGTCCTGGATGTCGACGACCTCCACTTTGTAGCCCTTGTCCTCGGCCCATCGCTTGTACATGCGGAAGAGCATGTCGGCCCAGTCGCAGGCCTCGGTGCCGCCGGCGCCGGCGTGAATGGTGAGGAAGGCGTTGCAGGAGTCGTTCTCCCCGCTGAGGAGGGTCTGGAGTTCGAGCTTGTCGAGATCGGCGGTGATGCTGGCGACTTCATCGAGCACTTCCCGGATGGCCTGCTCGTCGAGTTCTTCACGCGCCATCTCGATGAGTACTTCCAGGTCCTCGACACGGGCGGTGAGGGTGCGGATGGGGGTGATCTTGCCTTTCAGGCGTGAGACTTCTCCCATCTTTTCCTGGGCGGCTTCCTTGTTGTCCCAGAAGCCGGGCGCGCTCATTTCCGCCTCGAGCCCGCCAAGTTTTGCCACGAGGTTTTCGAAGTCAAAGATACCTCCGGAGCTGGCCCAGGCGGGCCTTGAGAGCTTCGGTGTCGATGGCGTTGAGATCGGATGCGTCCATGGGAATGCGGTGATTTTTGGGGAAACGACACCCTTGCCATGAAAGCGGGGGGCGTCAACAGGGGAGGTGCTTGGAGCGCGGAGGAGTGAGAAAAGGCGCATGATGGATTTCGCTTTCCCGGGAGAGGGGCGGGGCCACAGTGTCGATCTGACCATGGGACCGCGACCCACCAAGACGATGGCCACGCTCATCCGGCGGCATTTGCTGACGGAGAGCAGTCTCATCGTACACTGGTGCAGCGACGAGTTCGGGCTGGTGAAATGCGTGGCCAAGGGAGCCCGCAGACCGAAAAGTCCCTTCGTTGGCAAGCTGGACCTTTTTTTCCGCTGCGAGATCGAGCTGGTCCCGGCCCGGAACGGGGATCTCCACATCCTCCGCGATGTCGCGGTGCGGGATTCGCGCCCCGGCATTCGCAAGAGCTATCGTCAGACTCTGGCGGCTTCCTATTTTGTGAAATTGCTGGAGACGGTGGCGGAGATCGAGTCGCCCATCGCCGATCTCGCGGACTTGCTGGAGCGCGGGCTGAACTATCTCGAGCGCCAGTCGCCGGACCTCCGCGCGGTCCGCCATTACGAGAGACAACTGGCGGAGCGGCTCGGCATCGCCGGGGAGGGATCCGAGGCGGCCGAAGCCATTCGCGCTACTTTTGGTAATCTGCCGAAGCAACGCGAGGAATTGTTGCGATTGCTGGAGAGCCCGTCCTGAGCGTTTCTCTTATTCGTCCGCCAGGCGCCAGAGTACCTCGTTGCGCCGCAGTGCCTCGGGTATCCAGGGCGGATCGTAGTAGGCGAAAAAGGGGAATCCGACAGATTCGAGGCCGGCTTTGGCGATGGCCTCGCGGAGATCCTTGAGAGCGGTAATCTGGCTTTCCTTCGATCGATATCCGCGAAATCGCAACGCGGCGAAGGTGCCGCCTTTGATCGACTGAATGCGCACGGCATCGCCGCGGGGCTCGGGCACGCCGGCGGCGATGGTCTTTTGGGGCATCAGGAAGATCATGGCCGACTCGTTGGCCTCCCTGTCGGTCTCGACGAAAACCGGCGAGGTCATGGCGATCTTTTCCTCCCGCGCGTTGTCTCCGTCGATGAATCGGAACAGACGCCCGAAACCGGAATCGCGACCGCCGCCATCTTTCGGGGCCATCGGAGTGGCCGCGCCGATCATCGCCTGGTAGCGTCGGATCTCCACCTCGCCGTGGTTGGCGATGACTTCGTAGTCGGGCCCTTCATATCCCGCCCGGGTGGTCTTGCAGCCGACCCAGGACAGCCCGATTACCAGCAGCCCGGCGAAGGCGGTGAGGAGTTTTCGTTTCATGGGGAGGAGACGGGTCGGCGATACCATAGTCGGCACAGTTTTCTCGAACGGGTGGCCCAGGGGCAAAAGAGGAGCAGCGCTAGCTGTTGGGCGAACTCCCGACCCGAGAACCATTGCCCTTTTCTACCCGAGGTTACGATGGGCGGCTCGGCGAGGACGCGAAAGGTCAGCCCGCGTTTTCGTCCCCAGCGTTTCAGTCGACGGGAGAGCCATACCTCTTCCCCGGCGTAGACTTTTTCGTCGAATCCACCCACGGCCTCGAAAGCGTCGCGTCGACAAAAAACGAAACTGCCCGCCGCCATGCCGAACCTGTTGGCGCACCAGTTCCAGATGGCGAGGAGCCGCTCCACATGACGGGGCAGGGGCTCGTCCGCCACGGTGATGGCGCCTCCGGCGCAGACTTCGCCGAATTCCAGAGCCGCCAGGGCCTGACGAAGCAGCTCGGACGGCAGGATGGTGTCGGCATCGACGAACACGAGGTGGACGCAGTCCGCGCGTTCCATCGCGGCCCGGGCTCCGGTGTTGCGGGCGCGGGAAATCTGGTTCACGGGTTCAAAGACGACGCGGTCGGCGCCGTGCTCTCGGGCGACCGCGGCGGTGTTGTCGGTGGAGTTGTTGTCGACCACGATGATTTCTCCCCGCGAGGGCGCGGCGTCCGCGATGGCCGCGCGCGCCGCTTTCAGGGTTGGGGGCAGGTAGGCTTCCTCGTTGTAGGCGGGGATGACGATGGCGAAGAGGGAGGGCACGGGAGAGGATACGATGGACAGGGTGAGGTGGCGGCGAATCGTGACGTGAGGGTCGGGGACCTGAACCGATTCGGACCGGATTGCGTGATCGTTTTTTTCGCGCTGAATCGATAGGCTGGAAATATGAAAATCTCGGTGTCCCATTCCCTCTTCACCAGCGCCATTCTCGGGCTGCTGATTTTGGTGTTGCCCGGTGTTCGGGCCATGGAAAAGGCGACGGATGGCTGGGAGATGAAGGCGCCACGCGATGAGATCGGGGTGGACGGAACCCACGGCGCCCGGAGCAATAGCCTCACTCTCGCTTCTCCGGAGAAAGAGGGGATGAACGGTTTCTGGGAGAAGACCTTCCCGATCGAGGGAGGAAAGCCCTACCGCTTCTTCGCCCTGCGAAAGGCGGAGGGCGTCGAGCACGAGCGCCGTTCCTGCGTGGTGCGTATCGAGTGGTACGACGCCGAGGGCGGCCGGGTGGACAGTCCGCATCGGGTCAATCCGGCTTATTTCGGTTCCGATACCGCGCGCGCTCAGCCCGATTTTCCCCGGGACCGGGAAACGCGCCGGGACGGCTGGACCGTGGTCGAGGACGCCTACGAGGCGCCGGAGAAGGCGGCAAGGGCGGTGGTGCAACTCCACCTGCGCTGGGCGCCGGGCGGTTCGGTGGCCTGGAAAAACGTCACTTTCACCGAGAGCGATCCGGTTCCGCCGCGGAGGGTGAAACTGGCCGCGGTTCATTTCAACCTGCCGGGCAGCGGTCGCAGCGTGGGGGGAAATCGCGAGGTCTTCGCGCCCTTGATCGCCGAGGCGGCCAAGCGGGGCGCCGACCTGGTAGTGCTGCCGGAGCTGCTCACCTGCAAGGGAGTGACCCACGACTACGTCAGCGTGGCTGAGCCGGTGCCGGGACCGACGACCGAGTATTTCGGGAAACTCGCGAAAGAGCACGACTGCTACCTCGTGGTCGGTCTGCCGGAGCGTGACGGTCATCTCGTCTACAACGTGGCCGCCCTGGTCGGGCCGGACGGCGAGCTGGTCGGCAAGTATCGCAAGGTGACGCTGCCGCGCGAGGAGATCACCCGCGGCATCGCGCCCGGCCACGAGTATCCGGTCTTCGAGACCCGCTTCGGCAAGGTCGGGATGATGGTCTGCTACGACGTCTTTTTTCCCGAGGTGGCCCGTCGTCTGGCCATGAACGGCGCCGAGGTCATCGCCCTGCCCATCTGGGGCGGAAATCCCCGCCTGGCGGCGGCCCGCTGTGCGGAAAACGGTGTCTACCTGGTCAGCTCGACCTACACCGATCACGAGCACGACTGGATGAAGACCGCGATCTGGAACCGGGAAGGGGATCGGCTCGCGGAGGCGACCGAGTGGGGAAGCGTGGTGGTCGAGGAAGTCGATCTCAACGAGAAGACCCACTGGTACGGCCTCGGCGACTTCCAGTCGCGGATTGCCCGCGAGGCGCCGGTGCGGGAGGCGGAGTGAGGTGGGAGATGTAGGCGCCGCGGGCGGACTTCATCGATCTTCTCGATGATCGAGGCAAAAGATTCGATGCGGCGTTCCCGGAAAATGTTGCCACAGTGCTCGCATGCCAGAGGGTGGGGACATCGCCGATCATCAATTGTCGCGCGGCCAGATCGAGCAACTGATGAGCGCCGGTGTCATCCTGGAAGCGCGGCGAGAAACCGTGGTGGCGGCGAGCAGGGCCGAGGTGTCGTGGAAACCCTGGATACTTTTCTGGACCTCGGTCATCGGCGCGGCCTTCCTGCTCTCGGGGGTGATCTTTTTCTTCGCCTGGAACTGGAGGGAGCTGTCGCCACTGACACGTTTCGGCGTGCTGGAAGGCGGGGTCGTTCTCGCCACCATCGCCGCCCTGCTGACGGGGATCGGGAGCACGGGAGGGCGTTTTCTGCTGCTGACATCATCGGTACTCACCGGCGTGTTGGTGGCGGTCTACGGACAAGTCTATCAGACCGGTGCCGATGCCTTCGAGGTGTTCGCGCTGTGGGCGGTCTTGATCATCGGGTGGGTGCTGGTGAGTCGGTTCGCGGGCCTCTGGCTGGTGTGGCTGGCGGTTGTCCAGACGGCGATCGCCACCTGGTTCGGCCAGGTGCCGGTGGCGGCCGGCGAGGCAAGCTGGTCGGCGATGTTTCTGACTCTGGGCGGCTTCTGTCTGGCGGTCGTGGCCCTGCGGGAATGGCTTTGCGGGCAGGATCGCTTCGCCTGGCTGCGAGGGGAATGGCTGCGACTTTTGTTGTGGCTGGTCTGTCTCGTCTGGCTGAGCCTCGTCGCGTGGGACGCCATCCTCGACTTCGATTGGCGTGATCGGGACGCCCCGACGAGCCGACCCTGGGGACTCCTGCTCTGGACGGCCACGGTGGTGGGAGGCGCCTGGTTTTTCACCCGCATCCGTCCTTCCCACACGGCCCTGGGCTTCAGTGTGCTGTCCGCCGCCATCATCGTGGTGGTGTGGATCGGGAAAGAGATCATCGGTCATCACGACGACGGCCCGGGCGGTTTCCTCCTGGCATCGCTGGTGGCGCTGGGAGTGTTTGCCGGAGCGGCGACGCTCATTGCCAAGGCCTCGCGATGGATGCCTGGCGACGGGGAGGCGGAACATTCCGGGGAGGAGGAGACGCCATGACTTTACGGGAACTGGAGAAAACCGGCGCGCTGGCTCCGGAGTGGACGCTCGAGTCGGCGACGGCCGTGCTGCGACCGCCCGGGGAGACGGGCGCCCAGCTTCCCCGCATTGGCTGGATCGCCCTGGGGATCGGCGCGTGGTTGACCGGGATCTTTCTCATCGGTTTCCTCGTGACCCTGTTCGGAATACGAAACGAGGAATCGATGGCGCTCATCGGTGTTCTGCTCGTCATCGCCTCGGTCTTCCTGCTGAGGTGGAAGAAATCGCACCCCTTTCTCGAGCAACTGGCGCTCGCGTTCGGTCTGGCCGGGTATGTCATGTCCTTCATCGGGAGCGGGGACCTGTTTACCAACGACCTGGCCGGCCCTTTCGTCGTCGCGCTGCTGCTGGTGGTGCCGGTCTATTGGTTTTCCCCGCATTTCGTGCAGCGTTTCTTCGCCGGACTCTGGGTCTGGCTCACCTGGTGGGGGACCGCGATGAGCCACCGGTCGGCCGGTCTCGGCGAGCCCCTGTTCCTGGGAATGCTGCTGGCGTCGCTGGCGGTGATCCTCGCCATTCTCGGAGGAATGCCGAAATTCAGCGGGCCTTTCTGGCGCCCGGCCCTGTGGTCGGCCATCACGGGCCTCGGGGGCGGACTTGTCTGGCTGACCAATTCCTTCGATGACCGCCTGCTCAGTGTGCGGGTGGAGTGGCTCTTCGGTGCCGCGGCTTCGCTGGGCTGTGTCGCCGTGCTCTGGCATCTATTGCGGCCCGGCGGCAAGGGCATGGCCGGTCTCATCGCGGCGGGTCTCCTCCTCGTCGGTCTCGCCATCGCTGGCGCCCCGGGTGTGGTCGTGAGTCTGGCCCTGATGCTGCTGGCCCACGCGCGCGGCGAGCACTTTCTCGAAGGCGTCGCGGTGACGATGCTGACGCTGTTTCTGATCGCCTTCTACTACCACCTGGGCCTGCCCTTGAATCAGAAATCGATCACTCTCATGATCGCGGGCGCGCTCCTGCTCGGCCTGCGCTGGTGGTTCGGGCGGGGTGGTGAACTCCCTGGCTCTGTTGAAAAGCCATGAAACGATTTCCGTCATCCCCCGTCGCCCTGTTTGTCGTCATCGCCAACCTCGTGTGGGTCCTGGTCGTGGTGAATGGCGCCATCTTTCGCAAGCAGGCACTCATCGATAGCGGTCGAGTCGTGTATCTGGAGTTGGCGCCCGTCGATCCCCGCTCCCTCATGCAGGGCGACTACATGGTGCTGAACTACGCGATCAACCGGGGTCTGTCGCAAAGCAACGACCACGGCGCGGCTCCCACCCGGGGCCGCATGATCCTGCGACTGGACGACCGGGGCGTGGGCACTTTCCAAAGGTTCGCGGAAGGGGACGCGACCGATCTGCCGGAAAACGAGGTGCCGCTGAAATATCGGAAATCGCGGCGCGGCTTCCGTTTCGGTATCGAGTCCTACTTTTTCGAGGAGGGTATGGCCGACGTTTACGACAGGGCCAAGTATGCCGAGTTGCGCGTCTCGCCGGACGGTGTGCCCGTGCTGGTCGATCTGCGCGGCGAGGACTTGAAGCAACTTCCGATGCCGGACGATGAGTAGGCGGCGGAATCACCGCCGCAGGCTCATCAGGATCCGCAGGATGTACCAGAGCAGCAGCGCCACCGCCGCGAACAGGCCCAGTGCCGCCGAGACGTGCTGGTCGGTGCGGTAGTGGTGGATCATGTTGCCGGTGGTGTAGAGGATGGAGCCGGCGGCCAGCAACACCATCGCTCCCGAAAACCACAGGCCGAGGCTGAACCCCTGGAAAAATACGCCCGCCACGATCAGTCCCAGGGCGATGAGGAAACCGATCTTGAGAAAACCGCCGAGAAAGGAGAAATCCTTGCGCGTGGTCAGCGCCACCGCCGTCAGCCCCAGAAACAGCGCGCCCGTCAACAGACCAGCCTGGCCGATCAGCGAGGCGTCGCCGGTCATGGAGCGGGCCAGCAGCAGCAGCGGTAGAAAGATGATCGCCTCCACCACCACATAGAGTCCCAGCCCGGCATACTGCATGCCGCGGGAGGTCTCGCTACGTGCCCAGCTGTCGGCGATCCAGGACGCGCCCATGAACAGCCCCAGCACGATCAGCCAACTGTACCGGCTGGCCGCCAGCAGACCGAAGACTTTGTCCTCGATCCCGGGCAGACTCATCAGCATCGTCTCCAGCACGATGAACACCGCGATGGCACCGGCCAGATGGCCATACGTCCGGCGAATGAAAGCGGCCCGGGCATCGACGGGCGCCTGGGCGACGACATAGGGATTTTGATAGGAGGAGGAAAAGGCCATGGCTGGGAGCGGGATGGAGTTCCCCACAGGCTAAGCGGTAGTCCGGCGGCTTGGCAATGACGAATATGGGCGCCCGCGATTCTCCGCATGGGCCTCAGCGCAGTTGCCAGAGGTAGAAGTCCCCGATGCGGACAGGTTCGGCCTTCGGGTCTGGACGCGCGCCAAGGAGGTGGCGGGCCCATTTCTGGGGGTTTTGAAAATGTCCCGCATACTGCACCAGCCAGACCGGTCTCTCGGAGCTCTCCACCAGGGGCGCGACCTGCTGCTTGGACAGGAAATGCTTGGCCGGAACCTGGCCGCTCAGATCCCTCACTTGCACGGGGTCTTTCACATCGACGAACCAGACGAACTCGCCGAAGTAAAACTCCGCCCCAGGCCAGAACTCGTCGAATATGATGCGCTCGGCACCGCGCTCACGTGCCTCGATCACTGCCCGGCGAACGCTGGAGTTTCGTCCCAGCGAGGTCTCGAACAGGGGGATCAGGATACCCACTGCCAGCAGCAGAGCGGTCCCCGTCGCCGTCACTCCGGCCGGCCAGCGACGGGGAGAAAAACTCTCACATCGCCGGGCGATCTCGCCACCGACCGCCACGGCGAGATAGGGGAGACCGGGCAGGATGTAGGTGACCAGTTTCGAGGACACGAAGGAGTAGATCAGTATCACTCCCAGAGCGGTGACGAATTCCCAGGGCAGCGCTTGGCATTTCTCACGCCACCTCATCCGTCTCCAGCGCGACCAGTTCTCTCGCGCGGGCAGCAGCAGGACCGGCCACCACGGTAGCCAGAAGGCGAGCGCCACCGCCAGATGAAACCCGGGGAAACCATGACGTCCATCGACGTGCCCGGTGACGCGCCCGGCCAGCTCCCGATGCAGGAAGAAGTCCCACAGTTCCCGATGTCTCAGCATCATGGCCAGATACCAGGGACTCCCGAGCAGAAGGATCACGAGCAGCAAGCGGCCGGGTCGCAGCGCGGCGATGAGGTCCCGGCGTCCGGTGATCAGCAGAGCCAGAGTCAGGGCGCCCAGAGGTACCAGGGCGGCGGTGGCCTTGGTCCACCAGCCGAGAGTCCAGAACAGCGCACCGCCGAACCACCAGAGCCAGGCGCGGGGATGACCCTTCGTGGCCCGCAGCGTCATGGCCGCCCCGAGAGAGACGAGTCCGCACAACAGCATGTCGGGCGAGAGCAGATGGGTGAGCGACCAGAATTGAAAGGTGGTCGCCGCCACCAAGGCAGACCACCAAGCTGCGCATGCCCCATGGAGTCGATGCGCGAGCAGGAGGATGCCCGCCAAGGCGAGCAGTCCGCCAAGCATTGAGGGCAACCGGGCGGAAAATTCACCGCGACCAAAGGCCAGAAAACTCGACCCGGTGACCCAGTAGATCAGCGGAGGTTTGTCGAAATGCCCGACATCGCTGAGCATCGGTTCCGCCCAGTGATGTTCGCCGAATTCCGTCCACTCCGACGCCATGTTGGCATAGCGTCCCTCGTCTGGCTCCAGCAGCCCGTGATTTCCCAGTCCGAACAGGTGCAGGCAGAGGATGAAGAGGCCGAGCCCAAGCCACGCGGCGCGGTTCGGGAACGGAGCGGCTAAGAAAGGGGATGAGAGCTTCACGAACAGAGAGCGATTGAAAGGGGGGGGCTCGGGACGACAAAGATCACACCCGATCCTTGCCCGGGCAAATCTGCGTTTGCTCCCCACACCGCGAACCTCTCACGACACCCGCAACAGCACGCCAATGAGCCCCGTCACCGCGATCCAGATCACCACCGAGAGCAACACCGCCCGGGCGCCGGTCCGGAGCATCGATTTCAATCCCACCTGCAGACCGATTGCCGCCATCGCCACCGTCAGCAGCAGCTTGCCGACCTCTGCCAGGATGGCCGCGCCGGACACCGTCGCCGCGCCCGACCACAGCGGACTCCCGGCAAAGACCAGCTCCGGGATCAGCCCCAGCGTGCCGATCAGCGCGGTGGCGGCAAATCCCCAGACGAACCAGGGCACGTAGCGTGAGATGCCACCCGCCGCTTTCCGCGTCCCGCCCGCGTGCTTTCGCCTCCACAGTGCCGAGACCAGGAACACGAACGGCACCAGCATCGCCACCCGACCCAGCTTCACCAGGGTCGCCGTCTGACCGGCTTCCGGGCTGTGATCGAACGCCGCCGCCGCCACCGTCGGCACCGCGTGTATCGTGGTGCCGGTGAGAATGCCGAAATCCATCGCCGGAATCGGAAAGATCGCCCCCAGCCCGATGCAGGCGAACATCGCGAGCAGGCCCACCAGATTGATGGCGCCCACCGACAGCAGGATGTCGTCCTCCTCCGCGTCGATCACCGGCGCCACCGCGAGGATGGCCGAGCTGCCACAGATCCCCGTCCCCGCCCCGATCAGCAGAGCCGTGAGCCGATTCACCCCGCATACCCGGCCCAGCGTCAGCGACAGCATCGCCGATGCCGCCACCGCCGCCACGATGTAGCCCAGAAAGCGGAGCCCGTCCGTGGCCAGTATCGCCAGATTCAGCCCCGCCCCCAGCGCCACGATCGCCACCGGGATCACCCGCGACACGATCCACCGGCAGCCCGTGGCGAAGCGCGCCGCCGACACCGGCAGCGCGTTGCGCACCAGGATGGCGGCCACCAGCGCCAGCACCGAGCCCCCCACCGGCAGCGAGGCCGGCATCCAGCCGCTGGCCACCACCGCCGCCGCCGCGAGCGCGCCCGCCAGCGCCAGACCGGGCACATACTCCCGCCACGGCGCCGACTTCGACGGAGCGCTCGACCAGTCCGCCGACTCCATCGAGCCCAGCGACGCGTAGGCGTCGTCCGACAGCAGTTGCAGCCCCGTGAAAGGATCATTGTTCGCGAAATCAGAAGGACGGGCCATGGCGAGCAAAGGGAAAAAGCAGATCGGATCACGAAAAAACGCGCGCAAACGCGGAGATTTCGCGCCCGGCTTCGGGTTGAAAACGTATCGACCGCCAGTTATAGAGTCAAACCATGAAAAGTCTCGCATTCATCCCCGTCCTGACCGCCGCCGCCGCCTTCGCGGTCACCGCCCAGGCTGAAGTCCAGGTCAATCGCGCCATGCTCGGCATGTTCCAACCCCTGCCCGAGACCGCCGACAGTCCCGACAATCCGGCCACCGACGCCAAGATCGACCTGGGTCGGATGCTCTACTACGATACCCGCCTTTCCAAAGATCGCTCCGTCTCCTGCAACACCTGCCACGACCTCGCCAGCTACGGCGACGATGGCGCCCCCGTCTCCACCGGCATCGGTCAGCAGAAAGGCGGCCGTTCCGCCCCCACCGTCTACAACGCCGCCATCCACATCGCCCAGTTCTGGGATGGCCGCGCCCCCGATGTAGAGGCCCAGGCCATCGGCCCCGTCCTCAATCCCATCGAGATGGGCATGCCCGACGAAGGCTACGTCCTCAAAGTGCTCCATTCCATCCCCGGCTACGTCGAGCGGTTCAAAGCCGCCTTTCCCGACGAGGACCAGCCCCTCACCTACGAGAATGTGGGCAAAGCCATCGGCGCCTTCGAGCGTCGACTCCTCACCCCCGCCCCCTGGGACGCCTATTTGAAAGGCGACGACAGCGCCCTCACCGACGCGCAGAAAGAGGGACTCAACCTCTTCATCAACAAAGGCTGCATCACCTGCCACCAGGGCGCCGGCGTCGGCGGCCACATGTATCAGAAGCTCGGACTCGTGAAACCCTGGCCCACCGAGGACAAAGGCCGCGCCGCCGTCGAGGGCTTCGAGGCCATGGAGGGTTTCTTCAAAGTGCCCAGCCTGCGCAACATCACCGAGACCGGCCCCTACCTGCACGACGGCTCCGTCGCCACCCTCGAGGAGATGGTGAAGAAAATGGCCGAGCACCAGCAGGGCCATGTCCTCACCGACGAGGAGACCGCCTCCATCATCGAGTTCCTCAAGGCGCTCAAAGGCGAGGTCGATCAGGAATACATCAAGAAGCCCGAGCTGCCCGAAGACGGTCCCGACACCCCGAAGGCCGAGTGAGTCGGCGAGACTGACAGTGGATTTCGAAAAACCCGGTCACGCGATGCGCGGCCGGGTTTTTTCGTGGGTGCCGCGCGGCCGGGGACGAGCGGGTAGGGGCGCCGAGGGAAGTTGGTCGAGGGCAGGGGACCGCGGGTAGGGACGCCTCGCCGAGGCGTCCGCCCCGTGTCCGTGCCGCGGACGCCCCGGCGGTGCGTCCCTACCGGTGGCGTCCACGAGGATCCCGCCCCTGTTCCCTTCCGCCCCGAAACCCGGCGAACCGGGGAAACCCCGGAAACTGCCCCACGCGCCCCCCTTTTCGGCCCGTGTCGATTCCGGGTTGGCGTCGTGATATCAGCACCCGCGCCGCGTCCGAATCCCGTCCCGATCCATCCCCCGATATCCGCACGCCACCCGACAAAAACCTTGCCAAATCAAGGCTTCCCGGGCAGCCTCTGGTGAGAAGGCCCCGCGTGATATCACGTTGCGTGGGGATACGAATAAAGACTGTTAGCCTTAGAAGATGAAATACCCTTCCATCGCGATTGCGATCATCGCGGTCGGTTTCTTCTGTTTCGTTGGATTTACAATGCGACAGAAAATCGAAGCAGCTCTCCATGTAAGAGGGAAGACATGCTATTTTGAAATCGAAAGCGGGAGAATAACTGCGATGCCCGGTTTTGGCTCGTTGCCAGGCACTGGAATAAAGCATCGATTTGTGGAAACAGATCCTGGTAGCCCCTTTACTGATTTTCCAACTACGGAAACTCCTATTTCATTGAGCGAGTTTCTCGGATGTGTATTCGCCAAACCTTATTTCGGAGGCGTTTCGTACTTTTCGATTCCTTATTGGTGTATTGGAGTTCTATTCTCATCGCCATTTGTCACGATGTTTTTGTGCTCTAAGATTCGAATACGCCGCTCAAATAGTGAGGCTAACAAGGCGGAGATCTCAAGCCCGATCACGCCCCGAGTTGATTGACTTCTCTGATTCGAATTCTTATCCTCTAATCGGAGTCGCGCCCTCAGTTCGGGCTGAGATTCCTCAAACGTTGGGCAGAAAATGATGATGACCAGTGACCTGCCAATTCCCAGCTTGCTAGCTGACCTGATTCGGTCCGGCAAGTGGACACCCACGGGGACACTGTGCGGGGGCATGTTTAACCTTGGAGATTCCGCAGCTCACCGTTTGTCGGTGGACGATAATCAATTGATTCTGATGCCGCCGCCATTCCATTCGATTGGAGACGAAGTGCTTGATGGGAACGCATGGTGGATGACTGACCTTACCAATGTGGGTCAGATCGACTACGAGAGAGCACTGATCATAGCAGACTTCGGAATGGGATCAGACTCGCCAATCATTCTCTACTACGAGACGACCAGTGAGCCGGTGGTAATGTATCTGAAGTGGACATGGCACGGCAGGAAGCCTAGCCATTCATGGAAGCAGACTCACTCGTCGTTCGAGGATTTTGCTGCCGATGTCGGCCTTATTGAATCCAATGCCCAACAAGCCAGCGCTGGCAACCCCTGATCCGCCTTGAGTTCGAATGATCACTGGTAACACAACTTTTAACCCGCAGTCGAAGGCGCGCCCCCGATCAGGGGTGCCAGGCCTTTGACGTTGAATTGTTGATCGTGATCGGTACTCGGTCGCTTCGGCGACGGGCGGGAATGGAGCGGTTTCAACCCTTTCGGGTCCCCGACCCAACCCTCTTAGGTCTCAGACCCAACCCTCTTCGGTCCCAAACCGGCCACAGCGGGCGATTTTGGCTCAAGTCGTTCAAAACCAAGGCTCCGGAGGCGCCCGTGCGGCGGTGGATGCCGCGTCCGATGC
>CAYTNL010000032.1:0-62167 GCA_964439145.1 uncultured Verrucomicrobiales bacterium
AGGTTACCTTTTCACCTGCAATTGTCACTCGCCTAAGTCCGACAGGCTGCTAGCGCCTCTCGTTTTCACCTCGGCTCTCCTGATCGCCACCACCCTGCTTTCGGCGGTGATCTCGGCGGTGGAGACGGCGCTACTGTCGCTGAAGGAACATCATGTGGCGGTCATCGGCCAGAGCCATCCCGACCTGGCGGGCATGATGCGCGCCATCGCCCGCCAACCGCGGCGAAGCCTGCACCAGATCGTTCTCCTCGGTTCGGTGCTGAATCTCGCCATCGCCGTGCTCGGATTGCTGCTGCTGCGGGAGCATGGCCCTTTCTTTCCGGGGCATCCCGGTTGGTCGGCGTTGGCTCTCTTCGGTGGTCTGGTCCTGGTCGGCGAGTTGATCCCCTCTCTGGCCGCCATGGCGGCTCCGGCTCGCACGTTTCAATGGTTCCTGAAGCCTCTGGTCATACTCTCCCCGGCGCTGGAGCGCTTCTCCGCCTCGTTGGAGGGGGTCACGGAACGACTGACCCGTTTTCTGCTGCCTTTTCCCCTCCAATCCCGACCGGAACTGAACGATGACGAAATCGAAACCCTCATCGAAATGCGCCGCGAGGAAGGAGTGCTGGCCCCGTCGGAAAGCGAGATCATCCAGGAGATCATCCGACTGGGAAACAAGACCGCCAAGGATTGCATGACTCCCCGGGTGGACACTCTCATGGTCCCTGCCGACGCCTCCGCCCCGGAGGCTCTGGATTTGCTGCGATCCGCCCCGCGCTGGCACTGGCGGGTGCCCGTGTATGAGGGCGGACCGGATGTGGTGGTCGGGGTGCTCGATGTGAAAGCTTGGCTCTTCGCTCCCGAATCACGGCTCCGCGATCACTTTTCGGCGCCGGTGTTCATCCCGGAAACGATGAACGCACTCGAAGCTTTCCGAGACTACCTGGGCGTGCCGCGGAGTCTCGTCGTGGTGCTGGATGAATACGGCGGGGTGGAGGGATTACTCACGCACGCGGACATGGTGGAGGAAATCCTCGCCAATGCCGCGCCGGCTCCGCATCAGGAGGAATCCTACGAATTGATCGCTCCCGGGAAACTGCGGGCGGACGGTGACGCGCGACTCGACGAGATCGGCGAGGCTCTTGGGGTCACTCTCGATCATGAGGGGCTGGACACCATCGGTGGCCTCGCCTTCAACGCTCTCGGGTATGTGCCCCGCCCCGGCACCGCGGTCGAGATCGACGGGCTGCGCATCACCGTGCGCCGCCGCCTCGCCCAACGCATCACCTCGGTGGAGGTGGAGCTGCTGGAGGAAAACTCCGCCGCCTCGGGCAACGCCAATCCCTGACCCCACCCGTGCCTTTTCTCCTCACCATCACCGTCTCCCTGCTGACATCCTTTCTCCTGTCCGGATTGGAGAGCGCCATCCTGTCCCACAGTCCCGCCCGTCTGCGGCACATGGCCAAAGAGGGCAAACGCCGGGCCCGCCTGCTGGAGCGGATGATGGCCCGCAAACATCAACTGCTGGCCGGCATTCTACTGGGCAACGCGGCGGTCAATCTCTTCGCCTTCGCCCTGATCACGATCAAGACCGTAAGCTGGCTCGGCGCCTGGGGCTACCTGGCGGCATTCGCGGTGACGCTGCCGGTGTACGTGGTCTGGATAGAGCTGCTGCCCAAAGCGGTCTTCAAGAGGGCGCCGATCCGGCTCATGATAGTTTTCCTGCCCCTCCTGATTCTGCTTCACTACGGACTCCGGCCCATCCTGCTGCTGCTGCTCGCGATGCCCGGCTTGTGGCTCCAGCGACGGATTTCCGACAACACGGGCGCCGAACCAGGCACTTCTCGGGAGGAATTCCGGGCACTGACCGAGGTGCTGGAGCGCCGGGGATCACTCACCGCCCGGGAGACCCGCATGATTCAGGGGGTCCTCGACTTCCGCCAACTGCACGTCAGCGACGTCATGCTGCCGCTATCCAAAGTCACCGCCATTCCCCAGGAGATGCCGGTGGCGACCGTGGTGGCGCTGGGACGGGAGACGGGGTTTGACCAATTTCCGGTGATGGCACCCAACGGCGATCTGGTCGGGCTCATCGACATCATGGAACTCCTCCGAGAGGGCATCAAGGGCGGTACCGTGCAGCCCTACCGCCACAAGCTGGTGCGGAGCGCCCCGGGGGAGAGCGCCATCGCGGTGATGCGGAGGCTGCGGCGCGCCGGCCATCAGATCTCGGCGGTTTACAATGATCGCGGGCGCCCGGTCGGCATCGTCAGTGTCGAGGACATGGTGGGGTGGCTCACCATTGGCGGCGCCTGATTCGGTCCCGGCCCCCAACAGTTCGCTTGCCGATCCCCGGGGGTGAACTAGTATGCCCCGTGGCAGGAGCACGTCACTCGGCGACATCTCCTGATGTGACATGGACCCTATCCTCCCAGCCTGTTTTCCGGACACGATTCGCGTCCCCGCCTCCGGTGGGCCCGCCTCGACCGGCCTCCGCGACGCGGTGGTCGGCATCTTCGGGCGGGGCGGTGATACGGTCCCGCTGCTGCCCGACTTCACGACGGAGTTTTCCGATGGCTCGCCCCGGCGCTCACCGGCTATCCCGCCGGCCCATCCGCGCCACCAGGCTCCCCAGCCATCGATTCGATCGAAAATCGAGACCGACGGACGACCACACGTTCGCCTCGATGGACGGCTCCGTCCTCCATCCCAACCCGCCCTCTCCTCACCGGAAGGGCTCTCAAACACTTCGATATCCCATGGAATCATCAAACCCAGGCGGCCAGAGCGGCCGCCCATCAGGCCAGGGGGGCGATCGCCCGGCTGGCAGCGGTCGGAATCGCAACCGCAACCGTAACAGGAATCGCAACCGCAACAAAGGCGGCTCGGACGAGCGGACCGGCGCAAACCGCCAGCAAGGCTCCGGCAACACCCGGCCCCGCGGCGGCAACAAGCAGGGAGGTTCCCGCAGGGGACGCGGCCCCCGCAAGCCCCCCCAGCCGACCCTCGGCCAACGCATTCTTTCCTTCCTCACTTTCGGCTTGCTCGGTAAACCGAAAAGCGGCGGCGGGAGAAAACCGGCTTCAGCCTCCCCCGCGCGGCAGAAGCCTGTCGCCGCCCCCGCGACCGCGACGACTCCGAAACCTCGTCCCGCCCGGAAACCCTCCCTGGTCGAAGTCACCAGTTCACGACTCTACGTCGGCAACCTCGACTACCAGGCCCAGGAGGATGACCTCGAGGAGCTGTTTCGCGGCGTTGGCTCCGTGGTGAGCGTCGAGATCGTGACCAATCCCCGGACCCAGCAGTCGAAAGGCTTCGGATTCGTGGAAATGGGTCACATCGACGAAGCCCGCCGCGCCGTGGCCGTGCTGCACGACCAGGACTTCATGGGCCGCCAGTTGCTCGTCACCGGCGCCAAGAACGAAGACGAGGCCGAGAGCGATAGCGACAGCGTGGCCGCGGCCTGATATCACTCCGGTCACGCCAACCGGCGGTCCGGTGTATTTCCCCACAGGGACGGCGGCGACGCCGTCCCTTTTTTTTCTCCAACAGCCCCGATGACCGCCCCCATCGATCCCGCGATCTACCTGGTCGGCCCCACCGGTTCCGGGAAAAGCGCCGTGGCCATGGCACTGGGCACTCACTTGGGCAACGCCGTCATCGTCAACGCCGACGCATACCAGATCTACCGCGGCTACGAGATCCTGAGCGCGGCGCCCTCCGAGGAGGACCGGAGCCGCCTGCCCCACCATCTGTTCGGCGCGCTCGATCTTTCCGAGAGCTGTGATGCCGCCCGCTACGCCGCGCTCGCCCGGCCTCTCATCGATGACCTTGCGCGCCGGGGTGCCCAACCCATCGTCGTCGGAGGCAGCGGTCTCTATCTGAAAGCCTTGACCCATGGATTGGCGGACACCCCCCCGGCCTCACCAACACTGCGGGCCGAGCTGGAAGCGCTCTCTCTCGATGAACTAATCGACCGCTACCGGAAAGCAGATCCGGCGGGCGCCGCGACCACGAATCTCAAGAACCGCCGATATGTGACCCGGAATCTCGAGATTACCCACCTCGCCGGCAGGCCCGCGTCCTTACTGAAAAGCGACTTCGCTATCAGTCGGCCGAAAATTCGGGGCTTCGTGCTGACCCGGGAGCGTTCCGATCTCTACGACCGGATCAACCACCGCACCCTTGCCATGTTCACCGCCGGCGTGGTCGAGGAGATTCGCACGCTGGAGAATGCCGAACTCTCCCTCACCGCCGCCAAGGCCATCGGTCTCGCCGAGATTCGCTCGCTCCTGGCCGGCGATATCACCGAGGCCGAGGCCATCGCCCGCATCCAGCAAGCCACCCGCCGCTACGCCAAGCGGCAGGGCACCTGGTTCCGGCGGGAATCCGCTTTCCTGGAATTACCCGCGGGACAGGACGAGACTGCCCATCGGTTGGCGGAGCGCATTCTCGGACAGTTGTCACCAATCTCCGGATGATCACGGTCGCCCGAAGAAAACCGACCCCGACAGCGTCGGATCCGTCCTCGTGGTGCCCGGTAACAGAAACCATCCGTGGGCCTCGGATGGCTCGGACGCGGTAGCCGGCAAGATGAGAGCCTGATAATTCGCGCGGCGGGTCCCATCGAGAAAACGGCCACTGACCAATCCCGTCGCGGCGGTCACCCGCAGCACGATGGCGTTGTCGTTCGGGAAGATCAGTTCGACGGCGTTGGTCGGTGACAGAGCCACGGCCTCGCTGAGAGGCAGCGTGAGGCCACCCCGGGCGAAATTCAGCCGGATGGGGTCGTGAAAGAGTCCGTCGCCGAGATCAAGCACCCGAGTGCCTTGTGCGGGTGCGGTATAGATCCCGCCCATCAAGGTCAGTTCCGTGCGGAATCCGGCGGCGTAGAGCAGGCCTCCCCCGGCGGGCCGCTTCCAGAGGATCGTGCCACCCACGGTATTGTCCCCCACCCCGAAATCGCTTTCCGGATCGATCAGAACTTCCCCGCTGAAAACGCCACCTCCCCGATACAGAAGGATGTGGACAGGCATCGAGCCATCCGGAAGCAGCGGACGCGCCCCCGCCACGGCAGTCCCGTCGGAGAGCCGACCTTTCAATTGACCGACCCCGGCGCTCGTGATCTTGATCGCGATGAAACCCACTCCCTGGGGAAACGCATTGTCCCCCGCGGTCGCCGGATCTCCGGCAAGAGCGACGTTGTAGACCTCATTGCGGGTGGTCACGTATCCCGGCAGCCCATCGGCCGCACTCCAACGATGCCCCCATCCCGTCGCGACGACTGGAGCGCCTCCGCCATCCACCACCACCGCGAGTTTCCCTCGATTTTCACCGTCCATCGTGAGCGTCAGCCCCACCGTGAGCGGTCCGAGAGGGGCACGGCGATTGATGTTGATCGGCCCGGAAGCGCCGGTGATCGGATCGATCCGCCCCCGGAAACGATGCGTGAGCCCATCCCAGAGAATCGTTCCCGTGAAGACTCCTACCCCGGAGAGTTTGACCTGTAGCAATCCGCCGAATTCATTTGATCCGGCGGGCGGTGGCAAAGAGACGCTGTAGCTGCCATCGAGCCTCCCTTCATCCACCCTGGCGAGGAAGGGATTTTCAATCTCGACTGGCAACGCCGCAACTGGTCCGATCCCCGTCGCGCTCCTCGCCGATACCAATACCACGAATTTCCCCTCCTTCACCGGAGTGCCGTAGATGACGCCGGGAGCCTTGCCGTCCCGGTTCACCGCCTTGCCCGTGTTGGCTTTCAAACCCGCCGGAAGCCCACGCACCACGTAGCCGACGACGTCCGCGGGCCGGTCGGTGACGATGCCGTAGTCGTCGATGGCATCTCCGACGAGGCCGGTGATGCCGGTGGTGACCCGGGCGACGGGCGGCGATACGGCTCGGGTGCGGACGGACAGGACGTTGCCGAGTTTGTCGTAGACGTAGTCCACCCGCGATCCGTCGTCATAAGTGAGGCTGGTGGGGCGGCCGACTTTGTCATAGGTGATGGAAGTGCCGGCCCTGGCGGGTTCCACGGACAGGAGGCACGCGAGGGCGATGAAGCCGCAGACAATCGCGGACATGGCGGGAGGGTGCGGGAGGATTGGGGCGTTGGTTTTCATGCCTGGCCGGGTTGGATGATCATTCGAGAAGCATCTCATCGAAGGCGAGACCGCCGTCGTCACCGGGATCGACGTAATCGGTGGAGTCCTCCTCCGGAGTGCTGGCTTCCTGTAGGGCATCGTTCACCTTCTTCTGGAGGTAGTCCGAGCCGCTTTCCGCAGTATTGCGGATGCCTCCGCTGGGATCGGCCACGTCCTTGCCCATGTCTTTCCAGCCGTACTGCTCGTCATCGTCGGCGCCGGTGACGCCCTTGTAGGCGAGTTTTCCTCCATCGACGATGCGCTTCGCACCGAGCGCGGCAGAGCCGGCGCCCCACCAGGACAGGACACCAGTCTGATAGGCGGCGTAGCCCGCGGCCACTTTGAAGGCACCATACCCGACGTTGAGGAGCCCGGCGGCGGTTCGTTTCAGGCTCCAGAGACCGGAGGGATCGATCGCGTTGAGGGGATCGCCGTTGGCGTAGAGAAAGAGATTGGCTCCGCCCTGGAATCCGGAGGGATCCCGCTGCAGGAATCGACCGGTGGTGGCGTCATAGAGCCGGTGCCCCATGTGATGGATGCCTCCGCCGTCATGCCCGACACCGTAGGCACCGACGAAGGCTGCCCCAAGCGGCTCGGTCTCGGACTCGGTGGCCGCGAGCCCGTGCGGACCGTAGGCGAGCGTCTCCACCACGGCGCCGGCGTCATTGGAAATGGCGACGATGTTTCCGTTTCGATCCGGGTGCAGGTAGCGGTAGCCGTTCGCGAGACTGCCCACGGCATAGAGGCGCGCTCCGCGGTAGAGATGATTGCGTATTCCGGCGGTGTCCCACTCGAATAGCAGCCTGCCGCTCGGATCGTAGCAGTAGCGTGTGGTCACACCGCCCATCGTTTTCGAAGCTCGCAGCCCGAGGGCGTTGTAGGTCAGGGTGATGGCCTGACCGTTGATGCTCATCGCCACCGGCCGATTCTCCGCGTCGTAGGTGGCGGTGAATCTCCCGTCGCCGCTGTCGGTCACGTTTCCGTCTGCGTCGTGGCTGACCGGTCTGCCGTTCCAGCGTTTCAGCTTGTTGGCGCCGTCGAAGGAGGCGGTCGATGTGTCGGGCAACGGTGGCGCCACGGGATGATCGACTTCCTCGAAGACGACTTTGCCCGAGGCGTCATACCCGCTTTGCACGGTCGTCACGGCATCCGACGGACTATTATGCCAAAGCGCCATCAATCGGCTGTCCGCGTCGAAGACGTAGTCGCTGGTCCAGCCGTTCGGATGGGTTTCGCGAGAAAGCCGCGCCGCCTTGTCGATCTGGAAAGCGGCCGTCCGTCCCCCGCTCCATGCCATGCCCACCACACGATTGGCCTTTTCCCGACCGGTGCCGGCCCCGTCGGCCGCGACGGAGGACGGGATGGGGACTCGGTTGTAGTCGTCGTAGGTGTAGGTGAGCACCGTGCCATCCGGATAGGTCATCTGGGTGGCGTTCCCGGTGGCGTCGTAGGCGATCTGGACCTGTTTTCCCGAGTTCGTCTCCGTGATCCGGGTCAGGCGATTGACGTTGTCGTATTCGTAGAGGGTCGCGGTGTTGTCCGCGTCGGTCGCCCGGGTCAGGTTTCCCACCGCGTCGTAGAGGAAGGTCGCCGTGGTGGTGGTGCCATGCCGGATGCCGATCAGGCGCCCATCGGGGTCGAACTGCTGAAAGACTTCCTGGTTCCGGGTATTCGTGATCCGGCTGATCCGCCCGAGGGCATCCCAATCGTAGAGAATGAGTGAGCGATCCGGATGACGGACCGATTTCAGCTGGTCCGCCGCATCGTAGGAAAAGGTCGTCACCGCCCGCGCGGGATCGGTGATGGCCGCGAGGCGACCATCGGCATCGTAACGCCGAGAGATACGGGCTCCCTCCGGATTCTCGGAAACCAGGGGCCGGCCGAGTGCGTCGTAGGCGACTT
The DNA here is from genome assembly GCA_964439145.1 of uncultured Verrucomicrobiales bacterium. GTDB lineage: Bacteria > Verrucomicrobiota > Verrucomicrobiia > Verrucomicrobiales > DEV007 > JAEUHH01. The sequence goes on from CAYTNL010000032.1 coordinate 8,022, forward strand.
TCCAGGTGCGCCCCACCGCGTCGGTTCGCGCCACGGGGTGGTCGTCGGCGTCGTAGTCCGTGGTGCGCGTATGCCCGAGCGGCGTGGTGACGGCGGTGATGAATCCATGCAGGTTCCGCTCCACCGAGGTCAGGTGCCCCAGTTCATCCGTCTGCGAAGTCTGCCAGAAGGCGTCGAAGGCGTGATTCATCTCCGGCGTCCCCGTGACCGAGGAGTAGATCGTCCGCGCGATCCGCTCGTTGTCGTCGAGTTGGACGTCCTTCCGGTGCCCGCGCGCATCGGTGATGCCGGTGAACATCATCCCGCTCGCCGCGTAGTGGAACTGGGTGGTCTGTGTGTTGGCGTTGGTGATGCTGGTCAGATTGCCGAAGCCGTCGTAGCCGAAGGAGGTCACGTTCAGCCGCGCGTCGCGCAGGGACTGGAGGCGTCCCTTGGTGTCGTAGCTCAGGACGGTGCCGAATCCCATCGGGGTGGTGATCCGCGTCAGGTTGCTGGCGGTGTCGTACTGGTAGGTCGTCGTCCAGTTCAGGGCGTTCTTGCGGGTGAGCAGATTATCCCTCCAGTCGTAGGTGTAAAGCGTCACCCGTCCCAGGGCGTCGGTCACTTTCACCGGATTTCCCCGCTCGTCGTATTCCCACTCCGCGGTCGCTCCCGAGGGCTCGGTGTAACGGACGGGCAGACGATTCTGGTAGGCGATCTTCCGGATCGCCCCGGCCGGATCGACCACCCGCGTCATCCGACCATCCTTCGACTCGATGGTCGTCACGGTGCCGTCGGGTTCCCGACGTCGCACGGTGCCGTAGGAATTCTTCACGAACTCGTAGGTCGTCTGGCGGAGCCCCTCGTTGACCTCGCTCAGCATCTGCCCCGCCTCGCCGGAACGAGGTTGATAGCGGAAAATCATGTTGGGCAGTCCGAGAATGGTCAACTGGGTCAGGTAGCCCTCGCTATTGTAACTGTAGGCGGCCCGGTTCCCGGCCATGTCGCGAATGGCCACGAGACGATCCTGTCCATTTCCACTCACCACGGTGAGATCAACATGTCTGTTGTCCGGCAGCCCGATCTGCCACTGCCCGCCGGCGTTGGCGAAGGTGATGGTGCGGAACCCGCTTCCCCCGTCGCCGTCGCGAATCTGCGAGATCACGCCCGTCATCTGATTCACCACAATGACGATCACGTTGCCGTTCCGGTCCGTGATCTTCGAAAGCCGGGCCGGGTAGTCCGGATCCGCCTGGTCGAAGCGCCGCACCAGCTTGGTGTCCTTTTCCTTCAGCTCCCACCAGGTTCCGAAGCTGGTCAGCGTGTCGAAATTTCCTTCCGGCGAAGTGAAGACCACCGGCGCGCTCGGCGAGGGAACGAAGTCGGTCGGATTGCGGAAAACCGTTTTCCCGCCCGTGCCGGAAACGACCGTCGCCGCACCGCCCGAGACCTCGATGCGGGATTCGTATTCAAAATGCCAGCCGACCCCGAACATCCCCGGCTCGTCGTCGCCCGGTTGACGATTGAAAACCAGGCGACCGAGGATGGTGGGGCCGTTCGTTTTCATCCGGAAAAGCACGCCCTCCAGCACCAGGTCGAGCGAAGCGGTGTTCACCGAGAAACGCGGCAGGCTGATGAGCGGAGCGATCGGCTGTCCCTCATCGAACAGGGCGCCGGGATGATCCCAGCTGCCTCCCGGCCGCGGTCCGAAAAGGGGCGGCGACTGGTAGAAGGCGCCCCGCGGGCCGACCGTGACGAAGCTGTCGCCGCCGAAGGCAATTCCATTTCCTCCGAAGGTGTTGTCCTCCACCGTCCAGTTCCGGCCATCCGGCGAGGAGATCACACCGCCGTTCTGGGTCACCACGACGAAGCGGTCCATGCCGGCCGTGATCGCTTTGGCCCCGGCCATCCCGGGGACGATCTCTCCCTGCCAGTCGGCCTCGCCGGTGTTTGAGCGAGCCACGAATCCGTCCGAGGCCACCGCGATGAACTGCCCCTGCGAATAGGTCACGCTCTGGAAGTCATGGTCACCGCCGAGATCCATGTTTCCACTGGTCCAGTTGGTGCCGTCCCAAGAGTAGCCGAAGGAGTTGTTGTCGCCCGCGGAAACCCAGAGCCCGTTCGCGTGGGTCAGCGACTTGATGTTGTCGGCGGTGCCGCTGATCACCGTGTTCCAGTTTTCGGTGTCCGTGGACGACAACATCACTCCGCTTTTCCCCGCCACCACCCAGCGTCCTTCCGCCTCATGGACCGTTTCCATGTCGATGGTCAGGATGTGGTTGGGGGCGAACTCCAGTTGCTTCTTCTCCCACGTCCGCCCCTCGTTCTCGGAGATGGCAAGTTGGCCCTTGTCCGCGGCCGCCACCAGAGTGCCATCGCCGTGCGCGACGGCGTTGAGGCCGGTCCGCACCGGAGTCTGAACGGCGCGCCAAGTGGTGCCATTCTCCGACACGCTCGCCTTGCCGCTCTCTCCCACCGCCACCAGGGTCGAGCCCGTGTGAGTCACCGCGTTTCCCGTGGCGGTGAGGGCGGATCGACGTTGCAGCCATTCGGCCTCGGGCACCTGTGCCCGCGCCGCGTGACCCGCCATGCCCAAGAGCGCCGTCACGACCACCGCCCGCCAGACATCAACCAGTTTCGCTTTTTTCATGTGAGGGATCTTTTCAGAACCCTGTCCCCAAAGTCCTCGGCAGGAAATTCGCGGCAAATCGGATCGTTCCCCTCGTAAACCAGGAACCGGCTGATACGAAAAATCCGTACCGTGGGCTAGCGCGAACCGTCACCCAGAATCCGTCCCGTCCTCGAAAGCGTTTGCCCCCTTCCCATGACCGCGCCAGATTCCCCGCCCCATGCCTGACATTTCCGAATACGACGGCGTCAAACGCGTCACTCTCTCGCTCGATCATGATCGCTATGATGTCGTGATCGGCGAGGGCATTCTCGCCCGGCTGCCCGAATTCCTCGAAGAATCCGGCGACTTTCGGAAACGCGCCGCCCTGGTAACCGACAGCAACGTCGCGCCACTCTACGGTGAAGCCGTCACCGCTCCGCTGCGCGAGGCGGGCTATGAGATCGTGGAGATCGTGATCCCCGCCGGCGAAGCCTCCAAGTCGATGGAAGTCGTCACCGATGTCTGCCGCCAGATGCTGCGCGCCGGTCTCGACCGGAAATCCTTCCTCATCGCCCTTGGCGGAGGTGTCGTCGGCGACCTCGCCGGGTTCGCCGCCGCCATCTTCCAGCGCGGCATACCCTTCGTCCAGATCCCCACCACCGTCGTCGCCCAGGTCGACAGCTCCGTCGGCGGCAAGACCGGGGTCAACACACCCGAGGGCAAGAACCTCCTCGGCGCCTTTCACCAGCCCCGGCTCGTGGTCGCCGATGTGGCCACGCTCCAGAGCCTGCCCGACCGCGAATACAACGAGGGCTTCGCCGAGATCATCAAGCACGCCGCCATCCGCGACGCCGGACTGCTCTCGCGGGTCGAGGAACTCGGCACCCGGCGGGAAAAACTCGTCCCCCTCATCGCGCGCAACGTCGCCATCAAGGCCGCCGTCGTCGAGGAGGACGAGAAGGAAACCAGCGGCGTCCGCGCCCTGCTCAATTTCGGCCACACTCTCGGCCACGGCATCGAGAGCGCCGGGGGCTACGGCCGTTTTCTTCACGGCGAAGCCATCAGCCTCGGACTCGTCGCCGCCGCCCGCCTCTCCGTCTGCTACGGGGGACTGTCGCGCAAGGACTCGGATCGGCTCATCGCCGCCCTGCGCGCCTTCGAGCTACCCATCTCCCTGTCGACGGATCTCTCCCGCGCCGCCGTGCTGGAGGCCATGGGGCGAGACAAGAAATTCGAGGAAGGCCGGGTGCGCTTCGTCCTGCTCCGAGGCCTGGGCGACGCCTACCTCAGCGACCAGGTGCCCCATCGCGCCGTCGAGGACGCGCTTCTTACCCTGTATGGTCACTGACCCAACCCTGTCCATCGCCCTCCCCCCGCAGTGACCCGCACCGAAGCCTTCCTTGCCCTCAATCTCCTGCCCCGCATCGGCCCCATCCGTGTGCGGCGCCTGCTGGAGCGATTCGGCGGGCCGGAGCGCATCCTCGCGGCGAGCCCGGCGGAGCTGAAATCCGTCCCCGGTATCGGCGACGAGATGGCCGACTCCATCCGCGATTGGGAAAACCTCGTCGACATCACCGAAGAGCAACGCCGGATGCGCGAACACGGCGTGGGCTTGCTCACCCTCGATGACGACGCCTACCCCGCCGCCTTGCGGAACATTCACGATCCCCCGCACCTGCTCTATATAAAGGGGAAAATCCTGCCGCGCGACCAGCACGCCATCGCCGTGGTCGGCTCCAGACGAATCACCCACTACGGACGCGAGGCCGCGCGGCGGCTTTCCTTCCAACTCGCCCACGCCGGGGTCACCATCCTTTCCGGACTCGCCCGCGGCATCGATACCGCCGCCCACGAGGCCGCCCTCGCCGCCAACGGACGCACCATCGCCGTGCTCGGCTCGGGCATCGGTCACCTCTACCCTCCGGAAAACGCCCCCCTCGCCGAGCGCATCGCGGAACACGGCGCCGTCCTCTCCGAGTTTCCCGTGCTTTACGTGCCCGACCGCCAGTCCTTCCCCCTGCGCAACCGCATCGTCTCCGGCATGAGCCGAGGCATCCTCGTGGTGGAGGCCCCCGCTCGCAGCGGCGCCCTCATCACCGCCAATCAGGCCATGGAGCAGGGACGCAATGTCTACGCCGTGCCCGGCCCCATCGACCGTCCGTCCTCGGAAGGCTGCAACCGCCTCATCCAGGAGGGAGCCAAACTGGTCATCGACAGCCGCGATGTGCTCGACGACATGGAATTGCTCCTCCCCCCGCCACCGCGCCAGACAGAGCTGGAGTTGGGCCCGTCAGCACCAGACACCAGTCCGCCCCTCGACGAGGCCGAGCGCGCCCTGCTGGCCGCTCTCGGCGACGACACCCTGCCCATCGACACCCTCATTGAGAGCGCCTCCCTGCCCAGCGCCGTCGTCTCCGCCAGCCTCTTGAAACTGGAGATGAAGCGGCTCATAAAACAGCTGCCCGGCAAATACTTTGTAAAACTTGGTTGACGGCTGCTCTATCGTGATTCAGCCATGCAAGGCTTTTCGAACCCTCCCTCCGCCCATGGGCAAGACACTCATCATCGCAGAAAAACCCAGCGTCGCCACCGATCTCGCCCGAGTTCTCGGCGCTGAGCCCTCGGTCGGCAAGTTTCAAAAAGAGAAGGATTTTTTCGAAAACGAGGGCTACATCATCTCCTCTGCGGTGGGGCACCTCGTCGAGCAGGCCCTGCCCACCACCGCCGACGGCAAGACCCTGCCCTGGAAGTTCGACTGTCTCCCCGTCATCCCCGGCGAGTTCGAACTCCAACCCATCGAGGGCAACAAGGCCCGCTTCGCCCTGCTCAAGCGCCTCATGAAGCGCAAGGACGTCGATGAGATCATCAACGCCTGTGACGCCGGGCGCGAGGGCGAGCTCATCTTTCGCTACATCATCAAACTCGCCGGAGTGGACAAGCCCACCCGCCGCCTCTGGATGCAGTCCATGACCAACCAGTCCATCCTCGAGGCTTGGCGCCACCTGCGCAGCGACGAGGAAATGCGACCGCTCGCCGCCGCCGCCGTCTGCCGCTCCGAGAGCGACTGGCTCGTGGGCATCAACTCCACCCGGGCCATGACGGCCTACAACTCCCGCTACGGCGGCTTCAACAAGACCCCCGTCGGTCGCGTCCAGACCCCCACCCTCGCCCTGCTCGCCGAGCGGGAGAAAGAGATCGAGCAGTTCGTCGCCCGATCCTACCACGAAGTCCACGCCGACTTCGACGTCGCCGCCGGTCGCTACCCCGGACGCTGGTTCGACGAGAGCTTCAAGAAAACCGAGGACGACTCCCACGCCCGCCCCGAGCGGCTCTGGGATCGCGCGGCCGCCGAGGCCATCGTCGCCCGTTGCCAGGGGCGGACCGCTGTCGTCGAGGAAAAGAAAAAGCCGACCAAGCAGACTCCGCCCATGCTCTACGACCTCACCTCGCTCCAGCGCGAGGCCAACGGTCGCTTCGGCTACAGCGCACGCCGCACCCTGCAACTCGCCCAGCGTCTCTACGAGACCCACAAAGCCCTCACCTACCCGCGGACCGATTCCCGCTACCTGCCCGACGACTACGTCGCCACCACCGAGGGCACCATGAAAAAAATCGCCGACGAGAGCGGCGGAGCCCTCACCAACCTCCCCCCCTTCGCCGCCAAAGCCGTGGCCAGCCAGTGGATCACCGGGAAAAACCGCCGCGTCTTCAACGGCGCCAAAGTCAGCGACCACTTCGCCATCATTCCCACCGGCCAGTTTCCCAAAAAGCTCGACGCCGACGAGCAGAAAATCTACGACATGGTGACGCGGCGTTTCATCGCCGCCTTCTATCCCCACGCCGAGTTCGAGATCACCACCCGCATCTCCCGCATCGGACAGGACGCCTTCCGCTCCGACGGGAAAATCCTAGTCGTCGCCGGATGGCTCGAAGTCTACGGCAAAGAATCCCAGGACGAGGAGAGTGAAAGCGGCGGCGGCAAGACCCTGGTGGCCGTGGCCGCCGGCGAGGCCGCCTCCGCCCACGAAGTGCGCGTCGAGGACAAAGAGACTCGCCCCCCCGCCCGCTACAACGAGAGTACCCTCCTCTCCGCCATGGAGACCGCCGGCAAGCGAGTCGACGATGACGAACTGCGCGAAGCCATGAGCGAGCGCGGACTGGGCACTCCCGCCACCCGCGCCGCCATCATCGAGGGACTCATCCTCGACAAATACGTCAGTCGCCAGGGCCGCGAGCTGTTCGTCAGCAACCGCGGCGTCCGCGTCATCGACCAACTGCGCGACATGGGCATCAACATCCTCACCTCGCCCGAGATGACCGGCGAATGGGAGCACAAACTCAAAGAGATGGAGCAGGGCCGGCTCGACCGCCCCACCTTCATGGCCCAGATCCGGCGCCTTACCGAGGACGTCGTCGCCACCGCCAAGACTGCCGCCCGCGATTCCCTGGAGCGCGAGTATCCCGAATTCGCCGCCCCCTGCCCCGTTTGCGGCGCACCGAGCCTGGGCCAGGACGAGGTCCGCTACAAATGCCGCCAACCCGACTGCGGATTCAGCCTTCCCAAAGTAGTCGCCACCCGCCCCTTCACCGAGGCCGAGGCTCGCGAACTGCTCACCACCAAACACGTCGGCCCCCTCACCGGATTCCTCAGCCGCTTCAAGCAGCCCTTCGACGCCGCCGTCGAGTTGGTCGAGGACAAAAAGACAGGCCTCAAGCCCTCCTTCGTCTTTCAGAAAAGCCCCGAGGAAGAGGCCGAGGCCGAGGCCATCCTGCCCGAAAACAAACTCTGCCCCTGTCCCGTCTGCAAAAAGGGCGACATCTACGAGACCCCCACCTCCTACGTATGCGGCGAGCGGGTCAAGGGAGAGAAGTGCAAGGGCCGCCTGGCCAAAGAAATGTGCAAATACCGGATTCCCCGCGACCAGGCGCTCAAATTCTTCACCGAGGGCAAGACCGATCTCATCGAGCATTTCATCTCGAAGAAAGGCCGCCCCTTCAAGGCCCATCTCACCTGCAATCCCACCGCCCGTCGCATCCTCAACTGGGAATTCCCGCCGCGCGAACCCGCCAAAAAGAAAAGCGCGACAAAGAAGGCCGCCGAATAGCCCGTCCCGTGGGCTTCCAAGCCCGCGCAGCCCGGTCTACCGCCGAGACCACTGACGACCGGCCTCAATGAGGCCGGCTACAAAAGCCCGACACCTTCCGCCAAGCTCTCGCCCTCTCTTGGCATCGTCTCCCCACACCCCGTAGCATGGGCTTCCAAGCCCGTGCCCGTCCCGTGGGCTTCCAAGCCCGCGCAGGTCGGCCCGCGCCACACCCACCGACCGGCTACAGAGCGCGATATTCTCCGCAAAGGTATAAATGGCGGCATTCTGCCCCACGCCATTGATACTGACGGACTCCACACGACTGAGGCGGTCGCTGGCCAAACCATCGAATGCCCCGGCGGATTGCGGCGGCCCCGCCAGTGCTACCTCGGCAAGCTCACCGTAACCGACACCCAATCGGTCTCCGGCAGGATGAACTTGCGAATTTCCACCGTCACCGACTCGACTCCCGGAAAGGCCAGGGTCGCCCGCGCGAAATCCTCCGCCAGCGTCTCGATCAATCGACGCTCGCCCTCGGCGGCCACCCGCTTCAGCACCTCGGACACCTCGAAGTAATCCACCGTCCGCCCGATCTCGTCCCCGAGCCCGCTGAGATCCGTGGTCGGCACCAGGGTCACATCCACCGCCACCGTCTGCGGCTCCGCCCGCTCCTCGTCCGGCACCCCCACGCGCGTGGATACCCTCAAGCCTCGGATGCGAATAAGATCGGGAGTCATCATTTCAGCCGATGCGGAATCGCACCTCGCGGATATGGTCCCGGCCGAAACGAGCCTGCATCTTTTGCAAAATCTGCCCCTTCATCCGCTCCAGGGTGTAATGCACCGCCGGCTGCAGCACCTGCACGAGCAGCACCTTGCGATTCACCCCCACCGGTTGCGAATTCTGCGAGACGAACTCCCCCACGATCTCCCGCCACGCGGCTTTCACCTGATCCTCATCGAACCGGCTCTTCAGCCCGAGCTTTTTCAGCGTCGACCCGATCACATCCCCGATCTCGTCATGGGCGAACTGGCTGGTGTCGTCCGGCTCCCAGTATCCGCGAAACTCCGCCAGCGCCCGATCACTGGCCCCGCGGTACTTGCGATAGCGCGGCGCCTTTTCGTTCCAAAAATTGTCTCGTCGGGGAGGCTTCGACATCTCGACCGCCAACAAACCACGATCCGCCGAAATGGCACAGGGAAAAGTTCGGTGAACCCGGGAGCGCGATGATCACCTTGATCGACCGCATCGGGCGAGACGCGGCACTCGCAATAATTTCCGCCTTACCGCGCCAACCATTCTCCGATCATTTCCCGCAAGCGCTCCGGCGCCTCCATCGGCACCCGATGCCCGCACCCCGGAACTTGTTTCCACTCGATCCGCTCCCCCACGCCGGCAAACCGCTTCGCCAGCTTCGAGAATTTCTCATCGTCCTTCCCGGTCACGATCAGCACGGGAAATGGCACCCCCTCCAGCACCTTTGTCATCGCCTCCCGGCTCCCCAGCGACCACGATTCGAAGGCCCGCGCCACCGCCTCGCGCCGATTTTCCAACTCCCGTTGTCCCGTTGGAATCGGCTGTCCCGCCAACACTTCCTGCGCATTCCAGAGGTCGAGAAATTCCTCCCACGGCAGATCCCGCGCCCGTCCGGCCCACTCCCGATCCCTCTCGAGGCGCTCGTTTTTCTCAGCTTCCCCCGTCAGTCCAGGATGTGTCGATACCAACACCACCGCCTTCCACAAGTCGGGTCGCGCCGCCATCGCCCGCAGGGCCAAGCGCCCGCCGAGGGAATAACCCAGCAGCACCGGCTCCGGATCGCTCGCCGCCACCTCCTCCGCAAAGCATTCCCCGAAAGCCTCCAGCGTGATCCCGGGAAATCGCTCCTGCCAAGCCCAGAGATCGACGGCCCGCAAGTCCGGCAATGCCAGCGCATCCCAATCGCGCGGGGAGCCGAGATTTCCGTGAAGCGCGTGAATCATCAAAGGCCGGCTTGAAACTCGATCACGGCGTGATCCCCCAGACCTACCGCATCGAGTGAGCCGACGTGATCGGCCCGTCGGTAATCCAGCCGCCACATCGACGCCCAGCCGGCGAAATCGTGCTGATGCCGATTTTCGGTCACGTGTTTCCCCCCCTCGCCAAGTTGTGATAGGGCGGGCAGCTTCGAGAAAATGCGGCCACCGCCGTTGTTGGCGATCACGATGCGTCGTTTCCCTGGCGAAAGTTGATCCATGACCCATGGAGCCGTCGCGTCATAGAGCGTCGTCAAGTCGCCGAAGATGCCCCAGGCTTCCTCGACGCCTTCGCTCATCCCGAGGAAGGTGGAGAGTTCGCCATCGATCCCGTTCGCACCGCGGTTGGCGAAGACATGGGGATGCGCCCTGGTCCGGCTCGCCGCCAGGTTCCACGCCCGAATCGGCAGGCTGTTGCCGACAAAAATCAGCGCGTCACTCGGGATCTGCTCGGAGAGGGTCCGCATCAGGAAAGGCTCGCCGGCCGGGTAGCTGTCCCATTCGTCGTCCGATTCCTCCATGGCCGGTCTTTCCGAACCGCGGGAGCCCACTTCCATCCCGGAAAAATCCAGCCATCCTGTCGTCTCGCACCCGCGCGCCAGGCCGGGAAATCCGGTTCGCGTGACCGAGAGAACGGCTGTCCCCGGCCTATCCTCGAGATCCCGCCAGAAGCGCGCGCTCGGCACCCCGCCGATTCTCAACACTTTCGCGGGACACCATTCCCGAAAGACCCGATCACCACCGGGCAACAGTAGCGGTATCAGCCGCTCCGACTCCCGCAGCCCGCTGGTCGCCTCAGCCCAGATCGGGGCGCCGAGTCTTTCCAGAAAGTCCGCCACGCCTTCCCGATCATCGGCCGCGATCTCCCCCAGCAAGACCACGCCGTCGGAAAAATCGTTCATGAATCGACTCAACAGGGTCGAGTCCGGGAAGGAAGAGGGTTGAACGGGCGCCACGAATGGCGCCGCCCCGCGCGCCAGGTAGTCATCCCAATCGACCTCGGCAACCTCCCCCGCTTTCGGCTCCTCGAAGCAGGGATTGACCTGGATGGGGCGGGCTCGATTCCACGGAAATCCCACCGGAAAATCCTCCGCCGCCTCCACATCGAAACAGCCCTCGCTGTAGGCCCCGAACAGGTGGGCCTGCTCGATGGCCTGTGGCGCGCCGGTGGCGCGGAAGCGTTTCGGTCGATCCGCCGTGACGAGCACCAGCGGCACGCCGCTGTAGTGGGCTTCGATGACCGCCGGGAGCAGTTCCGCCACCGCCGTGCCCGAGGTGGTCACCACCGCGACCGGGCGTCGATCGCGCTTCGCCAGACCGAGGGCGAAAAAAGCCGCCGCCCTTTCCTCGAAATGGCGCCAGACCTTGACGGGCTCCGGTGCCTCCAGCAACGGCAGCACCAGAGGCGCGTTGCGCGCACCCGTGCAGACCACGAAATCGCGCACCCCCCACGCGAGTGCTTCCTCGAGAACGATGGCGGCGAGTGGGGCGTTGGACATTCCGAGACGGACAGCCAGAGTCAACCGGCGGCCAAGATGGACCGCAGCGCGGCGAGGTTTTCCGCCTCATCGAACAAGGCGCGCACGTTCACCTCGAACCCGGGGACCACGTCACTGCCCACGGTACCGGTGGCCTGACGCTCGACCGGCGGATAGGCGTCATCCGCCAGACGATAGGTCTCGACCGTCTCGGCCATGGGATCGACGATCCAGTACTCGGCCACTCCGTGCAGGGCATAATCCTGAAATTTGATGCCCCGATCCCGGGCCTCGGTGGTGGGCGACACGACTTCAACGATCAAATCCGGGATGGGAAAGCGCAGTGTGTCCGGCTCCACCAGCGCCGCCTTCGCCGGGCCAAAAAACATCACGTCCGGTTCGTAATCGTTGCGAGGAAAGGTGGTCATCGCTTTTTCATGCCTGACCAGGCCGAGACGATGCACGCTGACGAAGGTGTCCAGCAATTTGAAAAGGTGCTGACTGGCCGAGAGGTGCCGATTCAGCGCCGGGGAATGCATGACGATCTCGCCCTGAATGAACTCCCATTTCTGTTCGGGTGTGATGTCGCGGTAGAATTTCTCCCGCATTTTCCGCTCCCGACCCAGCGCACGCTGGGCCTCCTGGATCAACTCCGGCAACACCGGGGAATCCAACATCGCGTCGAGGAGATCGGAGTGCATGACGTGTCCAATGTGCGCCAGTGAGGACGGGTTGCAAACTGGCAGTTGCTCACTCGCATCACACCCCCAGCAAAGCCTTCACCGAATTGCGCTTCAGCGCCAGCTCCCTCCATTCTCGGTCGAATCGGCTCTCGCGAATGATGCCGCAGCCGGACGGCAGAAACATGTCGTTGCCCGACCAGGACACATTGCGGATGGCGACCACGCAGCGAAAGACCCCTCCCCACAGCACCCCGAAAGGCGCCCCGAAATGTGGCGGCGCCTTCAGCCGCTCGCGAAACTGGCACAGCATCCTCAGGGCGCCCTCACCCCGGGGATAGGCGCCGAGCGCGGGGGTGGGATGCATCAGGCGAATGAGCGCGTCGAGATCGGGATGCGGATCCCGCAGCCGCACCCGGATGCGGGAGAGGAAATGCACCAGCGACCCCAGATCCATCACGCTCCGGGCCTCGCGCTCGATCTCTCCCAGCTCGGAAAGTTTCTCCACCAGATAAGCCGCGACGAACTCGTGCTCGAGGATCTCCTTGGCGTCGTTGAGAAAATCGCCCGCCTCGTGTTTTGGGGCGGTCCCGGCCAGGGCCATGGTCTCCAGCAGCCCGTCGTGCACATGAAAGAGCTGTTCCGGGGTGGCGCCGACCATCCCGGCCTCGCCGAGGCGGAAACCGTAGCCGCGAAGCTCCCTGGCGGCGCTGTTGATGGCCTTGAGCAGGGCGGCCGGATCGCCCCCGTTTAGGTGGCCATGTTCGGTGATCACGGGCACGGATTTCTCCAGGGTGCCGGCCTGAATGGCGGCCTGGATTTCCTCATAGACCTCGCGAAATCCGCCGTCACGCAGCCCGTGCCACTCCACCGCCGGGAGCGGGGTCGAGCCGTTGTCCGGCAGCAGGTGGCGGACATCCGCCGTCTCGAAGGTGTGGGCCGGCACCTTCCACGGGGACGGATCGCCCAACTGGAAATCGTTGATGTAGAAAGCCGCCCGCCCGTCCTCCGGAGGCGCGCCCATAGCCTCGAAAGGACCCGAGCCGCAAAGGAAGCGACCGGAACCGGATTTGAGAAACGCGAAATCGCGATGGAGAGTCGTGGCTGACACGGCAATGACGGGGAGACGTAAGAGAATGCGGGCGGGACAGCAGACAGGACACGAAACCGCCTCGCGATCAAGTGCTTTGCGCCGGGGAAAAAATCTTGAAACTTGCCCCCCGCGCGAGGGTTGGATCATTCCAACCACCCCTAAAAAACGCTGGCAATCACCGCAACAACTCTGGAATTTAACGCTGGCGCGGGCATCGATCCGTCTCGTCGGCGCCCCGTATTTTCCCGACCCGCCATGGACGACACCCCCGATCTTTCCGACGATGCCCGCGCCGGAGAGGAGATCGACGAGGAACTGGCGCACTCCAACGAGCACCACGTGGCCCTCATGCTCCGGGTGAAGGAGGGCGATCTGCGCGCCTTCGAGGAATTGGTCGAGATCCACCAGCACGCCGTCATCGGCACGGTGGCCAAGATGCTGGGCAGCCCCGACGACGCCGAGGACATCGCCCAGCAGGTCTTTGTCCGCATCTGGAAATCGGCCAAACGCTACGAGCCGCAGGCGAAGTTCACCACCTGGCTGTTCACCATCACCCGCAATCTGGTGTTCAACGAAATGCGCCGCCGCCAGCGCAAACCGGCGGTATCCATCAACGAACGCGAGGACGATTTCCACATTGGCACTCCCGACGACAGCTCACGGAATCCCGACAACGCCGCCCTCCAGCGCGAACTGGAGCGGGCCGTGGACCACGCCATCCAGCAGTTGCCGGAAAAGCAGCGCCTGGCGGTGATCCTGCGCCGCTATGAGGAGATGCCCTACGAGGAGATCGGCGACATTCTCAAACTCTCCCTCCCCGCCGTGAAGAGCCTACTCTTCCGCGCGCGAGTGCAGTTGAAGGAGAGCTTGCAGAGTTACCTCGACGGGAATTGAGGCGGGCAAGGCGGGATCATTCCCCCAAAGTCCGCGACACCGCGCGGTCGGACGCGGTTGCCAATTCTCCAAATCCTGTTACTCCTGTCAGAGCCTCCATGCCCGCCATCGAAGCCGACAAGCCAGAGATCACCGACATCCTCCGCAAGATCCGCAAGATCGAACTGCGGACGCGCGGACTGGTGCGCGAGAGTATCGGCGGGGAATACCACAGTTGCTTCAAGGGCGAGGGTATCGACTTCGAGGATTTCCGCGAATACCAGCCAGGGGACGAGGTCCGCTCCATCGATTGGAACGTGACCGCTCGCATGGGCGCGCCCTTCGTGAAAAAATTCGTCGAGCAGCGCGAGCTGACCGTCTTCCTCGCCATCGACGTCAGCGCCTCGGGCAACTACGGCAGCCACGGACCCAGCAAGCGCGAGCTGATGGCCGAGATCGCCGCCCTGCTCGCCTTCAGCGCCCTGCAGAACAAGGACAAGGTGGGCCTGATCCTGTTCACGGACGAGATCGAGCTGTTCGTGCCGGCCAAGAAAGGCAGTTCCCACGCCCTGCGCCTGATCCGGGAGATTCTCTACCATCGCCCCCTGCGACATCAGACCGATCTGGCCCCGCCGGTGCACATCCTGCAGAACCACATGCGCCGCCGGTCTCTGGTGTTTCTGATATCCGATTTCCTCTTTCCCGGCGACATCGCCGGTGAGTTGAAAACCGTCAGCCGCCAGCACGACATTGTCGCCATTCAGGTCACCGATCCCGCCGAGCAGGCCCTGCCCGCCGCCGGTCGTGTGCGCCTGGAGGATCCCGAGACCGGGGAGCAGATCGAGATCAACACCTCCAGCCCCAAGCTCCGCCGCGCCTACGCCCTGGAAGCCGCCCGCTGGCAGGACGAACTCGACGCCCAGTTCCGCCGACTCGCGGTCGACAAGATCGCGCTCAGCACCGATGAGGACTACCTCCCGGCCCTGCACGCCTTCTTCAAACGGCGCGGCGGCGCGTAAAACCCGGCGTCTTCCATCGTCCATCCAACAGGGTATGGTCCGCGACCCAACCCTCTTCGACGCGGGACTTTGGCATTGTCATCACGGGGTGTGAGACCGATGGTAGCCACGCATGAGTCACCCCCCAGCCACCCCCGCCACCGGGCGCAAAATGCGCAAGCCGGATGAGGATCGGGACTTGGTGGAGCGGGCACGCGGCGGCGACACCGCCGCCTTTGACGAACTGGTGGTGAAATACACGCCCCGCCTCTACGGGCTGGTCTACCACATGACCTCGAACCGGGAAGACACCCACGACATCCTCCAGGAGGTCTTCGCCAAGGCCTACCGCTCGCTGAAGAGATTCCAGGGCAAATCCGCCTTCTACACCTGGATCTATTCGATCGCGGTGAACATGTCGCTGAATTTCCTCAAGAAGCGCGGACGCCAACGCAAGCTAAGCCTGGACGATCTCGACCTCGCGATCGAGAACGACGAGGAATTCATCGAAACCACCTCGCGAACGGATCCGGTGCGGGAGGCGAATCTCCACGAGCTGCAGCAAAGATTGAACGCCGCCATGCAGGCGCTGTCTGATGACCACAGGGCGGTGGTGACCATGTATGACATCCAGGGACTCCCGCACGCGGAGATCAGCGGCATCCTGGGAATCTCCGAAGGCACGGTCCGCTCGCGCCTCCATTACGCCCACCGCCAGTTGCAGAATTATCTCGAGGAATTCCGCCGTTGATTCATCGCCTTTTCTCGCCAGTTTGCCCGTCACTGATCGATCCCCGTCATGAGCGAATACAAGGACATCGAGCGCCTCCTGCGGCTGAAACGCTACGAGCAGCCACCCGAGGGCTACTACGAGGATTTCATCGAGCGTTTCAAGGAGCGCCAGCGTTCGGAGATACTGAGACTCTCGGCGCGCGGTCTCCTGCTGGAACGGGTCTCCACGTGGCTTCACGGGGTGCCCGCACGCCACTGGATGTATGCCGGAGGCACAGCCTCGGCCATGCTGGCGGTGGGCTTTTACCTGATGCCGGGGCAGGCGGAAAACGGCGTCAATAAATCCCCGGCGCCCGCCGGCGAGGAGCGGTCGATGCCCTCGGAGGGTGACACGGAAATCGGGAAGACTCCCCCGCGGGACTGAGCCGGACCAAATCAGGGCTTTCTCGCCATGACCACCCCGCGATCTCCGGCGGTGTCGAAGGAGCGGATATCGGCGAATCCGGCGGCCTCGAGCAGATCCCCCATCTCGCGGTTGCTGTAGCAGCGCCCCTGGGTGGAGTGGGCCAGGATGCAGGAATACTCCGCCACCGGAAGCGGGCCGGTCTTTTCCGCGTTGAGAAAGGTCTCGTGAATGATGACCAGTCCGCCGGAGGGCAGCGCCTCGGCGGAGTTCCCCAGCAGGACGGCGATCTCCGGAGTGTCCCAGTCGTGCATGACATTCGAGAACAGGTGCACATCCGCTTCGGTCGGCCAACCGCCGGCAAACATGTCGCCGGCGAGCACACCCACCCGGTCGGCCAAGCCACGCTCGGCGATCTTTTCCGCCGCCAGGGCATCGACGGGCTCCTGCTCGATGACATAGGCGGTGAGGTGCGGATGGTTCGCGGCAAGCGCGCAGGCATAGACCCCGGAGCCGCCCCCGATATCGAGTACGCAGCGGCGGTCCGAGAGATCGGCGGCCAGGTGATCGGCGAGCGCTTTGCCAAGAAAGACCCCGCGACAGTCCATGGCGGCGGTGAAGGCGATGGCAAACGACTTGTCGCGCATGGCTCCGTGCCAGTCGTCCTCGGCTTTCTCATGCCCGCTCCACTGAGCCGGTTTGCCGGTTTTCAACACGCGGGCGAAATCCTTCACCACTGGCCGGTCCTTCAGCGATTGGTAGTAGCCGGCCAGAGACCACGGGGAATCGGTGACCAAGTGTTCACGCGCCAGCCCGGTGACCTGGATGGTCCCCTCAAGTCCCTCGGATAGATAGCCGTTGGCCTTGCCCAGAGTGATCAGGACATCGGCGGGGCGCGGCGCCCATTTCATCATCGCGCACACCTCATCAAACGAACCCGGATTCGCCGCGAGACGGGTAAAGAAATCGAATTCAACAATGGCGGCGGTCAGCAGATCGGCCGCGTAGATACCGTCGCGATAACGCAGGATGGAGGTGGGATCGGTCTTGGGGAGAGAGGTCAAAGACATGGGGCGCCATGATACACTGGATGCCGGAGAGAGGCGCGGGGAAAATTCTGACAATTGGAGAAATTCCGATTTTCCCAAACAAGCAATTCTCTGTCAGTTCTCGTCGCCGACACGATAGGCGCGATCCAGGTGGGTGTAGCCCCCGTCGACGAACAGGATCTGTCCGGTGGTGTGGGCGGCGCGGGCGCTGAGGAGAAAGGCGACGGTGTCGGCGATCTCCTGGGGCTCGGTCATGCGCTGTCCGAGCGGGATGCGGCGCTCGATTTCCCGACGTCGTCCGGTGGGATCGGGCTGGGTGGAGAGCCAGTCGTCATACATCGGAGTCCAGACCTCGGCGGGCACGACCATGTTCACCCGGACGCCATCGGCCGCCAGATCGAGAGCCCACTCGCGGGTAAGCGCCGCCAGTCCGCCTTTGGAAGCCGCGTAGCCGGAGGTGCCCCCCTGCCCGGTCCAGGCGACCTTGCTGCCGATGTTCACGATGGCCCCGGACGGCGAGTTCCTCAGGTAGGGTGCCGCGAAGTGGGCGGCGGTGAAGCATTGCACGAGATTCCGCTCCAGCGATTCGCGAAACTGCGCCGGCGTGGCGCCGAGTCCGCGCCCGTCGTTGACCCCGGCATTGTTGACCAGTCCGTCGATCGATTCAAAACGCACCAGGGTGTGCCGGACGGCCTCGGCCACCTGATCGGGCTCGGTGAGATCGACTTCCAGATAGGCGCCATCGGCGTGCTCGATGGCCAGTTCCGAGAGTAGGGCGGCGCAGTCCTCTCGCGGTCTGCGGTCGAGGATGACCGGCAGCGCCCCCTCGATCACCAGGGTACGGACAATGGCTTCACCGATGCCTCTGGCGCCGCCAGTCACCAGAATCACTTTGTCTTTGAGTTCAAGATTCATGCGCGGACTCCGCTGGTTCACCGCGGAGGATCCTCAAACATGGCGGCGCCTGTTTTGGCTGTCCAGTTGAAGAAAATCGGCGCTCCACACGAGCCGGTATCACGGTCAACTAATTAAATTACGAAAATTTTAGATGAAGCTTGATATTTAAGACACCTTAACTAAGGTGGTCTCGCTGCACCACTCAGCGACCACTCAATGGACCAAAATCCGTTAACCGCCCGAAGGCGATTCGCGGCGACGTTTTCCGTATCGTCCCGTCATCGTTTCCTCCACCACACGATCGCCTTGGCGACCGCTTTCGCGAGTCTCTCGCGCCCCCACTCCGTGGCCCAGGACGTTGTTCCGGCCCCGGAAAAGTCGGACCCGCCCCCCGCGGCGGAGACTACCCCCGCGACCTCGGCAGGTGACCTGCCCGGAGACGAGGCCATACTCAATCGGCTCCCCGAGTTGTCCACAGAATATGTCCGCGATCTGCTGGGAATCTACGCCCGACTGAACAACGCGAACATGATCGCCGCGCTGACCGCCGAGTTGCGCAAACGCGACCCCGACGGTGCACTGCCCATGACCGACGCGGAGATTGCGCGGGAGGCCATGGATCTCAACGACGATCCTCCCGGACCCCACGAGGCGCTGGAGAACCGCATCGACGCGCTGATCCTGGCCGGCAAGTATCCCGAAGTGATCGTGCTGATGGAGAAGGAGCGCGCCGGACAGTTTGCCGGGAAGGATTTCCCCTTTGAGGTAGAGTTGGGCGACGCCTACGGCACCACCGGCAATCTCGCCGCGGCGAGAGAGGCTTATCAGCGTGTGGTTTCCTCGAAATCCGCCCCCGAGTCATCCAAAGCGCTGGCCCGCGCCGGCATCGTCGAGATCGACAAACTCGAGGCCATCGCGGCGGGTTATCAGATGATCGAGAAACACCGCGACGCCGAGGCCCTGGCCCACGCCGACGCGTTGCGGCGGAAATACCCCGAAGATCTCGAAGTTCAGCTTCTCTACGCGCAGGCGCTGGTGCCTAACTACCACTACATGGAGGCCCTCCCCATGCTGGAGGCGATCAAGGCCAAGCACTACAAGGGACAGGCCTACCCGGCCCAGGACGCCCTCGCCGAATCGCTCCGGGCGGTCGGACGCCTGGACGACTCCGCCGCCGCCTACGCGGAATTGGCGAAGGACAGCACCGTCCCCGCCCATGTCCGCGAGCAAGCCGTCATCGCGGGACGGGAAGTCTCCCAGATGCGCGCCGCCCACGTGGCGGCGAATCTCGAGTTTCTCAGCGAAAACGAGGGCGACGCCCGCATGGCCACCGCCCAGGCCTCGGCCCCGCTGGGGGACGGGATGCACGGGGGTTTCCGGGGTTGGGCCTACGATGTGGACCTGACCAACGAGCGCTCCCTCCGTCGAGATGGCGGTGACTTTCTGGGCGCGGTGGCGTTTGTCAGAAAGTACCTCGACGACAACCTGTCCTATGTGGAAGCCCGCGTCGGCGGCGGAGAGCACAGCGAACTGACCTGGGGCGTGTCCTACGGCCGCGAGGCCACTCACATTGGGGTGCTGGGATACGAGCTGTCGGTGGACGGCAACATTCCCGCCATCGACTCCCTGCAATTGATCGCGCTGAACGGGGTGGAGAATCGGGTCAGTGGTTCGGTGACGTTGCCTCTGCCCGGGCGCTTCGAGGCCTCCGCCGGCGTCTTTGGCCGCACGGTCGAGGCCGACGGGGCGGATCTCGGCGATGGCTGGGGCGCCTCCCTCGAGGTGGGACGCCCGATTTGGGAAAACGTGACCCAAACCCGGCAGATCTACCTTTCCTACCAAGCCAACTACGAAAGCTTCGACGCCGCCCGGATCTCCGAAGCGGAAGTCGCCCGCCTGGGTTACAACGGACTCCCCGCCGAGGGACGTCTCCTCGGGGCCGATCTCATCGAGCCGAGCTATCACCCGCACGGGCTGAGCCTTTCCTACGAGGCGCAGTTGGGATCCCGGCTCTACGCCTACGCCGGGACCGGCCTGTATTTCGACTTCTCGGATGATGAATGGGACTACCATTTCACCGCCGGGGTGGACTACTCCCTAACCGATACCATCGACCTGATCATCGAGGGCGGCTACTACTCGGACGGAACCGGGGCGAGCAACGACGACTCCGAGGTCTTTGTCGGAACCATCGGAGTGAAGACCTACTATTGATTGGGACGCCAGCTCAGGAAATGACGACCAGCACGAGGCCTGACAACATCCGCGAGGAGATCGCGGCACTCACCCGCCCGGACACTCCGTGGAGAACGGTACCCATGGACGCCATCGTCCTGCTGGCGCTGCTTATCGGAGCCAACTGGTTTTTCAGCCAATCCGATCCCGGATGGCAACGCCTCAATCCCACCCCCTGGCTGCTGCTGCCATTCTTTCTGGGCGGACGGCACGGCGCGGCGGCCGGATTGGTGGGTGCCCTGCTCGCGGCGGCCGGTGTACTGGGCCTGCAGTGGGCGTTGGGCAACATGAGTCCCCAGGCGCTGTTTTCGGCCAAACCCTACTATTTCCTGGCCCTGCTCATCGCGGGCGCCGTTGGCGCCATCGTCCATCGACTGGTGTGGGGACCGGCGGAGCGCCTACGTCGGCAGGCCATCACGCTGGCGGAGCGCAACCAGTCGCTGGAGGAGGGTAGGGCGCTCTACCGGGCCAACGACTCCAGACTTCAGGAGTCGCTGCTCCTGCACGGGGCGGAGACCATTTCCCTAACCACCGAGTTGCAGCGCCTCTTCGCGGATCAGCACGGGCGATTCGAGGAGGGATTGTTGGCGCTCTTCACTCGCGAGTTCGGGGTGATCTCCGCCGCCATTTATCGGGATGACACCGGCAGACATCGCAGCCTCTCCCGCATCGCCACCACGGGAACCGGTGACCTGGTGTTTCCTCCCGTCCTCCCCGATCCCGGCGCCACCTTGGCCGAGGCCGCGCTCGAGTCCGGGGAAATTGCCACCTGGAAATCGACCTGGGACGGAGGAGTCCCCTCGACCACGGGGCGCGATGAAATGTCCCGCGCCCACCTGGCCGCCATCCCCTGGCAGATGAATGCCGCCTCGCGCACCGGCCCACGCGCCCTGTTGCTGATCTCCCGGATGGAGTTTGGCTCCATCCGCTGGGAAACCCTCTCCCGTATCGAGGCGATTTTCCGCTGGACCCTCAGCCGCATGGAGCCCGCCGAACTGGAACACGCGGATCCCGCCGGGGGGCGCGGCCCCATTCTACCCCGTCAGGAATTCAGCCATCAGATCGAACTGGCGCATCGGCTGGAGACCAATCACGGACTGCCCGGACAACTCGTATTGTTCGCGGCGGATCCGAATGCCGAGCCATCCGTACTCGCCGCGTTCGTCGAGAGCCTGCGCCAGGTGGTGCCTCCCGGTGACAAGATCGGGGCGGTTGGCGACGGCCAGACGATCCCACTGGCGATCGGGGTGATTTCCCCCGCCCCCTCCACCTCGGCGGCTGAAAGTACCGCCCGCCAATGGGTGGAGCGAATCGGCGATGCCGGTCGCGCGGTGCGTTTCCGGGTGTTCTCGCTGGAGGAGGCCCGCCGGATCGTTTCCGAGCCGAAAAATCCGCGCCCATCCGCCGAAACCGGCGCCATCCAAGCCCACGCCGCGGCACCCGCGCCCGGCAACGCGACCGCTGAAGATGCCGCCACTCCCGTCGCCGCGGACTGATCCCGCGCAAGACTCCCAGTTCCGCCCCGCCATGGCCCAACTCCCGTTGCTGATCGTCTTCGCCCTGCTCGCCGGCCTCGATGTCGCCGCGCTGCTGGTGGGGATACAGCGCATCGGCTCGGACTCCCTCCCCGCTCTGCCAGCCGCCGCCGCCATCCATCTCGCGGTGGTCGCCATCGCGATAGCGGCGGTGCGCCTGAATCCCAAGACCCGGGAGCAGGTCGGCATCGCCTCCCTCAGCCTCCTGGCCGGCGTGCTGTGCCTGCTCACTCCGGTACTCGGCAGTTTGGTCGCGGGCTGGTTGGTGGCGGGAGGCGCGCGTCGCGCCACATCGGGCGGCTTGAGCGATCTCATCCAACTCGGCAATCCCCTCGACGAGGTGGCCCTGCTCACGCATCCGGGCGCCTTTCCCCTGGATCGCCCCCTCTCCGTCTCCCTGCGTCACGGTCATCTGCCCGCCCAGAGACTCGCCTCCCCGCTGCTCCGCCAATGCGTGGACAGACGCTCCCTGAAAATCCTCCGACACCTGCGACACCAACCCGACACCCGCACCCAACTCTACGCCCAAGGCGCGCTGTCGGCGATTTTCGAGAACCGCGAGCGCGAGTTGGAGGAGTTGCGCAAGGCCCTGGACGACACCGGCCCCGAGGCGCTGGCCAACCGCGAAAGATTGGCCTCCGCTCTCCGGGACACCGCCATCGCCGGGTTGAGAAGCACCGAGGAATCCCGCGCCCTGATCCGGGAGGCGCGCGAACACTACGAGGCGGCTCTGACTCTTTCCCCGACCGATCCCGCCTGTCTCTATGGCAAAGCACGCTGCCTGATCGATCTCGACCAGCTCGATCCCATCCCCGACCTCTATGGACGTCTCTGCGCCCAGTCGGGCGCGGAACACCAGGCCGACCGGCTGGAGCTGGCTTACTTTGCCGCGCTAGGAAACTGGCAGCGGGTGTTCGAGGCCTGTCAGCGGCTCGAGCGCGAAGGCCGCCCCGCCGGCATCTCCGCCGGCCAGCGCCATTTCTGGCTCACCCGAGCCGCCGCCTGATCCCCACTACCGATGTCACCGGAATCCCCCCAACCGCCAAGCGCCACCGCCACGCCCCCGGCGGCCGACGTCTGCCTGTTGCTTGAGGGCACCTGGCCCTACGTGCGCGGGGGCGTATCCACCTGGGTACACCAGATCCTGACCTCGATGCCGGACCTGCGCTTCTCGGTCGTGTTCATCGGCGCCGAACGCGCCGCCGCCGGACCGCCCAAATACGAACCGCCCGCCAACCTGGCCTCGTTCCACGAGGTCTTTCTATTCGATCCGGCGGAGAAAAATCTCGCCGAGGGAGTGGGCGACGACACCAGACCCGAAGACTGGATCAATGCCCACGACACCTTGAGAGAGTTGCTGCTCCCCCGGGAGCCCGTCTATTCGGAACCGGAAGCGGATCGCCGACTCGGCACCGCCTTTCTGGCCCTTTCTCATCTCGCCGGGAAGACCAGCTTCGACCGCTTCTGGAACCACCCCGGGACCTGGGATCTATTGCAGGAAATCTACGTGCGGCATTTCGAGCAGACCCCGTTCATCGAGTGTTTCTGGAACTTGCGTTTCCTCTGCCAGCCCGTCTGGCGCCTGCTGCGACTGGCCGAGCGACTGCCCGAAGCCCGCGTCTATCACGCCGTGTCCACCGGTTACGCGGGTCTGCTCGGGGCGCTCGCCGTCCGCGGACGTTCGGGAGCGAGTTTCCTGCTGAGCGAGCACGGCATCTACGTCAGGGAACGCATCTCGGAACTGTTGCGCGCCGAGTGGACCGGCCCCGACGCCTCCCGCACCGTCAGCGCGTCCGGTATCGCCCCGCTACGCAAATTGTGGATCGATTTCTTCATCGACATCGGCCGCTTCGCCTATCACTCGGCCGGATCCATCGTTTCCCTGTTTCAAAAGAACGCCGACATCCAGGCCGAATTCGGCGCCCCGTCAAATCTCATCCGGGTCATTCCCAACGGGGTGGATCTCAGCCGCTTCGAACCGATCCGGGAAAACCGGCGACATAAGCGCGAGTCTCTCCCGGAGCGACGGATCATCGGTTTCTTCGGTCGCGTGGTCGCCATCAAGGACGTCAAGACCCTGCTCCGCGCCGCCCGCCTCACTCTTGATAAGGAACCCGGCGCCAGATTTCTCATCGTCGGCCCCACCGACGAAGACCCCGCGTATTTCGAGGAGTGCGAGAATCTGACCCGTGAGCTGAACTTGAAGGAATTCGCCCATTTCGCCGGTCCCGCCACCCCCGAGCAGGCGCTCCCCGAGTTTGACATCATGGTCTTGTCCAGCGTCAGCGAAGGCCTGCCCTTCGCGGTGTTGGAAGCCTTCGCCGCTGGCATGCCGGTGATCAGCACCGATGTCGGCTCCTGCTCGGAGCTGATACAAGGGCGCCAGGACGAATCACCCGCGCTCGGAGATGCCGGACGCGTCGTGCCCGTCGGAGATCCCGGCGCCCTGGCCGAGGCGCTGACCGAGTTGATTCGTGATCGCGCACTGCAGGACCGCATGGGCGACACAGGACTCGCCCGGGTGCGTCAATCCTACACCGAATCGGCCATCATCGAGGAATACCGCGATCTCTACCGCACCCTGGCCGCCACCCCGACCCCATCCCTGGCGGCAAGCACCGACTCCTGATTACCCATGGCCGGCATTGGATTTGAACTTCGCAAACTGCTGCTCCCCCGGACCTACACCGGGACCCTGCGCGCCTATCTCCATGCCGGAGTCATCAGCACCGGCCCGTGGATCGTCTCCATCGTCTCCATCATTCTGCTGAACCTGACTCTCCAGGGAGTGCTCAGCGAGGAGGGACGCGTCCTGTTTTCCACCACCATCACCCACGGCTACGCCCTGGCCCTGATCCTGACCGGCGCCCTGCAGTACGTGCTCAATCGGCACGCCGCCGACCTGGTCTCCGCCAACACCCCGGACCGGATACTGCCCGCCGCCACCGCCGCCCTGGTCCTGACCGCCATCCTGTCCCTGATCGTCGGCGGGGTGATCTTCGGCGCCATGACCACCGAGCCGCTTCTCTACAAATTCGCCGCCGTCTCCCTCTTCGTGCACGTGTGCCTCATCTTCGTGACCACCAACTATCTCAGCGTGTTGCTGCACTATCGGGGCATCGTGGCGGGCTTTGTCTTCGGATACGCCTTTGGATGCGCCGCCGCCTGGTTCGCCGCCTCCCGCTGGGGATTGGCCGCCGGACTGGCGGGATTTTCCGCCGGTCACCTCCTCATATTCGCCGTGCTGCTGGGCTGTCTCCGCCGCGAATTGGCCAGCCAACACGGTCCCCTCGCCAGCTGGGAGTTCCTCGGCCATTTCCGCCGATTTCCCGGTCTCATCGCCTGCGGTTTTCTCTACAACCTCGGCATCTGGATCGACAAGTTCCTCTTCTGGCACCTCTCGGCGGAAAATCAGCGGGTCAGTGGCGTGCTGCACGCCTCCCCGGAGTACGACCTGGCCATCTACCTCAGCCTGCTGTCCATCGTTCCCGGACTCACCGTGCTCTTTCTCCGGCTCGAAACCGACTTCGCCGGGGCTTTCCGTCGTTTCTTCGAGGCCACGAATCGCGGTGGCCGCCTGCGCGACATTCTTGCCGCCAAGGATGAGATGATCGACTCCCTGCGCTCGGGCTTTCTCCACCTCCTCTCGGTCCAGGCCATTGTCACCCTGGCCTTGCTCATCTACGCCGACCGCATCGGCGATTGGCTCGGCATCGGCGCGCTGCAGGAGGGCATTTTTCGCGTCACCGTCATCGGCGCCTTCCTTCTCATGCTTTTCCTGGCGCTCATGACCATCCTGTTCTATCTGGATGATCGCCGGGGCGCGCTGGTGGCCTGCGTCGTGTTCGCCGTCGCCAATGCCGGACTCAGCCTGGCCACCGTGCTGGCGAACGAGGCCTGGTACGGCTTCGGATTCGTACTCGCGGCGGGCGCCGCCATGTTCATCACCGCCTGGCGGGTTAATGCCAGGATTTCCCGCTTTGAATACCACGTCTTTTTGCCCGACGCGGCGTGATCCCCCCCTCGGCGGAGACTCAGAAAGGGGTCAGGCTCCGAGTCACCCGGCTCATGCCCTCCTGGAGCTTGATCTGCTGCTCCAGCGGGTCCGGGGCCGCGTAGCCGCCACCGGTGTTGCCGGCGTCAGTGGCACAGCCAGCCAGGCCGAGCGCGCACGCGCTCGAAGCGAAAAGGATCAGGTTGCGAAGGGTCTTGCGTTTCATGGTGTCCGGTGTTCCCCGGTGCGAATGGTTTCAGGCGGCACTATGCGAAATTCTCGCCCACATCACAAGCGGAACCTTCGGGAGGATTTTTTCCCGACATTCGCGGTTTTCCTTGCGGGAAAATTCCCTACAGTAGCCCCCGGTGAGTGAGAACAAAGGCAACTACGAGGTCTTCGCCCGGAAATACCGGCCCCGCACGTTTCAAGACGTCCTGGGGCAGGATCACGTCGTGCAGACCCTGCGAAACGCCATCGAGCAGGACCGACTCGCGCACGCCTACCTCTTCGTCGGCCCCCGCGGCACCGGCAAGACCACGACCGCCCGCATTCTCGCCAAAGCCCTGAACTGCAAAGGCGGCCCCAAGGTGGACTTCGACCCCGACGAGGACGTCTGCCGCGAGATCGCCGAGGGGCGCAGTCTCGACGTGCTCGAGATCGACGGGGCCAGCAACCGCGGCATCGACCACATCCGCGACCTCCGCGACACCGTCAAATTCGCCCCCGCCTCCAGCAAGTACAAGATCTACTACATCGACGAAGTCCACATGTTGACCAAGGAGTCGTTCAACGCGCTCCTGAAGACCCTGGAGGAACCGCCCCCGCATGTGAAATTCATCTTCGCCACGACCGAGGCGGACAAAATCCTGCCCACCATCCTGTCTCGCTGCCAGCGCTTCGACCTCCGCCGCATCCCCAGCGGGATCATTGCCGATCACCTCCTCCACATCGCCTCGCGGGAGGGCATCGATCTTAGCGAGGCCGCCGCCTACGCCATCGCCAAGGGCGCCGACGGCGGCATGCGCGATGCCCAGTCGATGCTCGACCAACTCGTCGCTTTCCGCGGCAACACCGTCCAGGAGGCCGATGTGCTTGAGATCTTCGGATTCAACTCGCTGGAAACCATCGCCGAGATCGCCGGACTCATCCTCCGACGCGACAACGCGTCCCTCCTCGGGCAAGTCCACGATCAGAGCGAGGCCGGGCGCGATCTCTCGAAACTCCTCGGCGATCTCATCACCCACTTCCGCCTCCTGCTCGTCCAGATCGTGGACCCCGGCGCCGAGACCGAGGAAATCTCCCCCGAACTGCTCTCCACCCTGGAGGCACAGCGCGACCTCGTCTCCGTGGAACGGCTCCTGCACCTCATCGACCAGCTCGCCGAGACCGACGGGCGGATGAAATGGGCGCCCAACAAGAAACTCCATCTCGAGATCGGTCTCATCAAAGCCGTCCGCGGCCTCGGCGAAACCTCGCTCGACGACGTCATCGCCCTGCTCGACCAGGCCGCGTCCGGCTTTCCCGCCCCGGCATCACCCGCCCCCGCGACTCCGGCGTCACCGCCCGCGCGAGCACCGCGTCAGGCCACGCCCAGCCCCCCGGTGGTGACCCCCAAGCCGGAACCGGCCCGTGCCGCCACTCCCGCTCCCGAAGTCCCTACCAAGCCCGAGCCGGAAGCACCCGCCGCCGTCAGCCCCCCCACCCCCGCGGGTCCCCTCGCGGGCACCATCTTGTGGGAGACCACCTTCGCGGACCTCGTGGCCCAGCGTCCCCTCATCGAAACCTGGCTCCGCGCCGCCAGCTTTCTCCAACACGAGGGGCGGCAGGTGGCCATCGGCTACCCGACCGAGTTGGCGCTTTACCGCGATTCCCTCCTCCGGCACAAGGAACTCATCGAGGAGACCCTCACCCGCTTCGCCGGACAGCCGACAGAGCTCCGCGTCGAGCTCAGCGACACCCTGGAAGTTGTCCTGGAGAGTTTTGACGACGAGGCGGATGAGGAAACAGCCGAGCCCGTCGAAACCGCGCCCACCCCGGACGCCCCGCGCGAAAACGTGGCCGAGGAAACCGCGCCCGACACCGCCGACGATCCCGCAGAAGGCCCGACACAGGAGGAAATCGAAGCCGCTTTTCACAACGACCCTCTCATCCGCAAAGCCCTCAACGACTTTGAAGCCACCGTGCTGAAAGACCCAGACTGACCCACCCCCGTTCAATCCCATCCACCCACCACCACTCCGACCATGAACATTGCCAAGATGATGAAACAGGCCCAGCAGATGCAGCAGAAAATGCAGTCGCTGCAATCCGAACTGGCCGAGCAAACCATCGATGTCTCCGTCGGAGGCGGCAAGATCAAGGTCAAGGCCAACGGAGCCGGAGACGTGCTGGAGATCCGCATCGATCCCGCCGTCGTCGATCCCGATGATGTCGAGATGCTCGAGGATCTCGTGCTCAGCGGCGTGAAACAGGCCATCGAACAGGGCAAGGCCATGGCCGCCGCCGAGATGCAGAAAGTCACCGGAGGCCTGGGCCTGCCCCCCGGCCTGGGATTCTGAGCCGTGGTCGGCACACTCCCACCGGCGCGCCCATCTGACAGGGTTGGCTCCGTGACCTGACCCTGTTTGATCGTCGGCTCATCCTCGGCGATGGTGGCTCCGGGGATGCGATCCTCCCCTCCGCCCCTTCCGCCATCCGATGCTCCGCACCCTGCGCCACTTTTTCGCCATCGCCGTGCCAGTCATCCTGGTGCTGGTGATGTTGTTCGTGCTGCTGTGCCATCTGAACCGATGGGATGAGTTCGTCGTCATCACCCTCATCCCCATCTGGGCCTGGGCGGCGACCGGCGTGCTGGTGTCCATCATCGCCTGGCCCACCCTGAAGAGCGGGCTTTCGCTGCTGACCTTCGCCCTGTGGACCATCGTGGGCGTGGCGTTGTCCGACGAGACAGCGGGCTTGCTGCGTGAATTCCACGCCGCGGTCACCGGCGGCAAACCTCCCGCCATCGCCCAACCGGTCGACCCACCCGTCCCGATGGAAACCCTGCGCGTGGTCACGCTCAACTGCGACGACGCCACCGCCGCCGCCACCGCGAATCTGAAAAAACTGGAGCCCGACATCGTGCTGCTCCAGGAGGCGCCGGATCGCGCCGCCCTCATCGACCTGACCAGCAACCTGTTCGGTCTGGAGGGCACTTTCATCCGCTCCGATCAATGCGCCATCCTCGCCCGCGGCCGACTCGGCGATTCGGTCACGGAATCCCACACCGGCAGCCTGGTGGCGGTGCTGGAAAGACCCGGCGGCGAACGCATCGCGCTGGTGAACGCCCACCTGCCGCGCGCCACCCCCCGTTTTGATGTTTGGACGGCGGAATGCTGGGCGGAACTGACCGAACGACGCAAGATGAACCGTCGTACCCTGCGGGATCTTCTGGCTCTGGCGCCCAAGGCGGAAACCTCCCCCGCGACGGCCTTGCTGGTCGGCGGCAGCTTTGGGGCGCCCCCAAGCGACGATATTTTCCGTCTCCTCCGCAATCGCGGTCTGCGGGACAGCTTCCGCCAGGCCGGCTACGGCTGGGGCAACACCTTTCCCTCGACCTTGTCAGTGCTGCGCGTGGATCAGATCTGGATATCGGGTCCATTCCTCCCCGAGCGATCCGAGACGCTGATCACTGAACACAGCGACCACCGCTACGTGGTCAGCGACTTTCTACGCCCCGGTCCGGGCAAACTCGCCGGGGTCAGTGCCGGATCGACACCGGGGTTCCCACGGCAACCCGCTCGTAGATGAGAGGCTGAATCCTACGCGGTACCCGGATGCAACCGTGGGAGGCGGGATAATTGGGCACATAACCCACATGCATACCCACACCGTCCTTGGTGATGCGCAGCCAGTAGGGCATGGGCGCTCCCTGGAACTCGGGACTCACGCCGCCGGCGGGACGACGTCGACTGTCCCCGTCGCCCTGCAACAGGGCTCCGGTGGCGCCATCGACCCAGGAACCGTAGAGTGAGGAGTTCTTCTCGCGCAACTTTTCGAGCACGGAAAATTCCCCCGCGGGCGTGTGGTGTCCCTCGCGTCCGGTGGAAATCGCGGTCTCCACCGCGAATTCCCTCTGACCGCCGGCCACTCGATATAGGCGGGCTTTCTGCTCGCCGAGATCGACTTCAATCCGGGAATTGGAGGAGTTCGTGCGCGCGAGCACCTCCTCGTTGACGACCGCGTTCTGCGAGGCGGTGGATCCGGGATATTGGTAGTCGCGGGTGCCGTCCCATCGCCTGGAGTAGTAGGCGGAGTTGGGATTGCGCATCTGCTCGTGATAGGAGGGCTCGCTGGAGCAACCGCTGAATCCGGCGGCCAGGGCGGCGGCCGCGAGGCTAGTGAACAGAAATCGAATGGGAGAAATCATGCCGGCTGGGTTGGTTTGCGAATCACTTCCGTCGCCCAATCACCAGAAAACCGGCAAGAGACCACGGAGTGTCCTAAGTTCCACGATAAACCACGCTTGGCAATGGCAATGCGAGAAAATCGCGGTGATTATGATAAATCAAGAGCAGTAATTTTCTCAAAGGGTCGCGGGCTCAGCAGACGCGTTATTGACCGATGTCGGGTCTTCACGGTGGGCATTGACCGGTTTGCGCCCGGTCGCGACGCGCTTGACGTCCTCCAGCATCAAATAGACGCAGGGCACCAGGATGAGGGTGATGCAGGTGGCGAAGAGAATGCCGAAGCTCAGCGACACGGCCATGGGTATGAGAAAGCGGGCCTGGATATCCGTCTCCAGCAGCATGGGGGTGAGTCCCGCGAACGTGGTCAACGACGTGAGCAAGATGGGTCGGAATCGCCTGGCTCCCGCCTCGCGCACCGCGTGGGCGAGACCGAGACCATCGTTGCGATGGCGATTCACGTAGTCCACCAGCACCAGGCTGTCATTGACCACCACCCCGGCGAGCGCGACGATGCCGCACATGCTCATGATGCTGAGAATCGCGAGTGAGGGATCGAGGACCAGTCCCATGAAGATGTGTCCCAGCACCGCGCCGACCAGGCCGAAGGGGATGACGCTCATCACGATGATGGGCTGGATGTAGCTTTTCAGCGGCACCGCCATGAGCACGTACATGGCGAGGAGCGCGAGGAGGAATTTCTGCCCCATCTGCTGAACCGACTCGGCCTGGTCTTTCTGCTCGCCCTCGAAGCTGTAGGTCACGGAGGGAAAGCGCTCGCGGATCTTGACCAGGGGTCCGGGTTCGACCGGCTTGACCGCCCGCTCCGGTATCCCCAATTCGGCGCGGATATTGGCCACCCACTGGCCGAGGTGGGATTTGCGGGCAACTCCCTCGCGGGTCAGGGCGGCGACCACCTCATTGGCGTTCACGCCCTTGGCCTTGTCCACGTCGGCGGTGATCTTGATGGTCCGCTGTCGGTCGGAGCGCTCGATGGTGGCGTAGCTGCGCCCATAGCCGAAGGTGGCCACCTGGCTGAAGGGCACCTCGGTACCGTCGCCAAGCCGGATGCGCATGTTGGAAAGATCGGCGATGGATCGCCTTTCCTCGCGCGGGTAGCGGACAAAGACCTTCACCTCATTCCGTCCGCGCTGAAGTCGCTGGATTTCATCCCCGTAGAAGCCCTGACGCACTTGGCGGGCGACGTCCTCCAGCCGCAGTCCGAGAGATTCCGCCCCGGGCAGCAGGGCGAGCTTCAGCTCCTGTTTGCCCTCGAGATTGCTGTCGGCGATATCGATGACCCCGTCGTAGTCCTCCAGCAATCCCTTGATCTCGCCAGTGGCCGCCTCGAGATCATCAAGATTCGGACCGGACACCTCGAGATCGATGGCATTGCCGCCTCCGGCAGCCTCGGTGCGAAAGCTCAGCTCGACCGCGCCCGGGATGCCGCCGGTGAGTTCCCGCCACTTGGAGACCACCTCCTGCCCGGTGATGTCCCGTTCCGCGGAGGGGGTCAGTTCGATGGTGACTTCCCCGATATTTGTGGAAGTGGGCACGCCGGCCACAGCCTCGAATCCTATCTGGAAGGGTTGCGTGCCCGCGCTGGCCAGGGTGTGACGGACGAGTGATTGGCCGAATGCCTCGTCGAGTTTGGCGGCGGCGGCCTCGATTCTCTCCACCTGCCTCCGGGTCTCCTCGAAGGGAACGCCTTTCGGCAAGGTGAGCTTGGCGGTGACGATGTCGGCCTCGACCTCGGGAAAAAACTGGAATTTCACATGCCCGGTGAACACCGCCGACATCACGCTGATGAAGACGGCCACGAATCCGCACAGGACCAGATAGCGATGCGCCAGGGCCACACGGAGGGACGGACGGTAGACGCGCTCCACGAATCGCTCCAGTCCGCGGGAGAAAAAACGCTGGAAACGGAGGATGGGGCCGGGCCGGGAATCGGGATCGTTCGCCTTCAGCAGCGCGAGATGCGAGGGCAGGATGAGCTTCGACTGGATCAGCGAAAACAAGAGCACGGGAATGACGATCAGCGGGATGTTGGGCCAGATTTTTCCGCTCACCCCGGAGAGTCCCAGCATGGGAGTAAACGCAACCATGGTGGTCAGCACGCCGAAAGTCACCACCACACCGACCTCGTGCGTCCCCTTTGGCGCCGCCTCGCGGGGATCCTCGCCGTCGCGGATACGACGGTAGACGTTTTCACCGACGACGATGGCGTCATCGACCACGATCCCGAGCACGAGGATGAAGGCGAAGAGGGAGATCATGTTGATCGACACCCCGAGGTAGGGCATCAGGGCGACCGCGCCGGCGAAGGACACGGGGATGCCGAGCGCCACGAGCAGCGCCAGGCTGGGCCGCAGGAAGAGGGCCAACACCACGGCCACCAGAAGCAATCCCATGATCCCGTTTTTACCCAACAAGTTCATCCGTCCCTTGAGATAGAGGGAATCGTCTTTCCAGATTTCCAGGGACACGCCCTCCGGCACCATCAGGGGCGCCACCTCGGCTATGTAGCGTTTCACCGTCTCGGCCACCTTCAGGGTATCCTCGTTGCCCACCCGGAACACATTGATCAACATCGAAGGGCGCCCGTCGAAACGGCTCTCGATATCCGTCTCCTCGAAATCGTCCCGGATGACCGCGATGTCCGCCAGCCTTACCGTGGAGCCGTCGGGCCGCGTCACCACGGGAATGTCCTCGAAATCCGGGGCAAAATAGCGCCGCGCCTCGGTGCGTATGAGTACCTCGCCCGCGTCGGTGCGGACAGAGCCGCCCGGCAGATCGAGCGAGGACCTCCTTACCGCGTCGGCCACCTGGCTGAAGGTCAGGCCATACTGGCGCAATGTTTCCTCCGACACCTCGATCGACACCTCGTAGTTGCGCACCCCGCCCAACTCCGCCTGGGTGATGCGGGTGGCTCCGCCGTCCCAGACGAGCAGTCCGTCGCGCACCCGTTCGGCGATGCCCCGGAGCGTTTTCTCATCGGTATCGGCCGCCACGGCGACACTCATCACCTGGGACTTTAGAACGATCTCCTCCAGCACGGGTTCCTCGGCATCCTCGGCGAGATTCTGGATGGCATCGACCCGGGTCTTCACATCGTCCATCACGTTTCGGACCGCGTAGCCGTTGGCGACCTCCACGGTCACCACCCCCATGCCGAGAGCGGCGGTGGAGCGGATGCGCTCGATCCCGTCGACATCCTGGATCGCTTCCTCGATGGGAATGACGATCCCCTTTTCCACCTCGTCAGGGGTGGCGTTGGGATACGGTACCTGCACCGCGATGGTGTCGAGCGAAGTCTCGGGAAAGATTTCCTTTTTCAGCTTGGGCCAGGTGAAAGCGCCCCAGATGATCAGGATCACCATCAGGAAATTCGCCGCGACATGATTGCGCGTGAACCAATAGATCGCTTGCTCCATCGGGTCAGGGTTTGGTGGTGCTGAGGTTGGCTTCGATCTTGGCGTCTTCTTCCTCCCCGGAGAGGCTCGGCTCCACCGTCATGCCCTCCACCAGATCGGCGAGCTGGGTCACGGACACCCACTCACCCTCCGACAGTCCGCCGGATATCAGGACGTGATCGCCCACCCGTCGTTCGACCTTGACCCGTCGCTTGGTGATCTGCTTCTTCGCCCGGTCAACCACCGCCACCTGATCGCGATCCACGAATGCCCGGATCGGCACCCTCGCGACCTGACTCAGGGTGCGCCCCGCGATCTCCGCCTCCACAAACAATCCCGGCCGCAGCAGACCATCGGCCACCTCGCCCGGGATCTCGCCCACCAGATGGAAGGAGCGGCTGTCTCGCTCCACCTCGGCCTCGATCCTGAGGACCCGACCGGTGAAGGCGACCATCTCAGCGCCGATCTTCGCCGAGAAAGCGATCTCGCCCGCCACCTCGCCGTCGGCATCGCGTCGCAGCAAATCCCACTCGTCCAGCGGCAGCGGGAGCCGTATCTCCCAGGGAGCAGCGGTGAAAATTTCCGCCACCGGGGTGCCCGGCGTCAGGTAGGCGCCCAGCTCGACCTCGGTGCGCGCGATGCGTCCGGAAAAAGGCGCCACAATCCTGGTGCGCGCCACGTCGCGCTTAGCCTTGCTGACCGCCGCCTCCGCCGCCGTGATGGCCGCCTCCGCGCTGGCAAGCTGCGGCTCCCGTATAGTCAAGGGGCTGGGCTCCCCGCTCCGCCCCAGTGCTTTCCAATCCTTCAGCGCCTGCTCCTGGCGGGCCTTCTCCAACTCGCGGGCCAGGCGCGCGTCGGCCAGCGACGCCTCGGCCCGGGCGAGTTCCGCCTCGTAATCGGCGGGATCGATCTCGAGCAGCACTTCGCCCTTCTGAAACTCCAACCCGGACTCGTATTTCTCGGACACCTCGATCACCTTCCC
This sequence comes from uncultured Verrucomicrobiales bacterium, assembly GCA_964439145.1. Lineage (GTDB taxonomy): Bacteria > Verrucomicrobiota > Verrucomicrobiia > Verrucomicrobiales > DEV007 > JAEUHH01. The sequence continues at coordinate 42,524 of CAYTNL010000032.1, forward strand.
ACTCACCTCGGCCGCGAGAGTGGCGCGACGTCGCGCGTCGACCAGGCCCTGCGTGGGGAGCGTCACCGGCACGTCGATGAGACGGATCGGGGCGACTTTTACCTCCACCGGGGGACGCTCCACCGATTCCCGCTTCGCCTCGGGCCGGGTCTTCACCAAGAGCATCGAGACCAGAATACCCGCGCACAAGATGCCGAGTCCGATGAGGAATCGTAGAATTTTCATGGATAGGAAGGCGGACGATGCGGCGGATCAATGATGCCGGAAAAGAGTTACGCGCCATCCCGGCCTTTGGCGTCCCGCGAATCATCAATGGTGAAACCGCCGCCGAGCGCCAGATGCAGATCGACCCGGTTCTCCAGACGCATCCGCCTGAGAGTGATCAATTGGGCGCGTTGCTGGAAATAACGCTGTTGGGCGGTGAGCATGGTGAGAATGTCGCCGGTGCCGTCGGTGAACTCCTCGCTCGCCCGTTCGAAAGCCTCTTTCGCCAGATCCGCGGCCCGCTCCAGAGCCGCCTGACGGATCGCGAGGGAGCGCTCGGAGGCGAGGGCGTTCTCCACCTCGCCAAAGGCGGTCAATGCCGTCTGCTCAAACTCCGCCGCCGCCCGGGTCACCTCCGCGCGCTTCAGTTTCACCCCCTGCCGCAGACGACCGCCCACCAGCAGCGGTTGCACGGCGCTGCCGGCGAGACTCCAGATGCTGAAGTCGTTGTTCAGCAAATCCTCGATCTGCTCGGCGGTGGTGCCGGTCCCGCCCGTGAGAGAGATGGACGGCAACATCGCCCGCTTGGCCTCCACCAGGCGCTGATCCGCCGAGGCGAGACGGCGCTCGGCCGCGTGCAGATCCGGCCGCCGATCCAGCAGCACCGCCGGCATCCCCGCCGGGGGCGGCGCGGGCAGTCGCGGGAGATCCCGATCACTGGTCACCGCCGCGGCGGGATATTTCCCCATCAGTAATTCGATGCGCCGGGCCAGTCGTTCCACCTCGTCCTCGCGCCGCTCCAGCACCTCGGTGGCCGTCTCCACATCCACCATCGCCAGCCGCAACTGCGAGGCGAGATTCTGCCCCTCGTTCGCCACCCCCGCCTCGAACCGATCCTGTATCGCCCGTTCGGTGTCCCGAAAAGCTTCCTGTGCCAGGCGCGCCAGCCTGCTCTGCTCCTGGGCTTCCTGCAACGCGAACCAACCCTTCGCCACCTGACCGGCGATCGACAGCTCCGCCGCCGCGCGGTCGGCGGACACCGCCTCCGATTCGGAAATCATCGCGGCCTGACCCGCCCGGATGCGTCCCCAGAGATCGATCTCCCAGCTCAAATCCACATTCAACCCGAACTCGTTGTTCAAGTTCGAAAACACCGCGCTCTCGCCGCCCTCTCCGCCGCCACCGCCGAAGGGAAAGCCGATGAAGTTCCGCTTTTGTCGCGCCCCGCGAAACACGCCCTGGGCCTGCGGAAAGAGATCCGCCCCCGCGATGCGGGCATTGGCCTGGGCGATCTCGACCCGCGCCGCCGCCGCTTTCAGATCCTTGTTGTTCTCCAGTGCCCGCTCCACCATCGATTCCAGTTCGGCGTCTCCGAAGCTCGACACCCAGTCCCGGCCCGCCAGAGTCGCCGATGGCGCGCTCTTGCCCCCCACCCACGTTTCCGGCACCTCCCCGACATCGGCCACCGCGCTGGCGTCGGGAGGTGACACCGCCGTGCAGGACGCCGCCGCCAGGCTCAGCAATCCCGCCAACAATATCGCGGTCACGCTCTTGCCGCCAGATCCTCCCGCGCCTCCCGGTTTCCGCGCCGCGTCGGCGCTCATGCCCGCCACTGTCCAGGCGAGCAACTGGGCCATGGTCTCCTCGGGCTCGGTCGCCTCGACCCGCCCCCCCGACATCGCCACCAGGCGATCACTCTGCGTGAGCGCGTAGAGCAGCGTCCCCCCGGCAAAATGCATCCGCCAGTAAATATCCTCCTCGTTCAAGTCCGGCAGCGTCCGCCGAAAAGCCGCCACGAAACGATCTGTCACCGTCTGAAAAATCCGGCGCAGCGTCTCCGGAAAATGCTCGGACCTCTCGCTCAGGCATTGCCCGTGGAGTCGCAGCACCCGCGAGGCGTCCTCATGCAGGCTCGACATGTCCATGACCACTGGGCGAAACGCCGCTTCCACGATCCTTTCCACCGGCACCGGTTCGCCGCCAGCCTCGGCCTCGAACACGTCGAGCAGACGGAGCCGCTCACGGTTGATGGGGTCCAGCACCCGGCTCAGCACCTCGGAGATCAGCGCCTCCCGCGAGCCGAAATGGTAATTGACCGCCGCCACGTTGACCCCGGCCTCACCGGTGATCTGCCGCACGGACACCGACTGAAAGCCGTGCCGGGAGAACAACGCCTCTGCCGCGTCCAGAATGCGCTCGCGCGTCTCGTGCCCGCCCGCCGCGGCACCCGTGTCCGCTCCCCCCTTGATCTGATTGGTTTCCGACATGTTGCTTGAGTCCGGGTTTCAAACGCGTGTTTAAAACGGTCTCGACGGCAACGCAAGAGAAAGTTCCTCCCCTCTCCCGGGTATTTGGCTCGACGATGGGGATCGGGGCAAAAAAAAGACCGGCCTCGTCTCCGAAGCCGGTCCTTGCCGAAAATCTGTGACTTACCCTCAGTCGCCCGATCCGGGGGCGCCCTTCGCCAATCCGGCGAGGGCCGACAGGACCTGATCGAGATTGGACTTCTGTTTCTCGAGTGAGCTTTCCAGCGAATTCACCTCGCCCATCAGACTCTCCACTTTTTTCTTCTCCCCGGTGAGCTGCTGCTCGAGGGCCGCCTTTTCCTCGTTGAGTTTGGCCACCCGGTTTTCAATGGCTTGATCAGAAGCGAGGGATTTCTTCTCCAGATCGGACTTCGACGCCGTCAGCTTCGCCAGCTCGCCGGCCAGGTTCTTGTCTGCTTCGGCCAGACTTTTCTCCAAAGCAGCCCGGCTGGCGTTCCACTTGCCGATGTGCTCGGCGAGATTCTTTCCATTGGCCGCGATCTTCTGCTCGAGTTCCACCTTCTCCGCCGTGAGCCTGGCCACCTCGTCGGCGATCTTCTTGTCAGCCGCCGCCAGGTTCTTTTCCAGTTCGGCGGCACCGGCGCTCAATTTCGCGAACTCGTCCGTGATCTGTTTCTCCGCCTCATCGAACCGTTTGCCGATCACGGCGCGGGCGTCGGCGAGTTGCTTCTGCAGAGTTGTCTTGTCTTTTTCCAACTGATCGATCCGTCCCCCGAGCGCTGCCTCCTGACTGCGCAGAGCCTTCTCCAGATCGGCGGCCTCGGCTTTCAAAGCTTCGTTCTGCGATTTGAGCCCACGCCGCAAGTCCTTCACATCATCACGAAAATCCGAAGCCAGAATCCCGAAGACGGTCGCCACGATCCCCGCGGCCACCACCCCGAGCAATCCCGCGCCAAACGCGCCACTCTTCGGAGGCGCCGCGGGCGCATCGGCCACCGGAACCGGCGTGGGAGCGGCGATTTCCTTCGCCACCTCCTCCACCGGCGGCGCGGTGGCGGCCTCCATCTGGTCAGCGACAACCGCGGAGACGGGCAGGTCGGATTTCCGGGTCCAGAGGGTGAACGCGCGGCTGGGAGGCGTTTGCGACGGTTGGTCGATCCACAAAGTGAAAGCTCGACTGGGGGGGAGGGAGGTCTTTGAATTTTCGGAATCCATCACAATTTCAATAAGAAAACATTTCAGGTCTTCCGTCAAGCGAATGATCGTGCCATTTCAGAAGCTCTACGCCTCCCAACTTGCTGATTCATGACCAGCTCCGGCACTCTGACCAATGTCATTCGCACCCTTGAAAACGCCGGGCCATGTGTTCATCCGAGATCGCATTGCTTATGTGAGTGCGGAAGGGCTCCATGCCGCCCTCGATTTCCGGCTTTACCTGAAACCGAAAATTTGAAATCATCGGCATCGTGACGCGGGTTCAATCCATCTCCAGCCTGACCGGCGTGCGGGTGAGCGTAGATGAGCTGCTCTACATGCCGGGTCTCCAGGCGCCTCCGGAGCGGCGGCATCCTTTCGCCTATTTTCTCACCATCGAAAACGCCTCGGATCGTCCCGTCACCCTGCTCGCGAGGAAGTGGATCGTGCGTCAGGAAACCGGCGGCATCCTCGTGGTGGAGGGACTCGGCATCGTGGGGAAAACCCCGCGCCTGCTCCCGGGAGAAACCTTTTCCTACAACAGCTACCACGCCGTCTGCGCCAACGCCGAGGTGTCCGGCGGATTCCTCCTCGAAGACGACGCGGGCCGCGTCTACGCCGCCCGCGTGCCGGACTATCATCTCGAGGTTCCCTTCTGGGCGGCCTGACCGATCCATCCCCGCCGGGAGACTATTTCGGCGGACTCAAGGCCAGCGCGAGCCAGCCGATCATCATCGAGAGACCGCCGAGCGGCGTCACCGGTCCCAGCCATCGGGCGTTTTCCAACAGGCAAAGTCCGTAGATGCTGCCGGAAAAAAGCACCACCCCGACCAGCCATCCCCACAGCGCCACGCGGTGTCGGCGACCACTGAGCCCCAGCGCCGCCAGCGCGACCCCATGCACCAGATGATAGAACACCGCCGTGTCCCAGGTGTCCACGTGGCCGCGCGACTCCAGCGTCTCCTTCAGGGCATGCGCCCCGAACGCGCCCAGGGCGACTCCGGTGAAGGCGACCAGGGCGGCGATACGGGTGACGGTATGCGGGGACATGGGGTCGTGGAAGAAAGTAAACACACTCACCCAAGCCCCATCCCCTCGTCGTCGCAAGCCCGCAATCATCCGCCCCCACAAGAGGCAACGCGCGCTTGCTCCCCGCACCCATGCTGAGCTAACCTGACCTTCCATGAAAGCCCCCGCCCCGCGCCTGTCCGCTCTGTCCCTGCTGCTGCTCATCACAAGCTCCGCCTCCGCCCTCGAGACGGGAGAGCTCGTCCTCGCCGACGATTTTTCCGGCGACACCCTCGCCAAAGGCTGGGCGGCGCAGTATGGCGAATGGAAACCCGTCGACGGCGTGCTCGCCGCCCGTCAGATCCCCGCCGACAACCACGCCGCCGCCGCCCGCCGCGCCCTGCCCATGGGTGACGGCGCCTACGAGATGCGTTTCCGACTCACTGGAAAAGGGCAGGCTTTTCACTTCGGTTTCGATCCCGCGCCCGGCCAACTGAAAAAACGCGGTCACCTTTTTTCTCTCATCGTTACCCCCGCCGGGGCCAAACTCATGAAGCATGTCGACAAGGACCAGCCGCAAGACGATCCCAACGAGGATCTCGCCATCGCCGACGCCGCCTTTCGCATCGGCGTCTGGCATACCCTGCGATTGGAAAAACGCGGCAACGACGTCACCGCCAGCCTCCGATCAGAAACCGGTGACGTCAGCGTCAGCCTCACCGCCAGCCATCCCACCTTCCATGTGAAAACCCCCACTCTGGTCTTCCGCTGTGTCGGCGATGGCGTCGAAATCGATGACCTCAAGGTCTGGAAACCCAAGAACTAAGCACCTCCCTCATGAAAATCCCCCCCCTCTCCCTGCTCGCCCTCGTCACCCTGTCCCTCCTCGTCGCCTGCGGTGACAAGCATGATCCCGAAGCCGCGGCTCCCGACATCGAAGTGGCGGCGCCCGAGCCGGAGCCCCAGCCCCGCGGACTCATCGCCGCCACCTGCCTCACTCTGACGAATCCATTTTTTAAAACCATTCAGGAGGCCATGACCGAGGAAGCCGCCCGGCACGGGTACGAGGTGGTCTTTCTCAGCGGCGACTACGACGTGGCCAAACAGCGCAACCAGGTGAAAGACTTCATCGTGCGTGGCGCCTCCGCCATCGCCATCAATCCCTGCGACAGCCGGGCCATCGGCGCCGCCATCAAGGAGGCCAACAACGCCGGCATCCCCGTCTTCACCTTCGACATCAAATGCCAGGACCCCGACGCCGAAGTCGTCTCCCACATCGGCACCAACAACCACCAGGGAGGACAACTCGCCGGGGAGGCGATGATCGAGGCGCTCGGCGAGAGCGGTGGTGAAATCATCATCCTCGACTTCAAAGCCGTCGAGTCCTGCCTCGAGCGCGTCCGGGGCTTCAAGGAAGTCGTCGACCGCTTCAACCTCAGCCGCCCCGCCGGTGAGGCCCGGATCGAGATCGTGGCCGAGCTGCCCGGCGACGGGAACAAGGAAAAATCCCTCCGCGCCACCGAGGACGCCCTCCAGGCCCATCCCAACCTCGTCGGCATCTTCGCCATCAACGATCCCAGCGGACTCGGCGCCGTCGCCGCCCTGGAAAAAGCCGGTCGCCAGGACCGGGTCACCATCATCGCTTTCGACGGTCAGCCCGAGGGCAAACAAGCCATCAAGGACGGCAAGATCTACGCGGACCCCATCCAGTTCCCCGAGAAAATCGGTCGCGAAACCGTAAAAACCATCGCGGCTTACCTGTCAGGCCAGGACGTGCCACCGGACCAGCCCATCGAATCCGCCCTCTACCGCCGGGCCGACGCTGAGAAAGACCCGGAGCTTCGGTGACGCGCCCCACGGTTCGCCCCGTCACATTACCGACTCCTCCGCGGACGCTCGTCCTTGTAGCGCTCCGCCAACTCGGCGATGTGGGCCGCCAGATCGAGAAATGCCTGATCCGTCATCCGCTCCGTGACCCGGTGCATCTTGCCACCCTCGACATCGTCCTCATTGTGACCTCGCGTTCCGTCGCGAAATTTCGTGAGCTGCGAGACGATGTACCAATCCTGAAGCCCGATCAGCTGCCCGCTGCGAAAGGCCGATTCGCCCCGACCGTTGTATCGGTGGCACTCCATGCAGCGTTCCCGGAACAACTCGCCCCCGCGCTCGGCCACCCCGCCCTCCAGCGTCACCCGGGTCGGCACGATCTCCAGTGATCGGATATAGCCGGACAGATCCCGCACCGCCACCGCGTCCAGCGACTGGGCGATGGCGTGCATCTGGATACCGGGCGCATCCTCCGGCTTTACCCCCCGCCAGTGACGCTGAAATTTCCCGATCTGGATCGCCACATACCAGTCGGGCAAGTTGGCGATCGATGGCGATTTCAGCTCCAGCTTGCCCTCACCTTTCGCCCCGTGGCATTGGGCGCAGACGGCCTGGAAATGCCGCGCCCCCGCCTCCAGATCCGGCTCGCCGGGAGCCGCGGCCGAGATCGGCTCCACCGTCACCACACCGTCCTCCGCGGCCTTGTCCTCGGCCGGGCACCATGAGACACTCCCCAGGCAGACAGCGGCAACCGCGATGAAATTGAGTTTCCTTGAAAACGCCATGTTGCTATTGTTGCATTATCAGTACACCTTTCAACCAGGAAAATGCATCTCAGCACCTTCACCGATTACGCCTTGCGCGTCCTCATCTATGCCGCCGCTCGCGCTCCCGAGCAAGTCTCGCTGACGGAATTGGCGGACGCCTACGGCATTTCCCGCAACCACCTCATCCAGGTGGTGCGTAAGCTCGGGCACCTCGACTACCTGAGCACCACCCGCGGCCGCGGCGGCGGCATCCGGCTCGGGCGCCCGGCGGAGAGCATCACCGTGGCCGAGATCGTCAGAGCGACAGAGCCGGGTTTCGAGATGGCCGAGTGTTTCAAAAAACAGGGCGGGAATCGCTGCCGCCTCACCCCGGTATGCACCCTGCGCGGCGTCCTCGGCGAAGCCACCCAGGCCTTTCTCGACACCCTCGACCGCACTACCCTCGCCGACATCGTCGCCGACCGGCGCAAAGTCCTCACCGCCCTGGAAACTCCCATGCCAAAAAACGCGGACTGATTTCCCATTCCCACGTCGCCCGGCCGGCCCCGCCCATTGACCCTCTTCACCCAACGACCCGACCCTGTGCACTCGACGACCCTACCCTCTTTACTCGGCGGCCTGACCCTCTTGTTCACCGTCCCCGCCATCGCGGATGACGCTTTCGAGATGCCGCCCATCAACTACTCGGCGACTTTGCCCACGGATCGCATCGCCCGGCTGAGCGATGCCCTCAAGAGCGGCGCCGTCGATCTCGACCCCGGCTTGCCGGAAAAAGCCTTCGTCGCGCGCCTGCTGGAAATCCTCGAGGTGCCCGCCGCCTCCCAGGTGCTGGTGTTCTCCAAGTCCAGCCTCCAGAATGCCCACATCCACCCCCGCCAGCCGCGCGCACTCTACTTCAGCGACGATCTCTACTTCGGCTGGTCGCACGGCAGCGACATCTTCGAGATCATCTCCACCGACCCGAAGCTCGGCGTGGTCTTCTACCTCATCGAGCGCCACCCCAAGTCGGGGAATATCGAATTCATTCGCGAGTCGGCCGAATGTTTCTCCTGCCACGCCGGGGGACGCACCGGCGGTCGACCCGGCATGGTCATCCGCTCTCTCTACGTGGAGGAGTCCGGCCAGCCCATTTTCTCCGCCGGCAGTTTCAATGTTGATCACACCACCCCCTTCGAGGATCGCTGGGGCGGCTGGTACGTGACCGGCTACCACGGCGACGCCCGCCACCTTGGCAACATTTTCTCCGAGGCGCTGCCCGACGGACGCGCCACCTTCGACCGGGAACCCGGCGCGAACCTGGAAAAGCTCGACCGGTTCATCGATCCCGACGACTACCTCGTGCCCACCAGCGACATCGTCGCCCTCATGGTGATGGAGCACCAGGCCGCCATGCACAACCAGCTCATCGAGGGCGACTACACCGTCCGCTCCGCCATCTATCGGAGCCGCCAGCTCAACCGCGAACTCGGGCTCGACGATCCCGACGGCCTATCCGACTCCTGCCGACGCATCATCCATCATCAGGCGGAAAAAATCATCGCCGCCCTGCTCTTTCAGGACGAGGCCCCCATGCCCGCGGGCGGCGTCGACTCGAAAGGCCCCTTCATGGCCGCCTTCGGCGACACCGCCATCCCCAATCGGGATGGGCGCTCGCTCCGCGACTTCCAGTTGCTCGACCGCCTCTTCAAATACCGCTGCAGCTACATGATCTACTCGGAGGCTTTCCGGAATCTCCCCAGGGAGCTGCTCGACGAGGTCCTCGCCCGCCTGGACGCCGTCTTGCTGGGCCGGGATGAGGGCACCCTCGGCGACCACCTCTCCGACTCGGAGCGCGAGCGCATCCGAGAAATCCTCGTCGATACCCTGCCCGGTTTTCCCGTGAGCGATCCCGACCACCTCTCCGGCAGCGCCGAAGGATAGCCCGGAATGAAATAGGCCCGTCCGTGTGCCCCTCCGACGCGGATGCCCCTATTGACAGTTTTTCCCCGGGACGCCAGCATCCCCGCATGAAATTTCCCTCCTCATCGGTTCGCCGGTCCCCCGCCCTCACCCTTTTCGCCAGTCTGGCGCTTTCCCTCCCCCTGTTCGCCGCCGACAGTTGGCCGGACTTTCGCGGTCCCAGCCACGACGGCCATGTTGATACCACCGGGTTGCCCTCGACCTGGAGCGAAACCGAGAACGTGACCTGGAAAACCGAGCTGCCCCTCCTCGGCCTGTCCTCGCCCATCGTGATCGACAACCAGGTCTGGCTGACCACGGCCACCGAGGACGGCCACGACTACCACGTGCTCTGCATCGATGCGACGACCGGGAAGATCCTGACCAACGAAAAGCTGTTTCACAGCGACGATCCCCAGTCCCTCGGCAATGGCGCCCAGGACAACAGCTACGCCACCCCATCAGCCGTGGCCGAACCGGGTCGGGTCTACGTGCACTACGGCCACTTCGGCACCGCCTGTCTCGACACCGGGACCAGGGAAGTCCTCTGGAAGCGCGACGACCTGAAGTGCTGGCACTACCGGGGCGCCTCGTCCTCGCCCGTGCTCTTCGAGGATCTCCTCATCCTGACCTTCGACGGCGCCGACCTGCAGTATGTGGTCGGCCTCGACAAGCGCACCGGAAAGACCGTATGGAAAACCGACCGCTCCGCCGAGTGGAACGACGAAGACATCGACAAGCAGATGGTCAAGGAGGGTGACTGGCGCAAGGCCCACAGCACGCCCCTGATCGTCTCCATCGACGGAAAGCCCGTCATGTGCAGCGTCGGCGCCAAGGCCGCCTACGGCTACGATCCCCGGACCGGCGAGGAACTCTGGCGGGTGGATCACGAGGCTTACTCCGCCGCTCCCCGTCCCGTCTTTCACGATGGCCACTTCATCATCGTCACCGGATTCAGCAAGGGCGCGGAAATGATCGCCGTGAAAGCCGGCGGCCGTGGGGTGGTCACCGACACCCATGTCATGTGGCGCATCGCCCAATCCTTCCCCAAGTATTCGTCCCCCATCGTGGTCGACGGCCTCATCTACTACGCCATGGATGACAGCTTCCTCGTCTGCGTCGAGGCGAACACCGGCGAGGAAGTCTGGAAAGGCCGCGTGGGCGGCAAATTCCGGGCCTGCCCCCTCTACGCCGATGGAAAGATCTATTTCTTCAGCCTCGAAGGCGTGACCACCGTCATCGAGCCCGGCCGCGAATTCAAAGTCCTGGCCACCAACCACCTCGCCACCGACGCCCCCCTGGACGATCCCCGCCGCGGCCCCGGCTTCATGGCCTCCCCCGCCGTCGCCGGGAAGGCGCTCTTCCTCCGCACCCGGCATCATCTCTATCGGGTAGAGGGGAAATAGGCTTGCCGATGTGGGTGATCGATCCTTGAAAGGTATCCCACACTCGGGATTGCCCGGGAGTTCGATGGGGAAAAATCCATCCGTTGCGCCGGATGAGATCAGATAGCATGACAACCCCATCGCCAGCCCCGCGATTACCGAAGGATCGCGCGCGGCCCGAGGACATTCCCCAACCGGACATGGCGCGAAGCGGGTCTACTTTGCCTTTGCCTGCGGGGTCCCCGCCATGCTATCCCGGACCTCTATGCAACGCCGGGACCTTCTCAAATCCGCCGCCGCCGCGACTCCGCTGGCAATGGCGGCCCATGCCACCCACGCCGCGTCCGACGATCCCGTCGCGGCGCTCACGGAGAATCTCAATCCGGTCATCCAGGAGGCCCGCGACGCCGGCCTCGCCGTGCTGCAACCTTCGCCAAAGGATCTTCAGCACGGACTCGAACTGCATGCCGACGCGCTGATCTTTGATTCCTACGGCTTCTCCCCTCGCGCCGCCATCGATGGCGAGGCGCTGAAACGCGCGGTCATGTCCGGCGCCTCCGATCTCGAACTCGAGGATCTGCGCGAGGAGATGAGCATGACCCGCTACGTCACCGACGCCGACGAGCAGCGTGAGTATCGGGAAGCCTGGCGCGCCTCGGGCGTGACCTGCATTTTTCAAAACGCCGGCCAGGAGGGGCAGGATCCCCTGCGATTGATGAAACGCCTCGCCCGCTTCACTTTTGCCACCGACATGCTGCCCGACCTCGTGGCCAAAGCGGCGGTGCCCGACGACATCGAGGCGGCGAAGCGCAAAGGCCAACACTGTCTCTACCTCACCGGCAACGGCGTGCCGCTGACCCAGCAATGGGAGTCCATCCCCGACGAACTGCGCTATCTCCGGGTGTTCTATCACCTCGGCATCCGCATGATGCACCTCACCTACCAGCGCCGAAACATGATCGGCGACGGCTGCGGAGAGCCCGCCAACGCCGGGCTCAGCGACTTCGGCCGCGCCGTCATCGCCGAAATGAATCGCGTCGGAGTCATCCCCGACTGCGCCCACTCCGGCTGGCAGACCAGCCTGGAGGCGGCCCAGGTATCCGGGAAACCGGTGGTCGCCAGCCATTCCGTGGCCGGCGAATTGTATGCCCACATCCGCAGCAAGCCTGACGAGGTCATCAAAGCCATCGCCGACACCGGAGGCTTCATCGGCATCTGCTGCATCTCGCGTTTCCTCCGTGGCAAGGGCGATCTCAACGCCTTCCTCGATCACATCGACTACGTGGCAAAGAAATTCGGCGTCGATCACGTCGCCATCGGCACCGACATCGCCTACAGCTCGCGCCACAGCGGCGAGGAAAACAAGAAAGCCGCCGTCGCCGGGTTCCGCAAGAAACGCGAGCCTTTCCGCTCCCTCTGGCCCAAGGACGACTTCATCCCCTCCGCCCAGGCCGCCGCCAGCCTCTCGTGGACCAACTGGCCCCTGTTCACCGTGGGCCTGGTCCAGCGGGGCTACTCCGACGATGACATCCGGAAAATTCTCGGCGGCAACGTCATGCGCGTCTGTCGCGACTCGATGATCGACTCCGCCGCCAAGGTCTGAGAACCCGCGTGAATCAGCCATGGCCGGGCGATGAATTGACCTTGTATTGTTGCATACATAGTGCAACATATGATCCCATGAAGCCATTCCATTCCCTGCTCATGCTCACCCTGTCCGTGGCCTCTATCGGCTCGCTCCGCGCCGACGAGTCGGAGGCCGGGGAAACGGGTGGACGCGCCGATCTTCCCACCTCGGCGGAGGAGGCGCGCGGTCGGGCGCGCATTCTCCACGAGACCATCCACGGTGCCCTGCAGGTGATGCACCGCGACTTCTTCGGCGATGACGAGGAGCTGAACCTGCCCTCGCAATCGCTCGAGGATGTCTTCAAGGAACTGGCCCGCAGTTGGAGCGTCGAGATCCGCTGGCTCGGGATCAACGCGACGAAGGATGTCGATCACAAACCCCAGGACGACTTCGAGAAACGCGCCGCCGAGGCCATTCTCAAGGGAGCCACCGAATACGCCGACATCGAGCGCGGCAAGTACCGCCACGTCGGTGCCATCAAGATCCAGAACGAATGCCTCAAATGCCACGTGCCCAACCGAACCACTCTCGAGGACCGGGTCGCGGGGCTGGCCATCAGCATTCCCCTGCGGAAACCGGAATCCTGAGATCACCGACCATTTGACAGGGTAGGGTCGGCGACCAGACCCTCTTTAATGGGGAGCGGACAGCCGATCCAGTTCCTCGCCCAGCTCGGGTGGGCAATCCGCTCCCAGCGCCTGGTCGAGATGCCCGCGATGCCGCGCCCCGACCAGCACCGAGGTAATGCCCGGCCGGCGCATCGCCCAACCCAGCGCGAGCGAGATGGCGGATCGCCCTTCGCGCGCCGCGATCTCCCCCAATCCCTCGCAGATTTCCCAACCCCGCTCGGTGAAGTAGATGGGCTGATGACCGGGTATCACATCGAATCGGGTGCCAGCCGGCACCTCGCCGTCGCGTCGATATTTCCCGGTGAGAAATCCCGCCGCCAGGGGGCTGTAGGTGAGGAGGGCCACGCTTTCCCGGGCGCACAACGGGATGGTGTCCGATTCAATCTCGCGTTGCACCAGATTGTAGGGCGGCTGCAGTGAGATCAGGCGCGCGAGGGCCGAATCATCCGCCGCGAGCGCGAGCGCCCGCCCCAGTTGCTCCGCGCTCCAGTTGCTGCATCCGGCGTGGCGGATTTTCCCCTCGTCGCGCAAATCCCGCAGCGCGCCGAGAGTCTCCTCGAGCGGGGTCGCCTCGTCCCAGGCATGGCATTGGAAAAGGTCGATGGCGTCGACGCGCAGCCGCGCCAGGCTCCCCTCCACGGCGTTGTGCAAGGCCTCGCGCGTCAGCGGCAGGTGGGCCTTGGTCGCGACCACGAACTCCTCCCGGCAGCGTCGATCCGCCATCCACTCGCCCAGGACCCGCTCGGACGCCCCGGAATGATAAGCCGCGGCGGTGTCGAGGAGATTGATCCCCCGCTCCCTGGCGTGATCGAGAATGCCGAAAGACGTCGGGGCATCGATTTCGCGCCCGAAGGTCACGCAGCCGAGCCCGATGGCGGTGACCTCCAGACCGCTGTCGCCGAGTGCCCGCCGCGTCATGATGTTTGCCCCACCTCCGGCAGGCTGGCGGCGGCGATGGCCTGGCCGTGGCGTTTTTCCTTTTCTCCCGGCTGGCGAAACTGGATGCGCTCGGCCAACTCGGGAAACTCGGTCGCCAGCACCTCCGCGGCCTCGCGCAGCAGCAGGTCGCCGCCGGCCCCGGAGGTTACCCGACCGAGGGCGAGGATCTGCCGAATGTCGTAGGTATCGGCGTAGTGGGCGACGGCATAACCGAAGTAGCGCCCCACGGTCTCGAAAATTTTCGCGGCGCCCTCCTCGCCGTTTTCCATCGCCCGCTGCACGGCGATGAGACGCTCCGGCAACGGCATGTCGTCGGGAAACTGGTAGCCGCCCCGGGAGGCCAGCCTCCCCACCGCCTGCTGGGAGAGATACTGCGCCCCCACCCCGAGACCGCCCGACCACTCGTCGGCGGGAGCGTTTTCCTGGTAGTCGACGGGAGCGAAGGCCAGCTCGTTCAGCCAAGTGGTGATGCGTCCGCCGGGGGTCACGAAACCGACCGCCTCGCTGGTGCCCATGGCCACGCCGAGAACGCCGGTATCACCGGTGGCCATGCTGCCGGCCAGTGCGGTGACATCACCGTCGTTGACCACCACGAAGGGCACGCCGCCCCACTCCTCTCTCAGATCGAGAAACATCCGGCGCACTTTCCGCTCGAACAAGTCGTCGGGCACGCCGCGGAACAAGGAAGCCACTCGCACCTCGTTGTTCACATACACCCCGGCCGCGCTGCCGCCGATGGCGTCGACTCGCGGCAGGTGCTCGGCCGCGCGGCTGAGACTGTGGCGGATGCCTTCGAGATGATAGGCGGGATCGCTTTGGAAATAGGGATCCCACGGCACCTCCTCGGAGAAGACGACCTCGCCATCGATGACCGCCGCGCACTTGCGATCACTGCCACCGAGATCAAAGCCGATGCGGCAGCCGTCGAGGTGACCACCGAGTTCGACCGCGGCTTCGTTGGGGGCGGGAAGGGAATCGAAGGGCACCGACACGAGTTCCATCGGGCGGCGGTAGGCTTTCTGGCCCATGAACTGAAAGTCGAAGGCCCGCGCGCCATCCGGCGTGTAGAGGGAAGCGACCCGCGAGGCCAGCGAGGTGTCGCCGCCCAGGTAAATACGGTAGCCACCCCGCTGCCAGAGGAGGAATTTCACCAGGCGCTCGACGTAGCGGAAATTGAGCGCTTCGGCGTCGGGTGCGTCGACGGGCAGAATGGCGGTCTCGTGGACCGAGATGGTGCCGTCCGGCTGCTCGAGCCCGATGCCAAAGGGGCGACCGCCCCCGGCCTCGGCGACGCGCCCCCGGAAGGCGCGATTCCAGAGGGCGGCAGGCACAAAGCCCGGCTCCAGGGGCGGCGGACACTTGAGGGAAAGCGGGATCAATGAATTCATGGGAGTGGGGCCATGATAGCCGGGTCGGTCCGCGATGACAGGGACTTTTTGGCGTTCTTCGCCCCGCTCGCGTCCCGATTGAAAACAATTCCTCGCGCTTTTCCGAATCCGTCGGAAGATGCGGGTCCCCCCGTTCACTCCGCCCGGTTTCCGAGGCGCCCTTCCTACACACCTCAGAGATTTTCCTCCCATGGACACGCCTCCCTTTTCCACCCTTGGTCTCGCGCCCCAGTTGCTCGAGGCCGTCGAATCGCTCGGTTTCGAGCGTCCCTCGCCCATACAGGCCCTGGCCATCCCGGTGGCGCTGAGCGGGCGGGATGTGGTGGGGCTCTCGGAGACGGGATCGGGTAAGACCGCCGCCTTTGCCCTGCCCCTGTTGCAGAGCATCGACGTGGAGTCCCGCGAAACGCAGGCGCTGATCGTGTGCCCGACGCGCGAGCTGGCGGTGCAGGTCTGCTCCCAGGTCCACATCCTCGGCGCGGGTCTCGGGGACAGGCTCACGGTGGCTCCCGTCTACGGTGGAGCCTCGATGGAGCGGCAATTCAAGCTCCTGTCGCGCGGAGCCCAGATCGTGGTGGGCACACCGGGACGGCTGCTGGATCTCTGGCGCCGCAAATCCCTGCGTCTCGACGCCGTCCGCTTCGTGGTACTCGACGAGGCGGACAGGATGCTGGACATGGGGTTCCGCGAGGACATGGAGGAGATCCTCGGATCGATGCCCGAGGACAGGCAGACGCTATTCTTTTCCGCCACCATGAATCGCCAGGTCGAGGGGCTGATCCGCGGCTTTGGCAAGGATCCCGAAATCGTTCAGGTGGAGCGCAAATCACTGACCGTGGAATCCATCGACCAGGTCTGCTACGAGGTGCGCGAGCGGTCCAAAGTCGAGGTGCTCTCGCGCCTGCTCGACATGGACCCGCCGCGGTTGGCCATCGTGTTCTGCAACACCAAACGCAGCGTTGACGAGTGCACGGAAGAACTGATCGCCCGGGGCTACGCGGCGGATCGTCTCCATGGCGACATCACCCAGATGATGCGCGAGCGGGTGCTGAACCGCTTCCGCGAGGGCACCGTGGAGCTGCTGGTGGCCACGGACGTGGCCGCGCGCGGCTTGGACATCGACGACATCGATGTCGTGTTCAACTACGACCTCCCCCAGGATCCCGAGGACTACGTGCACCGCATCGGGCGCACCGGTCGCGCGGGTCGCTCGGGCAAGGCGGCGAGCTTTGTCTACGGTCGCGACATCTACCGCCTCCAGAACATCGAGCGCTACACCCGGCAGAAGATTCGCCGCGAGCGCATCCCCACCCAGGAACAGGTCGAGGGCCGACGCGCCGATCAGTTGCTGGAAATGGTGCGCGAAAAGCTCGAGTCGGGCGATATCAGCGGCCACGAGGACCACATCGATCGACTCCTCGACGCCGGCCACACCTCCACCGACATCGCCGGCGCGCTTTTCTGCCTGCTCTACGAGGTGAACAGCCGCGAGGGACAGGAGATCGCGGAAGACAGACCGCCGCGGGATCGTGGCGGCGAGCGTCGGGAGCGCGAGAGGGATCGCGGGGACGGCAAGCGGGAGCGCGGCACCCGCTTTGATCGCGAGCAGAAGTTCGCGCCCTCCGCCCGCGAAGACGCGGGTGACGGCATGGCCACACTCTTCATCAGCGTCGGCAAAGTCGGCGGACTACGACCCGGCGACCTCGCGGGCATGCTCTACCGCGAGGCCGAATTGCCGGAGGGAGTGGTCGGGAAGATCACCCTTTTCCCAAAGTTCACCCTCGTGGATGTCCAGGCCGACCAGGCCGACAAGATCATCGAGCGCTGCCGCGACGCCAAGCTGCGAGGCAAATCGTTCAAGATCGACTACGACCGTCGGCGCTGATCCCGTCATTGCCGCGCCCCCGGCGTCTGTGGTAGCCTCGGCGCATGATGTCCCGATGCCCACGACTCCCCACCATCCTGTTGGCCGCCGCCGCCATTCTCTGGCTACCCTCGCTGCAAGCCCGGCCCAACGTCCTCTTTCTCGTCTGCGATGATCTCAACTGCGATCTCGGCTCCTACGGTCATCCGCGGGTAAAGTCGCCCCACATCGACGCTCTCGCCGCCCGCGGGGTCCGCTTCGACCGGGCCTACTGCCAATACGCCCTCTGCGGTCCGAGCCGGGCCTCGTTTCTCAGCGGCCTCTATCCGGACCAGACCCTGATCCATCGCAACGCCATCTACCTGCGCGAACACGTGCCGAATGTCCTCACCCTCCCCCAGGCGTTCCGCGACGCCGGACATTTCGCCACCCGGATCGGCAAGCTCTACCACTACAATGTGCCCAAACACATCGGCACCGGAGGCCACGACGATCCCTATTCGTGGAATCTCACCATCAACCCCCGCGGCCGCGATGTCGATGACGAGGCCGACATCTTCAGCCTCATTCCCGGCAATTTCGGGGGCACCCTGAGCTGGCTGGCCGCCGAGGGCACCGACGCCGAGCAGACCGACGGCATCGCCGCCGCCGAGGCCGACCAGCGGCTGGCGAAGCACGCCAAAGACGGGACGCCTTTCTTCCTGGCCGTGGGCCTCTACCGTCCCCACACCCCCTACGTGGCACCGCAGAATTACTTCGACCTCTACCCGCTTGACGGGATCGAGGTGCCGACCGAACCCGCCGGCTACCTCGACACCCTCCCCGAGCCGGCCCGCAAATCCATACGTCGGAAAAAAGATCAGATCGAGCTACCCGACGACCTCGCCCGTCAAGCCATCCAGGCCTACCACGCCTCCATCACTTTCGCCGACGCCCAGATCGGACTCATTCTCGAGGCCTTGGACAGGCACGGCCTCGCGGACAACACCATCGTCGTCTTCACCTCCGACCACGGCTACCACATGGGCGAGCACGGTCACTGGCAGAAAACCACCCTCTTCGAAAACGCCACCCGCGTCCCGCTCATCATCGCCGGACCGGGTGTCGAGGCGAAGGGGGGCGTGGTGACGACGCCCGTCGAGATGGTCGATATCTACCCGACCTTGACGGAACTCTGCGATATCACGGCGCCCGAGTCCGTGTCGGGAGTCAGCCTGGTTCCCGCCTTGAAAGACGTGACCGCGAGCCCGCGGGATTCTGCGCTCTCCCAATATGAGAGCGGCTACAGCCTGCGCACCGCACGCTGGCGCTACACCGAGTGGGGCGAAAAAGGCGCCGAAGGGAAGGAACTCTACGACCACGAGGCCGACCCCGCCGAGATGGTCAACCTCGCCGATCAACCCGAGCAAGCGGAGACCATCACGAAGCTGGCGAAACAGCTCCACGCCCGCATCGATGAGGCCAATGAACCACCCAAAGGGGTGAAGCAGCTGATTTTCGACGATGTGCGGCGCGTGCCGCATTGAGGAAAATCACCGAGAGGCTAACGTCGTAGTGTACTCACGCGCGGAGCGCGTTGATGTGCCATGACTTGTTAGCTTTCCTTTGTTGATAACTGCGTGAACGTGGACAATGCAGCTTGAACCGCCACTTTCAACGCCAATGCCCGAAGTATGCTTCGATCGATTACTTGTTTGAGGGTTGAAATCTCCTGATCCCGCTGCTCGCCTTTCGGCGCTAGAGGCATCATGTATCTTTGGCAAATCCGTTCAATAATTCGGCATTGTTGAATCAATACAGAGACGTCGTTAACTGGTATTCGATCAATAAGGAATGGCGAGGCGAGATAGTCCTCAAAGGCGCTCGTAAAGCACCCACGCCCCTCGTTGAATTGCGGGAGTGAGTCTTGAATGCTGTTCCATACGGCGAGATTCATGTCGATACTGTGAACAAGTCCATTCAATCGAGGTATCAACTGCTCTCCGCGGCGGAAACTCGAGGTGAAATCCAATTGGAAGAGACTCTCTCCGTCCAGCCAGTGGACGTTTCGGCCATGTCGCTCTTCATCAATCTCAGCCCGGAGCCATTTCCGTGCATTATCAGTTATTTTTCCTGAGTTGAATACAATCACGTTTGATACTCGGTTCACTGCTTCGCTATCGGGGAGTTGGAAGGTTACCGAGAAGGCTTGACGCACCTGCGCCAACACTGTGTTGCACAAAACCGTTGCGCTCTGGCTAATAGACTTTTCGTGCTTCACGACGGTCGCATAATGGCGCAGGAATCCGAACGGAGTGAGTTCCGAAAACACGAAATCTTTCCCGAATTCGTTGGCTCCGTGAAGTTCCGCGACTGAGACAAACCCAAGCCTTGTGAGTAGAGGGCGGACGAAGTCGGCTCTGAATGCCGCTTCGTCTGTGAATCGTTCAAACAGCATTGTTGTAGCTAACGTCGAAGTCATCCTACGCCTGACCGAGGGCGCACTCCGACTTCTGGGTTGATAATTGAATGGCCATGATGCTTTCGACTCAACGCGGGTCAGGCGTTAGGATCGACGCCTTGTTGAACGGAGCCGCTTCGCGGCGCCGACACTTGCGATCTTACCCT
>CAYTNL010000033.1:0-61161 GCA_964439145.1 uncultured Verrucomicrobiales bacterium
CACACGGGAGACTTGAACTCCCTTTGGACTGCGCCCATGCTGGGCGCACACAAGCCGGTGATCGTAGGCCCAATCCCGCTGCGAGTTGATTGACTTCCCTGATCCGAATCCTTAACTTCAGGTCGAGGCCGCGCCCCCGGATTGGGCTACGACGCCTCGGACGTTCTCCAAGAAATTCCCGCATGTATATCGAACTCTATTGGAAGGACTATCGGCGGTTCGGAGCGGATGGCTCCGTTGACGCGCTTGCCAAGTGGCTCATGTCCCGCCTTTGTCATGATTACGGCGATGCGAGGGACCCGGTGATGACGAAACTTTTGCCGGCGAGCTGGGTGACAGATAGGGCGGCCATCCTTCGCGCTTTGACATTGATACCCGACGAAGGGGCGGGTCATTTCAGGCTCTTGAGGTAGGCGATGAGGTCGCGCAGCTCGGTTTTGCTCATCAGGAGGCCCGCGGGCGGCATGGCGGAAATGGGGGGCTGGCGCTCGGCGATGTCGGCCAAGGGGATGACGCGCTCGGTCAGTTGTCCGGCGCTGTCGGGGTCGGGCATTTTCAGGGTGATGGCTTCGGCGGTCTCTTTCACCAGGGTGCCGCCGGTGCTTTCGCCGGACTTCAGGGTCACGAGGGTGATGCCGTAGCCGGGCACGACCACGGCGCTGGGCTGGACGAGGGATTGGAGCAGGTATTCCGGGGTGCCGCGGGTGCCGACGCCTTTGAGATCGGGTCCCGCCTCGGCGCCGGTACCGCCGACTTTGTGGCATTTCGAGCATTGTCCGGCGGCGTGGGTGAGGAACAGAGTCTGTCCGGCGGCGGGGTCGCCTCCGTCGAGGGTGACGCGGAAGGCGGCCAGCGGGTCGGCGGGGTCGAGCGATGCCTGCCAGGCGGCAAGTTTTTCCTGGATGGCGGGCTCCTGGCGCAGGGCGGCGGCTTCCAGCAGATCGAGCGAGGCGCCAGCCCGGCCTTTCCCGGCATTCAGCGCGTCCAAGCGCTCGGAGAACAGAGCGGTCACTTGGTCATCGGCGATGGGGGCGAGGAGGCGGTAGCCGTTCTGGAGATCGCGCAGGTCGGCGGAGTGGGCCAAGGCGAGGGCGGCGGCGAGTCCGCGGGTGGTGTCGATGGGCAGCAGGGTTTCGACGGCGGCGGCCCGCAGGGCGGGCGCCTCGGCGGCGAGCAGGGAATCCCAGAGACCTTCGAGGGCGGGGTCTTGGCGTTTTCCGAGGGCTTTCAGGGACTGGATGCGGACATCGAGGGCGGCGTCGGGGCGGGTGAGTTGGCTGATGAGCAGCGCGCTGGGCAACTCGGCGTCGAACTGGAGTCCGACCTGGATGGCGAGCGCGAGCAGGTGACCGCCGGCGCTTTCCAGCACCGGGGGAAGCCCGGCCTTGACCGCCGCGGAGATGTCCGGGCGCTGGTCGGGATCGAGAGGGCGGTGGATGCCGACGGTGGGATCGACCATGGTGGGCCGGGGCCATTCGGCGATGGCCTCGAGGGCCTGCTCGCGGCAGAGGTCGGGCAGATCGGCCCGGGCGGCGTAAGCGAGGAGGCGGGTCGCGTTCTCGGGCTGGCCGACGCGGAAGTTGGCGTTGATGAGGCGGGTTTGGATGAAGAGATCGCGATGGTTCGCGGGTGTCTCGACGCCATCGGCGGCCCGGGTGTATTTTTCGATTTCCCGCGCCAGAGCCTCCTGGGCGGTGGGAAGGGCGAGATCGTTGATGGCGCGGACGGCCTCGTAGCGGACGCGTTGCTCGGGATCGTTGAGGAAATATTTCACCCGGGGATCCTCGAGTTTCCGCAGGGCGAGCAGCACACCGAGCCGGACGGCGGCGGAGGGATCATCGGCTTTCTTGAGCATTTTCTCGCGCTCGTTGAGATACCACATGCCCTGGATGCAGCCGTGGCGCAGGAAGGGATCGGCGTTGTCGTTGGCGGCAAGGAGTTCGTAGAGTTTGTCGAGCGCGGTGACGATGCCGCATTTACCGACGCCGATGGCGGCGAAGGTCTGGACACGGGCGGAGGAGTCGTCGAGCGCGGGGACGAGGGCGTTACCGGCCTTTTCGGTGCGGGAGTCGGCCAACACCTTGGCGGCCTGGGCGCGAACCTCGGCGTCGGCATCGGTGAGCAGGGGAATGATGGCGTCGAGCAGGGCGTCGTTGTCACGCGCGGCCATGCCGAGGCCCCAGATGCCGTGGAGCCGCTGGAGAGGGTGATCCGTCTGCGCGGCGGCGGATTTCAGCGCCTCGATGGCGCCTTTTTTCACCAGGGCGAACTGGGCCCGCTGGCGCACCCGGAGGTCGGGGTGGGCGAGTAGCGCGGCGAGGGCGTCCTCGGGGCGGCTGTCGATGTCGGACGTGAGCAACTCCCGGGTTTCGCGCACCAGCGGGCTCGCGGCGGCGTCGGAGTTGAACAGCGCGTAGATGTTGCCGATGTCCTGTTTCACCCAACCGTTGTTGTTGAAACAACTGAGGTACATGCGTCCGTCGGGGCCGAACTCGACGTCGGTATTGCCGAGCCCGACCATGAAGGTGTCGTGTCCGGTGACGGAGAAGCCGGCGCCCTTCGGCTCGACGGCGAAGGTCTCGAGGTCGCCTTTGGCGCCGCCGAAATTGCAGACCCAGAAGTGGCCGGCGTAGCGGGGTGGCAGCGCGGTGGCGCCGTAGTTGTAGACCAGACCGCTGGGGCCCCAGGAAATCTTGTCGATGGGTGGCAGCGCCCAATCTGGTCGTCCCTCGAACTGCGGCTCCCACAGTCCCTCGGTGAGCCAGGCATTCATGGGGATGGATTTCTGGCCGGGATGCTCGTAGTCGGGAGTGCGGAGACCGAGTTGATCGCGGAAATTCAGGATGGCCTGGTGCCCGTGATTCCAGCCGGAGTCTCCGCCCTCGAGGAGATAGACGAGGCGACCGGTGTCCCAGGCGTCGGCGTCGTTGTCGCAGGTGAACAGGTTGCCGAACTGGTCGAAGGCCAACTCCTGGGGATTGCGGAGTCCGCGATAGATCTCCTCGAGATCCGAGCCGTCGGGATTGCAGCGAAAGACGCCGCCCTCCATGGGCCGGTGGTAGTGTCGGCCCTCCCTGGTGGTGATGGAGTAGCCGCGATCACCGATGGACCAGTAGATCTTGCCATCGGGGCCCTGGATGAGGCCGTGCATGTCGTGGCCGGAGAGGCTCATCCGGGGGCCGAAACCATCCTGGATCACTTCCTTCTCGTCCGCTTTGCCGTCGCCATCGGTGTCGGTGAGTTTCCAGAGTCTGGGAATGTTGGTGTACCAGATCGAGCCGTCGACGTGGAGCAGGCCGATGCCTGGACCGTCCAGCGCATCGTTGAAACCGTCGGCAAAGATCGAGCTCTTGTCGGCGCGCCCGTCGCCATCGGTGTCCTCGACGACGACGATGCGGTCCTCGTAATCGGTGTAATGGCTCAAAGGCCGGTTGAGGGCGTCCTTTTCGTACATCGCCAGTCGATCCGCGTTTGTCTGGATGGCGATGTCGTCGAATAGCAGCCGCTGCTCGTTGCGGATGTCTTCCACTCCCGCGCGCCAGCGGTGGATCTCGGCGATGTAGAGCCGGCCCTGATCATCAAAGCAGATGGCGCTGGGATTTTGCGTCTGGGCGGGATCGACCACGAGCGCGGCTTGGATATCCTCCGGCATGGTGAAATTGGCGATCCGCGAGGCGGACTCGGCATCGTACTGCGCGGCGGTCTTGAGGGCGGGCTTTTCCGCCGATTTGGCGGGACCTCCCTCGACATCGGCGGCGCGGCTCACGGCGGAGGCGCACGCCAGACCGGCGAGCAACGGGATCAGGGCGGGGAATTTCATCTCGGGAAATTGGGGGAATTATGGTAAGGGTCAACACGAGTTTACGGGCGGCAACAACCCCGGACAGGATGACAGAGGCACCACTCACCGAAATTTCCCGTCGTCGCGGCCCGACCTTGCCGTCCCTGATGCTGGTGCTGGCCAACCTGATTCCGCTGCTCGGGGTGCTGGCCTGGGGTTGGAAGGTCTTCGACGTGGTGGTGCTCTACTGGTTCGAGAACGTGGTGATCGGGGCGATCAACATTCTCAAGATGCTGACCTGCTCGCCCGACGCGTCCGATCCGGGGCTCAGGGAAGCCCTGCAAAAGCGGATCGACCAGCGGCGGGACAGCGCCATTCCCGCCCAGCTCGAGGCGGCGGAGGCGATGCTGGAGCGGCACGGGGGAAAACTGACGCTCGCGCACCATGCCTCGAAGCTCTTCTTGATTCCGTTTTTCACGGTGCATTACGGGCTCTTCACGGCGGTCCACGGCATGTTCGTGTTCAGCTTGCTGGGAGAAAACGGCTCATTCTTCGGCGGGGGCGGCCCTTTCTCGTCGCTCCCGGGGATGGTGGAGGAGGTGATGCGGGGCGGCGGTCTCTGGGGCGCGCTGGCTCTGGCGGCGAGTCACCTCGTTTCTTTTGTTCATCACTATTTCATCCGGGGCGAGTTTCGCCGGACCACGGTGCCGCAACTGATGTTCGCGCCCTACGGACGCATCGTGGTGCTGCACATCGCCATCCTCGGCGGCGCCTTCGCGATTCAGGCGCTGGGGAGCCCGATTTTTCTCCTCATGATCCTGATCTTCGGCAAGATCGCCATCGATCTCGGATTGCATTTCCGTTCGCACCGGAAAACGTGACGCGAAAGATCAGCCGCCAACCAGGAGGTTGCCCAGCAGTCCCGTCAGGAATCCCAGGACCGCTCCCAGGGGCGGCGCCCAGTGCCGGTAAAGCCGGACTTTTGGGGCCATGTCCTGGAAGATGGCATAGAGAATCCCTCCGGAGGCGAACAGCATGATGCCGCGCAACCACGACTCGTGCGGGGCGATCCACGTCATGCCCACCCAGCCCATCAACGGACCGAGCGGGACCATGAGCGCCATCAGGATCAGGACGCGGCGACCTTTCACCCGGCTCCGCCCGGCCATCTCGCGGAAGGCGTTGAAGCCCTCCGGCACGTTCTGCAGGGCGATGAGCAGCGCCAGGCTGAAGCCGGAATTTTTTCCGTGGGCAAAGGCGGCGCCCATGGCGAGTGACTCGGGCAGGAAATCGGCGAGCATGGCCGCCAGCTGCGACGCCGGAGTCTTGCCGCGCGCCAGCAGGATGTCGAGCAGCATGAAGGCGAGTCCACCGCCCATGAAGGTCAGGGCGATCATCGGCGCCGACGCGCCCGCGCAGCCTTCGGGAATCAGGACCAGAGCCACCGCCGCCAACAGGACCCCGGCGCCGAACGCGAGGATCGAGTGCCTCAGCTCCTGCTCCAGCCAACTGGGCCGCAGGCGCTCGATCATGGCCAGCCAACCTCCCAGCGGCATCGCCGCCGCCGCCATGGTCGTCAGCAGGACCATGAGGAGGATCGGATGGTCCATGGGGGTCAGGAATTTCCCGCGCGGGCGACGTTTTCCGCCCACTCCACGATCCGGGATGGCTCGTGGAGTGAATGCGGATGATGATCGCAGGTGGCTTTCACGATCACTTCGACGGGACCTCCGAGCGCCCGGTAACGTTCCTCGAGGATGGCGCTGTTTTCTCCGAAAGGCACCACCGGATCGGCGCCACCACAGATGGAAAGGATGGGGACCTTTGCCCGGGCGAGCGGCGCCAGGTGCTCCAGCGGTCCCCGCCACGAGTCGGCGGTGGATTCCGTCAGCCCGTGGGCGGCCATGGCCTTTTGCCAGAGATCGGCGGATGCCGGTTTCGGCCACGAGTGGATATCGAGCACCGGGGCGTCCAGGTAGACCCCGCTGACCCGATCCGGATGGCGGATGGCCCAGTTCGTCGCGGGCAGCCCGCCGCGGCTGAAGCCCTCCATCACCGGTTTGGGCGACAGGCCGCGGGTCGAGGTGAGGTGGTCATAAAACGCGTCAAATACTTCCATCGCCTCGGGTCCTCCAAAAAGATGGGCCACATCCACCCAGGCCACGTGCCAGCCGCGGTCCACCAGCGCGTTGTCCGCCTGGGGAAAGGCTCCAAAGAAACGGCAGCGCCACATCCAGGGATTGCCCGGTGCGGCCTTGGCCGGCTTCACCACGAGGGCTTTGCGGCCCTGAAATTCGAATTCCTCCTTCGTCGATTCGTTGGAGGCCTGCGACTTTCCGCCGGGCAGTCCGATGATCTTCCGGACCTTGTGGGTCTCGCTGTCGCCGATGTAGAGATCGCCCGACACCGGATCCACGCCGACGCCATGGAGGCGGGCCATTTCACATTTCAGGGGATCTGGCGAGTCGGGGCCGTCTCCCTTTTTTCCGGTGCCGGCGATGAGTTCCAGCGTCGGGGGATCGTTGCGCAGATCGATGGCGCGGACCGAATGGCTCTCGGTGTCGGCGAGATAGATCAGTTTTCCATCGGGGGAGATGGCCACGCCTTTCGGACCGGAGAGTGTCGCCACCCGGGCGGGGCCACCGTTGCCGGCGAAGCCTTTGGCTCCGGTGCCGGCGACATGGTGCAGGGTGCCGGCCCGCATGTCGATGCGGTAGACTTGGTTTCCCTCGCGTAGCGCCAGCCAGAGATCCCCGTTGGGGGCGATGTCGAGGGCGCGCGGTCCCTTGAGGGGGGTCGAGGGGGAAACCTCGGCGCCATCGGGAGTGGCCGCCGCCTTGCCCGAGCCGCACCAGGTGTCGATGATGCCCGACTCGAGGCCCACCCGGCGGATGCGGTGGTTGGTGATGTCGCAGATGTAGAGATTCGCGAATTCGGCGTCGAACTGGATGGAATGCGGTCGATCCAGCTTCGCTTCGGTGGCGGGTCCGCCGTCGCCGCCGAATCCCTTTTCCCCGGTCCCCGCGACCGTGTGCACTGTCCCGGTGCGGGCGTCGAGTTTTCTCACGATGTGGTTCTGCATTTCCACCCAGTAGAGGTCGCCATTCTGGTGAAATCGGACTTCGTAGGGCTCGAAGCACAGCGCCTCGGTGGCGGGGCCGCCGTCTCCCGAGTAGCCTTTTTTCCCGCCCTGGCCGACCACGGTGGTGATGACGCCCGACTTTCGGGAAATCTTGCGGATGCAGTGGTTGCCGGTGTCGGTGAAGTAAATGTCGCCATCAGGGCCGACGATGACGCCGAAGGGATTGTCGAGGGTGGCCTCGGCAGCCTTGCCACCGTCACCGCCGAAGCCTTTCTCACCGGTGCCGGCGACGGTGGAGATTTCGGCGGCGGGGGCGCTCAGCGAGGTGAGGGTGAGGAGGAGGGCGAGGAAACGTGGGGTAGGTTTCATGAGTTGGCTTTGAGAGATCCTTTGCGGGGGCTGAAGTCCGCCAGTCCCATGCGGACGAGATACATCACCTCGATCTGCCGGTCCGGATAGTCCGTGATCGGGTGCCAGCGGTTCCTGGCGCGGATCTTTTCCAGCAGGCTCTCCAGCTCCGACTCCAGACCGAGATCCGGGGCGATTCGCGAGCGGAGCAGATCCCCGGCTCGGAGAAACTGGAGCGGGGCGGAAAGGGCGATCTGACTCAGGAGGTAACCGGCGCCTCTCGCCTCATAGGTTGCGAGGTTCGCGTGGACGCCGCCGGCGGTGGAGGTGTCGAAGCCGGAGGCAAAGCTGGAATCGGCGAAATCCTGATAGCCGAATCCCCGCCGCCACAGATCCCAGCCGGTCCAGAAAACCGCGACCATCGACAGCCCCACCACTGGCGGGAGCCAGGCGGCGTGTGACTCCAGGGAGAAGCTGTCCAGAAAAAAGCCGAGGCCGAGCCAGAAGAATGCCGCCGTAATCCCCGTGGCCACGGTGCCCAGGATCAGGGCCAGAACGGCGCGGCCAAGCTGGCGGCGGTTGAAGCGCTCGATCATGGGGAGCACTCTGCCGAGAAACACCGCCCGCGTCAATCGTGACGACCAGACAGGGTAGGGTCGTCGATTCAACCCTGTCACCCGTGGCACGGGCTTCCAGCCCATGGGTGAGCTTCGTGAAGAAACGAGCCTGCCTGGTGGAGCCATGGCCAGGATGGCCATGCCACGTTCAGGCGAAGAGTTTCATGAAAGGTTTGCCCTGATTGATGACGGGGTTTTCCTCGGTGCCGTTGTTCATGTAGATGAGTTCGCGGGCGTCGAGACCGAGCGACCAGAGGATGGTCGAGTGCAGGTCGTGGACGTGCTGCGGATCCTCTACGGCGTAGAGACCGAGTTCGTCGGTGGAGCCGAGTGTCTGGCCGCCTTTCACGCCGCCACCGGCCATCCACATGGAAAATCCCCACGGGTTGTGGTCGCGACCGTCGCCTTTCTCCGACATGGGGGTGCGTCCGAACTCGCCGCCCCAGATGACGAGGGTTTCGTCGAGCAGGCCGCGTTGTTTCAGGTCCATGATCAGCGCGGCGGAGGGCTGGTCGGCCTCGGCGCAGCGGTCGGAGTGGTTTTTCTCGATGCCTTTGTGGGCGTCCCACTTGGAGCCGGTGCCGCAGAAGACCTGGACGAAACGCACGCCCCGCTCGACGAGGCGACGGGCGAGGAGGCAGTTTTTCGCCACCGCGTCGGTCTTTTCCCCGCCCACGCCGTAGAGATCTTTGATGTGTTGGGGCTCCTCGTCGATATTCACCGCCAGCGGGATCTCGGACTGCATGCGGTAGGCCAGTTCGAAACTGTTGATGCGGGCCTCGAGATCGGTCTGGTAGGCGCGGTTATTGAGGTGACGGCGATTGAGTTGGTTGATGAAGTCGATGCGCCCGCGCTGGCGGGTGTGACTGACGCCTTTCGGGTTGCCGAGATTGGCCACAGGCTCGTCGCCGAAATTGAACTGGGTACCCTGATAGGTGGAGGGCATGAAGCCGGTGCCCCAGTTACGGGTGCCGTTGAACGGCTTGCTGTCGTTGTCGGTCAGGACGACGAAGGCGGGGAGATTCTCGTTCTCCGAGCCCAACCCGTAGGTGGCCCAGGCGCCCAGGGAGGGGCGACCGGCGAGAATGGAGCCGGTGTTCATCTGGCAGACGGAGCCGACATGGTTCAGCCCGTCCTGTTTGCAGGAGCGGATGACGGCGATGTCATCGACGATCCTGGCGGTGTGCGGGAGCCAGTCCGACACCCAGGTGCCGGCCTGGCCGTGCTGTTTCCAGACGCGCTTTTCGCCGAGAATGGGGGAATCCTGCTCGCCCATGGCGGTGAGGGGGCGCACGAAGCTCTCGGGGAGGGGCTTTCCGGCGAGTTTGTTGAGCAGGGGCTTGGGATCGAAAAGATCGATGTGCGAGGGACCGCCTTCCATGAACAGGAAGATGACGGATTTCGCCTTCCCGAGTCCGTGATGGGGCACGGGGTTGGTGAGGCCACCGTGGGCCATGGCGCCCTGTTTCAGGAGGAGATCGGTCAACGCGAGCGAGCCGAATCCGGCGCCGGCGCGGGCGAGGAAATCGCGGCGGGAATGGGGGCGTTCGTAGTGGGGGATTTTCATGACTGGGATGGGGGTATCGCTTGTCTCGGGGAGGACGGGATCAGTCGATGTAGAGGAATTCGTTCGAGTTGAGCAACGCGAGGCTGAGGTCGATGAAGGAGGCGATGCGCGGGTCGGCGGAGGCGCCTCCGGCTTTGGCGGCGGCGGCGGGAAGGGTGCGGACGAAGGGCTTGGGCAACTCCGGCTCGGTGAAAACCGCGGAGACGAGGTGATCGCCCGCGGGTTTCTCCCCGATGAGCAGTTCATCGGCCTTGAGCGCCCGGTCCGTGAGCAGGAAGCGGGCGATGGCGCCATCGAAGAGGGAACTCTGCTGATCGCGTCCGCCGAGGAAAAGGCCGCGCTCGGGATGGGTGAGCTTGCCGGCGAAAGGGTGGGGGACGATGGTGGTCTGCACGCGGGCCTCGGGATCGGAGAGATCCTTGGCGTAGAAGGTCACGGTGCCACCCTCCTTGGAGATACCCGCCTCGATGACGGCGGCCACGTAGTGGGGTTTTCCGGTGGGAATGCGAAGATCGGAGGCGATGACCTCGTAGCGGGGATTGCCGGCGATGTCCTCGGCCACGATCTGCACGATGAGATTGTTGGGCTGGTAGCGGGATTTCTCACTGGTGATGCCCAGAGACCAGCCTTGGCCGGTGGCGTCGAGGTCGGAGCTGTTGCCGCTCCAGCGCCCGGCGATGGTGCGCACGGAGGCGTCCGGATACAGTGAGTCGAGGTTGAGCACCGCCTGAACGGTAAAGGTGTCGCCCTCACGCCGGGGCAGGTCGCGGATTTCCACCCGTTCGTGGAGGGAGTCGGGCTGGATATTCACGGCGAGTTTGCCGCTGAGGGGATTTTCGGGGAAATCCTTGAAGGCGGTGGTTTTCACCTTGGGTTCGGGCAGGCCGCCGCTGTCTCCAGTGATCGGTTTGGCGGCCTCCGCCGCCTGGGTGGCGAGGAAGGACTCGGCTTGGCTGATCTCTTCGGCGGCGGGCTGGCGACCGAGCACAAGTTCGAAGGCGCGATCAATGGCGGAGGCGGTGTCCCCGGCCTGGAGAGCCTGCTTTGCGATGGAGGCGGCGCGTTCGTTGACGAAGGCGTTGTTGAGCATCACCAGAGCCTGGGGGGCGGTGGTGGTGACGTCGCGACGGGCGCAGGAGCCGAAGCCGTCAGGGCCGTCGAAGGTGTTGAGGAAGAGGGTGCGGGTATTGCGCATCAGCCGCTGGTAGACGGCCCGACGCTTGGTGGACTCTCCCGCGATACCTTCGCCGAACATGGCGGGATCCAGCTCGGCTCCCGCGTGGAGGGCGGCGTCGCGCACCTGCTCCGCCTCGAGTCGGCGGATGCGCTGGCGCCAGAGCAGGGAGTTGCCGGGGTCGGCGGCGTAGGCCTCGGGCGAGGCCTCGACGAGAGCGGACTGGCGCCAGGTGGCGGAGTTCATGATGAGGCGGTGCATCGCCTTGAGGCTCCAGCCTTTTTCCGGAAGTTGCCGGGCCAGCCAGTCGAGCAGCTCGGGATGGGTGGGGAGTTGGCCTTGTTTGCCGAAATCATTGGAGCTTTCCACGATGCCGACGCCGAAATGGTAATGCCAGAGCCGGTTGGCCATCACACGGGTGCTGAGCTGATTGTCGGGGCGGGTGACCCAGGCGGCGAAGGTGCGACGGGCGCCGCTGGAGTCGGCGGGTCGCTGACCGGCGGCGGGGAGGCTGGCGGGTTTCGCGTCGAGGATGGTGAGAAATCCGGGGGGGAACTGACGATCCGGCGCGTCGAAGATGCGGGCGGGCGGAATTTCGGGGAGGATGTCCCGGATCGCATAGACGGCGGGCAGTGGCGCGGGCTTGAGTTTGTCGAACTCCTTGAGCTTGGCCTCCAACTCGTTGTAGCGCGTCTTGGCGTCGTCCTTGAGTTTCGTCGGCGCGGTGTCGGCCGCCTGGTCGGCCTGGCGTTGGATCAGCATGGTGATCTGCCGGTCGAGGGCGGTTTTCTCCGCTTCGGGCTTGTGATAAAGAGCCTGGAGTTCGGGGGAGAACATTTTCACCGCCCCGGCGATGCTGCCTTTGCGGATGGGCTCCAGCAGGGATGCCATCTCGGCGCGGATCTCGGCGGTGGCGGCTTCCCATTGTGCCAATTTCTCGGCGTGGGCGGCTTTTTCCTCCGGGGTGGCGGCCACGGTGTCCTCGGGATAGACCCCGGTGAAAAAGGCCTGCATGCGAAAATAGTCGTCCTGCAGGATGGGGTCGAACTTGTGGTCGTGGCATTTGGCGCAGCCCACGCTCAAGCCCATGAGCAGCGGGCCGGTGATGTCGGTGATGTCCTCCAGGATGATGTTCCACTGATTCGGCGCGTCGCGCTGATTGTGCTCGTAGGGCCAGAGGCGCAGGTAGCCGGTGGCGGTGATGGCGTCGGGATTCTCCGGAGCGATCTCATCACCGGCCAATTGCCAGCGGACGAACTGGTCGTAGGGCATGTCGGCATTGAGGGCGCGGATGACCCAGTCTCGGTAGCGCCACATGTGGGGACGGTAGGCGTCGGCCTTGTAGCCGTCCGATTCGCCGTAGCGCACCAGATCCAGCCAGATGCGCCCCCAGCGTTCGCCGTATTGCGGAGACTCCAGCAGCTCGTCGATGAGCGCGGACACCGCTCCGTCGGGATCGGCGGCGTGGGCTTTCTCAAAAGCCGTTATCTGCTCGAAGGTCGGGGGCAGACCGACGAGATCGAAATGCGCGCGCCGGATGAGCGAGCGGGCGTCGGCCTCGGGTGCGGGGGCGATTTGTTTCTCCTCCAGCTTTGCCAGGATGAAGCGGTCGATCTCGTTCTTTGCCCAGCCGGAGTGGTCATTCACCGCGGGGACGGCGGGCTGACCGAGAGGTTGGAAGAACCAGTATTCCCGATCCCGGTCGGAGATCCGGTCCGCGGGCGAGGGTTCGGAGTCGTTCGCCAGGGCGGAAAAACCCATGGCGATAGCCGCGATCCAGACGGCGGGGCGGAATGACTTGGCAGGGTGGGGTCGCATCAGTCTACGGGGGAGGTTTTGAAAAAGGTAGTCACTGGACGGACTACCCTCAAGTTTTCCTCTCAAGGCGGGCATGGCGTGATTTTGGACAATTTTTTTCGCGCCAAGCGGAAAAAGATCGCGGTGATGCCGGGAATCCCGGACACCATGTCTCCTGCGAGGGCACAAAAAAAGCCGCGCCCCGTTCGCTCGACGGGACGCGGCTCACCGGGTCTCTACCACTCAACCGCGATGAAAAGTGCCGATTCAGCGGGCCTTGCGGCGGGCGTGCCCGGTTCTCGGACGCCGGGGCGGGGCGGGGGAGCGCTGGGCGACATGACCCCTGTCCGTCTCTTCACGGGATGGGCTTGCTTTGGATTCATCGCTGTTTTGGCGACGGCAACGGACATCGAAATTGCTGAAGGTCATAGGGCCATGATGGCCGTGATCTCACCGGATGCTCGCGCCCGGGTGACCCGGGAATGACGCCAGGTTGACATCGCGGCGTCATTCGCAAGCGAGCGCCAATCCCGCGCACGCCGACCGGAGCCGAGCCCGAGGATGCGGGCAAAGTGGCCCCATGAAGCTGTTGCCGCCCGTCCCCTTCCGCGCCAAATGTTCCCCGCTCCCCGCGCCGACCTCACACCGCTCGTGTCGTTTGGCGCTCGCGCCGGGGGAGTTTCTCAATCAGTTGTTCCACCTTGACCGGCCACGACTCGTCATTCGTGGCCGGGGCATGGCGCTGTGTCGGGAGACGGAGTTCGGGGTCTTCTTTCCGAAAGGGCGCCGCTATGTCGATCCCGTGAGCGGCTGGGAGGTGGCGCCCGACGAGGTCACCAGGATCTGTCTGCATCAGGATCGCGCCGCGCCCCCGTCTTTCGAGATCGAGTTTCGCGCGGAAGGCTTCGCCTGCGCCATCTATCCGAGCGGCACCCCGCGATCAAGAGCGAGCCTGGAGCATCTGGTGGCGGCCTGCGCGGAGGCGCCGGAATCCTCCGAGTCGCTGCGGGCCGCGGGCGCGGCGCGCTGGCTGGATGAATGCCTGGAGGGCGGGGCCGATCGATCCGATTCCATTCTGCGGGCCACGGAGTCTCCGCGGGAGTTTTTCATCGATATCGTCACCAGCGGATTCTCCTTCGCCGGTCCATTCCGTCCCAATCACATCGATGCCGATGCCGGGCATCTCCGGATCTCGGACTGCCGCCATCACACCGTGCTCTACACTGGCTCCGACGCCGACGCGGCCCTGCTGCCGGGGAAATTGTCCGGCATCGCCATCAGACCCTGTTGAGTCCCTCACCCAACCCTCTTGAATCCATGAAAACCGCACTCGAATCCCCCAGCTATCGCCTCGGAGGCGATCAACGCACCCAGGTGGAATGTCTGCCGATGCTCGGTCGGGTCTTTCTACAGACCAGAAATCCCGGCGGAGGTCTGGGCAAATGGCTCGATACCCTCTCGCCTCTGGTGGTCGAGGGATTCTCCCACGCCTTCGATCCCGACGCCGGGTTTGGTTTTTCACTGCCCCGGTTTCTCGCCATGCATCTCTCGGCGGGTCGGGAGGCTCCGGCGGAAACCAACGTGCTGGATCTGGATTTCGAAGGTCATCCGGCCGGGGTCAGCCTCATCGAGGTGCCGGGTCATTCGCGGGAAGGCGCGATGCGGAACTTCGTCAATTTTCTTGGCAGGGTCCCAGTGTCGTCCCGCGATCTCGAACTCTGGAGGCGGGAGCGGCGGGAAACGATGACGATTTGCCCCTGCTGTGCCGAGGCGGGTGAGCGGCGGGCGCGACAACCGGAGTCGCACCCATTCCACGCCATTCTGGAACACGCCTCGATCTGTGGCATTCCCCTGCGGTGTCGGTTGCTGAGCGAGCACGCGGATCTCACCGCCGAGATCATTCCGGAGAGGGTGACGGCGATGGATGGCTTCCTCATCGTGAACGACCTCGATGATCGCGCCATCCTGCATCTGAATCTGAGGATGGTGCATGCCTTTGGGATCGATCAGGTGACGGTGGACGGCCAACGGATCGCGCGCCTCCGCGTCCATGACATGCACGGAAATCTGAACTTCGAGTGGTCCTGCGAGATTGCCGAGATCGCCGGAGTCTGGCGCGCGCTTAGCGAGGCCGCGGAGATGCCCTATCGTCCGGGGGGCGGGGATTGAGCGGCAGTCTTCCATCGCGGCAACCATCCGAGAGCTATCAGACGATCCGATAGGAATGCATCGCCTGAAAAACAGCATCGCGAACCAAGAACGCCCGGTGAGATGACGGCGGCTTGTCTGTCCCTGGCGCGACGTTGCTCTTTTTCCACATTCACCGCTAATCTCGTCGAATAAAACAGATTGATATTGAGAATCGATCTCATTACTGGACCCCTTGCTACTGCTATCATGAAACCATTACTTCCTTTCTTCCCACTGCTATTGGTCACTTTCTGCCTACATGCGGGCGTGGCGACTGTGCCACCGCCTGTTTCTCGTGAGATATCGAGCTTTGGCGCGTGTGTGTCGGATGGCTTTGTGTATGTCTACGGTGGTCATACCGGTGAAGCGCACGCCCACAGCCGCGAGAATCTATCGGCCGATTTCCTTCGCATTCCGTTGAACACGCCGGACGCCGCGTGGGAAATGTTGCCGGAGGACAAGGCGCTTCAGGGAACCGCGCTGGTGGGGTGGAACGGGCTCGCGATTCGGGTGGCCGGCATGTATGCCACCAACGCTCCGGACGAGGATTCTGCCTTGTTTTCGACCGATGACGTCCGCTGCTACGATCCGAAGACCAGGGCCTGGACCGATTGGCCGTCCCTGCCTGACAAGGTGTCATCCCACGACGCTCTCGTGATGGACGACGTGCTCTACGTGGTGGGTGGATGGAAGCTCGATGGCGGCGGCGAAGGCGAGTGGCATTCTCACGGCTGGAGCCTGAATCTCAAGAATCGCGAGGAGGGCTGGAAAAATCTCCCGCCCATGCCCGCGATCCGACGCGCCGGCACTCTCGCTGCCGCGGGTGGCGAGCTCTGGTTTGTTGGCGGAATGGGTGACAAGGGCGGTCCGTCGAATGACGCCTTCGCCTTTGATCCGAAAAAAGGAACCTGGCGGGAAGGACCGGAACTGCCCGGCACCTCGCGCATCAAGGCCTTCGGAAGTTCCACCTTTTCCGCCGGTGACAAGCTCTTCAACTCCGGCATGGACGGCGTGCTCTACACCCTCGATCCCAAGGGAAGCGAGTGGGCGGTAACGCCGGTGAATCACCAGCGCGGTCGGATCTTTCATCGTTCGCTGCCGGTCGGTGGCGGCGTTTTCTGGACCATCGCCGGCGCGGCCAAAACCGAACATTGCAGCGACATCGAAGTGTTGCCGATTCCGGGTCAGTTCCCGGTGATTTCCAATGCGACCGCCTGGCAGTCGTTTCGCGGTGGTGCGAACAACGAGGTCTCCGATCGGGAAATGACGGAACGCTGGAGTGACGACACGAACGTTGCCTGGAAGGTGGTCTTGCCCGGTTACGGACAGTCCACGCCCGTGTTTGGGGGCGGAGGCATTTATGTGACTCACGCGATCGAAGCCAAAGAGGAGGCTGATACGGAAAAAGCTCCCGCCAAAGCGGAAGCGAAACCCGCCAAGGACGAAGCCGAGCAGTCAGAGGAAGGCGCCGACAAAGCAAAAGGCGAATCGGGGCGCTCGGAACGCCGAGGCGATGGCCGATCAATGGCGGCGATGATGGAGGCCGCCAACGGCCCGATGAAGACCGGTGTGGCGGTGACGCGCATCGACCAGAAGACGGGAGAAATTTCCTGGACCACCACCCTGCCGTCATCGAATCCCGAGCCGCGCAATCAGTATCGTTCCTGCGCGGCGCCTTCTCCGTGTCTCGACGAGCAGGCGGTGTATGCGTGGTTCGAAAGCGGCGATCTCGTCGCCTTGGATCATCAGGGAAAGACGCTCTGGCACCGCAATGTCGGAGAGAAGAACGGCCTGCCGAAAGGGAATCACGGTTTTGGCGGCAGCCTGGTGCAGGATCAGGAATCGCTCTACCTGCTCGTCGATCATGATGGTCCGGGTTACCTCCTCTGCCTCGACAAGAAGGACGGCGAAACCCGCTGGAAAGTCGATCGCGAGAAGCGCGTGGCCTGGAGCACCCCGGTGGTGACCGACGACGCGATCATCATTTCCTCCAACGGCTTGGTGGAGGAGCGCGACAAGGCTACCGGCGAACAGCGTTGGGTAGTCGAAGGACTCGAGGGCAACACGGTGGCGTCGCCGCTCGTGTTTCAGGACTACGTGCTGGCACCTTCGTCCGAGAAAGATCAGACCCAGTTGATCCGTCGCGGAGACGCCGAGGAGCGTGTGGTGTGGAAGGCCGACGAGAAAGCCACGGCGAGTTTCGCGTCGCCGGTTTTCGCCCAGGGACAGGTAGTTTTGGTCAGCAAAGCGAGCATCGCATCCGGACTCGACTGGCGCACGGGTAAGGAACTCTGGAATTTCCGCCTCCCCGAAGGTTGCTGGGCCACGCCGATCGTGCTCGGGAAGAATCTCTATTTCTTCTCCACCGCGGGAATAACCGTGGTGTCCACCCTGACCCCGAGCGGGCTGCACGAGCTGCATCGCAACGAGCTCACCACCGAGTCGACCAAAGTCTACGGCGTCATTCCCGCCGGCGACCAGTGGATCATCAGGACCGGCAGCGAAGTTACCGCCATTGCCGAACCAGCTTCCGACAAGGAGGAACCCTGAGCCGGTTCCCTCGAAACTAAGATTCGGATTTTTAGCAAGCAATTCATGGCCACCCCAGACAACGAAAATCGCCGCAACCAGGCGGCCTCGATGCTGGAATCTGCCGAGGTAAAGCATCTGCGATCCACCCTGATGAACGTGCTGGATGACCTGCTCTTGCACGACGGCTTCGGTCACATCGAGATCGACATGAAGATCCTCAAGCGCGGCCAGAAGGAGATCCTGATCAATTGCGGAAAGGAATACCGATTCGTGGTGGATTTCATCAATCCGAGGACGGGGGAAGGCTGAACCATTTTCCAACCAGGAAGTCGCCCGTTGTGGGTACGGGGACAGAAAACTGAAACACTTTAGGTCGCGAGACCTGACCCATTTCAACCGGTTCTGAGGGTGAACGGCGAGTAGCAAACGCCCCCGCGAGAGCGGGGGAAAACAACAAAAAGTAAAACCCATGGCGCTCACCCGCGAGGGAAGGGCGCCTGAAAAGAACAGAAAACCAAAGACATGAAAATCAATGCGTACAGGAATCGAATGAAGTGGGCTCGCCGCCGGGGCTTTACCCTGATCGAGCTGTTGGTGGTCGTCGCCATCATCGCCGTCATCGGTGCCGGCGTGGCCGTCACCTACCAGAGACTGGATGACCAGGCCAAGACCTCCATGGAGATCTCGGACATCGCCATCCTGAAGAAGGTGAACAAGCACTGGAGCGCCATCAACGGCTATGACCTGCCGAACGAGCTGGACTCGCTGGTCGACAGCGAAGGCAACCTCTACACTCCGGTTCAGACCGGTCCCGACGGTTTCAGCACCCTCCCCGCGTCGACCTCGGGCATCGGCCTGAACGGACCGATCGGCTACGCGACCGCCGAAGTGGCGGAAGCGCCGGACATCGTGTTGAGCAATCTCGCGGCGGCGGGGATGACGCTCACCTACACCCACCTCGTGTCACGCACGAATGCCAACGACTCGACCTTCGAGACCGGCTCCTTCGGCCAGGCCGTCGATACCTCGAACACCCTAACGACTCTGGTCGCGGGTGATTCGGAAGCGCGTGAACAGGCCCAACTGGTGGTGGATGCGGATGATACCGGCCACGACTACGATGGCGGTGACGACATTGAAGGCAACGGCGATGACGTGAACTTCACGGTCGGCAGCGCAAGCTTCGCCACCGCGGCCGCCTTTGCCACGGCACAGGCCGACGCGCAGGACATCCTTGACGCGAATACCACCGACCAGCTTGCCTTCGTCTTCCCCGGCGGTGGCCAGCAGATTTTTGGTTCGCCGGGATTCTCGAATCTCACGGACGAGATCATCACCAACGCCGGCCTCAAGCCCGAGCAAGTAGCGGACCCCAATGTGGCCCCGAGCGGTGAGCAGCAGTACTACCTGGTGGTGATGGGTTTCGGCCGCTTCGCTTCCATTTATCGCGGCAAAGCCGTCCGTGCCGACGCGCCGTCGGTGGGCAAGCGCCAGCCACAGAGTGACGACCAATACAGCCGCTATCTCGCCGTGATCCGCGTGCCGGTCACTCCCTACGGCAGCCCGTCCGCCCCGGACAACGAGCCGCCCGTCCTCGTGGACGTGCTCAGCCCCCAGGGATACTCCGCTTCCGCGTTGCGTGACAACTTCATCGATGACCAGGCCAAGGTTCAGGACAACTCCTGATTGCCTCATTTCCTGAGCCAACTTCAACCCGCCCCGGGAGGTCCGCCCGCGGTCTTCCCGGGGCACTTTCGTCCCCAACCCACTTTTTCCTGGCCATGACACTCTCCCCAGAACCCCATCGCCGCGGGATTTCCCGGCGGGCCTTCACCCTGCTGGAACTGCTGGTGGTGCTGGCAATCCTCGCCGTGATCGCCACCGGTGTCGCCGGCGTCTACGGCCGAAAGAATATCGATGAAGCGAAGGACAAGATGACCCTGCACGAGATGCGCGAAATCAAGAAAGCCTTCCTCCAGTTCGAGAACGACAACTACCGAAGGCTGCGGGAGAGCTTCGCCGATCACACCGGCGCGGATCTTCCCAGCGCGGCCTTCGAAAGCGAGTTTCAAGCCGGGCATATTGACGACGATTTGCTGGAAGCCCGGATGGAGTTCTATGAGACCTACGGGCTCTGGTTTCTCTTGCAGCCGCAGATCGCGGATTCCGACCTGCCCGAAGCCAGGCTTGACTCCGATGATGAATTTCGATTCCCGATCTTCAGAGACTTTGAAGCCATCAACTGTGAGGGCTGGAACGGTCCCTATCTGGATGCCGAGGTTCGCGAGGCCTGGACCTACGATGACATCAGCTTCCCCCAGATCGCCGACAAACATGGTGGCGTCACGGTCGATGAGACGGACCTGTTGAAGCCGCTCGGCGTTTACCGCCTGCTCTACTACGAGCATCGCGACGAGATCGACATCGGACGGGACGTCATCTATCGCCGCCTGCTACTGGTCGCGCCTCGCGGCAACGTTGATCGCGATGAACTGACCAGCGACGAGCTGCTGCTAGAAACTGGCAATCTTCGCGGTGGCATCAACGAGGGACGGCTGAATCTGGAAACCGGCGCGTTCAGCAATGCCGACAACAGCCCGTTCTTCATTCTCGAACTCCAGAACATGGACGTGTTGCCGGAATGATTCCCTCCTTTCCAACCTCCCGACACTCGACCGGCTTCACCCTCGTGGAGCTGATCGTGGTCCTCGCGATCATGGCGGGCCTGATGACGGTGGCGTCGGTCTCGGTCGGCACCACCCAGGACAAGGCTCGCGTCGACAAGACAGCGATGATCGGGCGACAAGTCGTGGAGGATCTGGAGCGCACGGACTACCTGAGCTTCGTCTCCGATTTCGGGCGTTTGCCCCGGACCGCGGACGAGGTGAAGCTCCTGTTTTCCCGGTCGGTGATCGATGCCGGCGGAATCCCGCTGGAGGCGGCGACTCACCAGTTCCGAACGCTGGATCTTCCCGCTTCCCTTCCCGCGGGCGCGCCAGCGGGAAGCAGCGCCAAACTCTCGGCCGCTTTCGGCACTCCGGTGCTGGGAGTGGGCTGGCGCGGCCCCTACAGCCTGATCACCGAACTGCGCCAGGAAGCGGACGAACCATCCGAGTTTCTCGACGGTTGGACGAATGAATGGGAAGTGCAGTTGGAAGGCGGCTCCTTCTCCGGACTTCGCAGCCTGGGTCGCGACGGTGCCACCGGTGGCGCCGATTGGCGGGACAAGGATCTCG
Organism: uncultured Verrucomicrobiales bacterium; assembly: GCA_964439145.1. Taxonomy (GTDB): domain Bacteria; phylum Verrucomicrobiota; class Verrucomicrobiia; order Verrucomicrobiales; family DEV007; genus JAEUHH01. The sequence continues at coordinate 20,325 of CAYTNL010000033.1, forward strand.
ATTTTCCCCTTCACCTCAGCCCGGAAAATGTCGATCTCCAGGGGCAGATCATCATTCGTGCCGCAGACGGGACGGAATACACCACACAGGGTCAGTTCACCGACCTGACCCTGTCTATTGTCTACTTCACGCCCGAGTTCGATCCGAATTTTCCCATCAACCCGACCACCGAGAACGTCGCCACGGTCGAATTCACTTGGAACGGAGTCTCCTGGGTCAATCCGGCGCGGCCGGAACAGGCTTCGGCGAACCCGTTTCAGTTTCGCCTCAGCGGGCTGACGGCGGGGCATCGCGCCTTTTTCATCTACGGTTTCGGGACTCCGATTTCGAACGCTGTTCCGGCCCTCTACGGAGCCGGAGTCCGGCTAGTCCATGTCCAACCGGGAACCAACCGGATGGAGTTCAGGCTGACCGAACTTTGACCTAAAAGCGCTCTGCGCAGGCGGATTGCGGAAACGATGGCAACTCAATCGAAAATGTCGAACAAGCGAATGGCGGTGCTGGCCTATGATGGCCGGGACTGGTCCGCTTTTTCTTTCCATCGCCAGACCGTTGCCCGATTCAAAGAAGCCGGAAGCTCGACCTCCATTCCGAACACCGTGCTCGGATTTCTCCGCGAACAGCGCGCCAAGTCCGTGCGAGTCCTGCTCGAGGGAGAGGTGCGGCGTCTGGAGATATCACTCCCCGCCAAGTTGTCCTTCAGCGAGGTCTCCGCGATCCTCGCCCACGAGGTGGCGGAAATGTCGGGGACGGACGGCACGACGCTGGTCTGCGCGGGAGGCGGCGGCAATCTGGTGGGCTCTCTCGAACCCTGCCTGTTGGCCGGGGCCTTCGATCGCCAGCAGATCGAAAGCATTCGCCTGCAATTGCTGCAGTCCGGCCTGGAGTTCGACGGCGTGGGTTCTCTGGAACTGGCCTGTGCCTCGCATTGGAATGCCCATCACAACCGCGACACGGAAACGCTCATCCTGTTTCGCTGGGATCACGGTTTCGTGCTGCCGGCCCGCGCTTTGCCCGATCAGCCGGGACCGATCAGCCTATCCGGAGGACTGCGCCAGATCGAGCGCGATCCAGAGACTTGGCAAACCCGATTTCTGCGCGGCAACCGCTACCTGACGAAGGCCAAGTCGATTTCCGTGTTCGCTCTCGGTGCGGATACTGGCGTTGTCGCCCCGGTGCTGGAAGGCATCGAGGAGTTGCCGAAGCCGGATTACCCGGAGCTGGAAACCCTGTTGGAAGGGGCGGCCCGCCAGGCGGCGATCGGTCAGGCAAATCACTTCGGCGCGCCGGTTCCGATCGGGAATCCGCATGTGTTACGCAAACGTTTCAGCCATGCCTTCATCGTCATTCCCTGCTTGCTCACCCTGATGCTTCCGCTGCTCGTGTTCGGCGTCACCAAGCTGAACTACCATCTCGCGGAGAAGAAATACCAGAAGGTGGTCGCCCAGTATGGGCCGCTGGAGAAACGCATTCAGGATGCCGAAAAGAGTAAGGAGCGGGCTCAGGCTCGCTTCGACCAGGCGGTCGCGCTCCAGCAGCAGTTGGCGGATCGGCGCAAACCGCTCTTCGCCTTCATCCACCTCGCTTACTTCTTCAGTAAATACGCCGGGAACTCGGTTCGCCTGCAGGCGCTCACGGATAATGGGCAGGAGATCGACGTCCGGGGAGTCTACACGGACCCCGAGGACGGGCTGACTCTCAAGGATGAGCTGAACGTTTTCGCCGCCGACAAGAACCTCAGCATCGTCCGCGACCGGGTCGAGGAGGTGCAGACTCCCGAGGGACGCGTCGTCCTCCAACTCGAACTCGGCGTGGACTACCAGGCACTCAGCAAATGAACTGGTTTCGACAGACAAACAGTTGGCACTGGTTGCTGATGTCGATGGCGGTGTGCCTCGCCATCGCGTCCTACGGCTGTCTCACGGTGTGGAGGAAAGCCGCCGTAAAGAACGGTCCCATCCTCCAGGGCATGCAGACCCACGCGGACCAACTGGTGCTCCTGGTGGAGGAAGACGCTCTCCTGATCGAACACCAGGTCGCCGAGATCCAGAAGCGCACCACCGACTACGAGGCGGCAGCCCGCGCCAAGGTGGGCTCCCCCATTCCGCAGGGCGAATCGTCGGTGCTTCATCTCAGCAACGAGATCAACCGCGCGCTGCAAAAACACGATCTCAGGGTGGTCGAACAGGAAAAGATGGAGGCGCCCCCCGAAACCCAGGCGCCCGCAGCCGCGAGTCGTCTCGCGACCGGAACACCACCGGAACTGGCTCGGGCAGCAGCGGCGCAGGTCGCGGTGGCAAGACAGGCGAAAGAAACTAAGCAGAGCCTCCCCTTCAGCACCCGGGAGATTCGTTTCGTCGTCGAGGGCGACTACCGGGATATGTTCATGTTCCTGGTGCGCCAATCGCACCTGAAGCCATCGTACCATTTCAAGGGGATTCGCGTTTTTCCCTCCCCCGGCCAGTTTGGCATGCGCATGGAATTCACCGCGCAGATCCATTTCACCTGAGTGATGACTCCGACCGTTGACCATCTCATCGATGTGACCAAGGTGTCCGTCCCGCAACAGGTCCTCGGCCTGTTGCCACCGCGCATGGCTCGGAGTCTCGGGATTCTGCCCGTGTCGCTGGAAGGTTCGCGCCTGAGCATTTGTGTCCGTGATCGGATGGACTTCGCGCTGCTGAACAAAGTGGAGCACCTCGTTCCCGACCTGGAGATCGTGGCCATCGAACCGGAGAACCCGGACATCTTTGCGGAAGCGCTGGCGCGCAACTACCCGGACGTGGTGGTGAAGGGAGAGATCGACCAGGCGGTCCATCTTTTCGACTACCTACTCCAGCGCGCGTTGGACAACAACGCGTCGGACATTCATCTCTGCCCGCACAAGCACGGGACGCAGATCAAGATCCGGGTGGACGGCAAATTGCGTTCGGATCGCTCGATCACCTCCCAGGTTGCGGATGAACTGGTGACCTACGTGAAGGTGCTCGCGACCCTCGACATCTCGCAGAAACGGGAACCGCAGGACGGAAATATCGCCCACGATTTCAACGGAACCGTCATTCATCTGCGCCTCGCCACCGTGCCGACCATCCACGGCGAGCACGTGACCCTGCGCATGCTCAGTCAGACGCACGAGACTCAATCACTGGAACGTCTCAAGGATCTCGGACTGCGCGACCGGCAGTACAAGATGCTCAAGAGCGCGCTCGAAATTCCCAACGGGGTGGTCATCATTTCGGGCCCGACCGGAAGCGGAAAAACCACCACGCTTTACGCCGGACTGCGCGAGTTGGTCGATCAGGAAATCCTGCACATCGTCAGCATTGAAGACCCGGTGGAAAAACCGGTGGACGGCGTCACCCAGATCAAGATCGACAGCCGGCAGGAACGGGTCAGCTTTGCCCGAGCCCTGCGCAGCGTACTCCGTCACGACCCGGATGTGATCATGATCGGAGAGATCCGCGACGGGGAAACGGCGGAAACGGTCCTGAAAAGCGCCCTGACCGGTCACCTCGTCCTCGCCACTCTGCATACCAACAGTGCGCCGGGGATTCTCAATCGGCTCATCGATCTCGGGGCGCCACGATTCCTCGTCGCGGCCACGCTCCGCCTCGTCATGGCCCAGCGTCTCGTTCGCCGTCCCTGCCAGGCCTGCATGGAATGGGAGGAAGCTTCCGAGGAAACCTGCAAACGCTATGGTTGGGAATCGCCGGTGCGAATTCCGCGAGTCAAAGGCTGCGCCTACTGCGGCATGACCGGGTTCTCGGGACGAACCGCCATCTATGAAATGCTGCCGGTCACGGACGCGGTTCGCGATCTCCTGCTGGAGGGGAATGGTGAGGCGGCGATCTACGACTATCTCAAACGCAAAGCGCCCGATTTGACCCTGCGGGGGGACGGGCTTCAAAAGGTGCTCGACGGCGAAACCACGCTCGAAGAACTGGAGCGGACGGTGATCGACGAGGAGCACGCACTTTATCAACTGGAGGGAGAAGCCTGATGTTCTTCAAGTATTCAGGCGTGACCAATGGCGAGAAGGTGAGCGCACTCATCGAGGGCGCATCGTTGGGCGAAGCCACCGCGCTGCTGCGCGGCCAGGGTGTGATGGTCATCGACATCAAACCCGCAAATTCCGGTCCGAAAGGCGCGATGCGACCACGAACCAAGCTGGAGCGATTTTTCACGCCCTACATGGTTCGGAAAACGGAGATCGAGCAGGCGTTTCGTGAGCTGGTCATCCTGCTCAAAGGGGACGTGCCGGTCGTGGAGAGCCTTGAGATCGTGGCCACTCTGAACAAGGGCATGTTAGCTCAGGCTTTTTCGGAAGTCGCGCGACAGGTCCGTGAGGGCAGCTCGCTGCATGCCGCCATGCGAGAGCACATGGACTTCGTGGGGCCTTTGCCGATCAGCCTCATCGAAGTGGGGGAGGCGAACGGTTCACTACCGCAGATGTTCACCTATTGCGTGAATCTCATGGAGCAACGTCGCAACCTGAAAAACAAGGTGATGCAGGCCATGACCTATCCGGCCATCGTGGTGCTGATGGGACTCGCGGTCGGCTACTATGCGACCGCCATCGCCATTCCCAAGATCGCCTCCGTCCTCGACGGCGATCTCGAGCGGCTTCCCGCCATCACCCGGGCGCTGCTCGACACCAGCGACTGGGTCATTCAATACGGTTACTGGCTGATCCTCGGTCCGGTTCTGTTCGTCATGCTTCTCATGATCCTCAAGCGACACGAACGCATCGGCTACGTTCTCAATTACCTCATGCTCCGAATTCCCCTGTTCGGAAAGGTGTCGCGTTTTTCCGCCAACGCCCTGTGGAACAAAACCCTGGCCCTTTTGCTCGACAGCGGCATCCCGGTGGTGGATTCGCTGGAGTTGACACGCCGCACCATGGGGAACCGCTACTACCGGGTCCAATTCGAAAAATTGATCGAACGGGTGCTTTCGGGAAAATCCCTTTCCGCGGGCATGGCATCGACGAGCCTGAGTCGACTGTCGCCGCTGTCCGACGCCCTGGTCAAGGTCGGGGAAAACTCGGGCAACATTGATGAAGGCCTTCGCTTTGTCGGCGATCACTACGAAGACCAGTTGTCGCGGCGTCTCGATCTGCTGGGAAAGCTGGTCGAACCCGCGCTGATCATCGTGGTGGGTGGCATGGTCGCATTCGTCTACATCGGATTTTTCATGGGCATGGCGTCGATGAACGCCGGGGCCTGACGAAACGCGGAACAACGGAACGAAACGAAACGAAACTCATGAACACACACAGACATGGAATCCTGCTGAAGGGCGGCGCCGCGATGCTCGCGCTCTGGCTGTTTCCCCAGGACGTGGCGGCCCAGAAAATGTCGCCCCAGGAACAGATGAAGAAGGAATTGGCGATTCAGGAACAGATGGCGAAGGAACAAATGGCCAGGGAGAAAGCCGCTCAAGAGCTGGCCGCCAAGCAGGAACAGGCTACCGAGAAAACAGAGGCCCCTGCGCCAGCTCCGCCGACAGTGCCAAGTCCGCCGAAGGTGATTCCGACGCCAGAGATTCCCCTTACCGAGCCACCGCAAGACCTGAGAGACGAAAGCGGAAACTACGAACTCGACTTGGTGGATCCGTTCCAGCGGGGAAGCGCGAAATCGACTGACGAAGCGATGGAAGAACTATCCTCGACGGCCCTGGGTGAGATATCCGAAGAGTTCCGCATCCTCGCCATCATCATTCCCGAGGACGGATCCAGCGAACCCAAGGCACTCATTCGCCTGCAGGATGAATCCAATCCGCAAGTGGTCATGAAGGATGACCTGGTCCAGATCAAACGCCGACCACAGGATCGTCGCGCACAGAGCCGCACCCGGGCGGGTGATGAACCGTCCCTTGAGGAAAGCGCGCTCAACGCCTTGGAGAGCTATTCTTTCTATCTGCAGGTCAGGGAGATTCATCCCACTCACATCGAGGCCTTTCAGAAGAAGAGCCCGAACGAAAGCATCATCCTGAGGTGATCACGAAGCCATGAGAACACCATTTTCCCTTAATGTTCGGACACTGGTTGTCTGCCTCTCGCTGATCGTAACGGGGGTGTTTGCCCAGTCTCGATTCCGTTCAGAAAACGCTCCCATGCTCAGGTCGCTCATGCTGCGCGAAGCGCCGGTGGAGTATGTGGCGCGGCTGATTGGGGATGCGTGGGGCAAGCCCATCGTCGTCAATGAGAACGCCCGCGACAAGGAGATCAGCATCTCGCTCGACCGGATCAATTGTCTCAACGCGCTCAAGGCGGTCTGCCATGCCAACGGACTCTGGTATCAGGAAGATCCCGAGAGCGGCATCATCTACATCGAGACGCTCGAGGACTACATCAAGGGTAGTCGGCTCAACAACCAGAAGCAGGTCGAAGTGCTGACAGTGGTCTATCCGCGCGCCGAGGATGTCGCCGCCAGTCTCCAGGAACTTTTTCAGGAAATGGTGGTCTACATGGAGCCAGAATTCGAGAACGGCGACGCCAGCGAGGACATCGAGCGGGCCATTGATCGCATGAGCCAACTGGCCAGTCTTTCCACCCTCGTGGACGAAGGCGGATCGACCAACTTCACCGGCGGCAGCCGCTCCACATCGTCCCGGAGATCGGGAACTTCCCGCGGAAATGATCGAGATGGCATCGAGGCCACTTCGCGCTTTCAGGATGAACTCGATGAACTGGAGACTCGCCCCGATCAGGTGGAAGCCAGCGCCAGCGGTGAGCCGACCCGGATCAATCCCGGCCTGGTCTACATCGCAGCAGTTCGGCAATCCAACACCTTGTTGCTGCGATCATCCGACCCCGACGCCATTCGGCAGATCAAGGACGTCGTCGCTGAGTTGGACCGACCCCAAGCCCAGGTTTTGCTTGAGGTGAAGGTGTTGGCCCTGGACGTAAGCGATGAAAAGCAGCGTGCAATTGACATTCTGTTCAACAATAGGGCAGGCGAAATGAGCGCCGGTTTTGCCAACGGTCTGGCGAATGTTCCCACCGACGCTGCCGGCAATTTCGTGCCCAACGAATTTGGTCTGCTCGGTCTTTCAGAAACCGGGTTTGACCCACGCTCCGTCGTCTTTCAGGTGATCGGAGAGGAAGCACAAGCCAGGATAAAGTTTCTCGATAGTGAAGGCAAAATCGAACGTTTGGCGACACCAAACCTGATGGTCGCTGACCTTGAAGCGTCTCGAATCTTCGTCGGGGATGAAACCAGCATTCTTGTGGACGTGAACACTTCAACCAATACTACCGGCGGCGACAATCCAATTATCGCAACGACACTCGATCCAGAAACGGAACGGCGAGACATCGGAACCACTCTCGTCATCACTCCGAAAATCCACGCGGACAATACGGTTACCATACGAGTCATGCAGGAGAACGCCCGCACCGGTCTGACAAAAACGATTATCTACGGAGATGTTTCCGACGGCGATTTCTTCGAGACCACCGACGTCCAGAAACAGACCATCGCCTCCACGGTGGTGGCCAAGTCCGGACAAATGGTGGCCTTGGGTGGTTTGATTCACCGGAGCAAAAGCAGCGACGTCAGCAGTGTTCCCGTGTTGTCCGACGTGCCCTTCCTCGGGAAGCTGTTCTTCGAAAAGAAGGCGTCGGTGGATGTCGAATCGGAGTTGATCGTGCTCATCCGTCCCTTCGTCATGCTCACTCCCGTCACGGCGGAGCGATTGAGCCAGAGCCACCTCAACCGGAACGCCACCCATCCCGCGACCCTCGACGGCTCGCTGAACATGGCGCCCGACAACCCCACCTACCAGGAGAACTCCGAGACTCGTGCCCGCCTCCTCGATGAGCGGATCGAAGTGAAGAGTACTCCCATGGACTTTCTGGACGAATGACGAAGACCTATTCCATCATTGCCGCTGCTCTGTGCCTGATTCTGGGCAACAGTTGTCAGTCAAAACCGGACGCCAAGGCGAAAGCGCCGCAAAGCGCGCCCATGGGAACTGCGGCGGAATCCGTCACGGCAACCGAACACTTTGTCGCTGGCGACTCGACCGAGGCCCTTTTCCGGGTGGGCAGAGCTCAACTCGAGAACGGCAATCACACCGCGGCGATCAAGCAGTTCGCCTATCTCAGAGACAATGCCCAAACCTCCGAAGATCGGGACCGCGCCGTCATCGCCCTGAGCATGGCCCTGCAGGATTCCGGGAATCGTGGCGCCGCCCTCGGCGTGCTGGAGCCGCTACCCAACCTTCCCCGAACCGGGCTGGAGGCGAGGAAATGCATCCTCGCGGGTGAGATTCATCTTCATCAGCAGAATACCGCGCTCGCCCGGACCTGGCTGACTCGCGGACTCGAAGTCGAACCGACGAGCCGGAAACCGTACCGCGCCTCGGCCTTGTTCAATCTCGGCAAGGCGCTGCTGGCGGAGAACAATCTCGAGGACGCTCTCACCGCGTTTCACGAGGCGCGGGAAATTTTCCTCCTCAACGGCGACGAGCCCAGCGCCAAGCAGTGCGATACCATCGCGGAAGACATCAACCGGGCCCTCTTGTGATGCAATCCTGCCTCCTCATGCACGAGAACACGACCGCCGACCTGCTCGATGACGTGTTCCATCTCCTGGAAGACTCGGGCGCTACCGATCTCCACTGGTCGGACGGTGGGACGCTCCATCTCAGGGTCAACGGGTTCCTCGAGATCGCGCCGGTTCCCACTTCGGTATCGCGTATCCCTTTCGAGGAACTGACCGCCCACCTCATTGGTCGAGACAACTTCGCGACCTTCCTCAAACGACGGGAATACGACGGCGCGCGGACCGTGCTCGACGGGAGCCGCGTCCGGGTAAACGTGTTCTTCAAGCGAGGCCGGATCGCCTGGGCCGTGCGTCTGTTGCCGTCGGAGTTCTTTCCCCTCGAATCCCTCGGTCTGGACCTGGATATCTGCCACCGCATCTGTGACCTGAAACAGGGACTCGTCCTCGTCACCGGCGCCACCGGTTCGGGAAAGACCACCACCCTGGCCAGTCTGCTGAACCACATCAATCGTCACCGGAGAGAGCACATCTTCACGATCGAAGACCCGATCGAATACGTCCACGAATCCCGGGAGTGCATGGTTTCCCAGCGCGAGGTCGGCGTCGATACCGGCAGTTTCCACGATGCCCTCCGGAGCGTGTTGCGGGAAGATCCCGACATCGTGCTGCTGGGAGAAATGCGCGACCGCATCAGTATGGATGCGGCCTTGACCCTGTCCGAGACCGGTCACCTGACCTTCGCCACCCTGCACACCTCGGGCGCGGTGGACACCATTTCGCGCATCATCAGCGCCTTCGACAGCATGGAGCAGGGCCAGGTCCGCGAGCGTCTCGCCACCAATCTCAAGGTGGTGATCACCCAGCAGCTCGTTCCCTGGACCAATCGCGAGGGACGTTCCCTCTGCGCCGAGATCATGGTCTCGACCAAGGCGATCCGCGCCATGATCCGCGACGGCAAGGAGCGGCAGATGCTCTCCACCATCGAGACCAGTTCCGACGAAGGGATGACGACCATGAACAAGTCGCTCGCGGAACTGATCAAGCGTCGCCTCATCACCCAGAAGGAGGCCGCCCTCTACTCGCCGGATCGCGAGGCGCTGCGGCGCTTTCTCTAAGGGGGCGGGGGAGCGACGCCGCGGTCCACGCCTCACACCCTGAACCTGATGGAGAACCGCAATCCGGAAAACGCGAAGCCTCCTACTATCAACGCCCTATCCGACGGCATCAATCGTTCCTCTCGCCGTTGGCTCCGCATTCCGGGACCACGTAAGAAGTCCCCGCTTTTGATTGGCAGACCACGGTTTTCTCCTATTCTTACTGAGATCTAATATCAACAAATGAACCCCTCTATCCATTCCCTCTCTTTCATCGCGTTGGCGTGCAGTCTCGCGCCCTGTCTTCAGGCTGGTGAAATCACGCTCTATTCGCATCGTCACTACGAGTCCGACGATGCGCTTTACGCGAAGTTCACCGACCAGACCGGCATCAAGGTCAACGTGGTCAAGGCTGGCGCCGATGAACTGATCGAGCGTCTCAAATCCGAGGGCGAGAACACGGAGGCCGATATTTTCATTACGGCGGACGCGGCCCGACTGCACTTGGCGAAGACCGCCGGCGTGTTGAGCCCGGTCGATTCCGGGGTGCTTGCCAAGCGTATTCCCGCTCACCTGCGCGACGCGGACAACCAGTGGTTCGGTTTCACGATGCGCGCCCGCATCATCGCCTACGCGAAGGATCGGGTGAAGCCGGAGGAGCTTTCCACCTACGAGGCTCTGGCCGAACCGAATTGGAAAGGGCGCGTGCTCGCGCGTTCTTCATCGAACGTGTACAATCAGTCCCTGCTCGCTTCGGTCATTGCCGAGCACGGTCGTGAAAAGGCCACCGAATGGGCCAGGGGAGTGCGAGGCAATATGGCGCGTCCACCCCAGGGCAGTGACCGTGACCAGGCGCGCGCCGTTGTGGCGGGCCTGGGCGATGTCGCCATCGTGAACACCTACTACATGGGCTTGCTCGCCAACTCCGAAGACGAGGCGGATCACAAGGTCGCGAATTCGATCGGCATTTTCTTCCCCAACCAGGACGGTCGCGGCGCCCACGTCAACGTCAGTGGCGGCGGACTGATCAAGAACTCCGACAACAAGGAAGACGCGATCAAGTTCCTCGAATTCCTGGCTTCCGACGAGGCGCAGAAAAGCTTTCCCGGCACGACTTACGAATACCCGGTGGTCGAAGGCATCGAGTGGTCGGATCTGATGAAAAGCTGGGGCGAGTTCAAGCAGGATCCCCTCAGCCTGACCAAGCTCGGTGAGAACAACGCGACCGCGGTCGAGGTGTTCAACGAAGTTGGTTGGGAGTGACCACCGGGATTGCGGGCGTATCGCCCGCTGTTTCGGATGGGAGATATATCGACCGGGGCGGGCGAGACGCCCGCGCTCCCGTTTCCGGCACGAATCAATGGCCACGCTATCTGGAAAACTGCGACGCGGAGTGGATCCCTGGTCCGCGTCGACGGTGCTGCTGGGCTTGCTGATCATCGCGCCTCTGGGCGCGGTGCTGGTCGGCGTTTTTCGGGAGGGGCCGAAGTGGGATCACCTCGCCGACACGGTACTCGCGAGCTATTTCGGGAATACGGCGATGCTGATCACGGCCGTTTCCGTTCTATCGATCCTGTTCGCGCTTCCGTCGGCTTGGCTGGTATCGACCTGCGAATTTCCGGGCCGGCGTTTTTTTGAATGGGCGCTGGTGATGCCGCTGGCGATTCCGACCTACGTCGCCGCGTTTGTCTATATCGAGGTGCCGGAGGCGGCGATTCCGCTGCTGGTGGAGATTCGGAAAACGTGGGGAGTCGACACCTTTCTCGTCGCGGAGAAGGTCCTGCGGCAGGGACTCCTGTCCGTGCTGATGGCGGGGGTGCTTTTTCCCTATTTGTTCCTCGCCGTGCGAACCTCGTTTTCCCAGCAGAGACAAGTCTTGATCGAGGCTTCGCGCATGCTGGGAAAATCGGGCGCCGCGACCTTCTTTCAAATCGCGTTGCCCCTGGCTCGCCCCGCCATCGTCGCCGGATTGAGCCTGATCGTGATGGAAGTGATCAACGACTACGGCGCGGTGAATTTCTTCGGCGTTCCCACGCTGACCGAGGGCATTTTTCGGACCTGGTTCGGCTTGCAGGATCGCGCTTCGGCGGTGCGGCTGGCCGGGCTCGCCATGGGGATTGTTTTGATTCTGCTCGTCTTGGAACGCGGGCAACGTGGTGATGCGAGGTATTGCGATATCGGCATATCGTCGGCTCCGCTGGCGCGGAAAAAACTGGGCCATTGGGCTGTGGTGGGTACCTGGTTGGTCTGTTTCATTCCCTTGGCGATTGGCTTGATCTGGCCGGTGATTCGTCTCTCAAGCTGGGCTTGGATGACTTGGCAGAAAGTGCTCAAGCCGGACTTCGTCGCCCAATTGGGACGGAGCCTGCTGCTTTCGTTGGGGGCGGCGTTTGTGCTGACCGCGGTGGCCCTGCTTTTTGCCTATGCGCTGAAGCTGCATCCGGGTCGCTGGATGCGCATGACCAACCGGGTCGCCACGATCGGCTACGCGGCGCCGGGAGCGGTGATCGCCATCGGGGTGATGGTGGCATTTGGGGCCATCGATCACCTGTTCGGCCAGGCGGTGGTCAGCGGCACACTCTTCGCCATCGGTTTTGCTTACCTTGTTCGTTTTCTCGCCGTCGCCTATCAGCCGGTGGGTGCGGGACTGACCCGGATCTGTGGTCGTTTGGATGAAAGTTCCCGCGTGCTCGGCAAGCCGCCGCTGGTCACTCTTCTTCAGATCGATCTGCCGCTGATTCGCGGCACCATGCTGGCCGCCGCGATGCTGGTCTTCGTCGATATCCTCAAGGAACTGCCCCTGACCATGATCCTGCGCCCGGCGAATTTCGACACCCTCGCCACCACCGCGTTCGGATTGGCCAAGGAAGGCCGCATCCACGAGTGTGCCGTTCCCTCGCTCCTGATCGTGATCGCCGGCGCCATCGGGCTCGCCATTCTCAATCGCTTTCTCCGACGCGCCTGATTCACACCGGTTTTTTCCCATGCCAATGCTCTCGCTCCAGAACTTGTCACGCCAGTTCCCCGGGAATGACACCCCGGCGGTCCGGGACGTGACGCTCGAAGTGCCGCGCGGAGAAATCCTCGCGCTGGTGGGGGAGAGCGGATCGGGAAAAACGACCTTGCTGCGGCTCGTTGCCGGACTGGAAACGCCTGATACGGGAGAGGTGATCATCGATGGCAAGCCCGTCGCCGATGCCGCGGGAAAAATCTGGACACCTCCGGAGAAACGACGCGTTGGTCTCGTGTTTCAGGATGGCGCGCTGTTTCCCCACCTGACCGTGGCCCGGAATTGCGAGTATGGGCTTTCGTCCCGCGAATTTTCCGGGAAACAACGCGAGGAAATCGTGACCAGGATGCTCACCATGACCGGGCTCGACGGCTATCGGGATCGCTTTCCTCACCAGTTGTCCGGCGGCGAACGTCAGAGGCTGGCCGTGGCGCGGGCGCTTGCCCCGAGTCCCAAGTTGGTCCTGCTCGATGAACCTTTCTCCAATCTCGATCCGGCTCTGCGCCGCTCGATTCGCGAAGACATTCTCGCCATTCTGCGCAAAGCCGACACCACCGCGGTGATGGTGACGCACGACACTGATGACGCGCTCGCGATCGGGGATCGGGTGGCGATTTTTCGATCGGGTCGAATCGAGCAGACCGGATCGCCCGATGAAGTCTATCATCATCCTGCCAACGGCTACTGCGCGCGGCTATTCGGTCTGGCCAACAAAGTGGTTCTGAATGGCTCCGAACCGATCTGGATACGACCGGAAAAAATGCGGATGTTCCTCGAGCCAGGCGACGAATCCTCCGTGCCCGTGCGGGTGAAACGGGTTCGCAACGTTGGCCGAAACATCGAGGCCGTGGTGGAGTGCCTCGAATCGCCGGGAGGCGGCGCCGAGACTTGGACCATCTTCACGGAATCTTCCGTGATTTCACTTCCCGCGGGAACGAAGGCATGGGTGACATATCCAGGTTTGCCGTGAGTATCGAGAGGGGAAACGACCGGTCCCATGGGCGGCCACCTCGGCACAATTGCCGTCATAATCGCAATTGAGCGCTAATACTCGGCAAATTCGCGCTATCGCGACGACCGAACGTCACTGATTTCGCTTGCCGGAGTGGGGAGTATGCAGTTGAGATCGAATCTCAATTTCGAATCAAATCATGAAACGCTATTCAACCCTTTGTTATCGTGGGCGTGGCGAACTGCTTCTGACGGGAAGCACTCTGCTCGCTCTCGGCCTGATGTCTCCGGTTTCCGCCCAGGAAGCGGCAGAAACCGAACCCGCACCAGTCATCGTTGCCTCCGACACACTGGAGCCGATGACCGTAATTGGCGGCGTCGACAATGTCTTCGTCCTGCCGGGTTCCGGTTATTTCGTCGATACCGAGGAGATCCAGGAGCACAGCTATACGAACGTGAACCGCATCCTCGCCAAAGTGCCGGGAGTCTACGTGCGAGAAGAGGACGGCTACGGGCTGTTCCCCAACATCTCCATTCGCGGCGCCGAGGGCACCCGCATGGAAAAAATCACCGTGATGGAGGATGGCATCCTCACCGCGCCCGCCCCCTACGCGGCCCCGTCGGCCTACTACTCGCCGAACGCGGCCCGGATGTCGGGCATCGAGATCCTGAAAGGCTCCAGCCAGGTCCGCTTCGGTCCGCACACCACCGGCGGCGTCATCAACTACCTCTCGACCCCGATTCCCGAGGATCTCCAGGTCTTCCAACGCAGCACCTACGGCAGCGACAACACCGTCCTCACCCAGACCCACGTCGGGGACACCATCGAACTCGACAGCGGCCGCTTCGGCTACCTGGCCGAGCTCTGGTGGTCCCGCTCCGACGGCTTCCGCACCATCGAGAGCGCTCCCGGTTACGCGGGGTCCGACAAGACCGGCTTCAATCTGATCGAGCCGATGATCAAAGTCTTCTTCGAGCCGAACACCGCCATGCCGATGCGTTTCGAGGCGAAGTACGGCTACACCCAGCTCGACGCCGATGAGACTTACGTCGGTCTGACCGAGCGGGACATCAATCGCCGTCCCCACTCCCGCTACGCCGGCACCTACCTCGACAATATCGCCACCGAGCACCACCGCAGCTACGTGAAGTGGATCGCCCAACCCACCGACTACCTCGATGTGGAAGTCGCCGGTTACTACAACAGCTTCGAGCGCAACTGGTACAAGATCCGCAAGGCCGGGGGCGAGGATCTCCACACCCTCCTGGCCAATCCGGTCCGTTTTTCCGACGCCTTCGACAACTTGCGCCTCCGCGGCACCGGCGATCTCGACATCCGGGCCAACGCCCGCAGCTACGAGGCCTACGGCGCCCACTTCATCAGCGATCTCCGCTTCGACACCGGCGCGCTCGCTCACGAGGTGAACTTCGGCGTCCGCTACCACGAGGACCACATCCGCCAGTTCCAGCGCGACGACAAGATCATCGTCGGCAACGGCGCCCCCTTCGTGAAGCGTGGTCGCGACGGCAGCGGCGGCAATTCACTCCAGAAAGCCGAGGCGGTTTCCCTCTGGATCGAGGACGAGATTTCCCTCGGTCAATTCTCCGTCAAACCCGGCATCCGCTACGAGCATGTCGATCTCAGTTTCATCGACTACCTGAAAGACCCGACCAACACCGTCACCGGCAGGGGCGCCGGCGACACCTCTAACATCGCTCCCGGAGTGGGCATGACCTACGAGTTGTCCGAGGCGACCGCCCTGTTCGGGGGGATCTACAAGGGCATCTCCATACCGTCGCCCGGCGGCGTGCTCAAGGATGATGTCGATTGGGAAGAAAGTGTCGGCTACGAGTTGGGTGCCCGTCATCGCGGCGACAGCGGTCTCTACGGCGAGGTGGCCGGCTTCTACACCGATTACCAGAACCTCATCGGCACCGCCGCCGGTCTGGGGTTGTCGGGAGGAGGCAACAACAACGCCGGCTCGGCCGAAGTCTACGGCGTCGAGGCGCTGGCAAGTTACGACCTCTTCCAGGGTTCCGCTGTGACCGTCCCGGTCTTCGCCAGCGCCACCTGGACTCATGCCACACTCGACAACGCGCTCGCGAGCGGAGGCAGCGAGGACATCCTCGGCGGCGGCAGCCCCGGTGCTTGGCTGCCCTACATTCCCGAGTGGAAATTCGCCGTTGGCACCGGTCTCGATGCCGGAGTCTGGGGTATCGATCTGCTCGGCACCTATGTCTCCGACAGCTTCGGCACGGCGCGCAATCTGACCTCGCCCGACGACAGTTCCCGCGAGGGACTCATCGATGGCGGTTTCACCGTCGATCTCACCGCCCACTACCAGATCAGTGAAGGCGTGAGGCTGCTGGCCGGCATTCACAACCTCCTCGACGAGACTCTCACCGTCAGCCGCATCCCCGAAGGTCCGCGTTCCAGCGCTCCGCGCTCCTTCTTCGTTGGAGTCGAGATGGTTTGGGAACCGCGTGCCGAGTCCGTCGACCTCGGCGGCAAGTCGCCGATCGAATTTGTGAAGTGATTGATTGGAATCCGTGGCTATCGCCCGACTCCCCGGGCGATGATCCCCCTTGGAGAATCAAACGGTGTCGCTACGGCGGCACCGTTTTTTCCATTTTACCAGCCTAGCGCAAGCGACCGTCAAGCGGCGGGCAAGACATCGCCAGCATTCCCAGTTTCGCCGAGGATAGTTGGTCCTTCCGATTGACCATTGTGAATTTGCTTCTTTAGTGAGAATGAGTCTCGATAATCGTTCCATGTCCTATCCGCCTCCCGTTTCCCGCCCGGTAATTCCGCGGCTGATCGCCGTCATGCTGGCAACGACCGGACCACTCTGCGTGTCCGCTCAGGAGGCCGAGGTTGATCAGGCCGAACCTGCGCCGCCGGCGGTGATTCAGGAAAAAATCCGCGAATGGGTGCAGGTGAGGAAACAGATCAGCGCAGAGCGCGCCGATTGGGAGGCGGACAAGCAGAGTCTCGCGGATCTCAACGACTTGCGAAAAAAGGAGATCGAGAGCCTGGATGAAATCATCAACGCGGCGGGTGATCGTCTGGCCAGCGCCGAGAAACAACGGACCGAACTGCTCGCGGAAGAGGAGGCCCTGCGCACCGGCAGGCAACTGCTGGAGGCGCGAGTCGCGCGGGCGGAGGAGACACTCCGCTCGTTGATTCCGCGGTTCCCCCCCCCACTGCTCGAGGAGGTGGACGACGCTCTCGCCCGGATCGCGAGCGCGGATGCCGACAGCCCCTTGCAGGATCGATACCGGGATTTGCTGAGCGTGGCGGGTGCCGCCGGCAACTTCGACAACGGCATCACCGTGGCCACCGAGCTTCGGGAGATCGACGGCGCGCGGGTGGAGATCGATGTCCTCTATCTCGGGCTGGCGCGGGCCTGGTATGTCGATCGCTCGGGGCGCCACGCGGGCACCGGAGTGCCGACTTCCGAGGGGTGGCGGTGGACTGAGGACGCGTCGGTCGCCGCGGAGGTTCGTCACGCCATCGCGATTCGCCAGAAAGAGGCAGCCCCGGCGGTGGTGTCCCTGCCGTTTCCCGCCCAAGCCAGTACCGCCGAGCAACCATGAAGCGTTTTTTCCATCTCCCGGTCGGCGGGCTGTTATCCCCATCCAAGAGGGTTGGGTCATGGACCATACCCTGTTCGATCGCGGTGGTGTGGTTTTCCCTCGCGGTCGCGCGGGGGCAGGAGTCGCCGGATGCCGAGGCGGCCGACGCCGCCGCTTACGCGAAGGCCGCGGCGTCGGTGGAGACCGACTTGGAAACCGAGATTCAGGCACTCGCCGAGTTGCGCCGCCAGATTGCCGCGGAAAAGCCGCCCCTCGCGAGGGAGACCAACGAGATCGCGGCCGAGTATCGGGAGAAGACCCGGCTGGCCGAACTGGCTCGTCAGGAACGCGACGCCCTGCTGCATGATCTGAACACGGTTTCCAACCGGGTTCGGCTCTGGCGTGACGAGGCGGCCTACATCGATGGGTTGCTGACCGAATTTCGCAAGGAGCACGAGGGTCGTGTCGGTCTCGTCGCGGCTCCATCATTGACAGAGGCTTTTCTGGCGGCGGAGGGCGATGGCGAGGCGGGAATGACGGCAAAGTTGGACATCCTGGAATCCGCCCTGGGCCGGATCGCCGACGCGGGCGATCTGCCCGCCCTTGCCAGTGAGGCGCTGGGGGAGGACGGCGTGGCCCGCGCCGGGGAATTCATCGCGGCGGGGCCGGTGAGTTGGTTTGTCGCCGAGGATGATGGCCTGGCGGGATTGGTGACGGACGGGGTGGGCCCGCGTCCGGAGGTGGTTCCCGGCACCGGATCGGCGGCGGAGATACGGAAAATCGTCGCGGGGAAGGGCGGTAGTCTCCGCATGGATCCGACGCTGGGCACGGCGCTGGCATTGGGCGAAGCGGAGGATTCCCTGGTGGATCACATCCGACAGGGCGGTCTCTGGATTTATCCGATCCTGGCTCTGGCGCTGATCGCGACGCTGGCGGCGCTCGGCAAGTGGGCGCAACTGCTGCGCATCCGCGAGCTGAATCCCGGCGTGGTGCGCGAGGTGTTGGGCGCGGTGAACGGCGGTCGTCCAGAGGCGGCGTCGAAAGTCGTGGCTGAACTGCGGCATCCCGCCCGGGCGCTGCTGGAGCGCGGCATCGAGACGCGGGATCGCTCGCGCGAGGAGGTGGAGGAGGCGATCTACGAGAAGTATCTTGCGGCGCAGCCGGCGCTGCAACGCGGACTTTCCCTCATCGCCATCGCATCGGCCACCGCGCCGCTGCTCGGCCTGCTGGGAACGGTGACGGGGATGATCCACACCTTCAAACTGATCAACATCTTCGGCACCGGCGACGCCAAATCGCTTGCCTCCGGGATTTCCGAGGCGCTGGTAACGACGGAGTTCGGCCTGGTGGTGGCGATACCGGCGCTCATCCTCCACGCGCTGCTGTCGCGAAAGGTGCAGGGCATCCGCGCCACGATGGAAATGACGAGCCTGGCTTTTGTCAACGGGCTGGAGACACCGAGGGAACCCCTGACCGCGAAGTCCTGATGATGGCGCGTTTTTTTCAGGAGCTGCAATCGCTCTCGTCCGAGGGCGGCTGGGTGCTGTGGGGGCTGATGGCGCTCGCGTTCGGTATCGCCTTTTCACTGCTCTCTCTCTGGCGCTCGCTCAGTCTGAACGAGGCGCCGGTGTTGGCGCCGCGGGACTGGCGTCTGTTGCTCGGGCGGCGTGAGGTTCCGCCGGAGCCGTTATCCCGCCTGCGGGCGGCATTGGGCGACGGGGATGTCGAGAGAGCCCTCGAGGAGATCGACCACCGGTTGTTCGCCGCGCCGACGCGCCGCTTTCCCTTCGCGTTCGTCCTCATCGGCGCCGCTCCGCTGGTGGGCTTGCTGGGGACGGTGTCGGGCATGTTCACCACTTTCGACGGGATGGCCGGGGTGGCGGCCACGGCTCCGGTGGATGTGATCTCCCGGGGGGTGTCGGAGGCGCTCATCACGACCCAGGCTGGCCTGGTGATCGGGGTGCCGTCCTTCATTGTCTGCTCTATGCTGAAGGAGCGCTTCGACCAATTGCTTTTCTCCTATCAGCGGGTGGTTTCCCAGTTGCTCCAACCTGAATCCTGAACGCGCAATACTTCCGTAATGGCCAAGCATTTTCATCGATTCCGCGATTCGGGCGGGGAGGGCAACGGGGAGATCAATATCTCGCCGTTGATCGATATCGTGTTCATCCTCCTGATCTTTTTCATCGTGACCACGGTGTTTGTCGAGGAGACGGGGGTGGAGGTGGACAAGCCGCGCGCGGCTTCGCAGCAGGATCTGGAGCGCAACAGCATCCTCATCGGTCTGACCCCCGAGGGGGGCGTCTACTACGGCGGGCGCGAGATCGGGGTGGGGGGGGTGCGCGCGGTGGTGGGGCGACTGATCAAGCGGGAGGAAATGCCGGTGATCATCCAGGCGGATCGGCGGACGCCGACGGAGACGACGGTGAATGTGCTCGACGAGGCGAAGTTGGCCGGAGCGACGCGGGTGTTCGTGTCGACGGTGGGCGAGTGAGGCGCGCAATTTTTTTCCAAGAACATGGCCATCCCCAGACAGCGCTTCGCGGCAACCACCCCGATGGGGACGGGGGCGCTGCTGCGGCGCCTGGGGCGGGTGATCGCGGCACTGGGGCTGACGGCGCTGTTGCTGGTCTTTCTGGTAGCGTCGCGTTGGTTCGATGCCGGCCGGATGCCCGACCGCGAGATCCGCGAGCTGGAAGTCATCGATCCGGTGGCCTTGCCGGCACCCCCTCCGCCCCCGCCAATCGAGCCCGAGGAGCCACCACCCCCTCCGCCTCCGCCACGTTTGCCCCGGCTGGAGGTGCAGTTGGAAAACGTGGCCCCGCCGGTGCGGGCGACCATTGATCGCCGGATCGATTTGACGATGCAGACGGCCGACTTTGCCCTGGAGGTGGCTCCGCCCGTCGTTCCCGCTCCCGTGGCGGCGCCGCGCCCGAGTCCCTCCCCGCGTCCGGCGCCGGTGAAGGCGACCCCGAAGCCGGCTCCCAAGCCCGTGATGAAGGCGAGTTATTCGGCTGGGGAACTGGATGCCAGGCCCCGTCTGGTGAATCGACCGGCGGCGACCTACCCTTCGGGGCTGCTGCGCCAAGGCATACGCCAGGGAAAAGTGGTGCTGGAGGTATCGATCAGCACCAGCGGCCGGGTGACGGTGCGGCGGGTAATCTCCAGTTCACATCCCGATTTCTCCGCCATGGCGCGGTCTTTCGCCGGCCGGGCACGATTTACCGTGCCGAGGAAAAACGGTCAGCCTGTGACCGCGATCTACCAATGGCCCCTGGTGCTGAAACCCTGACGAAATTTTTCGTGCTCATGAAAAAAATTCTTTCCGTCCTCCTGTTTTTCTGGGCTACCACCGTGGTCGCGGAGGAGAGCGTCCGGGCGCCTATGACCATCGATCCACTCTGGAAGAGCGAGGAGTTTCGCCGGGCTTTCACCGCAAGCTACGGTATCGATGCCAGGATCGAGCCGACGGTGAACACCGAGGAGAAGGCGGTGCTGGAGAGCGTGTCCACCGAGATGGCGTCGGGCGACCGGGAGGGGGCCATCGCGAAGCTGACGTCGAGGGCGGATCTTAATGACAGCGCGGCATTGATTTTTGCCTTGGGGAACCTGCGGTTCGAGGAGGGAAAGACCGGGGACGCGGTGGCGAATTTCGAGCGGGCGGTGGAGCTTTATCCGAACTTCCGGGACGCGCATCGGAATCTGGCCGTGGCGTTGGTGCAGCAGAGCCAGTTTGAGAAGGCCGAGCCACACCTGATCCGGGCGATGGAACTGGGCGCCCGTGATGGTCTGACCTTGGGGCTGCTCGGCTACGTCCACGCCAGCGCGGATCGCTATCAGGCCTCGCTGCAAGCCTATCGGCTGGCCCAACTGACCATGCCCGACGAGCCGCAGTGGAAACTGGGCGAGGCGCATGCCCTGCTGGCGCTGGACGATCCCCGCGCCTCGGCTTCCCTCTACACGGAGCTCATAGCCAGGCGGCGCGCGGATGGGGTGCTGTGGATGAATCAGGCCGACGCCTATCTGCAACTGGGTGAGCCCGAGCGGGGCATCGCCAATCTGGAGTTTGTCCGGCGCCTGGGAAAACTTGGTCCGGCGGAGACGGCCTCGCTTGGTCATCTCTATCTGAATGAGGATCTGGTCGTGTCCGCGATGGACTGCTACCGGGAGGCGATCACGGCGGAGCCTCCTGTCCCGCTCGCGAAGGCGGTGGACGCGGTGGAGAATCTGACCCGATTCCGCCATTGGACGGAGGCGCGCGAACTGTCCGAAGCCCTGGCCGCGGCGCCCGCCTACGCCCAGGCCCTGACATCGCCAGAGTCGGTTGAGGAGGGAGACAAGGATCTGGTCGGGGCGGAGATTCGATCACGCCTGACCCGGAGCCGGGCGCTGATCGAGCTGGAGGTGGGGGATGCGGAGATCGGCGCGGGTATGGTGCGACAGCTCATCGACGCCGACCCGCTCGACGCCCCGGCGCTGATCCTGATGGCGAAATTCGAGTCGCATCGGGAACGTGTTGAGGAGGCGGAGATGCTCTTGGAGCAGGCGGCGCGGGTGCCCGAATATGAGCCCGAGGCCCTGCGCGCCCTGGGAGAGATGCGGGTGCGCATGGGGCGGTATGGGGAAGCCTTGGAGCCGCTGCGTCGGAGTCTGGCGCTGGAGCCCGACGAATCCCTGGCCGCCTATCTGGACGCGGTGGAGCGGGCGGTGCCGAAATAATGGGGACCTCGAAAAACCGCGGTATGCCGCGAGTCAAGCCATGGATGACGTGGCGCAGGCTCCGCAGGGCCGTCTTTCCCTCATACGGCGTCAGCCGCTGATTCTCCCCGGATTTCTCAGGACACCGTGAATCGCGAGGGCAGGCAGCCTTTTTCCTTGAGGAAGGCTTTGCTGAAATGGCTCAGGCTCTGGTAGCCGACCTCGACGGCGGCTTCACTCACGTTGCAACGTCCGCTGGCAATGAGACGGGCGGCGCGTTCGATGCGGATCTCCCGCAGGTATTGGGAAATGGTCTTGCCGGTGGCCTCTGAAAAGGTGCGGCTCAGGTAATGGGTGCTGCAACCCACGTGCTCGGCGAGCGCGGTGAGATCCAGAGGCTCGTCGAAGTGCGCGTCCAGGTAGGCGCGGGCGCGCTCGACGCGACCGGCGGCGAGGCGTTTCTGACGGGAGCAGAAAAACTCCGACGTTTCCGACACCGCCGTGAAGCAGGCCAGGGCGATGAGTTCCCGGATCTTTCCCTCATGCCAGAAGGTGGCGGAGGGACCGTCCGCCGGGGGACGCCGAAATTCCTCGATCCAGCGGCCGCGGAGATGATCGGACAAGGGCTCCGTGATGGGTGGGCCGATCTCCTCCTCGGCGAAAATCAGAGTGAGGAGCGGGGCGGGGATGGCGGCGCGATGAGGCTCCAGACTTTGCCTGATGATGGCGTGGCGGAAGCCGATGATGATGCCATCCGAGGCTCCGTTGCGGCGCAGGGTGGCCTTTGACGGACCGGTGCGGCCGATGGCGAGCTGGCCTCCGTTGATTCCGATGGAGGCGCCATGCCCGTCCTCGAACCAGGCGCTACCGTCCCGCAGACAAATGAAGATCGCCTGATCTGTGGCGAGGGAAATCGCCGGCGGCGAGATCTCCTCGTCGGGGGTCACATCCAGCGCCCAGAACGCGCCGCGATTCGGCTCTCCATACAACGGTGACATCTGGGGGGAGGTCGAAATCAAGTCCGCGGCAATACAATGGCCCCGGTTCTCAGTATCGCTCGCCACACAGCGAGAGGGGAAGGGGCTCGTCTTCGGCGCGTGAGCAGGAGCAGATGGCCCGGCAACTGCCGCAGCGGTCGCAGAGGGAAAAGCTGCCGCAGGCGGTCGGGGATTGACCGGTCAGGAGACGCTCGATGCGACGATGACAACTGGAGCACCCATCACCGGCGCCGGACATTTCCATCACCGCCTCGAGAGTGGGCTCGGAAAGCAGCGCGATGCAGTCGCGGACTGACGATTCGGTGATCCCCAAACAATGGCAGATGAAAGAAACCGCCGGGCTTGCGCTCCGGGCGCGGGTAGTCGGCGCGGCGGGAGCGGACAGTGGAGCGAGTGTTTTCATGGGCGACTCGGGAGATCGGGAGGACACGGATGGCACCACGACGGAGTCATCGGGTGCCTCATGTTAATATACTGAGACTCAATCTCATTAAAGGAATTGCAACTACTTTTTTGCGGAGGGGGATTCGGGGTGCCGGGGGTGGACGGCGAGGGATCGTGGCGTCACCCCGGGGGATGAGTGGATCAATCCCGGCGAATTGAGACCACCCACACCCCGATGAGGATCATGACGGCGCCGATCAACTGGAGGGGCGCGTAGCGTTCATCGAACCAGGCAAGGCCACCGAGAGCGGTCATGACCGGCCAGAGCATTTGCAGTGAGGCGCCGGTGCCGACCGAGAGGCAGCGATAGCCTTCGTTCATGGCCAGTTGTCCGTAGCTCGCGGCGATGGCCGCGACGGTGAGCAGGAGCCATTCGATGAGATCGAGCCCCGGCAATTCCCCGACTGTGAAAAACAGCATCGGGAAAAAGATCCACACACATTGGGAGAGGTAGATGGTGCCGATGGAATGGTTCACAGTCAGTTGGCGCACCAGCACCACCGAGGCGGCGGCCATCACCGCTCCACCCAGGGCGATGGCTTCGTCGAGACCGACACGCCACCCGGAACCGCCATTCCGTGGACCGGACAGGAGGACAACGCCGACGAAGGCGATCAGCAGCCAGAAAAAGCGCCGCCAGGTGAGCGATTCCCCGAGGGCGAGCGCGGCGATGAGCGCCGCGAAGATGACGTAGGTGTTGCAGTAGAGGGTGGCCTTTCCGGCGCCCAGCGAGGGCACCGTCCAGTAGTAGGCGGCGGTGCCCAGCAGGCCGGTCAGGCCGCGCCAGAAGAGCAGGGACTCGGTGAATACGGGACGGATACGGGTGGGGCGCCTGCCGCGGAAGAACACCAGCACGATGAACATGCCGACTCCGGAGCGAAAGATGAGGGGCAGCAGCGGGGGAAGCTCCCGGACGCTGCCGAGATATTTGAGCAGCAGGGTGTTGACCGTGAAGGCCGCGACCGAGAGCAGCATGACTCGGATGCCGTGTCGGCCGAGTTGGGCGGCGTGTCGGGTATCGGAAAGTGGAGGCGTGTTCATGAAAGGCGAGGGCGACTGCTCGAGGTCGGCTCGCGGTGGGGAAAACGCCGGAATCCTGATCCGGGGGGGGCCTTGCCTTGGTGCTCAGGTAAAAGCGCGGCCCTGCGTTGTCGTGAGTGGGTGACCTCGGTGCGGAAATTCAGCCAATCAGCCAAATCGACCAACAGACGTCGCGGACGACGCCGATGGCGGCAGGCTTTCGGTGGCTGACTCGTGAGGTGCTCACTGGGATGGCGATGGCTCCGTGATGGGGAGCCGAGAGGAGAATCGATGCTATCGGGAAATTTGCAAGCTGTGGAATCCGGGCTACGTCTGCGGGGTTGTTTACGACCGGCTTTTCGTGATTCTGCCGCCTCTCTCCCAACTCTCGCGCGAGGCCCGGGCCACCCTGCTCCTCGCGGTGCCGCTGATCGCCGGTCAGGTCAGCCAGATGCTGATGGGCCTGGCCGACACCCTCATGATTGGTCGCCTCGGGGTGGTGCCTCTCGCGGCGGCGACTTTCGCCAACACGGTGCTGCACCTGCCGCTGATGATCGGTATCGGCATGATGATGGCGGTGTCGATCCGGGTCTCCCAGGCGCGCGGCGCCAGGGATGCGGCCGCCGCTCGCGCGGCGTTGCGACACGGCTTGTTGGTGGGTGTGCTGGTTGGTCTGGGCACGGTGGCTCTCACCGCCGGGCTACTGCCGCTGCTGCCCCACTTCGGTCAGGAGCCGGAGGTGACCCACGCGGCGGGTGCCTATTTCCTGATCGTGGCCTTTTCCATGATTCCCGCCATCGGCGCCATGGCGGTGAAAAACCACGCCGATGCCATGAATCAC
The DNA here is from genome assembly GCA_964439145.1 of uncultured Verrucomicrobiales bacterium. Classification (GTDB taxonomy): domain Bacteria; phylum Verrucomicrobiota; class Verrucomicrobiia; order Verrucomicrobiales; family DEV007; genus JAEUHH01. The sequence goes on from CAYTNL010000033.1 coordinate 45,470, forward strand.
CCCTGGCCCGCCTTTTGGATCATGCTGGGCGGGGTACTCTTGAATGTGCTGCTGAACTGGCTCCTGATTTATGGAAAGTGCGGCCTGCCGGCGCTCGGTCTGGAGGGAGCGGGCGTGGCCACCCTCATCGCGCGCACGCTGTCATTGGCCGCTCTGATCTGGTGGTGCGTCACATCGCGCCACCTTGCGGGCTGGGTGCCGAGGCATTGGTTCCGCCGGCCGGATATGGGCGCGGTGCGCTCGCTGGTGAGCGTCGGCCTGCCCGCCAGCCTGCAACTGCTCGCCGAGGTAAGCGCCTTTGTGATGGCCACGATATTGATAGGCACTCTGGGTAAGGAGGCGCTCGCCTCGCATCAGGTGGCGATCAGTTGCGCGGCCACGGTTTTCATGGTGCCATTGGGACTGTCGATGGCCCTGACGGTGAGGTCCGGGGAAGCCTGGGGCGCGGGTGAGGCCGTACGCCTGCGGCCCATCATCGTGAGCGGGTGGCTGATGGCCATCCTGTTCACGGTATTCAGCGCCCTGGCTTTTCTGGGTTTTCATCGGGAGATCGCGGGCTGGTTTCTCACCGATCCGGAGGCGGCGGCCATCGCCGCCTCCCTGCTGGTGGTGGCCGCGGCGTTCCAGTTCAGCGACGCGCTGCAGATCGTCGCCGCCGGCGCCTTGCGCGGGCTGGACGATGTCCGGGTGCCCGCCTGGATCGCCTTTGTGGCCTACTGGTTGATCTCCCTGCCGCTCGGCTGGTGGCTGGCATTCCGCCTGGAATGGGGCGTGGCCGGCATGTGGTGGGGCATCACCCTCGGGCTCACCCTCACCGCGGCGGCGCTGGGGCTCCGTGTGTGGCGGAAAAGTTCCGCCGTCGCGAGTGGGTGACGGGGAATGCTCAGATCACCTCGAAGATCGCCTCCACTTCCACTGCAACTCCGGTGGGCAACTGCGCGAAGCCGATGGCGCTGCGAGCGTGGTAGCCATCCCCGTCCTTGCCGTAGATCTCGTGCAGAAGATCGGAGGCTCCGTTGATGACGAGGTGCTGATCGGTGAAATCGAGGGTCGAGTTGACACAACCGAGCAGCTTGATGACGCGCAAGCCGTCGAGCGTGCCATGGGTGTTCCACACGGAGTTGAGAATTTTCCTGGCGCAGTCGTTGGCGGCTTCGTAGCCCTGTTCCACAGTCACTTCTGCGCCAAGTTTGCCTTTCAGGTCGCTGACGTGTCCGGAGGTGATGAGCAAATTGCCCGAGCGAATGCAGAGATTCAGGTAGCCCGGCTCGGTTTTGGTGAAGGTGAGGCCCAGGGATTCGGCTTTTTGTTGGGGAGTCATGTCTGGATGGTGGTGTGGGAAAGGCGCGGACCATAGCAGCGGGGAGGAAGGGCGGAAAACAAAAAATGCCTCCGGTCCCGCGTTCACGCACTCGGCAGGGAAGTGAGAACCAGTCATGCTGCCGACATGATACCCCGCGCGATCCCACTGGCCTGTGGTCTGACGACCATTCTCACACTTGCCCATGTCCATGCCGAGCCGACCGCTATCGGGGATAGGCTGGAGCTGTTTGTCGATGACCACCTCATCGAAGGAACCAAGGGGGATCTGGAGCGGCGACTCCATCAGCCCGAGCCGCGGGAGGTGGTATTCACCGCCGACGCGCCGTGGGAGGGCAACACCTCCGGCTACTACACCATCTTTCAGGACGGGGCGCTCTACCGCATGTACTACCGCGGTTGGGCCCACGATCCGAAGACCATGAAACAACTGAGGGCCGAGGTTACCTGCTACGCCGAGAGCGACGACGGCATCGTGTGGCGGAAACCCGATCTGGGGCTGCACGAATTCGAGGGATCGAGGCAAAACAACATCATCATCCGCTCCGGCAACGGAATTCACAACTTCACCGCCTTCAAAGACGTCCGCCCGGATTGCCCGCCCGAGGCGCGCTACAAGGCAATGGGAGGTTCCAAGGAAAAAGGCAAACACGGCCTCATGTATTTCCGCTCCGCCGATGGCGTCCGCTGGGAGCAGGTCGGGACGGAGCCGGTGATCACCGAGGGAGCCTTCGACTCCCAGAATCTCGCCTTTTGGGACAGTCATCGCGGGGAATACCGGGCCTATTGGCGGATTTTCACCAAGGGAGTCGCCGATGGCAAAGAGTGGAAACCCGCCGGCTTTCGAGCCATCCGCACCGCCACTTCGAAGGACTTTGTGCGCTGGGAGCCGCATCAGGATCTCCGTTACGGCGAGGGCACACCCGACCAGCATCTTTACACCAACGCGGTTCAGCCCTACCATCGGGCGCCCCATCTCTTCGTGGGATTCCCCACCCGCTACCTGCCGGACGAGGGGCAGCGGGTCGAGCCGGTGCTGATGGTGAGCCGCGATGGCGTGTCCTTTCATCGCTTCGACGAGGCGGTGATCCCCGAGACGGCTCCGGCGGATCGCCAGGGCAACCGCAGCAACTACATGACATGGGGATTGCTCCAGTTGCCCGGTCGTCCCGACGAGTTGTCCGTCTACGCGACCGAAGCCTACTATGGAGAGCAGCCCGGCCGGGTGCGGCGATTCACCTACCGACTCGACGGATTCGCCTCGATGAGGGCCGGGGAGGCCGGAGGTGAACTGCTCACCAAGCCCCTGGTGTATTCCGGCTCGCATCTCTCCCTGAACCACGCCGCCCACCGGCCCGGCGGTGAGGTGAGAGTGGAACTGCAAGGCGCCGACGGCACGCCGATTCCGGGGCACACCCTGGAGGACTCCATGCCCCTGACGGGTGATTCCGTGAAGCAGACCGTCGCTTGGAAAGGGGGCGGGGACTTGTCCGATTTGGAGGGAAAACCGATCAGACTGCGTATTGCCGTGAAAAATGCCGATCTTTATTCCCTCCGATTTCATTGATTCCCCGGTGGACCGCATTTTGCTGGCGGCTCGCGGAAACACTGGCAAAGTGACTACTCACTTGTCGCCGCTGTGGCGGAATCGGTAGACGCAGCAGACTTAAAATCCGTTGCTCATTGCGAGCGTGCGGGTTCAAGCCCCGCTGTCGGTATGGCTGATTATCAAGGATTTACAGATTGGTGTCCCGCTCGCGTTTGCTTGGGTTGAAAAGTGATTTTGGACACTTTTTGGACACTTTGGCAGATGGCAGTCACCCGATGATTCTGGGTTGGGAAATTATCGACGCCCTTCTTGTAGATTGGACAAATCTGGCCTCAATTTCCGGGGAGATGGAGTCAGCTCTGCCATGGGGGTATCGAGAACTTCTGCGATCACAACCAGTTCAAAGTCGAAAAGGCTTCGGTGCTGTCCTTCGATTTTTGCGACGACCATCTGATCAAAGTTTTCCAGCCCTTTCATGCTGAGACGCGCGGCGAATTGATCCTGAGTCAACCCCCGCTCTTTGCGGATCTTACTGATCAAGGGGCCGGCAGCATTGCGAAATCTTCGGGTCTTGGATGGAGTCTTCAACCATTGACATTTCAACAGTTAAGTCTCAATTTGTTTCCCCCTGGGGAAAGTTTGGATTCTGTTGCCGACGCTGGATTCCGACCGAGTTCTCCGCCTGTGCGATGAATGCATACTATTATCTCAACTCTGCAAACGAATCTGTGGGTCCGCTAAATCCGGACGAAATCCACAAGCTTGTGCAGGCCGGGATGCTCTCCCCTGAGGTAATGGTTTGCGAGGAAGGTGGGGCTGAGTGGGTACCGTTTTCTTCTGTTTTCAGTTCCTCGCTCGATGTTTCTCTTCAGGACAATACGGCATCTCCGCGTCCCCCAAAGTCGAGTCCTCCGAATCGAAGAGGAAGGTACCCTGAGTGGTTCCCTACTGCATCGATGATCGTCGGAATTGTTTCGATTCTTTTCATCTGTGTTCCTGGGTTCGCTTTCGTTCTGGCGGCTCCCGCTATTGCGATGGGAATTTTGGCGGTCACAAAATCGAAAGTGGAACCAGCTAAGCGTACAAAGGCTATCACAGGAGTCGCCACGGGAGGGGTCTCTATTCTGATCGTAATCGCGAGCCTCGCCTTGGGAATTCTAGGATCGCCTTTCAATCACGAGGCCTCAGCGATTGAGAAAGTGTTGAAGGAAGAGGGTGGAATAATCAAACAGGCAAAATCGAAGCATCCTCGAAATTCCATTGAACAAACACGCTACGTGGCGGGAAGGATGCAGAGTATCGACACTTCACGTTGCCCTCCGGACTTTCGGTATGCGTTTCAACAGCATGTAAACGCTTGGGAGCAGGCAGTCCCTTACGTTTCAGCGAATACCGGCCTCACTGCGTTTTTTGAAGGACTCTATGCCGGCTACACGGAAGACTATCGAATGATCGGAACTGCGAACTACCAAGCGCAAGTAGCATTGCGATATATCGACTCCACTTTTCACGAGGTGAAGAGTATCTCCGCAAAGTACGGGGCAAAAATTCCACAATTCTAACCAAGAGACAATCAGGCCGAAAATGAAGGCGAACCGATACTACTACGCGAATGAGTCGAATCAGCCAGTGGGACCGTTCCCGCTGGATCAGCTTCAAGCGATGATGAAGCAATCCATGCTCAATGTGGATACGCAGGTCTGTCCCGAGGGAGGTAATGATTGGAAAACTCTCGGAGAAATTCTGGGGGTCAAATCGGGGCCACCAACAAAACAAAACTCGGGCTATCAAGACGTTGCTGAAAAGGTCGGGCTGATTCCCGATTTCAGCGCTAAGCGCAATTTGATTCAGTTGGCGATCACCGCCCCTGTGGTGTTGATATTCGCGATATGGGGCGCCTCCCGGGGAGGAGGAGCGGGGGCATTGCTCTATTGTTTCGGTGGATTGCTCGTCGGGGTGCTTGCATCTGGAACTGTCTTGATGGTGATGGGATGGAAGAAAAAGTGACGTTTTCCTTCAAATAGACGAAGCAGAATCATAGGGGGATTGCTATGATGTCACTCTATGTCATTTAATGTCAGTAAGTAGCGGAGTATTTTGATGAACTAGTGGTAGAGAAATCGGATTGGTCAGGGACATTTCTTTATGAAGGAAATTCCTTGGAAAGACTTTGATCCGAAGATCCAGTTTTTGGCCGCCAGTGCGCGGGTCCGGCCCGAGTTCATGTTGACCTACGCGACAGCGGCTCTCGGAGGTATCTCCGGGATTCGCTCGAGTATTCAAGGGCTTGTTGGTGAAGATCGACATCCTGCTCTATCGCTTCTGGTTGTTCCAGAGCAACCGAGTAGAACTGATGCGCTTACCGCCTGCGTCGTGGAACCGCTACGCGCAGCGCAAGACGGAAACAGGAGTTCTAATCGCGCTTGCGGAACTAAGTTGAGACCCTCCGAACGATTGCCGTTGGGCAGGCAGGCGGACACGATGTTGAGCGAATTGGTGAATACCACCTCGGACGATGATGGCCATATTCGGAAGATGAGGGAGGAGTATGCTGCCGAGACTCGCCGGTGCCTGAATTCCGCCTTTATGATTGCTCCCTCTCCGGCATCCTTCGCGAGGCTGCGAACGGAGTTGCGAGACGGACATGGGCTGGTTTTCGATCCGAGGGCCAGGATTCTCCGGGAGGCGTTTGGAAGCGGTAAGGACCGGTTGAAGTGGCAGCAGCTCTTGCGGTCGATCAGTGATGGTAGTGATTTCGGGGCCGAGGAGGACAGTTCTGTCAGATCAGAGGTTTTCTCATCCCGATCCACGCAGCGATCTCCTTTCTTGTTTCATGTGTCGCCCCGGCAGTTGGAGCAATGGTGGGACGAGGACCTTCTGTGCCATGCACGACAATCTGCCATGCTGCTACCGGCGGCAAAGATCCCGCGCATGAAGGCAAGTTTCCTCGGCCAGGGAGCTGATGCAGTTCGCCACCTCAGAGGTGCTGTCAGAGAGGCGATGGACTTGCGGTACAGCGGCAAAGGGTTCCGCCTCGATTGCGAATTTGGCCAGTTGTATCACAAGGAGTTTTTCTCGAATGTGGAAGCATTCCATGATCGCATTGACGACCTACCCGAGACCTATCACGATCGCTGTCACGGACTCTTGGGATTGCCCCTGAAGCTGGCATGGACGGCGCAGCTACTTGAGAGCCCGGACAAGAAATCGATCGGGAGCTACGCTGTAGCTGCCATCACAGCGTCGAACTGGTGTCTGGATCAGCATGTCGAGTTGATCCGGGCGCATGACAAGGCGGCAGAGAAGCGGAAGCTCATTCAGGATGCCCGTCGCATCTTTGCCCGGATTCAGAAGAAGGCACCTTGTTCCTTTCGTGACGTATACCGGGGAACGAATAGCCAGCGTCGTTCGGATGTAGAACCTGCAGTGGAGCTTCTTCAATCTGAGAACGTGGTCACGGTGCGTGGAAACCGAATCGAATTGCTCGAGCAGGATACCCTGCCGGAGTGGTTGAGCGAAGTGTGCGGCTCGAAGCTAAACTGAGATGTTGATGGAAATTCCCGCGTTTCTCAGCCCTTCTCCACCTTTCGAGAAGCTGGAGCGATTCAACGGATCGCAAGTGTTCCAAGCGGCTCAGGTGTTTGCAATCGAGTTCAAGATCGACATGGAAGCGGCGCTCGCTTGCGTATGTTGTTCTGCGAGCCACGCCCTTGGAGGAGCGGTCCAGATCTCGACCTCTGTGGGAAAAGTTGAAGCCCCTTTCTCGCTCCTGATCTCGACCCCGGAGCCTGACCCGCTCTGGGCTTCTGTCCCCAACCAATACCTTCTATCGGAGGTCGGACCACATCTTCGATTTATTGTGGAAGCGTATCAGGCGGAAAGAAGGCAGATCAAAGACAAAGGTGGTGTCGATCCGGAGGTCTCTGGCATTTCCTACATGAAAGAGCTTGCTGAACTGGGACAAGGAGCATTTGCGGAGGGAGTCATCGAGCGAGTCGCCACGGACTCTCTTTCATTCCCTTTTCCACCGTCCCTGGTTGATCGGTGGGTTTCATTGGCCACTCCGTCGGTTGGCCTCAGAACAGCTTTGGGAAGGCTTTCGCAGAAGGAGGAGTCCCGCCTATGGGATTCGCTCGCATCGAATCGCAAGCTGATGGCGAGCAACGGAGTGCGTTCCAGTGGAGTGCCAGCGTTCTTCTGGCAAATTCAGCATCAGGATCTCACCCCTCTCTTTCAGGAATCTCCCTGGTTGCCTGATGTTCCAATGTTGGCAGTGCAAATTCAGGAACGTGAAGACCCACCGCTACACGGGTTGTGCAAAGGTCCCCAGCAAATCACCAAGCTCTGCGAGGATCTCTTCTACATCAGGCTGAGACAAATGAAGCGGCCCAAGAATTTCTATCCCTCCGAGCAGGCTTTGGAGCCGCTGAAAAAGTTTCTGAAGAATGCCAGAGAATGGCAGGCCGGGGCGGACGGTGAGAAGTTGGCGAATTGTCTGCTGCCTTCTCGCATGGTTGATCTGGCTCTGAAGCTGAGCTTGCTGGAAGTCTCCGTCGCGAAGGGGCAAGACGTTGATCGAATCAAAGTGGAGTATGGACTTGAGCTGGCAAAGCGCTTCCTCGTGAAGCATGTCGCCACCCTGTCAGCGATCGAACTCCCTGGTGCGAGTCGGTTACCTGACACCACTGACATGACGGACCGGGAAAGAGCTGCTTTTCTCAAAATCTGTGAAAAAGGACCGATAAGTGCGTCGGAATTGGCGCGATCTTTCAGCAAGATGCTTGCTTCGGAGAGAGACGAGATCATCGCCAATCTGGTTTCCCGCAACCTGGTGTCCTTCCACGGCGGGATCCTGCAGCGAATTGCAGTGTAGTGCCGCAGTGAGTTTCTGATCGTGGGCAGGTGAAAAATACGCTCAGAATATTTCACTGACACTGCGGTCACGAGAAGTGATGAACTGACGCTTCTGGATCCTTGCCCCTCAAGAGGAAGCGCAATTTCCGTCATTTGCGCGGCATATATTGATGACAACCAGCCACGTCGGCTGGCCATCAAAAAGCGAACCCAAATTCACATGGCGCGACCGTCGCATTACCAGCCGGTCATTTCGCGTCCTTTGATCTGCGCCCTCTACCACGAGGGCAAACGTCGTCGCGTTCCGATGACGAAGTTGATCGAAGAACTGCTTGTTGGAGCCTTGTCCGGAACTCCCGGATGGAAGTCCGCAAGCGAGCAGTATCCGCGTGAAATGCCTTCACCCAAACGATCGGATTGAGCTCATGAGCGAGCTCCTCCGGTCATCCAATTCAACCAAACAGAACCATGGCCATCACCCTACAAACCCAATTCTCCAAGAAATGCGGGCTCCCGAATTACTCGTCAATTTCCGCATCGGCTTCCGTCGAGGTCGAGCTTCACGATCTGGAAGCAATTCCTTCCGAGATCGAGAAGCTGTATCATGTTCTCCAATCGAGCGTCGACTCACAGTTGGCGGAACACGTCGGATTCATCCCGGATGAAAACTACGGCATCGCCGATGCCCAGCACCCCGGTCCGAACGGCAACGGTCATTCCGGCCACTCCTCGAATGGAAATCACCACCGGGGAAGCAATGGCAATCACTCCGCCAACGGTGCGTTTCAATGCTCCGAGAAGCAGCGAACGCTGATCCTCGATCTGCAAAAGCAGCTCGGGCTGAGTGATGCCGACCTCGACGAGCATTCGCATCAACTGTTCAGCAAACCGGTTCGTCAGCTCAACAAGCTCTCCGCTTCCGGGTTGATCACCGCCCTCCTTGAGATGGCTGGGAAATCCAGCGGTCGGAACAGAAACCGGAACGGGCACCGAGCCCCGGCGAATGGAGGTGGTCGATGAACGCGGCCCAGTCCGTTCCTGCCCAGCAGAAGGTACCCTCGAACCTCCGTATTCTCCCGGAACAGAGTTCGGATCTCGGTTTGCTGGACTACCTCTCGGCGAGCCGCCTGAAATGCTGGCAAACCTGTCGGCGTCAATTCTTCTTCCGCTACGTGGAGAGGATTGAGACGATGACGGCTCCGGCCTTGTTCATCGGGCAACAGGTGCATGAGTGCCTGAAGTCCCTGAACTGGGCACGCTGGAAAAACGAACCGTTCGACGCCGATCAGTTTCGGGGCGAATTCGACGAATCTTGGGAACGCGGTCTCGAAAGCGAGTCGGTTCCCTGGAAGAAGGAAGGCGACGAAACCAACGCTAAAGCGCAAGCCTGGGCGATGCTCGAAACCTACTTCGCCGAATCGCCGGTTCCGTATTCCGAAACTCCGGAAGGAGTCGAAGTGGAGGTGGATTGCCACCTCGATCGATTCGGAATCCGTCTGGTAGGCATCATCGATCTCGTCCGTCTCGGCGGGAAGATCGTCGACTACAAGACGGCAGCGCGAGCGCCGAGCTTAGGCAGCGGTCCCGAACAGCATGCCACGCAACTGGCTGCCTACGGGACACTCTATCGAAGTGCCACCGGGCAGACCGAATCGGGATTCGAGCTGCACTACCTGATCAAGACCAAGGTGCCTAAGATCCTCGTGTCGGCACTTGCTCCCATGAGCGACCGGCTCGAGTCGGAACTCTTTCGGCTCATCGAGGACTACCTCGAAGGAATTGCGGCGGAAGCCTGGATCCCTTCGCCAGGTCAGCATTGCAGCTGGTGTGACTACGCCAGCGAATGTCGAAATATGTCGGGCCTCTGATCGGTCCCGGAAACCACCTTAACCCAACTGGAGGGCCGTTTCTCTCTACCCGGGAGGAACGGCCTTTCTCTTTCTCACCAAAACTAAACCAACATACCCATGAATACCACATTCACACTCATCCGACGGACTTTCATGACCGCCTCAATCGCTCTGCTCCTCATCACCACAGTCAGTTGTGGAAAAAGAGATTCCTGGCTGCCCTTTGGCGAAAAGAAGTCCACCTGCGAAAAAGCCATCGAAACGCTGGAGCACCAGTTCAAGGATCTCAAAGCCAGTGTCACTGGTGGAAAGACGTCGGCCGACCGGGCTGCCTTTTGGCAGGCGACCGCCGCGCTCTTCATCGTGATCAGCGGCTTCGCTCTCGTTGGCGGCGCAGCTCTCGGTTCCCGGGCACGACGCGACAGCGAACAGTTCCGCCAGGAAAATCCCGATGGTGACTCGTCAGATCCCGGCATCGATGAACCCGGCACCCAACAGGAGGTCATCGCATGAAGTCGTTCCAGCAACTCCCCGACTACCGGGAACTGCGCAAGCTCTGGAAACAGCACCCCATCGAACGTCCGGTGCCCGACCTCGAACTCACCCCGGACAGCTGGGTGGAGCGAGGCGCAGAAGTTATCGGCTGGTGGCTTGCCCGACTTGAGTTCTGGCTCAGCGAGAGCGGCTGGCTTCGTGCCTGGTTGCGTCTCAACCTGTTCCTCTCCATCACGCTGACCATTGCAGGAGTCTTGCTCTTGCCGCCGGTCAACCGTGTCCTCGAAGAACTCGCCGACAGCGGGAAATGGCTCGGCAGCATCCTCACAGATCTGCTCCGTGTCGTTTCAGCCGTGCCGCCCGTCATCGTTTCCCTTGCCGTTGTTTATTTGCTCTTCATCGGCTTTCGCCGACTCAAGCAATTTCGCACGAGGCGGGAGCGGGGAGGAAACGGATTCGGTGACGGTTACTACCAGTGAAACCCCAACCCCAATCAGATATGAAACCAACCACACCCATTCACATCCGGACGGGCGATCTCAAACCGGCTCTCGTCGGTCTGGGAAAAGTCGCCCACTCGAAGGCTACGCTCCCGGTGCTGCAATGCATCCGGGTCGAAGCTCTCAGCGCCAGCACGGCGCAGCTCACTGCCAGCGATCTCGACTTTCACCTCGATGTGACGGTTCCGATCGAAGCGGGAAATAAGGGCGAGCCGTTTCTCCTGTCACTCGCTGCGATTCGCGATCAGATTCGTGGTTTCAAAGCAAACGACACCGTGCAACTGGCTCCTCATGCCAAGGCACCGTCGGCGAAGGAGTTCCCCGAAGCACCATCGTTTCGGGCGACTCCGATCCCGTTCAGCGAGGATATGGGCGCCAGCCTGTTGCGAGCCTTCTCTTGCGCCTCGCACGACACCACTCGTTACGTGCTGCAGGGAGCTTTGCTCGACGTCTCTGGAAAGGGTAAGAACGCCCATCGCATCGTCGCGACCGATGGCCGGCAGTTGTATTCGAGCAACTCGATGCACCTGCCGTCCCTCAAGGCGTCGGTCATCCTTCCCGACCATCCCCTATGGAAGTGGAAATGGATCCTCGATTCCACCGAGCAGAGTCCCTGGACCCTGCGAGTCGGAAGCGAAAAGGACGGGACTGCCCCGTTCCGGATCGATGCGGAGAACTGGCGGCTCACGGGCAAAACCATCGAAGGCAACTACCCGAACTACCGGCAGGTCATTCCACCGGGGTCCGACTCCAAGTCGCAGGTGGAGATGTCGCCTGAGGTGGCCCACGCTGTGGCCGATCTGATTCCCAAACTCCCCGGGAAAAAGCTGGCGAACAAGCCAGTCGGTCTTCACATCGAGAAAGGACTCGTGTCTCTACTCGCCCGTGAATCGAACGATGAGCCGTGGCAATTCTACCCCATCGGTCCCGCCCAAGTGAAGGGACCGGAACAGGTGGTCTTCGCCAATCGGGATTACGTCCAGCGAGCTTCCGGGTTCGGTCTGACGACCATCAGCCTGATCGATCCCCAGTCGCCCCTGCAGTTTTCGCGGAAAGGCGACCTCATGATCGTGATGCCGGTTCGCGTCAGTGATGCCGACTCGCTGAAGCGCCCTCGCAAGCTCGAACCCATCGTGTCGAGAGAAGCAGGGGTGCCGAAGAAAGTCGTATCGCGCCCCACTCCGTCGAAGAAGCGAAGCGCCAAACCGAGCTCCACGGCTCCTGCCTCGAAGTCCGATCCCATGGACGAGGTCGAAGCCCGGATCGCCGAAGCCAATTCAGCCCTCGCGACAGCAGGGAAGAAACTGAAGTCGGCCAAAGGCTCGCTCAGCACCGCCCGGGTGCAGCGGAGTGAGGACCAGGAAGAGTTGAAAGGATTCCGTTCTCTCTTCCGGTCGATCAAGAAGCTGGCCACAGGATCGAACTGATTCGGCGGACGCCGACGATCCCCACAAACAACAGCAACCACGGCACGGAGGCCCGGCTCATCGCGAGTCGGGCCTTCGTGTTTTCACCCAACACCCTTTCAGAATTCCAAACCAAATACTCATCCAATGAATCAATCATCCAACCAAGACCTCCTCGCCGTGCTCACGCGTGAAGGAGTTCTTATCAACGCTTCGGTGCGATACCCGCGTTTTCACAAGAAGCTCAGCCCCGCCGACCTCGGTCTCGAACCCGAGCAGGTCAGCGACCGGCTCATGAGTCTCGGACACAAGCGACTGCTTCCGAAGGAAGCTCTCGCCCAGCTCGCCCTAGTCGAAAGCCGCACCCACGCGATCATCGAAAAGGGCACGTTCCCGTTCCTCGGCGGTATCGGCCATTTCCTGCCGAATGGCAAACTGGTCGAAGTCCAGGAACGGCTGAATTTGCAAAACGTATGTTTTCGCGAAGCGAGGGATCACTTCCTCGAAGACTACCGCGATCTCCGCTCCCAAGCCCTCGACGAGTGGCGTGACGCCACCCGACAAATTTCGAAAACCTACGAAGAAGCAGAACGGTTGTTTTGCCAGATCGAAGGTTCTTTCCCTCCCAGGGAACAGCTCGAACGGCGGTTTTCCTTCGACGTGCATTTGTTCCAGATCGCGGTTCCCGAGGATCTGGGCATGGAGCTGGTCAGCTTCGCCGAACAGCAGGAGGTACGTCGTGCCCGTCACGAAGCCGCCGATGCCGCTGCCCGGCAAATCCGGGAGGGCGTCGAGGGCTTTGTCGGCGAGTGCGTCACCGAGCTACGCCACCAGACCGCCCAGCTATGTGACGAGATGCTCGCCTCCATGCGCTCCGGCAAGACCGAAGGCGTCCACCAGAAAACCCTCAACCGGCTGGTGAAGTTCATCGACGACTTCCGTTCCATGAACTTCGCCGGGGACACCGAGATGGAGCAACAGCTCGATCGGGTCCGATCGGAACTGCTCAACCGCAGCGCCGAGGACTACCGGCAAAACCCGTCGGCTACCCGTTCTCTGCAGGACGGTCTCACCCGGCTCCGCGACCAGGCTCAGGAACTCGCCAACCGCGATGCCCGCGAACTGGTCGAACGCTTCGGCCAGGTCGGCCGCCGGAAGCTGCAGATGGCGGGATAGCCGCCGATCCAACCCTGTTCGGTCCAGCAACCAACAGGGTTGGATCCACTTTCTCCACCCAATACCACAAACCAAAAACCTAACCCAATACTACCATGTCCCACTTCGTCACCATCCAAACCCAGATCCGCGATATCGCGGCCTTGGAGGACGCCTGCGCCGAACTCGGCGTGGAACTCGTCCACGATGCCGAGGCCCGCGGCTACGCAGATCAGACCCGCCATGGCGATCTCGTTATCCGTCTCAACGGCCCTTACGACATCGCCGCCAATCGGGAGACCGGCGCGGAAACGTCTGAGCCCTACACCCTCACCACAGACTGGTGGGGCGGTCACGTCGAGAAGGAGGTTGGCCCCAACTACGGTCGATTGCTCCAGCTCTACGGCGTACACAAGACGATTCGCGAAGCCAGCCGCAAGCGGCTCCGTGTCACTCGCCGTCAGGAGACCGACGGCTCCATCCGCCTCACCCTCGCCGCCTGATCCTGATCCCGCGTTCGCTCATGAAATCCAACGAACACATCGAGGTCTGGATCAGCCCAGAAGGGGCGATCACGATCGACGCCAAGGGCTTTACCGGGTCCTCGTGTGAAGACGCCACTCGTTTCCTCGAGGAAGAACTCGGCACCGTCGGTCGGCGCCAGCGCACCCGCGACTGGTATCGGCGCAACCGCAATCAAACCCATAACGACAACCAGCAAAAACAGCAAACATGACATCCACCCCCATCCCGGAAGTCCTGCACTTCCAACCCGACGGTACCGGGGCCGGACTCTACACCGAGGCCATCGATCTCCAACAGATCGGTGTCCTCGACGTGAGCCGCGCCTCCGAGATCGAGTTCAACCCCGACACCCAGCAATGGGAGGTCTTCGACTACACGGGCGTCCGGGTCTTCACCGACCTGTCCCGCGGAACCTGCCTCCGTTGGGAACGGGAATACTTCAACCACCCCCATACCACCTGACCCACCATGAAAGACCAACTCATTCGCTACGCGAGGGCCGGTTACGCCGGCCTTTTTTTGTGCACTCCGGAAGAGGCCCGGGCCGAAGCCATCGTGAAAGCGGCGGCCGAAGAACTCGAACGTCCGCTCCATGCCTGGAGCCTGACCGAGGGATTCGTCGACACTTCTTCCGGTTCCGGCCGCACCTGTTCAGATCCCATTGCCGCACTCGAACAGATCGACAATCTGGAAGGCGACGTCGTCGTGCTGCTGCGCGACTTCGGCATTCACTTCGAAGACAACGATCCCGTTCTCGTCCGCAAGCTTCGCGACACTCTCCGCGGCGCCCGGTCTGCCGGGAAACTGCTCGTGTTCCTCGGCGTTTGGAAATCCCTGCCGTCCGAACTGGAGCGCGAGATTACCCGAATCGACCTGGATCTGCCCGATGCTGAGACTCTGGGTACGGTCCTCGATGGTATTCTTGCCTCGGCTGAACTGAGTGATCTGCCGCCCGAAATCCGGGAAGCAGCTCTCAACGCGGCCGGCGGACTCACCACTCTGGAGGCGGAGAACGCCTTCGCCCTTTCCGTGATCGAGACCGGCACCATCCAGCCGAACGTCGTCGCCCGGGAAAAGGCCCATGCGCTAAAGAAAGGGGGATTGCTTGAGGTGATCGAGACCAATGAGTCGCTCGACTCGATAGGTGGACTCGATGCTCTCAAGTATTGGCTCACGCAACGATGCGAAGCCTTCACTCAGCGAGCTCGCGAGTACGGTCTGCCCGTTCCCACAGGCATGCTGGTGTTAGGCGTTCCCGGCACCGGGAAATCGCTGACAGCCAAAGCGACCGCCAGCGTGTTCGGCGTTCCGCTGCTCAAACTCGACGCGGGCCGTCTGTTCGGATCGCTAGTAGGGCAATCGGAAGCCAACCTCCGCTCCGCCATTTCCACCGCCGAAGCGATCGCACCCTGCGTGCTTTGGATCGACGAACTGGAAAAGGCCTTTGCCGGATCCGGTTCTTCCGGAAGCAGTGACGGTGGCACGAGCGCCCGCGTCTTCGGTAGCCTGCTCAACTGGCTTCAGGAGAAAGTGTCTCCGGTCTTCGTCGTGGCCACCGCCAACGACATCAGCAAGCTACCGCCCGAGCTACTCCGCAAGGGGCGCTGGGACGAGTGCTGGTTCGTGGATCTGCCCGACGTAAAGGAACGCGCCAACATCTGGGATATCGTCATCGAAAAGTTCGGCCGCGAGAAGACCGCCTACGATTCGGTCCTGCTCGCCCGTGCCAGCGAACTCCACACCGGGGCCGAGATCGAAGCCGCTTTCGTGGAGGCACTCCATCGAGCGTTCACCGAGGATCGGGAACCCACCGAGCTGGATCTCGGCGAAGTGCTGTCTGCATCGGTCCCGCTCGCCACCACCATGAGCGAGTCCATCGAGCGGTTGCGTCACTGGTCCCAGGGGCGTGCTCGTCACGCCACCCACGCGGACAAACCCGCCAACGGCAAACGCAAGCTCGACCTGTCCTGATCGGCGATGATACGTAAGCGGGGTAAACGCGGCCCCTGTTGAATTCTAGCGGGATTGGCGAATCGGG
>CAYTNL010000034.1:0-4449 GCA_964439145.1 uncultured Verrucomicrobiales bacterium
TCGGGTCGAAAAAAGTTCAAAAAATGCCCTTGCCAACATCTGATACTTCTGACCCGAATGGCCCCTATGACCCGAATGGCCCCTAGGAGGATGTGCTTGCTCATCAACTCGGGGTGTTGGTCGCAGAACTCGTCGGCACTGCCGCAGGGGAACACTTCCGCGTAGGCGTTCATGACCGACTCGATGATGCGCATCATCGCCACCGTTGTCGTCTCGTTGTAGCCGCTGGTGGCCGACTCCTCGATCCCCTGGGCTTGATTGTACCGCCGAATGCCGGTTCGCAGCCGATCGAGGGCTTCGTCGAAGGGGGACTCGTTCAGCAGGAGATAGGCGATGGAAACGTGGGTCCTCTGATTCCAGCGATCAAGAGGAATCCGGCATTTCTCGAACGCGTCGATGAGTTCGCGATCGGTGTCGTTCATGCCATCTATACAAGACCCGTCTCTTTGTTATTCACGAGATCCGCCTTGCAGGGCCTTTGTCTCGGGCTCTCCGACGACGAACTTCTGGTAAATGCGACTATTTCGCCTCTTGGAATTGGATGGATGCTGGGGCCAAGGGTAGTTCCTCCCAACAAAACTTATTCGAATTTTTACTCCTCCACTTTCTAACGGAATCTCTTGATTGAAGCGGGCCTTTACCGGCACTTTGATCCCCACGGGCGAACCGTCCCAAAACGGATCCCCTTCATCAGGAGTCAGAGAGGACAGTTTCGGCGCGGTGTCTTCGAAAAAGAAAATGATCGAATCCAGCACGAAATCGTGATCGGTGTCCACATATGCTGAGATCAGCAGCAACTGCCCGTCCTTCTCGATGAATGATTCAAGAATTGGAGGATGCTTCGCAGAGGGATAATAAATCCCGTAATAGCGAGGCACGTCCAGACCACTAGCTCCGGATACCGTCAAAGCCAGCCACGAAACGATAACGAACATCCTTCTGCTTACCAAGTGGCGCATCTTGCCCGCTTCATGGTTCTCTTCCGCGTAAGCATTCATTTTGGGATGACCTTCCAGATCAAGCTATGGGTTTACCCATCCTCCGTCGATATCAAAGCGCCGAAATCGGGAGGTAGGAGGTCGCCGGAACGAGCGTCCGGATGTTTGTGTATCCGGGAACTTCAGGGAAACGAAAAACGGCGGCACGGCTGCCGGCGTAGCCAGGGGCCCTCCGAGTCGGGCCGCCACCCGCCAGAAGGGAAGGGATGCGCCGGGCGCGGTCGGTGTGCCCCCGGGCGGGAAGCATTTCCCTTCACCGCCCCAGCAACTTGGCCAGGTAGACGCCGGTGACGCTGTCGGGATTTCCCGCCACTTCCTCGGGGGTGCCGGTGGCGACGACTTGACCGCCGTGCTGGCCGCCGCCGGGGCCGAGATCGATGAGCCAGTCGGCGCACTTGATAACGTCGAGGTTGTGCTCGATGACGATGAGGCTGTTGCCTTGGTCGCGGAGCCGATGGAAGACGTCGAGCAGGACAGCGACGTCGGCGAAGTGGAGGCCGGTGGTGGGTTCGTCGAGGAGGTAGAGGGTCTGGCCGGTGGCGGTCTTGCCCAGCTCGGCGGCGAGCTTGACGCGCTGGGCCTCGCCGCCGGACAAGGTGGTGGCGCTCTGGCCGAGCTTCACGTAGCCGAGCCCGACATCGCGCAGGGCGCGGAATTTCTGGAACACGGCGGGGATTTTCTGGAAGAAGGTGGTGGCCTCGCTGACGGTCATGTCGAGGACGTCGGCGATGTTTTTCCCGCGGTAGGTGATGTCGAGGGTCTCGCGGTTGTAGCGGCGGCCGCCGCAGGCTTCGCAGGTGACGTAGACGTCGCCGAGGAAGTGCATGTCGATCTTGATGAGCCCGTCGCCCTGGCAGGCTTCGCATCGACCGCCGGCGACGTTGAAGCTGAAGCGTCCGGGCTCGTAGCCGCGCGCCCGGGAGGCGGGGAGCTGGGCGAAGAGGTCGCGGATGGGGCCGAAGACGCCGATGTAGGTGGCGGGATTCGATCGCGGGCTGCGGCCGATGGGTGACTGGTCGATGACGATGACCTTGTCGAGCTGTTCCAAGCCATCGATGCGGTCGTGGGCGCCGGGGGCTTCCTTGCCGCCGTGGAAATGCCGGCCCAGGGCGCGGCGCAGGATGTCGTCGATGAGGGTGGACTTGCCGCTGCCAGACACACCGGTGACGCAGGTGAAAGCGCCGAGGGGAAAGCTGACGTCGATGTCCCGCAGGTTGTGCTCGCGGGCGCCGCGCACGGTGAGCAGGGCACGGGAATCGAGGAGCGACTGGCCTTTCTCCAGAGCGGATCGCTCGGGCACGGGGATGCGCTTTTCTCCGGTCAACCAGGCGCCGGTGAGTGACTTGGGATTGGCGGAGATCTGCTCGGGGGTGCCTTCGGCGAGGATTTCGCCGCCCTCGGGTCCGGCACCGGGACCGAGATCGAGCACCCAGTCGGCGGCGCGAATGGTGTCCTCGTCGTGCTCGACCACGATGACGGAATTTCCGAGGTCGCGCAGGTTTTTCAGGGTGCCGATGAGGCGCTCGTTGTCGCGCTGGTGCAGGCCGATGCTGGGTTCGTCGAGCACGTAGAGCACGCCGGCCAGCCCGGCGCCCAGTTGGGTGGCGAGCCGGATGCGCTGGCTTTCCCCGCCGGATAGAGTGCCGCTCTGGCGATCGAGGGTGAGGTAGCCGAGGCCGACTTCGAGGAGAAAGCGGAGGCGCTTGCGAACTTCGTTGACGACTTCGGCGGCGTAACCGCGCTGCTGGTCGGTGAGTCGCATGCCCTCGATCCAGTCGAGCGCGAGTTCGATGGAGAGCCGGGTGAAGCCCTCGATGGAGAGCGGCTCGGACTCGTGCGGCATGGTGACGGCAAGGATCTCGGACTTGAGTCGGCGGCCCTCGCAGGTCTTACACGGTTTCGGCACCATGAAGCGCCGCACGTTGCGCTTGGTGACCTCGCTCTTGCTGGTCTCGAGCAGGCGCTGGGCCTGGACGGAGAGGCCCTCGAATTTCGCCGCCGGTTCGCCGTAGAAGAGGGCGCGCTTGAATTCGCGCGAGAGATCGGTGAGCGGAGTCTCGGGATCTTCGCCGAAGTGTTTCGCCAGGTCGAGGATGGCGCGCTGGTGGTAGCCCTTGCGGAGTTTCGAGCCGGACCACCAGGTTTTCACCGCGCCGTCGGCGATGGATTTCGACGGATCGGGCACGAGGAGTTCGGGATCGGGCGCGAGCCGCGAACCGAGCCCATGGCAATCGGGACAGGCGCCGAGGTGGCTGTTGAAGGAAAAGTGCCGCGGCGTCAGCACCGGCAGGCTGTAGCCGGTCTCGGGATTGGTGAAGGTGGTGGTGAAATCGTGGCACTCCCAGCCCGCGTCGCGATCGGCCTCGGGCGACTGCACCAGGGCGCTGACGCGCGATTGCGACCAGCGCAGGGCGGTCTCGATGGAGTCGGCGAGCCGGCTGCGGATGTCGGGCTTGATGACGAGTCGGTCGACGACGATCTCGACCGCCCTGGGCGATTTTTTCTCGAAACGGGAGAGCGCTTTTTGCCCGTCATCGTCGTCGCCCTCCAGCTCGACGATCTCGCCGTCGAGCCGGACCCGGAGAAAGCCCTGCTTCTTCAGGCGGTCGAGGAACTCGGCGAGCGGTCGGGTTTCCTTGATCGGCAACGGGGCGAGCAGGAGCAGGCGGGTCCGCTCGGGCAATGAGGTCAGAGCTTCGACCACATCGTGCACCGTGTGGCGAGTCAGCGGCGCGCCCGTCTCGGGATCGTGCGGTCGGCCGATGGCGGCGTAGAGGATGCGGAGGTAGTCGTAGATCTCCGTGACCGTGGCGATGGTCGAGCGGGGATTCGGCTGCGAGCTGCGCTGCTCGATGGCGATGGCGGGCGTGAGGCCCTCGATGAAATCGACGTCCGGTTTTTCCAGTTGATCGAGGAACTGGCGGGCGTAGGCGGAGAGACTTTCGACGTAGCGCCGCTGGCCTTCCGCGTAGAGAGTGTCGAACGCCAGCGACGACTTTCCCGAACCGGACACGCCCGTGATGACCACGAGCCGGTTTCGCGGAATGGTGACGCTGACATTTTTCAGATTATGCTGGCGCGCGCCGCTAATCTTGATTTCAGGAAGAGACTCAGACATGGATCGCACCGCAGGAAGATTCTGGACCGGAACGGCCGAGCCCACTTTGCCGCCTGGCAGGAAGAAGGACAAACCCGAATCGGAGGAGGCGCTCGAGAAAGAGGGAACCTCCGGGGAGGAGGCGGAGGATTTGCACCGCGGAGGTGGGACTGGCGCGAAGGCGGAACGGGTGGGAGAGGAAGCCGTCGTCGCGCCAGAGCCAGAGCCAGAGCCAGAGCCAGAGCCAGAGCCAGAGCCAGAGCCGGAACCAGAGCCGGAACCAGAGCCAGAGCCAGAGCCAGAGCCAGAGCCAGAGCCAGAGCCAGAGCCGGAACCAGAGCCGGAACCAGAGCC
>CAYTNL010000034.1:4549-61128 GCA_964439145.1 uncultured Verrucomicrobiales bacterium
CCAGAGCCGGAACCAGAGCCGGAACCAGAGCCGGAACCAGAGCCGGAACCAGAGCCGGAACCACGAGCCGAAACCAAGCCCTCGGTCCTCGAACTCCTGGGCCGGAAGAAGCCGGTCGATCTGCCTCAGCGAACCCCCATCGACCTGCCGCGACGGAGTCCGCTCTGGGAACCCGCGCCGCCCCCCCCGGAATCGACGGAGGCCAAACCCATCTCCGAGCCTTCGAACGCCTTCGCCGATACGGTTGCGCGGTCCGAGGCTTCACCTCCGCCAGCAACCGAACCGGAGCCTCTCTCACAGGAAACTCCGCCGCCAGCGCCCGTCAGCTTCGATAACGCCCCGACCCCATCCCGGGAGTCGTTCCATTCCATCCCCCGCAAGCCGACTCCCCTGCCTCCTCTCTCGGAGCGCCCGCGCGTGCTGGTGATTCACTCGGCCGCTTCCACCGGACGACTCATCCGCGAGACGCTCGAAAATTTCACCATCGCCCGCGTCGATACCTCGCCCGACACCGTGCACGGCTACGAGATGGCCCTGGCGCGGCGCTACCAGCTTTTCATCTTCGCCCTGCACCTGCCCGATATGGAGGGAACGCTGCTTTACGAGATGATCTCGAAAACCTACGCCGCCTTTCGCGACGGCGAGGGCCGCGTGGCTCCCGGCGTCATCTTCATCCGCGAACCAGACGAGTCTCCGCCCGGAGACGAGATCGCCCGCGACGCCCGCGTGAAAGGCATCCTTGGCAAACCGCTCAGCATCGAACGCCTGCTCGACAGCGTGAAGACCACCCTGCCGCTCCGTGAGCCGATGATGGGCGGTTGACGACGTATCCAACCCTCTTCGATCAATGACTCAACCCTGTCCATTCTTCGATGCCCCGTCATCGGGACACACCAGAGTGAAACTCTGCGGCTTTACCGAAGCCGACGAAGCGGCGCTGGCGGTGGAACTCGGCGCCGACGCGCTCGGGTTCAATTTCTGGCCGAAATCGAAACGCTACCTGGCCCCGGTCGTTGCCCGGGAATGGCTGCCCGGCCTGGCCGGAACGATCACCCGGGTGGGCGTGTTCGTGAACGCCTCGGAATCGGAGATCCTCGCGCTGCTCGATGAGGGTCTCATCGACGCCGCTCAACTGCACGGCGACGAGTCGCCCGCGCTCGTCGCTTCCCTGCTTGGCCGGGGACATCGCGCCTTCAAAGCCCTGGGGGTGAAGGATCGTTCCCAACTCGAGACCGCGGCCTCCTTTCCCGGTGACACGCTCCTGCTGGATGCCTGGGCCCCGGTCGAACGCGGTGGCACCGGCGAGACCATGGACTGGGCGCTCGGCCGCGAGGCCGTGACCCGCTGGCCCAACCGCGGGATCATTCTCGCCGGAGGCCTAACGCCGGACAATGTCGCGCTTGCCATCCTCCAGGTCCGCCCCTTCGCCGTCGATGTCGCCAGCGGCATCGAGGCCGGCACCCCCGGTCGGAAGGATCCCGGCCTGATGCGAGCCTTCCTGGAGGCGGCGCGAGAAATCGGTTGAGATTGGCCCCGGTCGTCGCAAGGGTTGCGGCCCGCAAAATCCCAAACGAACGACCGAACCAAGATGAGTGACGCTTTCCAAATCGCAGTGCTGCCCGGCGACGGGATCGGACCCGAAGTCATGGCCGAGGCCCGCAAGGTGCTGAGCCGGGTGGAGGAGAAATTCGGCGTGAGTTTTTCCTACGAGGAGAAACTGGTCGGCGGGGCCGCCATCGACGCCACGGGTTCGCCGCTGCCCGATGACACCCTGAAGGCCTGCGAGGCGGCAGACGCCATCCTCTTCGGTTCCGTCGGTGGTCCCAAGTGGGAGAATCTCCCGCCCGACCAGCAGCCCGAACGCGGCGCGCTGCTGCCACTCAGGAAGCATTTCGGTCTCTTCGCCAACCTGCGTCCGGCGGTGTGCTTTCCCGCGCTGACCCACGCCTCGCCGGTGAAGGAGGAACGCATCGCCGGCGGTTTCGACGTGCTCTGCGTCCGTGAACTGACGGGCGGCATCTACTTCGGCGCTCCCAAGGGCATCGAGGAGCGCGACGGCGAGAAGGTCGCCATCGACACCATGGTCTACAAGGAGAGCGAGATCGAGCGCATCGCCCACGTCGCCTTTTCCGCCGCGCAGAAGCGCGACAAGCGCGTGGTTTCCATCGACAAGGCCAACGTCCTCCAGAACGGCCTGCTCTGGCGCGAGGTCGTGGTGCGGGTGGCGAAGGAGTATCCCGATGTCACCCTCAGCCATCTCCTGGTGGACAACGCGGCCATGCAGCTGGTGGCGCGGCCCAAGGATTTCGACGTCGTCCTCGCGGAGAATCTCTTCGGCGACATCCTCAGCGACGAGATGGCCATGATCGCCGGTTCGCTCGGCATGCTCTCCAGCGCCAGTCTCGGCGAGTCGAAGGGCGACGGGCTCTACTTCGGTCTCTACGAACCGAGCGGCGGAACGGCTCCCGACATCGCCGGCCAGGGCATCGCCAACCCCATCGCCCAGATTCTTTCCGCGGCCATGATGCTGCGTTTTTCCTTCGGGCTGAACGACGCCGCCGACGCCATCGACGCGGCGGTGAAGGGCGCGATCGACGACGGCTATCGCACCGGCGACATCTACACCGGCGGCGAAGGCACCCGGAAAGTCGGCACCTCGGCCATGGGCGACGTGATCGTCAGCAAGCTGGGCTGAGCGACAAGCGACCCGAACTTCATGTCGGAAAATCCCGCGCCCGACTCCGCATCGAACGGTTTCTCGACCTTCGAGACGATCCTGTCGGTGCGTCCGGACGACATCGACATGAACCGGCATGTCCACAATTCCAGGTATCTCGACTACGTCCTCGCGGCCCGTTTCGACCAGATGGAGCGCTGCTATCGGATGTCGATGGAGGCGTTTCTCGAGCGGGGTTTCAGTTGGTTCGTCAAATCGACCTTCATCGAACACAAGCGACCTCTCCACCTCGGCGACACCATCGCGGTTCGTACCCGGGTGGAGGAAGTCCACCTGCGCGGGGTGAAGGTCGCCTTCGAAATTGCCAAGATCGACAGCCGAAAACCGAGCGCGCAGGGCTGGTTCGAATACGTGATGGTTCACGCCGATTCCGGGCGTCCGGCGATCATTCCTGACGACATCATCGCGGCGTATTCGGTGTGACACCGCGCGCGGGCATTCCCGCTCGCCGTACCCATCCGGGGCAACGAAGGGTCGTCGCGCTCCGTTATTTGCCCGCTTTCAGCTCCGCCACGAAAACCGAAAGTTGCCTCGCCACCACCCCGTAGCTCGCCATCTCGGCGGCCCTGCGATTCGCGTCTTCCACGGCGTTTCCATACGCCCTCTCGTCGGTCATCAGGGTGGCGATGCGCTCGTCGATCGCCGCGAGAGCGCCGCTGCCGTCATCGGCCAGATCGGGAAAGATCACGCCTTCCAACGCCGAGTTTCCCCCGGCGCAGAGCGTTCGACAGAGCGCCGCGTCGCCCGCGACCTGACCCGGGACGTAGCTGCGATCGAGCTGATAGACCAGCCGATGCTTCGCCATCAGACGCAAGTAGCGCTCGTAGCCGAGCGGACCGTGCACCCGCAGCCGGGACTCGGGAAAAGACAGCTCGAGCTGCCGCAACAGCACCCGGCCTTTCCGCTTGTCGCCGTTGATCACCGTGACCGGCACGGCGAGTTCCTCCGCCATCACCGCGACGCGCGACAGGGTCTGCAGATGGTTGCGGGTGGGAACGAAAAACTGCCGGGTACCGACCATGATGCCCGCCCGCTCGGAGTCGGGGCGCGAGAAATTCCACTCCGGAAACTCGACCGGATACGGCGTCGGAATGAAGCGGGTCTTCCGCTCGAATTCCTCCACCCGCAACCATCCCCAGCGCGGCGGCGGCACAGCCGTGGGAGAGATGACTCCATCGGCGAGCGTCAGGATGTCCTGGTAGGCGGCCAGCGAGCGGCTCGAGCGCAACTGATCCGCGATCTGGTAGGGGCCGGCTTCCTTCCAGGCCGCGAGAACGGTGAAGCCGGCCTTTTTCAGCTCCTGCATCGCCCGAAGGCTCACGGAGACGCGCGCGCGGATCAGGACGATGACGGCGTCGAAGCGCTCGCGCTGAGCCAGCACGGCCCGGGTGGAGTCGGAAAACACGCCGCGGGTGCAGGCGGCGTAGGCGTGGTAGTTGACCGGCGGATGTCCGCCATCGTCCGGACGACCGGGGCCGTCCGCGTAGTCGATCAACGGATCGTGTCCCCCGGGATTCAGGACCGCCAGACAGATCGGCGCGGCAGTTTCGGCGGGCATGGTGCGGATCGGGAGGGAGCGATGGTGCGCGATACTGGATTTGAACCAGTGACCCCCACCGTGTCAAGGTGGTGCTCTACCCCTGAGCTAACCGCGCTATTCATCGTCCGGCGGCGCCGAACCGGCCACCGCTTCGCCCTCCAGCGGAGGGGCGAAGAATAAAGCCCGCGAGCGCGGAATCGCAACTGTTTTGTCATCGTGACTTGCCGCGCCAGCTTCGGGCCACGACAATAGACCGCACACGTCTCTATGCACCTCACCGGGGAAACCTACACGTCCGCAGCCGCGCCCCGTCTCGGCATTCATCGCCAGTTCTTTCATCCAGACAGCCGCGAACCGACCGGCGGAGCCATCCTCCTGCACGGGCTTGGCGATCACCTCGGCTGTCACCTTCGCGCGGCGGAAATGCTGTGCGAGCGCGGCTACCTGTGCGTCGGCATCGACTGGCCCGGTCATGGCCGATCCGAGGGGAAACGGGGCCACATCAACGGGATGAATACCCTTTTTGGACTCATCGACGAGACCATCGCTTGGCTGTCGGCCCGCCGGTTGCCGCCCGACGCGCCGCGCGGCGTCTACGCGCACTCCACCGGGGCATTCGCCCTGCTGCACCACCGAATCGACCGGGAAAGAAAGGCGAGCAAAGAGGGTAGGGTCGCGGACTCAACCCTGTTTGATTGGATCTGGCTGAGTTCTCCCCTGCTCCGCCCCGATCACGAGCAGCCGCGCCTGCTGGTGGCGGCGGCACCCTTTCTCGCGAAACTCGCGCCCGGATTCATCCTCGACACCAAGGTGCGTCCGGAAAGGACGCGTCATGTGTCAGACGAGGGAAACACCGCCGGGCTGGACATGGATGGCTGTC
The DNA here is from genome assembly GCA_964439145.1 of uncultured Verrucomicrobiales bacterium. Taxonomy (GTDB): domain Bacteria; phylum Verrucomicrobiota; class Verrucomicrobiia; order Verrucomicrobiales; family DEV007; genus JAEUHH01. The sequence continues at coordinate 9,707 of CAYTNL010000034.1, forward strand.
ATCACTGGGTCAGCGCGGCTTTCGGCGCCGATCTGGTCCGTCACGGACGCCGCATCAACGAGGCGGCTCCGCTGATCCGGGAGCCGACGCGCCTGCTGCTGTCGCAGGGGGAGGCCGACGAGATCTGTCCGCCGGAATTTTCCCGCGACTTTTTCGACCGCGTGGCCACGTCGCGAAAAACCTACGCGCTGTTCCCCGGGATGCTCCACGAGGTGCTGCGGGAACCGAACAACGCGCCGGCGATCGCGCGGATCACCGACTGGTTGGACGGTCAATAGACGTCCCGCTGGTAGCGCTTCGCGCGGCGGAGATCGTCTACGTAGGCTTCGGCGGCTTCGCGGGTCTTTCCTCCCTGCTCGGCAACGACGTCGATGAGGGCTTCGTGCACATCCTTGGCCATGTGGGTGGCGTCGCCGCAGACGTAGAAGTGGGCGCCTTTCTCCAACCAGTCGAAGAGGTCGCGCCCCTCCTCGCGCATCCGGTTCTGCACGTAGACCTTGTGTTTCTGATCGCGGGAAAAGGCGACCGAGAGACGGTCCAGGCTGCCGCTGGCGAGGTGGTCCTGCCACTCGAGCTGGTAGAGGAAGTCGTAGCTGTAGCGCTGGTCGCCGAAGAAGAGCCAGTTCTTTCCGGAGGCACCGTCGGCCCTGCGCTCCTCGACGAAGGCGCGGAACGGCGCGATGCCGGTGCCGGGACCGACCATGATGATCGGGGTGTCGCCGTCGGCGGGGAGGCGGAAGTTGCCGTTGCGATGCAGGTAGACCGGCACGTGATCGCCGATCTTCACGCGGTCAGCGAGAAAGCAGGAAGCGACTCCCTCGCGTTGGCGACCGTGCGACTCGTAGCGGACGGCGGCCACGGTCAAATGGACCTCGCCCTCGTGCGCCTTCGGGCTGGAGGCGATGGAATAGAGTCTCGGCTCGAGGCGCCGCAGCAGCCCAACGAGCAGCTCGGGCGTCCAATCGGTGTGGGCGAACTCCGCGATGAGATCGACGAACTGCCGGCCGCGAATCCACTCTTTCAGGGTCTTGCGCTCGGGTTCATCGAGCCACTTCTGCAACTCCTTGTTGCCGACGATCTCGTTGTATTTCTCCACCAGCGTCGGGCTGAGCGTGGTGATGTCGTATTCGACGCGGAGGACTTCGCCGAGGGACGATCCATTCAGTCCCACCTCGGCGCTGAGGCCGGCGGCGGAAATGATGGCGTCGATGTCGGCGAGGCGGTTCTGGGGAAAGACACCGATGGCGTCACCGGGTTCGTAGGTCAGGCCCGAACCCTCCAGAGAGAGCTCGAGGTGCAGCGTTTCTTTCGCGGAGCCGGTACCGTTGAGCACGATCTTCTCGAGCACCTCGGCGGCAAAGGGGTTCTTCTTCGTGTATTCGCCCGTGACTTCCGGCGTGCCGGGAAGCGGCATCTCCAGGGTGAGGGTGGGCTTTTTGATCGGAAAGGACGCCAGCGCCTCGGAGACCCAGCGCTCCCAGGCATCGTCATAGTCGACATCGCAATCCTCGCGGTCGCGCAGCCGCTCGGCGCCGAGGGTCTCGAGTCGCGCGTCGATGTCCTTTCCGGTCTGGCAGAATTTCTCGTAGCTGGTGTCGCCCAGGGCGCAGACCGAGTAGCGAACGCCCTTCAATTCCGGAGCGTCGTCGCCCAGCAGGGCGGAGCAGAAATCGACGGCGGCTTCCGGTGGATCGCCATCGCCCCAGGTGCTCACGATGACGAGTAGATTCTCCACCTTGGCGATGGCGGCGGGATCGGTGTCGGCCATGTTGACGACCCGGGCCTTGAAGCCGTGCTGTTCGGCGCGCTTCTTCGTCTGGTCGGCGAGGGCCTCGGCGTTGCCGGACTCGGAGCCGTAGAGGACCGTGAGGCTTGGCTTTTCTCCGGTGGTGCCGACCGGGGTGCCGCCGACGCCGGCGAGCGCGCCGCCGCCGAAAGCGCCGGCACTCTGCAGGCCGGCCAGGTAGCCGGACAACCAGGTGGCCTGGTCATGGGACAGCGTGGCGATGAGCTTTTCGGCGAGCTGCTGCTGCTCGGGCCGGAAGGGGGAATGACTCGGAAACATCATGAGAGGAGGAAAGGGGAGGGCTGCCGGATGAAGGACGGCGCGGGCGGGATCAGGCAACCGTGGCGGGAGTTCCGGCTTCGCGATCGATGTAGTCCTTGTGGAAATCCCTACCGTCCAAGGTGGGCTTCACGAGACCGGTCCGGACGACGAAGTCGCCGAAGCGTTCCCCGCTTTCCCGGTTCTTCGCGTAGTCGAGAATGATGGGACCGAGCAGACCCTTTACCTCGCCGCCTTTCACGGAGGGCTGGTAGAGCTTGCTGAGTCGGTCCCCGGAGAAACCGGCGCCGAGATAGACATTGTAGGTGTCGGGGCCACGTCCGACGAAGCCGATCTCGGCCAGGTAGGGGCGGGCGCAGCCGTTCGGGCATCCGGTCATGCGAATGGTGATGGCGTCGTGGCGCAAGCCGGCTTCTTCGATGATCTCCTCGAGTTCGGTGACGAGGTCGGGGAGGTAGCGCTGGGATTCCGCCAGGGCCAGACCGCAGGTGGGCAGGGCGACGCAGGCCATGGAATTGAGTCGCAGGGCGCTGCGCTCATCGGCGTCGATCATGCGATGGGCCGCCATGAGTTTTTCGATCTTCGCTTTCGCCTTGGGTGAGATGTCGGCGATGACGAGATTCTGGTTGGCGGTGAGGCGGAAGTCGCCCTGGTGAATTTTCGCGATCTCGCGCAGCCCGGTCATGAGCGGATAGTCGTCGGTGTCGAAGACCCGTCCGTTTTCCACGTAGAGGGTGTAATGCCAGTTCCCGCGGTGATCCTCGACCCAGCCGTAGCGATCTCCGTTGTGGTCGAACTGGAATTCGCGCGGTTCTTCCAGAGTGAAGCCCAGGAGTTTCTCGACTTCCTGCCGGAAGGCGTCCAGCCCCATGCGTTCGATGGTGTATTTCAGCCGGGCCTGCGAGCGATCCTCTCGATTGCCGTGGTCGCGCTGCACCCGGACCACCGCCTCGGCGACCGCCACGGCGACGTCGGGGGTGCAGAAGCCCATCACATCGGCGAGACGGGGAAAAGTCGCCTCGTTGCCATGGGTCATTCCCATGCCACCGCCGACGGTGACATTGTAGCCGAGAATCGTTCGCTGATCCTCGTCGAGGATGGCGATGTAGCCGAGATCGTGGGCAAAGATGTCGACATCGTTGCTCGGCGGCACGGCGATCACCGTCTTGAACTTCCTCGGCAGATAGTGCTTTCCGTAGATCGGCTCCTCGCCCTCTTCGGGATTGGGCAGCAGGGGCGGATCCTGGGTCACCTTCACTTTTTCCCCCGATCCGTCATCGAGCCAGATCTCGTGGTAGGCTCCGGTCCGGGGAGAGAGATGATCCGAGACGGCGGCGGCCAGGTCCTGGATCTGCTGATGAACTTCCGACTGGTAGGGATTCGGGTTGCACATCACGTTGCGGTTCACGTCTCCGCACGCCGCCTTGGTGTCCAGGAGGATCTGATTGATCTCGTAGATCGTCTGCTTGAGGTTCGTCTTGATGACTCCATGCAGTTGGAAAGCCTGCCGCGTCGTCAGTTTCAGCGCCCCGTTCGCGTAATCGTGCGCGAGTTCATCCATTCGCAGCCATTGCTCGGGAGTCACCTTGCCACCGGGCATGCGGAGGCGGATCATGAAGGAATATGCCGGCTCCAACTTCTTTTTGCGCCGCTCGGCGCGGATATCCCGGTCGTCTTGCTGATAGAATCCGTGGAACTTGGTAAGCTGCTGGTCGTCCTTCGACAGCGAACCGGTCGAAAGGTCGGCCAAGCCCTCGAGCAGAGTTCCCCGCAGGTAGTTGCTGGCATCCTTGATGCCTTCGTTCTTTGAAAGAGCCATGACGTTTCGTGAGGGAGTGGTGTGAAAGCCGACGAACAGCCTAATATTTTAAAGTTGCGTCATTTACTAATGTATTCTATTCTGAGATCCGCAAGCGGTTTTTGCGATCCATAGACCATCCGATCCGCCCTGTCATCATGCGACTGCCCCTGAAAACCGAGTATGCCTGTCAGGTGATGGCACAATTGGCCCGATCCCACGGCAGCGGGGAGGTTAGGAGGGTGGAGGAACTGGCTGAAGCAGAGGGACTTTCAGCAAATTATCTAGTCCAGATTTTAACCCAACTGCGGCCGACCGGGCTGGTCATCAGCAAGCGGGGAAAAAATGGCGGTTATCTCCTGGGACGCGACCCGAAAACCATCACCCTGGCGGAGATCGTCAGTGCCGTGGAGGGGGAAACCCTGATAGAGACCAGTGGGGGAAATCGTGGCATGTGTTCCAGCACAGTCACTCAGGCATGGGCACAAGCGAATCAAGAGCTGGTCGACAGCTTGCAGAAAATTCCGCTCTCCGAGTTGATACCCGTTTCCTTGGAGCCGGAGGCGTCACCGGAATGGATCATCTGAGACGCCATGTCCCCCGACCGGGTCAGGCGTCGTCTCCCGCGTGACGCCACCAGTCAGCGGGCCGCTCCCAGGGATCCTTTGGGTCCTCGGCGGTCTCGACATCGGTAGTTTGGCGAAAATCGCGTCGGCTGGCGCTGCCATTCCAGGGACTGTCGCGAGCTTCAGTCTCTTCGAGAGATGCCATCAAGTCTTCCATTTGACGATCCTGCTCAGTCTCGCGCTTTTCGCGCATGACCAAGTAGGCGAAAAACATGGCGATCCCCGCGGGCACTCCCACCGCGAGTCCCAACAAAAAAACCGCCAAGGCGCTGTCGGCCATGACACCCGAAGCACCTCCCACCGATCCAACCGAACCCGCGCTTACCGCCATCGCTTGGCCATTGACCAAGCCCAGAGCCAGCACCACGCCACCCACGACTAGCGCGATGGCGCTCAATGATGCTGAAAACTGACGGTTACGATGTTTTTTCACTTCGGAGATTCAAATCTGCGTTTTTGTAACTTTTCCGGGAAAAATTGGCAACTCCTCTTTTCCAGAATTCGGTTCTTTTCCCGGAATTCGGGGCTTTATTCCCGCAAAGACAAACTCCGAGCTTCATCGCGGTCCTCGTTTCACTCCATCTGGATCGCGCTATCCCCTCCTACCCATGTCACCCCCATCCGCCTCGAATCCACCAGACGAAAGCGAGGAGCCCATCGAAGTCCGCAGCTATTTCGTAAGGCAAAGAAACGCCCTGGTGGTTCGCGCGACTTTCAGCCCCCTCTATCTGGACTATTACCTGCACCTGATGCAGCACCAGATTCGACACGAAGTGAGGCTGGATCAGTGGCTCAAGGACGCCCTCGCCGCCTTGACCCTGCATCTCGCCTCTCGCCCGCGCAACGAAGCCACCGCCTGGACGATGAATCTGGCGTCGCCGGCGCTGAATCTCTTCGTTACCGGCAGCAATCGAAACCAGACCGTCACCGGTCGGATTTTCACCGAAAACGTTCGCGAGACCGAGCGGCACCTGTTTTTTTCCCAAACCACGAGCGAAGGCCTGCCGGTGCGTCAGAGCACGATAGAGTTCGAGGATCTCGACATGTTTTCTGCGGTGGAGTCCTACTACCGCCAGAGCGAACAAAGACCCGCCCGCTATTTTCATCATGGCGAAGAGGATATCGTCATGGTCACGGCCCAACCCGATTGCGATATGCCGTGGTTCCTGACGCTTGACGATGAGATGATTCGCTCGCTGGATGAGGAGGAAGAACTGAGTCTGCTGGAACGGCGCTATTTCCGATTCCACTGCGGCTGCGATGTGGAGAAAATCTATCCGGTGATCGCGTCGCTGTCCCTACCAACACAGGAGGAATTGTTTGCCGGATCCGACATCGCGGTTGCCGACTGCCCCCGTTGCGGCGCTCACTACGCCATTGACCGCGGGCGCCTGCAATTCTATCACCCGAATCGCTGAAGAAACCCGCGATCAAGCGGGCCGTGACGAGGCTTCATCGCCGATTCTTTTCCTGCTTAAGAAATCTCGGCACCAGCTCCGATTCCACCCATCTGATGGCGGCTTCCAGCCCCTCATCCCGATAGAGTCGGCCGATACGTGCCTCGATAGCGGTGGGATTACCCACCGTGGAGAGAAACTGATTCGAAGTCATGCGGGCCTGCATGGCACCATCCGTGGCCCCTTTCTGTCGGAGTATCCACTCGCGCGCGGCGAGTGCCAGGACCGCGTCGCCGATCCATGCCTCGGCCTTTTCCACAAGCTGAGGGTCGGTGCGTGGATGGGAATCTGGATTCATGAATCAGGAGCGGATTGGCGGATTGGTCGGCTGTTTCCAGCGGGACGATTCCTTCAATCCTCCCAGGATCAATCGAAAGCAAACTCCACCCGCGATCAGGTTTCTCGCGTCCCGTCATCGTCGATTTCTCCCGGCGCCGGAATTCTGCGAAATTTGAAGATAATCACCGCCAAGGCGATCAAAGCAAGCCCGGCCGCGTATGCCAGCAGCCAACCCAATCCGAAAGTCGAGGCAACGAACCCGGAAAGGATGGCTCCCAGAATCCTCGAGACACCGCCAACGGTCATGGTAAAAACGCCCTGGATGGAGTTGCGGTAGCGATCACCCGCCAACCGATCCAGAAACATGACGGGGGCGACAAACAGAGCCAACACCTCCATTCCGTGAACCAATTGGGTGATTACAGCCATCCAGACAGAGGGAAACATCGCGAGCAGCACCATTCTGAGCGCCATGCAGATCAACCCCACCACCATGATCCCCTTGAGACGGAGAGTCGCCTGAAGGCGTGGCATCCAGAGGGTGAAGAATACTTCCACCGCGACCCCGATATTGATCACCAGTCCGATGTATCTCTCACTGATCCCGATGACCTCCTTGAAATATATCGAGATAAACGAGTAGTAACTCACCGCCGCCATGTAGCTCAGCGCCAGACCAAGACAGAGATAGCGAGCTCTGGGTGAGATCAGCTTGGCAAAAGCCTCCCTCGTTGGCAAAGTTGCGGCGGAAACCGCGCCGACTCCGTCACCACTGCGTAAAGAAGGCAGGGTGAACGAGTTAAGAAAGGCCGCCAAGCCGAAGGCGATCGCGCAAAGCAAAATGCGTCCCGTGGGCGCTCCCCGGCTCAACAGGAAGAAAATGATCAAGCTGGGCAGAATGAAGCCCAAAGTACCCCAGACGCGAACCCACGGATAAGGTCTGACCGACAAATTCAATGCTCTACACCGCTCGGCATAGGAAAAATAAAATCCGTCCTGCAGCGGAAGCATGGCCACAAAGGCCAAACCATGGAACAGGAAAAGCACCAACCGCGCTCCCAGGCTATCAAGCAAATACATCAGCGAGAGTACTGTCGCGCTCGCCAGATACGCCACGGCGAGGATTCTACGGCTATCCACGCTACGATCAGCCAACAGCGTGATCAGCCCCGGCGATAGCAACATCGGCAGGTTTGTCAGCGCCGTAGCGAGCCCGATTTGGAGCAAGTTGAAGCCGGCCTCTTTCCACAAAAAAACCGACATCAGCGGCATCACACTACCGATCACGCCGTACGAAAAAAAGAATTGGCGTCGAATCGCGTTCAAATGCTGGTAGTGGGGGAGCGAACCCGGTGCCACCAACGATCACCACGCGCCGGAATCAAGCGCCGAGATGCGCGCCTATTCAACCAAGAAGCCATGCATTGGATGTTGCCAGCATGGCGTTTCAAGTCGATTGTTTCAGCTTGCCTCGGCAATGCGGGAGGTATGCGCTCCCGGAAGGGTTTCATGCGCCCTTAGCTCAGTTGGATAGAGCAACGGACTTCTAATCCGTAGGTCGCTGGTTCGAATCCAGCAGGGCGTGCCACCTGGATAAAGCCAAACCACCTTGTCACGGGTCAGGTGTCGTTCCACGTTCCTCAACCACTTCCGCCTCGATCTCGATCACTCCCGCGACGGGGGAGTTCGGCCGAGTGGCGACCGAATCACCGGCCACCTGAATGCGCGTCTTCAGATAATTCGTCAGTCGATTCCGCACCCAGGCCCGGGCCGGGGGGATGAGAAGGGTGAAGCCGATGAGGTCGGTGAGAAAGCCCGGCGTCAACAAGACCGCGCCCGCCGCGAGGATCATGATCCCCTCGATGACCTCGGTGTGCGGCAGCCGCCCCTCGGAAAGGGTCTGCTGGTAGCGGGCCAGGGTCTTGAGTCCCTGTTGTTTTGTCAACCAGGCGCCCAGAAATCCCGTCAGCACCACCGTGGCAATGGTGGCGAAAATGCCGATGCGCTGGCCGATGGCCAGGAAGAGATAGAGCTCGATGAGCGGTATCCCGATAAAAATGAGCAAAAGTCGACCGAACATCCCGCCATCACTCTAACCCGAAATTCCCCCGGCTCACCCTCGATCCTGAATATTTCGCCGCCCCAGTTCGCCCACCATCTCGTCGAGTATCGCGAGGCCGTAGGAAATTTTTTTGAAAAAACTCTCGTTGTGATGCACGACCACGAAACGCTCGTGCCGCGACCAGTAATGCCGGAGCTTGGAATCAAGCGCCACGGCTTCGGCGAGGGTCTCGCGGCGCACGGGATTCCCGCCCTCGATACCCAGACCGCCCACGGCGGCGCTTTCAAAAAAGATCACCCCATCATAACGCGCCAACTCGTCCTCCAGCGAGGTGCCGAGCGCCTCGAAGAAGTCGCCATCCCGCTCCGGCCAGTAGGCGGCCCCGTCGATGGTGCCCCGGTCGCACAGCAGGATACGGTCGGGATAGCGGGTGGCCTGGATATCCTCCAGATTGCGCTGCACATGATAGATCGCCAACTGGGCGGACCGGATGGCGTCCAACTCTGGGTAGCGTGGAAATCCCCCGGTGAACATCATGGTCGCCGCTTCCGGGACGATGACCACCCCGTCACCGATTTCGCGGCGAAACAGGTCCGCCGCCGTGGTCTTGCCTCCGCCGGGACCGCCGGTGAGAACGATGCGACAGCGGCGGGAATCGTGATTGGCTCCGGAGCGGTGACGTTTCATGGCGGGGGTGGAGGGGTTCTTCGGGTCAGACCAGCAGATCCCGGATCACCCCATGACCCTCGAACCCGGTGAGCCTCTGCTCAAGGCCGTTGTGGTACCAGGTGAGCCGCTCGTGGTCGATGCCGAGCAGGTGCAGCGCGGTGGCGTGCAGCTCCCAACTGTGAACGATGTTTTCCACCGCCTGAAATCCCAGCTCGTCGGTGGTGCCGTAGCCGATGCCGGGTTTGATCCCGCCCCCCGCGAGCCAGGTGGTGAAAGCCCCGGCGTTGTGGTCGCGCCCTTTGCTGTCACTCGTCGCCCTGGCCTGGGCCGCGGGTTGGCGACCAAACTCTGACGTGCAGATGACGAGGGTGTCATCGAGCAGGCCGCGCGATTTCAGATCCGCCAGCAGAGCCGCCGCGCCGGTGTCGAGTACCGCCCCCCAGTAGCCATGGTCGCGGACGATGTCTTCGTGGCTGTCCCAGTTGGGGCGTATCTCCTTGGCGGTGGTGTTTTCGGCTCCGCAATAGATCTGGACGAAGCGCACGCCGCGTTCGGCGAGGCGCCGCGCCAGTAGACACTGACGGCCGAAAGGTCCGATCTCGGGATGATCGAGCGCGTAGAGCTTTTTCGTCAATTCCGTCTCGCCGCGCAGGTCGGTGACTTCCGGCGCGCTGAGCTGGAGCCGGGCCGCCATCTCGTAGGCGGCGATGCGGGCGTCGAGTTCGCTGTTCCCGGCTCGTTCCCGACGATGCAGCTGATTGAGTTTCCGGAGAAATGCCAGGCCCTCGGCATCGCTCCGCGGTGTCACCTCCTTCACGGTCGTCGGGGGGAACAGATCGGCGATGGGTTCCTCGGGATTGGTGGTGTCGATGGTCGTGGCCTGATGGACAGCGGGCAGGAATCCGGCGCCCCAGTTGATGATGCCGCCGGGCGGGAGACCGCGGGGATCGGGCAGTACCACGAAGGCGGGGAGATTTTCGCACTCACTTCCCAGCCCGTAGGTGACCCACGCGCCCATGCTGGGAAAGCCGGGCAGGGTCTGGCCGGTGTTCATCATGAAACAGCCCGGTCCATGCAGGGCGGTGGTGCTTTTCATCGAGTAGATGAATGCCATGTCATCGACACATCGGGCCAGCTTGGGAAAGAGATCGCTGACCCAACGACCGGACTCGCCATGCTGACGAAATTTCCACTGACTCGGCAGACAGGCGCCCGGCTTGGAGGCGAAGAACTGGAGCTGCCCGTCGGGATCGAAGGGCTGGCCGGCGCGTCGCTCCAGTTCCGGTTTGTGGTCGAAGGTGTCGACCTGGCTCCAGCCACCGGGACAGAAGATCTGGATGACCCGTTTGGCCCGGGCCGGGAAATGCGCCGCCGGGAGACCACTGGCGCGCGCCCCCTCCGCCAGCAGAGCCGACAGCGCCATACCGCCGAAACCACCGCCCGCGGCTTGGAGAAACCGGCGTCGGGAGCGGGACGCGCCCAATCGAGTCTCACACGAAGGCACCAAGGCACGGAGGGAACGGGGATTTGTTTCTGGCCTCATCCTGATGATTCAATTGGCGACTCGTCTGATGCCGTTCTTCAATAACGCCTCACCGAAGTTGATCAGCAATCCCAGCCGGTATCCGGTCAGCTTGAGATAGGTCAACAGTTGCTTGCCATGCACGGGGGCAAGCTGGTCGATCGATTTCAGTTCTACGGTAAAACACTCATTGATCACCAGATCCGCCCGGAATCCGAGCTCAAAGCTGACTCCGTCATAGGTTACCGGAATGGCCTTTTCCCGTTCCACACGGTAGCCCCGTCCCTCCAGTTTTTTGGCAAGAATGGCCAGATAAACGGATTCCAACAAGCCAGGCCCCAGATCGACATGCAGCTTGATCGCCGCGTCGACCACATCACTGGCAATGAGTTCCAACTCCCGTGGAATCGGGTCATAGAGGGGCCTCGCGCCCGCCGAACCGGCATCCAATCTCTTCATCATTTTTTCTGGTGTCTTCGTGTCTTCGTGTGAGCCTCTTTTCCCTCAATCCACATACACGAATTCGTTGGCGTTGAATAGTGAGCGACAAAAGGCGAACAGCCCCGCCGTGGTGATGAAGGATTCTCCGAGCGCCTGCTCGTCCCCGGTCGGCGGGCGGCCGAAGGCCAGGACAAAGGCCCGCCTCACCTGATCGGCCGGTTGCTCGCCGGCCTCCGCTTTCACCCGCTCGGCGAAGTAGCCGGTCTGGCGCAACATGAAATCGTTGTTGTAGAGGGCCAGGGATTGCAGGGCTGTGGTGGTGGTCATCCGCTTCGGGGTGAGATTGGCCGGGTCGGGGCAATCCATGGTGGTCATGAAACGATCCGGCGTGGTACGGACGAGGTAACGATAAATGCTGCGGCGCCACAAGGGGGGAGCATCGGCGGTGACGTAGGTGTAGATCGGCGCGTAGGCTTCCTGATAGGTGAAGTCCTCGAAGCCGGGTCCGCCAGCCTTACGATTGAGTTTTCCACTCACGGCCAGGACCGCGTCCCGAACGGCCTCCGCCTCGATGCGTCGGGGATTCTGCCGCCAGAGAAGACGATTCCCGGCATCGACCGCCACGCCGGGGGCATCGGCACGATGGCGGGACTGCTGACGGTAGGCCGCGCTGGTGAGCAGAAGACGCTGCATCGACTTCAGTGATCCGCCTTGGCGCGCCAGTTCCGCGGCCAACCAATCGAGCAACTCGGGATGCGAGGGGCGATCCCCACCAAGCCCGAAATCGCTCGGGGTGTTGACGATGCCCTGGCCGAACAACCAGTGCCAGAGCCGGTTGACGATGACCCGGCTGGTGAGTGGATTGGCCGGATCGGTGATCCACTCCGCCAGCGCCGCGCGGCGCTCTCCCTGATCCGAAGTGTGCCCGCCCAGATCCGGGTCCAGCATGGGGAGCAGGCCAAAGGCTCCGGGGGGCAGCGCGTCGCCCACGGGAGACTCGGGATCGCCCCGCCGCAGCACGCGGATTTCCGGCATCTCTTTCTCCGCCACCACCGCGTAGACTTTGGGCGGAGGTCCGAGCGCCTTGAGTCGCTCGGCGATGGCATCTCGTTGTTTTCTCAGCTGAGTCAGCACCTCTTGATCGGCGGTCGACGCCTCCCTCGGTGGATCGGACTTGAGACGCGGATCACCAAACCCGACCTGGTCGTGTCCAATGCCATTGCCTCCGTCGAGGGAAAGCAGGGTGAGAAAACGGGCGCTCTCCGGCAACGCGACCTCGATCTCCCTCAAGCCGTCGGCGCGTCGCAGACCGCGCAACTCCACCGCCGGTTTCCCATCCACGAATACCCAGGCATCGGCGCGTGTCGAGCCTTCCTGACCGAAGTAACCGGCTTTCGCGGTGAAACGGAAGCCTTTCATCCCGGTGGAGACGCGGATGGCGGTCAGGTCGAAGGTGATGCCGGCATTGGCATGGATGCCGAGCAGGGAATGTCCGCCCTTGGTGAAATCGATGCCTCCCAACTCGTTCGAGTATTGGCTGGCGACCGGACCATTGCGAATCGAGTCCCAGGCTTCGCCCGAGCTTTTGGGCAGGCCGGTCACGGTGAGTCCGGTCGAGCTGACGGGGATCGCGGCCCGGCCGTCATCCCCGTCGGGAACGACCACACCATCCACAAAAGCGAACGGGGATTCCGCGAAGTGGTTCGTCTTCAGATCGCCGAGTCGGCCGAAGTCGCGGGTCTTCACCGCCGCCGAACGCGGGTCGAGTCCATGGCCGACCGTACCGGTGCCCAAGCCGTTCCCTCCCCCGACAATATCCGCGAGATCGATGCCCGGCCCCTCGATCCTGGCGATGGCGAAATCGAGCCGGTCGCGCTCCGCGGCGAGCGCCGCCTGACTCGCTTCATGTTCGACGAGAGCCAGTTCACTGACGACCCGCTCTTCGCGCCTCACCCCGGCAAACACCGACCAGAGCCGGTAATATTCCTCCTGCGAAATGGGGTCGAGCTTGTGATCGTGACAACGGGCGCAGTTGACCGTCATGCCCATCGTGGAAGTCATGACCTGAGTCGCCATATCGTCGAGATCCAGCGTCCGCGCCGAGCGCCGCAGCTCGGGACTTTTCGTCTCCACCTGCCCGACAAAATCCCACGGCCCGGCGGCGAGAAATCCGGTCGCCACCACCGCGTCGGCATCATCCGGCCACAAGACATCACCGGCGATCTGTTCTTTCAGGAAACGGGAATAGGGCAGGTCCTCGTTGAACGCGTCGATGACGTAGTCGCGATAGCGCCACGCGCTGTCGCGGCGCTGGTCGCGCTCGAAGCCGTGGGTATCCGCGTAGTGGGCGATGTCCAGCCAGTGACGGGCGTAGCGCTCTCCGTAATGAGGAGAGGCGAGCATACGGTCGATCAATTTCTCGAAGGCTTTGGGATCGGGATCATTGACGAAATCTTCGACTTCCGCCGGCTCCGGAGGCAGGCCGAGCAGATCGAAAGACAAACGTCGTATCAGGGTCCGCCGATCCGCCTCGACTGACATCGCCAGTCCGACCGACTCCCGCTTCTCACGGAGTAAAAAATCGACCGGATGCTCGCCTTCCCGCATTCCTGTGAAATCAATGCCCTCACGGATGGGCTGCCAGGCCCAATGAGCCAGGCGCGGATCCTCGCCCGCCAAGGCATCCGGCCAGGGCGCCCCGGCATCGATCCAGCGGGTCAGCCTGACGATCTCGGCCTCGCTCAGTCCCTCGCCCTTCGGGGGCATCCGCGACTCGTCCCCCTTCGGGGCGGACACATGAGCGATCAACGGACTCCGGGCACTGGCGCCGGGCACGATGGCCACGCCCTCATTTCCCCCTCTCAACGCCGCTTCCCGAAGATCCAGACGGAAGCTGGCCTTCTGTTTCTCGGGTCCATGACAGTCCAGGCAATGCGCCTCGAAAATCGGTCGCACCTCGCTCCCGAAATCAACGGCCGATGCCGACGCCACCCCCAGTGAGAGCGCGGTGAGCAGGCGATGGGCTGATGACACCAGGGTCATGGTTTGTCGACGGGATAGCACTCACCGCACGGGGAAAAATGCCGGTCGCATTGTATACGATCAGCGGCACCCGCTTTCAACAGCGTCTTCACGGAGGCGAGTCGATCTCACTCGCGGGCGATTCCGTCACAGAATTCCGGCCAGAGGTTCGGTGCCGTAGCGTTTGCCCCCGGAGGTCATCCTGATAAGGTAAGCCAGTCGTTTCTCCGACTCCGACCGCCGCCCTGCTCCCCGGCACTCGGTGATCCAGCCGATCTTGAGCCTCCGATAGAAATGCGGGAAGGCGTTGAATGTCTCCCACACCGCCGGATCGGCCTCCAGCGCCTCGCGTATCCAGCCGGGGATCTCCAGCGGATCGTCGGGTGAGCCGATCTGGTCGGTGATCGGCTCCAGCCCCGCCTCCGTCATCAGTCCGAGATGTTGCAGTTTCCACACCCGTTGCCGATTCAGCTCGGAGAGAAAACTTCCCCGCTTGCGGCGCGGCGTGATCCTCTGAACGTTGCTGTCGGCGTCCAGCTTCTTGATCACGCTGTCGATCCAACCGAAGCAGAGGCATTCCTCCACCAGATCGTCGTAGCCGACAGAGGGAGTGCCGGTGCCCTTCCGGAATCGGCGCAGCCAGATCTCGGGTTTCACCCGGTGATGGCGCTGCAGCCACCGGCGCCATTCGGTCCGGGTTTTGGGATGGAAAATCTCGGTGATCTCGGGCATGGTCGCAGTGGGAAGACCCCCGGTATCATGAACGATCTCTCCGCCATTCGCACCCAGTTGTTGAGCTTTCCGGAAACGACCGAGGAGACTCCCTTCGGCCCCGAGGTGCTGGTCTACAAGGTCGCCGGCAAGATGTTCGCCACCCTCAGTCCCGACGAGGTGCCGGTGAGGATGAACCTGAAATGCGATCCGGATCGCGCTCTGGAACTCCGCGACAACCACGAGGCTATCGAACCGGGATACCACATGAACAAGCGCCACTGGAACACCCTGATTCTCGACGGCTCGCTGCCGACGCCTCTCGTGCGTGAGCTCATCACCCACTCTTTCGCACTGGTGGTGGCCGGAATGCCGAAAACGAGGCGCGCGGCGTTGCTCGCCGGGCTTGATGATTGAGCAGGCAACGATTCGACGAGCGAATACGAATAACGGACCTCACGGCGCTTGAAAAACGGGGCTGGCGACGACCTCCTCGATCAGGGTCCGCATGCCGTAGTCTTTCCTCGCCACCTCGGCCACGATGCGGTCGATCTCCGGACGGTCCAGCGCCTCCATCCGACGCCCGGCGGCGTAAGTCAGCAGCCGCTCGGTCAGCATGCGGGTGAACAGGTCGCGCTTCTCCAGCATCAGCTTCTTGAACCCGGTCACATCGGCGAAGGTCTCGCCACCGGCCAGCTCGCCCGACGCGTCGATCCTGGGCCCCTCTTTCTTGCCCGCCGGATAATGCGTTCGCCACGCCCCGATGGGATCGAAATTCTCCAGCGCGAAACCGGGTGGATCGATCTTCATGTGGCAGTCGTGGCAAGTCGCCGACTCCCGATGCTTGGTCAGGCGGTCGCGAATGCTGGTGGCTCCGCGCACATCGGGATCGATGGGCGGCACATTGTCCGGCGGTTTCGGCGGAGGGGTCCCGAGCACATTCTCCAACAACCAGACCCCGCGCACCACGGGCGAGGTCTCGATGCCGTTCGCGCTCACCGTCAACACGCTGCCCATTCCCAGCAAGCCGCCGCGGCGCGGATCACTCTCCAGACCCACCCGGCGGAACTCGTGGGCTGTCTCCGGGGCAAACCCGTCGACCGGCAACCGGTAATGCTCCGCCAGCGCCTTGTTCACGAAGGTGTAGTCGGCGTCGAGTAAGTCCGTCAGCGGCCCGTTCGTCTCGATGAGGTGCTGGAGAAAGAGCCGCGTCTCCCGCTTCATCGCGTTCTGGAGATCCTTGGCGTAGTAGACCCCGAAAGCGTCGCGGTCGGGCGGCATGTCCCCGAGTGATCGCAGGTTCAGCCAGGCGTCGAGAAATCCGGACACGAAAGCCTCGAGCCGGGGACTTTCCAACATCCTGTCCAACTGACCCGCGAGCACCCCGGGATCCGTCAATTCGCCGCTGTCCGCCAGGCGACGCAGCTCGGCATCCGGCATCGTTGACCAGAGAAAATAAGACAACCGCGACGCGAGATCGTGCGGACCGAGCCGCGTCGCGCCCTCCTCCACCCGGCCGGGTTCCGTGAGATAGAGAAACGCCGGTGAACAGAGTACCGCTTTCAGCGCGTCCTTGGTCGCCTGACGCGGAGAGTGTCCCCGCGAGCGTCTCTCCCCGGCCACGGCCATCAGACGATCCACCTCCTCATCGGTCGCCGGACGTCGGTAGGCGCGATCCGCGAAACCGCGCAGGATCTCCGCCATGCGATCTTCCCGGAAACCCTCCTCACCGAACACGAGGGCCTGGGACGCCGGCGGCCACTGCTCGTGGATCGGTCCCCGCACCCGCACTTCGTGGATGCGGATGTGGGGCATCTTGCCGTGCTGGAGCACGATGCGACGGGCCTCGACGATACCGCCGGTGTAGGGATCCTCCTTCGGCCACTGGTCCTTGTATTGGCTGGCAATCCGACTGAAGGCCCCGCGACAGTTCTGCATCCCGTTGGGAAAAATGAAGCGCGGCGTCTGCCCCTTTTCCAGCCACACCGTCATCGTATGCCACTCCGGCTCACCATCGTTCACCGTCACCTCGGCCAGTTGCGGCTCGATCGGCTGCGGGTGATGCAGCGTCCCCGCCCGCCTGTCGCCGGGTACGATCCCGAGTCGGAAAGGCTCGGCGAAATCCATCCGGAAGATCTTCGGATCATACGGCGTGTCGCGATGCATCGCCTGCGCCAGCACCCGGATCTCGTAGTGGCCATCGGCGGGCACCCCCTCGGCAAATTCGCTGATGGCGGCGTAGCCACCCTCGTGGTTCACCGTGTTGGGCACCTCGTAGACACACAGATAACGAAAGTTATGAACCTTGCCATGTGAATACCTGAGCTCCTGACCTTGATCGAAATTTCCCCGGAACTCCCAGGTCCGCTCCTCGGGCTGTTGGGTCATCCCCAGAGCCCTCTCCACGAGACGATCGGCCGAGTCCAGATATTGGTCGAGGAGATAACCGGAGGTGACCAGGGCGTCACCGAGATTGTCCATGTGTTCCACGGTCTGATCGCGCGGAAATTTCGCCGTCGGATCAAAGGTCTCCATCGGCATGGCGAAGAGATCCCCGACCGTGTTCAGGTACTCGCGCCGATTCAACCGACGCAACAGTGTTTGGCCGCCGGTGCCGGCGAGCGCGGCGTGCGCGGTCTCCACCTCCCGCGTCAGCGCGGCGATGGCTCCACTCAGTTCCGCGGGCTCGGGGTGTCTCTTCGCTTTGCGGGGAGGCATGTCTCCGAGATTGAGCTGATCGATGGCATCCTGGATCTCGATCACGCCCAGCTCGTCGGTCAGCGGAAAGGTCGTCTGATCGTAGCGGCGATCTCCTTTCTGCTCCTCCGGTCCGTGACATTCCACACAGTAGGTCTTCAGAAACAAGACCGGATCGATGTCCCGCGCCACTCCGCGATCTGCGGTGAGAAAAGCGGCGAGGAGAATCCCGAGAACCAGGCGAGCCTTCACGGTATGCGGAGAGAGATGATGGCCGGGCTCAGATCAGGGTGCCGCTGCTGGTGCCAAAGCGGTCCGTCTCCAGGCCGAAGCGTTGCAACAGAGTCACGTAGAGATCGCAGAGCGGCTTGCGATCCAGCCCCTCCGTCGGCAGGGCGCGGTATTCCCCGTGCGCGAAGCCGCCGCCGGCGAGTATCACCGGCAGATTCCGGTTGGTGTGGGCGTTGGCGTTCGCCATGCCACTGCCGAACAGCACCATGGTGTGATCCAGCAGGGTGCCGTCACCGTCGGGGATGGATTTCAGCTTCTCCAGAAAACGGGCGAACTGGCGCATCTGATATTCCTCAAGCACGAGCAAATCGCGGATTTTCTCCTCAACCTGGCCGTGGTGCGACAGCGCATGGTAGCCGTCCTTGATGTCGAAATAGCGCGCCTCGAAATCGCCGCCGATTTCCAGCGTGGCGATACGGGTCGAGTCGGTCTGGAGCGCCAGCGCCATCAGGTCGTAGAGCAGTGGCAGATCATCGACCATGTTGGTGTTCTTCGGTTCGGCCATGGGCGCGTCGGGCTTGGGCACGTCGGCCCATTGACGCTGGAGCTCGAGCTGCCGCTCCACATGACGAACCGAGGTGAAATACTCGTCAAGCTTCTCCCGATCCGGCCGGTCGAGCCGACGCTGCAGAGCTTTGGCGTCGCCGTTGACCGCGTCCAGGATGGAGCCTTTCAGGTCGAAGCGATCCTTGGCCTTCTCGAGATTCGATGAGGACTCGTTAACGAACAGGGTGCGAAACAGCTCGTTCGCCCCCGGGATGGGCGGCACCCGCGTGCCGCTGCGCGTCCAGCACATCTGGCAGCCGCCGTGAATGCCATCCTCCGAGCCGATGGTCAGCGAGGGAAAACGCGTCGCCCCGCCCATCGTCTCCGCCGCGCGCTGATCGATGCTGATGTTCCCCTCGGGCATCCCCTTGGCGTCCATCGAGAGTACCCCGGTGAGAAAGGAATGCACCGCGAAGTGGCCGCCCTTCACCCCGTGATCGAGCCCCGAGTAGAGGGTGAAATCCTTTCGATGCGGCTCCAGCGACCGCAGCAGTCGCGGCATCTCGTAGTCGCGACCGGCGGTCCGGGGAAAGAACTCCGGCTGGTAGAATCCGAGCAGATTCCCGATCGCCACCAATCGGGTGGGCCGATCTCCAGCGACGGTGTCCGCGCCAATGGCGAGGCCGGAGCCGAGCACGCCCGGCATCAGCGAATCCAACGTCGGCAGAGCCAGGGTGGCGCCGGCCGACCGCAAAAAGAAGCGGCGGCGGGTCATGGGAGAAGGAGTGCGTTTCATGGGATCTCCACCAATCTAATCGCACTTTGTCCGCCGTCTCCCGACAAATAGCGGCGCGTTCAGGGAGGCTCCTGGTCGCCATGCGCACCCTCCGTCCGTTGACCCTCGCCCGCGTGTCTGTCAGACTGGCACCCGCATCATGTGGCGCCTTTGCTTAGCTCTCACGTTTTCCGCTATCGCGTTCGGCCTCGACTCCGCGAGGGGACAGGAGGCGAACGCCGAGCTTCGGCGCCTGCGCGAGAGGCTGGCGGAGTTGCCGGCGATTTTTCCCTCCGAGCAGATCCATGGGCGCATCGGATTCTACGGACGTCCGGCCGACCCGGCCTGGGTGGTTTTGGATCTGGGAGAGACCGCCACCCCCGAGGAGGTGGTGATCTTTCCCGCCCGACTGCCCATCGACGCGTCGGCGGGCGAAAGCGGCCAGGGATTCCCGCCGGATCTCGAAGTCGAGATTTCCGATGACGCCGCCTTCGCCCATGCCATCCGACTCGGGCAATGGCGGGAAATGCGCGAAGGCGAAGGGCTCGATCGGCCCCTGCTGCGCATCCCGGGCAACGGCGCCTCGGGCCGCTACCTCCGGCTCAACCTGCGCGGGGGGCGGCTCCGCCCCACCGGTCGGGGCACGTTTTTCACCCTCGGAGAAATCGTGGTGCTGGCGCGTGGCCACAACCTCGCCCTCCGCCGCCCGGTCACGACCTCGGACTCCATCGAAAACGCCCCCCGCTGGCAGTCGGCGAATCTCACCGACGGCTATCTCTGGTGCCTGCCCCTGCGCGGCCTGGATCTCAACGCCACCAACGGCTACCACAGCGCTATTGAATCGCGGGAAATCACCGACCCGAAATGGGTGATGCTGGACCTCGGCACCGAGCAGACCCTCGACGCCGTCCATCTGGTGCCCGCGCACCCCCGCGACTTCGCCGACACCGCCGGCTTCGGCTTTCCCCCCGGTCTTCGGTTGCTGGCGGTGAACGACGCCGGGGAGGAGACGACGCTTTTCTCCACCACCGGGAAGGATTTTCCCAATCCCGGAGCCACCACCGTCATGATCCCCGCCCCGGGCATCACCGCCCGCTGGCTACGGGTGGAGAGCGGACAACTCTGGCGGCGCACCAACGACTACCTGATGGCCTTCGCCGAATTGCAGGCCTGGTCCGGCGGCAGAAATCTCGCCCTCGGAGCACCCGTGACCGCACGCGACTCCACTGAGCAGGGCCTCTGGTCCACGTCGGCTCTCACCGACGGGCTCTCCAGCCGGGGCGAACTGCTGCCCTGGAGCGAATGGCTCGACGCCCTGACCGAACGCGCCGATCTCGAAAGCCGCGCCCTGGACCTCGCCAACGAAATCGAGGCCCGGCGCCAGATCCTCCTCAGGCGTTGGTTGGGCGGCTCACTGGGCGCGTCCCTACTCATCGCCCTCGGGGCCGCCTACCTCGTCAGCCGGCAACGCCGCGCCTCGGAGCGCGCCCAGGAGGAGCTCCGCCAGCGCATCGCCGGCGATCTCCACGACGAACTCGGCGCCAGCCTCAGCCACCTCGCGCTCCAGAGCGATCTCGCCCGCGCGCGACTCCCGGCGGGCGACCCCGTCCAGGAGCGTCTCGGCGCCCTCTCGGAAACCGCCCGCGAGACGCTGGACAACATGCGGGACATGGTCTGGCTGCTCGCCCCCGCCACCGGTGATTGGGAGGCTTTCACCGCCAGGTTGGAAAACATCGCCGCCCGCCTGCTCGATGGACTCGATCACCAATTCCACACCCACGGCCAGCCCCCGGGTGCCGCCCCCTCCATCGAAGAGGCCCGCGAGGTGGTGCTTTTCCTCAAGGAAGCCCTCTCCAACATCCGCCGACACGCCCGGGCCCGCCGCGTCGAGGTATCCCTCACCTTCGATACCGACTCGCTGAGCCTGCTCATCGCCGACGACGGATGCGGGTTCGATCCCGATGCGGAAAAACGCCCCCGCGGACTCGGTTTGCCCAATCTCAAACAACGCGCCGCCACCCTGCGCGGCCAATGCCGGATCGAATCCCGGCCCGGACACGGCACCCGCATCACCCTCATCGCCCCCCACCGCCCATGACCCGCCCCGCCATCTGGATCATCGAAGATCACGTCCGCCTCCGTGAATCGGTGCGGGAAATCATCGAGACCTCCCTCGACGCCACCGCGCACCCTTTCGGCAGTTGCGAGGAGGGGCTGGCCTTTGCCGACGACGGTCATCATCCCGACGCCCTCATCCTCGACATCGGTCTGCCGGGCATGACGGGACTGGAGGGCATCCGCGCCTTCAAGGAGCGCTTCCCGACGGTCGAAATCATCATGTTCACCATCTTCGACGACCGCGCCCGCATCTTCGAGGCCATCAGCGCGGGCGCCTCCGGTTTCCTGCTCAAGTCCGAACCGCCGGAGCGCATCGCCATCGCCGTGTCCGAAGTCCTCCGTGGCGGTTCCCCCATGACTCCCGAGATCGCCCGACTGGTCCTGGAGCGCTTCAGCCGACTCGCGTCCACCGACAGCGACGCCCGGCTCTCAGAGCGCGAGAGCGATGTGCTGCGCCTGCTCGTCGACGGCCGCGCCAAGAAGGAAATCGCCGACACCCTGGAACTCAGCATCCACACCGTCGACAACTACGTGCGCCGCATCTACCGGAAACTCCATGTCAACACCCTCGGCGGCGCGGTGGCCAAAGCCCTCCGCGAAGGCCTGGTCTGAGATCACTCCCCATCCCGATGCGTCGGCACCGGCCGACCCGGGCGGAATCGCTCCAGATGCTCCAGCGCCAAACCACAATCCTCGGACGACACCCCGGCGACCGTCTCCCGCACCATGGACTCCAACAGCTCCGGGTCGCCCTCGGCGCGCAGGTTGAGAATGATCTGGCCCCCTGTCACAGGCTCCTCCAGCTCCTGTCCGAACTCCGGCAGACTCTCGTTGCGGACCAGATTCACCACCCCCACCTCGCCGGCAAAAGCGTTCTCCGGACTGAGCGTCATCTTCAGGTGGGCCACCTCGATCTCGCCCCCGCGGAGTCGTTGCTGAATTCCTTTCGCCAGGGCGAGCAACAGCACATTCGCGTCCACCTCGTCGCGCACCGACAGATCGATGGTCGCGTTCAGCCATCCCAGCAGCGCCTCGCCGTCCGCGTAGGTGTCGTAGTCCACCGCCATCGGCGCCCGTGCCACCTGATCCTCCGCCGCGAGGATCTCATACCATTCATCCACCCCCGCGCCCGTGCGCACCGAGATGGAAAGCACCCGCTTGCCGGGAAACTCCCGCTCCAGGGCGGCTCGCAGTTCCTTCTCCGACGCCTCGTCGAGCAGATCGTTCTTCGAGATCACGATCAGATCCGCCTCCTCCAACTGCTTGCGGTAAATGTAGAGCACCTTCTCGGAAAAGGATCGCCCCTCCTCCAGCCCGAGAATGCGGCGCGCCCGCAACGGATCCACCAGCACCGACAGCGGCGCGATACGGAATTGATCGCCGTAGATCCGCCGCAGCGGATAGGTCACCGTGGCCACCAGATCGGTGCAGCTGCCCACCGGCTCGGCAATGAAGACATCCGGCGCCGCCTCACCCGTGAGACGCTGTGCCGCGTCGACCAGCGAATTGAATTTGCAGCAGAAACAACCACCCGCGATCTCCTCGGTGGCAAAGCCCCGCGATCTCAACATCTGGGTGTCCACCAACTCGCGCCCCTGATCATTCGTGATCAAGCCCACCCGGTGACCGGTGTCGGCGAGATGACGCGCCACGGCGGCCACGGCGGTGGTTTTTCCGGCGCCAAGAAAGCCGCCAATCATGAGGTATCGGGCAGGAGAAGACATCGTCGGGAGAGTAGAAATACTTGCGTCGCTGCGCAACTGTTTATTCGATTCCGCGCGACCCGAGAAAAAATCGAAGCGGCAGCAGCCGAGATCCAGCACCTCCGAGCCCGCCTGCGACCGAATCCGGCTCCGGAAAGCCTCCGCGATGCCGATGCGGCGGAATCGCCCGTCTTTCCTCACCCGCAGAATACCCGCCTCGTTGAGGATGCGCACATGCCGCGAGGCGTTGTAATCCGAGATGCCGAGCCGCTCCGCCAGCGCGCCGAGGGTCATCGGCTCCGACATCGCCGTCAGCAGCCGCACGATCTGCCAGCGCGTCTCGTCGGACAGCGCCCGGAGATAAGGCAGACATTCGGATTCGCGCGGTTCGTTCATCGGAGGACTCATCCTATCGCCGATGCCGCCGTCCGGCAAACCGTTGCCGGGACGGTGTGACGTTTTCTCGTGTCTTGAGCCGAAGCGGGAAAACTGACATCTTCCGCCCATGGCTCTCCCCCGCCTCACCCTCTGGACCACCGCCCTGACGCTGGCGGCCACCGCCCGGGGCGCGCCCGATTTCGAGCGGGACGTGGCCCCCATCCTCGAGCGGAGCTGCCTGTCCTGCCACCACGAAGCCGGCGCGAAGGGCGATCTCATCCTCGAGACCCGCGCCCTCGCCCTGGAGCATCCCGACGCGCTCTCGCCGGGCAATCCCGGGACCAGCACACTGCTCGCCTCGGTCTCCGGTCCCGATCCCGAGATGCCGAAAAAAGGCAAAGCCCTCGCCGCCGCCGAAGTCGAGACCCTGCGGGCCTGGATCGCCGACGGCGCCCCGTGGCCGGAGCATCGGGCGCTCGTCGACAGACCCGCCCGCGATCTCGACTGGTGGTCCCTGCGGCCCATTCAAGAGGGTCATGTCGACGACCCAACCCTGTCCGGTCGGCATCCGGTGGACGCGTTGATCGGGAAAAAACTGGCCGAAAAAGGCCTCACCCCTCTGCCCGCCGCCGATACCACCACCCTCATCCGTCGTATCACTTTTGACCTCACCGGCCTGCCGCCGACACCAGAGGAGATCGACGCCTTCGTCACCGATCCGGACTGGGAAGCGCTGGTCGACCGGCTGCTCGCCTCGCCCGCCTTCGGCGAAAAATTCGCCCGTCACTGGCTGGATCTCGCCCGCTACGGTGAGACCCACGGCTACGACAAGGACAAGCCGCGCAACAACGCCTGGCCCTACCGCGACTACGTCATCCGCGCCTTCAACGAGGACAAACCCTACCCGCGCTTCGTCCGCGAACAGATCGCCGGCGACACACTCTACCCCGGGGAACCGGACGGCGTGCTGGGGCTCGGCTTTCTCGCCGCCGGGCCGTGGGATTTCATCGGTCATTGGGAAGTCGGCGAGGGCAAGCTCGACGGACGCATCGCCAAACACCTCGACCGCGACGAGATGGTGTCGGCGGTTTTCAACGTCTTCCAAAGCACCACCGTCCAATGCGCCCAATGCCATCACCACAAATTCGACCCGGTGCTGATGGAGGACTACTACCGGCTGCACGCCGTCTTCGCCGCCGTGGATCGCGCCGACCGGGTCTACGACGGTCTGCCCGTCGCCGATCAGCGGCTCCAGCGGGAGCTGCGGACCCGCCTCACCGGATTGAAGGGGGAAAAAGAGCGGCTCGAGGGGGAGATCAAGCGCCTGCTGGAGGGCAAAGTCTCGGGCATCGACCAACGCCTCGCCGAACTCCGGACGCAATATCCCGCCCCGGAACGGAAGCCCGAGTATGGCTACCACAGCCTGATTACCAAAAAACCGGAAGAGGAGAAATGGGTCCAGATCGATCTCGGCGAGCCGAAACCCGTCGCCGAAATCCGCATCCGTCCCGCCCATGATGACTACGCCGGCATAGGCGCGGGTTTCGGCTTTCCGGTGCGTTACCGGATCGAGGCGTCCGACGATCCCGAATTCAAAAAGGGGGCGCGCACGTTGCTCGACTCCTCCGCCGAAGATCAGCCCAATCCCGGTGGCCGCCCCGTGCGCGTCGCCGGTGGTGGCGTCCCCTTCCGCTACCTGCGCCTCACCGCCACCCGACTGGCGGAGCGGAAGAACGACTACATCCTGGCGCTCGGCGAGATCGAGATGCTGGACGCGACCGGCGAGGTGAATTTCGCCCTTCGTCGCCCGGTCGCGGCCCGCGACAGCATCGAGCAGGCGGTGCGCTGGCGGAAAACGAACCTGGTGGACGGGATCTATTTCAGCGAACTTTCCGACGACCGCGCGCTCGAGGAGCTGGATGCCCTGCGGGAGCGGCGCGATGCCATCGAGCGGGCCACCCGTCCGCCGGAGACCGATGCCCGCCTCGCCGAGATCCAGTCCGAGACGCGGGAGCTGGAGGAAAAGCTCAAGGCCTTTCCCGAAGGGCTGCTGGTCTACGCCGCGGCCACGGATTTCACCGGCGGCAGCCGTTTCACCCCCACCGGTGGCAAACCGCGCCCCATCCACCTGCTGCATCGCGGCGACCTCCGCACCCCGGGCGATCCCATGACGCCCGGCGCCCCGCCCCTGTGGCCGGGCGCGAGGGAGCGTTTCACGGAGACGGAGTCATGGGAGGAGGGCGACGCCCGCGCCGAGCTGGCGCGTTACCTGACCCGGCGCGATAATCCCCTGCTGTGGCGCTCGATCACGAACCG
Source organism: uncultured Verrucomicrobiales bacterium (assembly GCA_964439145.1). GTDB lineage: Bacteria > Verrucomicrobiota > Verrucomicrobiia > Verrucomicrobiales > DEV007 > JAEUHH01. The sequence continues at coordinate 35,122 of CAYTNL010000034.1, forward strand.
TCTCTGGCAATGGACGCTCGGCGCGCCGCTGGTGGCAACACCGAACGATTTCGGCCGCGGTGGCCTGGAGCCGACGCATCCGGAGCTGCTGGATTTTCTGGCCGCCCGGCTGCGTGATGATCCCGAGCACTCGCTCAAAGCCATCGTCCGCCTGCTGGTGACCAGCGAGACCTACCGCCGGGCCAGTGATCACCACGAGGCCAACGCCCTGATCGATGGTGGCAACGCCCACTACTGGCGCGCCCATCGGCGTCGGCTCAGCGCGGAGGAGTTCCGCGACTCGGTGCTGGCGGTAGGCGGCGCGTTGCGGCTGGAGGAGCGCGGGGGGCCGAGCTTTCAGGATTTCGTGATCGAGAAGCCGCAGCACTCGCCGCACTATGAGTATCATCTCCACGATCCCGACGATCCGAAATCGCACCGGCGATCCATCTACCGGTTCGTGGTGCGTTCGCAGCCGCAGCCCATGCTGACCACGCTCGACTGCGCCGACCCGTCGATGAGCGTGCCCGAGCGCGACGAGTCAACCACCGCGCTGCAGGCTTTGACGCAGTGGAATCACCGATTCATCGAGGCGATGTCCCGGCGCTTTGCCGAGCGACTGCGCACGGAGGCCCCGGAGAATCCGGAGGAAAGAATCCACCTCGCCTGCCGACTCGCCCTCGGCCGCCCACCCACCGCCGAGGAATGGCCGGTGCTGCGCAAGCATCTGGAAACCCACGGCGAGGAGAGTCTGGCCCGGGTGGTGATGAACCTGAACGCCTTCGTTTATGTCGACTGACCCGTCATGCCGGGGCCTCCGGGCCTCAATCAAGCGGCGGAATCGACGCGCGAATCTCGTCGAGCAGTTCCCGCGTGCCGTGTTCCGCGGTCCATCGGTGGATGTAGTCCCAGTCCAGCGCCTCGTCGCCCTGGACGGCGATGACGTCGCGCAGATCATCCGCGTCTTTGCCGCGTTTGGCGATGGCATACCACCGCAACTTCATCACGATGACATCTTCCGGAGTGGGAATGACCGCGTTCGACCTCAATTGCTCGGAAAAAAAGGATCTTCTACGGTCAAACCGGGATCTATCATGCGGATCCTCGCTCAAAAGGAACAGTTCAATCTCAAACGCGATTCCCGGCACCCTGAGATGGTATCGGATTGTGCCGGTAACCATCTCGAAGGTCCCCTGCGGATCCAGAACAAACTCGTCACCGAGTTCCCGAGCCAGAGCAGAAAGAGATTCCGGCGATACGGCCAGAACAATATCAGCGTCTTTGGTCGATCTCGGAATGCCATACGCCATGCTCGAAAGACCTCCCACCAGCATATAGCGATAGCCCAGCCGCTCCAGCGTTCCGATCAGCCTCCCGGTGGCCTCAAATCCGTCCATGACTGCTCAGGATCAAGCTTTTCGATAGAGCCCATGCTCGTGAACTTGGCGAATTCGATTCAGACGTTTTCTCACCACCTCCTCCACCTCCGGCTCAGCCATGCCGGGAAACTGCGCCCGAATACCGTCGCGCATCATCCCGAGCGCCCCCTCGAACAACTCGATCCCGGTGGCAATTCTTTCCCCGACCGTGAGCTTTCGCGCTCTCAGCACCTTTTCCCGATAGATGGCTTCCGCCAGTTTTGAAATATCCCCGTCCATGAAACCCGGACACGATACCCCAATGAACGCTTCTGGAAAACCCGCACTTTCCTCCCGCCGCCGATTCCTCGGTGGTGTCGCCGGCGGCTTCTCCGGGCTGGCATTGTGCGATCTCCTGGCCCGTGACGGTGCGCTCTCGGGCGCTCTCCACCGACCCGCGCGGGCGAAACGGGTGGTCCAACTCTTCATGGCCGGCGCCGCCAGCCATGTCGACACTTTCGACCACAAACCCCTGCTCCGGTCAAAAGACGGCCAACCCTGGGATCCGGGCGAATCGGTGGAGCTGTTCCAAAGCACGCCGGGCGCCACCTTCCGCGGGCCGTGGGATTTCCGTTCCCACGGGCAAAGCGGCAAAATGCTGAGCGAGATCGTCGCCCCGCTCGGCGAGGTGGTCGATGAGATCGCTTTCATCCACAATCTCGTCGGCTCCACCGGCGTCCACAGCCAGGGCACGCTGCTCCAGACCACGGGCTTCAATTTTCCCGGCTTCCCCAGCGCCGGCTCCTGGGTGTCCTACGCGCTGGGCAGCGAATCGGAAAACCTCCCCGCCTTCGTCGTCCTCCCCGACCACCGCGGTCTCGCCTCGAACGGCTCGAAAAACTGGGCCCCGGCATTCCTCCCCGCCCTGCATCAGGGCACGGTGATCCGGCCAGGCGGGGAAACTCCCATCGCCAATCTCTTCGCCCCGGATAGCCGGTTCATCACCCCGCGTAACGACCGCGCCGGACTCGACGCCCTCGGTCGCCTGAACTCGCTCCACGCCGCCGCGCGTCCGGGCGACGACCGCCTCACGGCGCGCGTCCGCTCCTACGAACTCGCCGCCGCCATGCAGTTGAGCGCCACCGACGCGCTGGATCTCTCCGGCGAGCCGGGCCACATCCACGATCTCTACGGCCTCGCCCCCGAGGGTCCCGGTGTCGATGACAGCGCCATCAATGAAAAGGCGGAGAGCGAATTTTTCGGTCGCAAATGCCTGGTGGCCCGCCGCCTTCTGGAACGCGGCGTGCGCTTCGTGCAGATCTGGAGCGGGAACGACAACGGCTTTCCCAGGCGCAACTGGGACAGCCACGAGGACATCCAGCGCGACCACGGCCCGCTGGCCCTCGGCATGGCGCGCGGCGCCGCGGGACTCATCAAGGATCTCAAACAACGCGGCATGCTGGAGGACACCCTCATCCTCTGGACCACGGAGTTCGGCCGCATGCCCTGCTCCCAAGGCAGCAAGGGCCGCGACCACAATCCTTTCGTCTTCACCAACTGGCTCTGTGGCGGCGGCATCAAACCCGGCACCTACGGCGAGTCGGACGAGTGGGGATTCAAGCCCCTGGATCGCGAGCATCCCACCACGGTTTACGACATCCACGCCACCATCCTGCACCAGCTCGGCATCGACCACGAGCGGCTCACGGTGCGCCACAACGGCATTGACCGCCGCCTGACCGATGTCCACGGCCATGTCATGACCGATATGCTGGCCTGAGTCAGGCGCCCGGGTTCAGGTAGACATCGATCCGGCGCCCCTGGCGCGTCAGGATGATGACGGAGTTGCGGCTCTTGGGCAGCGCGCCGAGGAGATCGAAAAACTCCGCCGCGTTGTGAACGGGGTCCCGGTTGATGGCGTGGATGAGATCTCCAGCACGGAGCCCTCCCTCACTGGCCTGAGAATCGGCCCGGACATCGGAAATCAGGATCGCCGGATGCTCGTCGCGCAATCCGAACGCCCGGCGCTCGTTCGCGGACAGATCCCGCACCTCCAACCCGAGGGACTCGGCCATGCCCTGGCCCGAGGCGGTGATGTCGCTGCGCAATTGCAGCGTGGTGGTATCGGGACGCTCGGCCACCGCCGTCTCCAGATCCACCGGCTCGCCTTTCCGGATCACGGTCATCTTCACCGCCGCGCCGGCCTTCATGCGCCGGATGCGCTGGAGCGCGTCCTCGGCCGAGGTCACCTCGGCATCGTTGAAGGTGATGATGAAATCCCCCGGCAACAGACCAGCCTGATCGGCCGGGGAATCCTCGTCCACATGCGTGACCAGCGCCCCGCGGGTCGTCCGCAGGCGCAGCACCCGGGCCAGACCCGCGCTGAGATCGTCCAGCGCCAGGCCCAGATATCCGCGGATGAGCGGTTTGCCGAAGGCGATGGCCTCGTAGACTTCCCGCGCCTCGTTGGAAGGGATGGCCAGCCCGATGCCCTGCCAGACCCGCACATCCTGCTGGCCGGTGAAAATGGCGGTATTGATGCCGACGATGCGACCGCGGATGTCCACCAGCGGACCACCGGAATTGCCGGGATTGATGACGGCGTCGGTCTGGAAATACTCATTCCCCCCATCACTGAGCCGCCGCTGCTTCGCGCTGATAATACCGCGCGTCACCGACTCACTGAGGCCAAAGGGATTTCCAATCGCCAGGGCCATGTCGCCAACCCGCACCCGGTCGGAGTCGCCAAACTCCAGTGGCTGAAAACTCGGTGGCGTCTTCGCATCCTCCGGCACTCTGATTTTCAGCACCGCCACATCGGCGGCGGGATCCGAGCCCACCCACTCGGCGTCATGCAGATCGCCATTGTGCAGGGTGATGCGGATGGCGTCCACCCCCGCCACGACGTGATGATTGGTCAGAATGTGCCCCTCTTTGGAGACGATGACCCCGGAGCCCAGCCCCGGAGCCTCGTAGCGCTGGTTGTAGCGCCGGTAGCCGAACAGGCCAAAGGGATCGACCGCCTGGTAACGCGGCACCTCGACCGTGGTGGTGGTGTCGATGCTCACCACCGAGGGCACCACCTTGTCGGTGAGGTCCGCCAACGCCAGGTTCACCCGCTGGAGCAGCTCCGTGCCGTTGAGATCGACTCCCGGCTCGTCCGTCTCGGGAGACTCCTCCGGCGGCGCCTCCAGCAGCTCCGGATTCGCCGCCTGGGCGATGGCCGCCGGAGTCGGCTTGCCCCGGAGCAGATCGAAGATAGTGTATCGATCCTCCCCGGCAATGCTCCCGTGATAAATCCAGGCGGCTCCCGCCAGAGAAACCGCCAAAAGCACCGCGTTGCGTATCGATCTCAACATGGGGAAAAATCAACTCAACTCCCCCCCCAGCGCAAGGGGCAAAGCGCGGCATCTCCGGGGCGGATACTCCTGTGCCTCATTTTCAGAATCGCGAGACGCGCCATTTGCGCTAGATTGCCTGTCCGACACCGGACATCAGTCGCACCTCCTGCCCCTTTTTCATGAGCGAAGCCCACGACAGCCACTCCCCGCGGCGCAAAGACGACCCGGCCCGCTTTTCGGTCGATCATTTCGAGCGACCCGTACTGGAGACGCCCAACGGCGCCGACCGCATCCTCATGCACTCCTGCTGCGCGCCCTGCGCGGCGGAGATCATGGACGCCCTCGCGGCCTCGAAGATCGAGACGACCATCTTTTTCTACAATCCCAACATCCATCCGCGCGACGAATACGAGATCCGCAAACAGGAAAACATCCGCTACGCGGAAAAACTCGGCATGGACTTCATCGACTGGGACTACAACGCCCGCGACTGGTTCGACCGCACCAAGGGCATGGAATGGGAACCCGAACGCGGCATTCGCTGCACCGCCTGCTTCGACATGCGATTCGAGGTGACCGCCGACTACGCCGCAGAGCACGGTTTCAACCTCATCAGCAGCACCCTCGGTATCTCCCGATGGAAAAATATGGACCAGATCAACGGCTGCGGAGAACGGGCCGCCGCCCGACACCCGGGGATGGAATACTGGACCTTCAACTGGCGAAAACAGGGCGGCAGCCAGCGCATGATCGAAATCTCCAAGCGCGAGGAGTTCTACCAGCAGGAATACTGCGGCTGCGTCTACAGCCTGCGCGACACCAACGACTGGCGCGAGAAAAACGGCCGCGAAAAAGTGCAACGCAAAGTGAAATTCTACGGGCGCGAAGGCGTGGAGGAAGCCCGCGAAAGCCGACCCGGCGCCTGACCGACGACCTCAGCTCTCCACCCGCAGACGCCAGAACAAACTCGCACCCGGGGAACCGTCCGCGAGCGTCGTCCCCGCCTCCCCGACGACGAGTCCCACGCTCTCCTGATTCGGGTAGCCCGATTCCGGATTCAACGCCCACTCACCCCCGATGGGTTTGATCGCCACCGGATGCCAAGCCACCAGATCCCGGCTGAGTTCGATCACGTAGCGGACATCCGCGCGACTGGAATCGGGCAGGGTGAAGGTGCCGTCCTCGGCGATGCTCGGCAACCGCTCCCCCGCGTCGACGAGTCCATCCGGCGCGCCGATGGCGTAGGCGACGAGGTTTTTCACCCCGTCAAAGTTCGGATCTCCACCTGCGGCGGGATCGCTCAACCCCTCGGCCCAGGCGGCGAAGTCCGGCACATCAGCCCTAGTCTCCACAAATATCCCCTGCGCCGGATTCTCGTAGGAAGCCGAGGCCGTCGTCTGCCTCCAGATCGCCCGCACCATGTAGTGCCACACATGGCTGGAGGGTATGGTGACCTGAAAACTCTCCACCCCGGGAGCAATCTGGGCGCCCACCCGATCATAGGGCCCCTCGGCGGAGCGCGACCGATACACCCGACAACCCAGGAAATCCGCCTCCCCCACCGCCGGATCGACCCACGACAGGGTGAGTTGATTGCCCTCGATACGGTGACTCAGGCCAGTGACCGGTTTCGCGGGATGCGATCGCAGCACCGGATCTCCCATGATCGCCACGTGGGTCTGGTCGGGATTCGTCCACGATTCATCATCGGGCGGGAAAGGACCGCCGGGCAGGTTCACCTCGCGGAGCACGTGGTGGTAGGCATCGGCCATGGTCCCGCCGGCGGCCAGGGGAAAAAGCTGCCAGCGGGGAATGCCCGACCACACACTGACCAACCCGTGAGAATCCGCCGTCCCCACCAGCGGCGCTCGGAGGAAATTGTTGTCCGCGTCCCAGTCGACGAAAAAGCTGCCGAACAACATCGTGAAAACAGCCCTGCTGCGCGTGTCGCGATAGTCGGCGATGGTGGATACGCCTCCCGCGCTCGTCATGGAGCCGGGACCGCTCCCGTAGGCGAGCAGATAGTCCCGATCCCGGAGCGCGCCCACCCAATCCGACTCGGCCGCGGCGTGGTCGTTACCCACCAGGGCGATGCCCGACGCCCAGCCGCTCGCGCCGCCGGAAATATCGAAGGCGTTGGCGAAGTTGTCGTCGATCATCGCCCGCTCGCCCGGCGTCTCGAAAGGCGCGAGCCGATGTCGGAAGGCGTGGTGCCGATCCAGATACCGGCGCAGCAGCTCGATCTCCGTGGCTCCCCCACCCACCTCATCCATCCGCGACAGATCCACCCGACCCACCGCCAGTTCCGGCAGATGCTCCCCGACTATCAGCGACTGGTCGTATTTCCCGTCCCCCGGAACATTGTGATTCCGTACGCCACTGACATTGGCGATGGCGTGGTTCACCACCTCGTCGGTCCATACCCCGTCCATGTCGCCATAAAACACATCCGCCGGCCAAGCCCCCCGATGATGCGCCTCCGGCGGGGGATCGTAGTGTCCGTCGGGACAGATGATGCCCGAATACGGCACCGGCACCCGACCGAGCAGAAACACCGCCCTGGAATTCACCGCATCCTCCGCATAACGCGCCTGAATCAATGCCTTTACCTCCGGCACCGTGGCGGATCGAGAGACATCGGACCGCGCCACCACCCAGCCATCCCCCGCGAGATCCCGGATCAATCGCGTGATCTCGCTCTCCAACGGCGCACTCACGGAATCATCCACGATCAAAATCACCCGCCCCCGGTGCTCCACCGCCGGCACCTCCACTCCCACCCACAGATGCCCCTCAGCCACCGGATGCCCGGGACTCTCCTGCATGCGCACCACCCGATACTCGTATAGCTCGCCAGGCACCGCCCAGGGATCCTCCACCGACAGCAGCTCCGGCGGCAGTGCAAATCCCTCACCCCAATCCGTCGCCCCTCTGGCCCGCCGGTAAGCCGTGATGCCGGTAACAACGAAGGGACCCGGATTCCATCGCACGGTCACATAGGGGGGCGTCTCCGACACTACGGCGCTCAACTCCACCACGCTGCCCCGCATGTCATCATGGGAAACGCTTTGGGCACGGAGAGAGTCCGTCACCATCACGGTCAGCGCCCAGAATACCGCCAGATTTCGAGAAGGTTGAGTCACCCGATTTTATCAATTTTAAGATTCGTTGCAATAATAAACCTAAACTATGGAATACATAGTAATAATTGTTATCCATGCATCTGACACTTGGCGCACCTTACCCTGTTGCCTCGGGGACCTTACCCTCTTGAGTCCCCCGCCAAAATCAGTCCTGGTGACCAAAAATTGGCTTTACACCCTCGCCACCCGTCGCCAGCATCTCCGACCTTTCGGAACCGATCTTCCAACGCATACACCCTGACAGACACCGTGAGCAGTCATCTCTCCAACGACATCCGCATCGAGGGCAATCTCATCTCCACCTCCGATCTCATCTTCGATGGATCGATCAAAGGCAACATCGAGTCCAAAGGCAGCCTGACCATCGGCAAGAACGCCGACGTCGAGGGCGATCTGAAAGCCGAGCGCGGCATCATCGAGGGCAAGATGAACGGCAACGGGAAATTCGGCCATCTCCGCATCGCCTCCACCGCCCACATCAGCGGCTCCATCACCACCGGTAGTCTGCAGATGGAGGAGGGCGCCTCGCTCTCGGGCGAGTGCCGGGTCGGGAAAAGCGGCGGCAACTGAGGCCGGGAACTTTTTTCCCAAGTCCGATCCCCCGTCCCGCTTGCCAGCGGGGCGCATCTCTGACAGGGTGGGAATTTCATGGCCCTGACCTGTGTACATTCCGGCGCGCTTCATGGCGTGGACGCCATCGGTGTGGAAGTCGAGGTCAACTCCCGCTCGCGGGGCGATCTGAAAATTTCGCTCGTCGGTCTGCCGGACACCGCGGTGAAAGAGAGCATCGACCGGGTCCTCACCGCCATCAGCAACAGCGGTCTGCGCTGGCCCGACGCGCCCATCACCATCAATCTCGCGCCCGCCGATGTCCGCAAGGAGGGCCCCAGTTTCGACCTGCCCATCGCCATCGGGATGGTGGGACTGGATGAGGAAAAAAACGGCCCCTACAAGGAAGGCGCCCTCGAAAAGTGCGCCATCTCCGGCGAGCTGGCCCTCGACGGCCGGGTGCGCCCGGTCAAAGGTATCCTGCCCCTGACGCTCCAGGCGAAACGTGCGGGCTTCAAAGCCATCATCGTGCCCAGGGAGAACGCCGCCGAGGCCTCCATCGTCGACGGCATCTACGTCTACGGCGTCCCCGATCTGCGCTCGGCCGTGAGTCTGCTGCAGGGAGGCGGCAACATCCGGCCGGAGAAGCTGGACCGGGACGCGTTCTTCAACAGGCAACGCCGCTACGATATCGATTTCTCCGATGTCCGCGGCCAGGCTCACGTGAAGCGGGCTCTCGAGGTGGCCATGGCCGGCGGGCACAACCTGCTCATGCTTGGCCCCCCGGGCACCGGCAAGTCGATGTTGGCCAAAAGGCTGGCCACCATCCTGCCCGCCATGACCGAGGCCGAGGCGATCGAGACGACCAAAATTCACAGCGTGGCGGGCCTGCTCAACGACAAGAACGCCTTCCTCGCCACCCGGCCCTTCCGCTCGCCGCACCACACCATCTCCGACGCGGGCTTGCTGGGCGGCAGCAGCAACCCCATCCCCGGCGAAGTCAGCCTGGCGCACAACGGCATCCTCTTCCTCGACGAGTTGCCGGAGTTCAAGCGATCCACCCTGGAGGTGATGCGCCAGCCGCTGGAGGACGGAGTGGTCACCATCTCGCGCGCGGCCGGGAAGTTCACCTTCCCCAGCCGCTTCATGCTGGTGGCGGCGATGAATCCCTGCCCCTGCGGCTATCTGGGCGACCCAAAACGGGAATGCCGCTGCTCTCCGATCCAGATCGAAAAATACCGCCAACGCATCAGTGGCCCGCTGCTGGATCGCATCGATCTCCATGTCGAGGTGCCCTCGGTGGATTACAAGGAACTGAAAGCCGAGAGCGGTGGCGAATCCAGCGCCACCATCCGCGAACGTGTCGAGGAGGCCCGTGACATCCAGCTCGCGCGGTTCGCCGCCCATCCCGAGGTGACCACCAACTCCTCCATGCCCAGCAAGCTCGTCCGCGAACACTGCCGACTCGACACGCACAGCGACGCCCTGCTGGAACAGGCGATGACGGACCTGAATTTTTCCGCCCGCGCCCACGACCGCATCCTCAAGGTCGCCCGCACCCTCGCGGATCTCGACGGGGCGACCAACATCCAGGCCCAGCACCTGCTGGAGGCCATCCAGTACCGGACGCTGGACAGAAATCTCTGGGTATGATGCGGGGTTTTTGCGCGTTTTTTGCCAAAGCGAACGCGAATCCGGTTCACCCATTGCGACCGTCGGGGGTGAACACCAGATTTGTCTTTTTCCCACACTCCCGCCGCCCATGAGCAAGCACAAGAAGCCCGCCAAAGTCAAGACCGCCCCCCGCAAAAGCCCCAAACCTCATACCGCGTCCCGCAAGCGCGCGACGGGATCGGGCGATATTTCCCCTTCTCTGTCGGCGACCGGCATCGAGACTTTTTCCGTCTCTGAATCCACCTCGGCGGCCCAGGAATCGAAAACCGCCGCCGTGAAAGACATCCTCCACCGCGAGGCGCCCTTGGGCGGGGATGTGCTGAAGGAAACCCTGGGCGCCATCCTCGAGGGTGCGTCGCCCGACGACGTCCTCGCCATCCGTCGACTGCTCGCCAAACACGTGGCGGCCGCCAAAACCGCGAAACGCGACCAGTCGGACCTCCGGCTTGCCGCGGATTGGCGCGACGGCGGCTACCCCTACGAAAATCTGATGTCGCGTCGAAACTACGAGCGCGATAAATACAAGCTCCAGGTCGAGTTGCTCAAACTCCAGGCCTGGGTGCGCGCGACCGGGCAGCGACTCGTCATACTATTCGAGGGCCGCGACGCGGCGGGCAAGGGTGGGGCCATCAAGCGCTTCATGGAGCACCTCAATCCCCGCGGCGCCCGGGTCGTCGCCCTGGAAAAACCGACGGAATCCGAGCGCGGCCAGTGGTATTTTCAACGCTACGTGGAACACCTGCCCACCACGGGCGAGATCGTCATGTTCGACCGCTCCTGGTACAACCGCGCCGGGGTGGAGAGGGTGATGGGCTTCTGCACTGACGAGGAGTATTTCGAATTCATGCGCCAGGCGCCGGAGTTCGAGCGCAACTTGGTGCGCAGCGGCATCTTCCTGATCAAATTCTGGTTCTCCGTCAGCCGCAAAGAGCAGCGACGGCGCTTCAAGGAGCGGAAATCGCATCCCCTGAAGCAATGGAAACTCTCCCCCGTAGACCTCGCGTCGCTGGACAAATGGGAAGACTACACCCTCGCCAAGGAAGCCATGTTTTTCCACACCGACACCGCCGACTCGCCCTGGACGGTGGTGAAATCCGACTGCAAAAAGCGCGCCCGGCTCAACGCCCTGCGCTACGTGCTCCACAAACTGCCCTACGACAAAAAGGACTCGAAACAGATCGGTCCCGTCGATCCCCTCCTCGTCGGCCGGGCCAACGTGGTCTACGAGCGCGGGGAAAACGAGGCCCATGCTCTGCTCTGACGGGGGGTTCCCCGCGGCGGTAGACCATTGCGCCTTGCCAAGGCGAGTGCGAACCGGCATCCTTTTCCCCACCCCAGTCGCCACCGCCATGCCATCTCCCACACTCACGCTCCCCCGTGTCGTCCTCCTGATGCTGCTCGCGGCGTCCGGAGCCATGGCCGAATCCCGCACCTGGACCAGCAGCGACGGGCGCACCCTCGAGGGCGAGATCCTCTCTCTGGAGGGCGACCTTGTGACGCTGAAGACCGGGCGCGGCAACTTCGAGCTGCCGCTCTCCCGATTGAGCGAGCCCGATCAGGCCTGGGCAAAAGAGTGGAAAGAAAAACAGATGGCCTCCCCGGACGCCGGCGGCGACAAGACCGTGGGCGATTTCGCCAACCTGAAACTCGGGGAATGGCCCAACTACGTCTCGGCCGACTTCGACGTCGACGCCATCCAGATCGTCAAGGAAGACAAGGAGAACAACGAATACATCTACCGCAGCCCCCACTTCGAGTTTCGCAGCCCGCTGCGCCTTTCCAAAACCGTGGTCCTCGAGTTTTCCCGCATCTTCGAGGGCACCTTTCAGTTCGCCAAGACCATCCCCATCGGACTCGATCCACAACCCTGGGGCGATGGCTACTACCTCACCCACCTCTACGCCACCCGGGACGACTACTTCGCCGATGGCGGCATGCAGGGCTCCGGCGGCATGTTTTCCTACTCCTGGCGCGGACGAGAGATCCTCAGCAGCGTCATCAAAGTGCCCCTCCCCAACCTCGGCGTGGAATACACCGGCACACGATTCATCGTCGATCACAACAAACGCAGCGACACCCTCGTCCACGAGATCGCCCATCAGATGACCGGCCGCTGGCTGCCGCTCATGCCCACCTGGTTCAAGGAAGGGCTCGCCGAGACCATCTCCACCCAGCGCTACGACAATGGCCGCTTCACCCTCACCTCCATGGACCGCGCCATCCGCGAAGACGTCACCCGGCGCACCGGCAACGACCGCGAGTTCGACATGCTCAGACTCGAGCGGCTCATGACCATCTCCGGCGAGGAGTGGGCCGCCGAACTCAGCTCCGGCGTGGGCTCCGGCGTCAACTATCCGTCGGCGAACCTGCTGTTCTACTTCTTCCTCCGGCTCGAGGGCGACGGCAAAGGCACCAACCTCGTCAACTACATGAAAGCCATCTCCGAGGGCATGGCCGAGGAGGAGGCGCGCGCCGAGATTCTCATGGGCGGGAAAAGTTTCGCCGAGGTGCAGGAAGCCGTCGCCACCGCCTGGCGCAGCGAAGGCCTGCGACTGACCTTTCGCTGATCCGCGCTTGATCCCGGCGCCAAGCTCGCCGAATCGGTAAACGCCTCCCCCCATTGCCCCGCACGTCATGTCCGCCGAGTTCCATTCCCTATCCCGATCCCAAGTCCTCAGCGTCCAGGATGTCTCCGTCATCCGCAACGGCCGCCACATCCTCGACCAGGTGAACTGGGAAGTCTTCCGCGGCGAACACTGGGCCGTGCTCGGTCCCAACGGCTCCGGCAAGACCTCCCTGCTCAACGTCATCCTCGGCTACCTCACCGCCACCTCCGGCAAAGTGCTGCTCCGCGGGCGCGACGCCGGCACCGACCTGCCCAACGACGGCTGGGACAACTGGCGCAAGCAGATCGGCTTCGTCTCCAGCAGCATCGCCAGCCTCATCGACCCCGACGAGACCGCCTTCGACACCGTCCTCGCCGGCCGCCATGCCATGGTCAACTACTGGCGCAAGCGCACTCCCGAGGAGGAGAAAGTCGCCGCCCACCAGATCCTCGACAAGATCGAGTGCAACCACCTCGCCAACCAGCCGTGGCGATTCCTCTCCCAGGGCGAGCGCCAGCGCATCCTCATCGGCCGCGCCCTCATGTCACCCGACCTCAAGCTGCTCGTCCTCGACGAGCCCTGTGCCGGGCTCGATCCCGTGGCGCGGGAGAATTTCCTGACCTTCGTCGAGCGCCTCATCTCCAAAAAGCGCAACGCCCCCACCCTCCTGCTCGTCACCCACCACGTGGAAGAGATCATGACCGCCGTCACCCACGCCCTCGTGCTCAAGGATGGCAAAGTCCTCGCCAGCGGCGAAAAATCTCGCGCCCTTCGCTCCGCAAGCATGAGCGAAGCCTTCGGCGCCAGTCTCATGCTCCGCCGCTACCAGGGCCGTTACCGCATGTACTTCGGCGAAGACAGCGGCGGCGAAGTGGTGTGAAAGAGGCGGATTGATCGGGGCTTGCTCCCCATAGCTTCTCAGCGTCCAAGCCCCGTCCTCGTCCAACAACGGATGGAAGCGGGGCAAGCTACCCCGCTATCCTTGGTGTTGCGTCCGTTTGGGCAACACCCTGACAAGCGCGAAATAGATCAAGGCAACGCCAACAATGACTGAGGCGAAGCATCCATAGATCAGCAGATACAGCGGCGTCAGTGCCTCGCCAATTCGATCAATCCCTCGGCTCAATCCAAGCTCCACGTAGTCGATCCACCGAAATCGAAAGGAGAGAAAAACAAGAAAGAGCCCCATCAACGCGCCAGATAGCAGAACGAAACCAATGCGGAACTCCCGAACCTTGAGGAGAGATTTGAGGCCTGTCCTGATCGAACTCATCTATTGGGACAACGTTCAAGCACATGCACCGCTACCAGCGGGGGCGAGCGTCGATCACGGAGTGGGTGTTGTAGTTACGGATAAGCATCGAAATAGGGCGGCTGGCAGTGGTTGCCATGGTGCGTTTTGTTCGGCTTCTTGTCTATTTAGGTTTCACGGTGACACTGGCGGGCCATCTTGAGTAAGCTTCGTCGTCCATACGGTATTGCACGATTCGCAGTAGAATTCGATCAGCGTATCATCCTTCATTGATCGGCATAATTCGATACCACACGTCTCGCAAACACACTTGCGGAACCTTAGACGTTGCATCCTGAATCCCCAAGCGAAGAACCCGAGTGCAACTAAAAACATCCATTGAGACCAGTAAGCGCCCGCAAATAGACAAATCACGAATGGGATACCGGCTATCGCTTCGGAGAGAAAGAGTTGGCGACGCCATTTCTTCGCTACTTTTCGCGTTGGCTGTGGCCTCTTCATTTACTGCCAGATCAACGTCCGAGGCGTAGCAGAGCGCACCTCCGAAACCGGGTAAAGTGTTGTAGTAAATAGTGTCATGTCGACTCGGCGTTAGTAGCCGCTTGTCCACCACCGCCCTGTTCGCTAGTTTCTATCTCAACGTCAAGCATGAGGCGCGGCTGACCGGGAGCGCGCGCTCGATGCAGGATGAGGGTTGAAATTACGGTTCATCTTTCGATTCGCGGCGAGTCAGCCGTTGCTCTCCATGCGCTTATTCTGCTTTTCGGTTATTGTTTCGCTGGTATCAGTGATCGCCTCCTCAATCCAATCCCTCTTCGTCGAATCTCGAACAGAGGATAACACGTGATCCATCGCATCAACTGCCTCAGGAGACTCTGCCATCGCCATCCCGTTGAGGGCGGCCTTCCAAATTCGTGGCTCGTCCCGGCGTAAGGCGTGGCAGAGAAAACTGAGAGACGAATCGAGTCGGAACTCCGACACGACCTCGATCAGGAAGACCTTCACATCAGTATCCTTCGTTTCTTCGTAAGCGATGATCAGATCGGGTATGATTGCTGAATCAGATTCGATCAAACTGTGAAAGGCATCATCGCACCTGCCCGCGCGAAACTCGCCGAGGTAGTGAGTAACGATGCTGCCGTGAGCATTCATTATTGAGCAGAAAAGTCCTCGTTCCTAGCGCCTCCCGCAGTGATATCCGGTAGGCAACTCGGAGTGAGCATGGGGAAAGATCCCGGATCCAGCAAGGAATATTCCGGGACGCGCGCGTCTATCCGGGCGGAGATGGGGAGTGAGGTTGCGGGCAACTTGCCCGGGGGATATCGCGGCGGCGAAGAGGGAGAGCCGCGGGTCGGGGGTGGCCGCTGCCGAGAGGCGGGAGCTCCTGGCGCGTTGGTTTTCTCCGAGTTGCGCAGTTATCAACCTGCCGGAGGCCACTCCGCGACCCAAGAGGGTTGGGTCAGGGACCAAAGAGGGTTGGGTACCGCGAAAATTCGGTCGCCGCCATCCGGATATCCCAAACCGCAACCACCCGCTACGATCCTCGGCATACCCCGGTGCCTGCCGACAAGATCTCTGGTCACTTTCCGGACATCCCCGGCTCCGGTCCCACGCGGCGCCGGGGGGGAGCGGTTCACTCCCGCGTCAGGGGCTTCAGCGGCTTGAGCTTGGGCGGCGCGGCGGTCGCGTCTTCCGCGAGCGGGGGCTCCGGCTCCTCGGGTCGCTCGATGCGGATGATGTACTCGCCCTCACGGGCCATGTCGAGCTGGTCGCGGGCGACGGTCTCGATGTATTCCCGATCACTCTTGAGGAGTCCATACTCCTCGCGCAGTTCGGCGACGCGAACTTCGCGTTCGGCTTTCTCCCTCTCCACCCGGGCCAGCTCGGCATTGAGCGCCCGTTGCTTTTCGACCTCGGGCCAGAACAAACGGAGTATGGCGGCGAGGATGAGGATGTAGAGGAATACCTCCATGACCCGCGAGAGGCGCTGCCAGAGGTCCGGACGCGGCGCCCCGTGGGCGGACGCGACGCCGCCGTGGTAGTCGCGGTCGAACTCCTGGAAATCGGGGTCTCGCATGGGAAGGCGGAGCGGCGGTGGCGGTGGGGAAAAAAGGAAATCGTCCCGACATTGCTGACGGGGACGACGTCGCCACTTGCTCGCGCTCCCACGGGGTTCCCGGCCGTCTGAGGGGGCATTCTCTCAACGATTCCGCCCGCCCTCTCGGCTCTCCCCTTTCCTGGGTGAGAGCGGCGCCGATCCCGGGTGTCGGGACCGGCGCATGTGAGAACGGGTGGTGGTTCGGTTGAGATCAGACCTTCATTTTGCCGCCGTAGATGGCGTCGTCGCCCAATTGTTCTTCAATGCGGAGAAGTTGATTGTACTTCGCGATCCGGTCGGAGCGGCTGAGGGAGCCGGTCTTGATCTGGCCGGCGTTGGTGGCCACGGCGATGTCGGCGATGGTGGCGTCCTCGGTCTCGCCGGAGCGGTGACTGATCACGGAGGTATAGCGGTTTTCCTTGGCCAGTTCCACGGCGTCGAAGGTCTCGGTGAGAGAACCGATCTGGTTCACTTTCACCAGGATGGAGTTGGCCACGCCCAGGCTGATGCCTTTGCTGAGGAAATCGACGTTGGTCACGAACAGGTCGTCGCCGACGAGCTGGGTGTTGTGACCCATCTTCTCGGTCATGATTTTCCAACTGTCCCAGTCGTTCTCGTCGCAACCGTCCTCGATGGAGATGATGGGATATTTTTTCTGCAGATCGATGTAGAAATCGACCAGCTCGGCGCCGGAAAGCTCGCGACCGTCGGACTTTTTGAAGACGTATTTGCCTTTTTCGGCGTCGTAGAACTCGGACGAGGCGACATCCAGGGCGATGAAGATGTCTTCGCCAAAGCGGTAGCCGGCCTTGTCGACCGCTTCGGCGATGGCCGCCAGAGCGTCGTCGGCGGAGTCGAGATTCGGCGCGAAACCGCCCTCGTCACCCACGGCGGTGGAAAGTCCGCGGCCCTTGAGCACTTTTTTCAGCGCGTGGAAGATCTCCGCTCCCTGACGCAGCGCCTCGCGAAAAGTCGGGGCGGACTTGGGCACGATCATGAACTCCTGGAAATCGATGGGCGCGTCGGAATGGGCGCCTCCGTTGAGGATGTTCATCATCGGCACGGGCAGCACCTTGGCGTTGGGACCGCCGAGGTATTTGTAGAGCGGGAGTCCGAGCTGACTGGCGGCGGCGTGGGCCACGGCCATGGAAACGCCGAGGATGGCGTTGGCCCCCAGCTCTTTCTTGTTCTTCGTGCCATCGAGCTGGAGCATCGCCTTGTCGATCGATGTCTGGTCGGTGGCGTCGGCGCCGAGCAGGGCTTCCACGATCCTGGTGTTCACTGACTCCACCGCTTTGGTGACGCCTTTGCCGAGGTAGCGCGAATCGTCGCCGTCGCGGAGTTCGCAGGCTTCGTGCTCGCCAGTGCTG
This sequence comes from uncultured Verrucomicrobiales bacterium, assembly GCA_964439145.1. Taxonomy (GTDB): domain Bacteria; phylum Verrucomicrobiota; class Verrucomicrobiia; order Verrucomicrobiales; family DEV007; genus JAEUHH01. Next base: position 52,492 of record CAYTNL010000034.1, read on the forward strand.
GCGCCACTGGGAACGGCGGCGCGACCGATGGCGCCGCCCTCGAGCTCCACGTCGACCTCGACCGTGGGATTGCCACGGCTGTCGATGATTTCACGGCCTCGGATGTCGGAGATGATGGTGTCGAACATGACGATAACAGGTTTAAGTTGGCGTTACTTTAGATTTCTTCAATATTAAAACCGCTAAAATTCTGAGAATTTCAGCGGCAAGGGAGGGGCTTGGGCGCAAGGGGTAGTCCCTGCGGCCCTTGATTTCAAGCGGCGGTTCCGTTGCGTGGGCCGAGGGCCGGGCGACAGGGCTCCACAAAGCCCCCGACCGCGCGGGAACGATCAGCCTTTCCAGCCGCCGATCCCGATGATGCGAAATGTCTCGCGCCCGCCGGTGGCGGTGGGGAGGGTGACTTCCTCGCCCACGGTCTTGTCGAGGAGCGCCTGGCCCACATCCGAGAGGTAGGCGAGGACGCCTTTCTCCGGATCGCTGTCCCAGGCACCGAGCACGGTGACCTCGCGGCCCTCGCCGTTGGCGGTGTTCTCCAGACTGACCACGGTGCCCAGGCCGACTTTGGCGGTGTCGGCGTTGGTGAAATCCATCGGCTGCGCCAGTTTGAGATCGCGTTCCCAATCGGCCTTGCGCTTCATCAGCACCCGCTGGTATTCCTTGGCGGACTTGTACTCGAAGTTCTCGCGCAAGTCCCCGTAGGACCGGGCGATCTTGATGTCCTCGCGGTTCTGGGGGATCTCCTCCTTGACGAGTTTGTCGTAGGCGGCCTTGCGCTTGATGAGGCTCTCTTCGGAAACGAACAGCGGATCCTCCGAGTCGCCATCCTGCCCGCCAACGAGATCGAGCAGATCGGGATACATCTTGATGATGCGGGCCATCAGCGAGTTGCGGGTCAGGTCATCGAACACCGCGGTGCCCATGAGTCGACCGGCGAAATTCCGCACCGTGTTGATGTCCGCCTCGGCGATGAGATCATGGATCAGCGTCTTGTCATCGCTGAGCAGATCGCGCAACCGGTTCGCCGCGCGCACCCCGCCCTCTTCGTTGAGCGAATCCACCTCCAGCGAACTCATCACCGCGAGGCTGATGGAGGGGTCGAAAATGACCTCCGCCATGCCTTTGCGCTCTTTGCACACCCAGGCGAGGGCGTCGGATGGCAGCGTGCGCTGAGACAACCGGGATTCGAAGAACTCCAGCACCGTGTCGCTGTGTCCCTGGTCGGCGAGAAATTTGGCGATCTCGGAAATGGCGCGCAGATTGCACTGCGGGATCAGGCTCAGGGTCTTCTCCACCCAGTTTTCGGCGCCGAAGGCGTCGGGCAGGGCCTGTATGACCAGGCGCACCCGCGAGATGGAGAGATTCTGCATCAGCTCCGGGAGCGACTCCTCGTTGGCCGCCACCAGCTTGGCGATGGTGAGCTGATCCTCGTCCAGCTTCAGCTCGGGCACTTTTTTCTGAATCTCGTCGCGCTCCAGGATCATCTCGATGGAGGCATCGAGATTGAGCTTCTGCGCTTTTCTGGCCGACTCCGTCAAGTCCTCCACCACGCCGAGCAGTTGGGCGGCGGGATCGGCGAACACGGGCATCTCCCGGAGGATCGCCTCGGCCGCCTTGGTCTTGCCTTTGAGATCGCGGGCGCTCTCGTAGTCCTGCACCAGGGCGTCCGAGGGACTGAGATCCGCGTCACGCAGCTCCAGAGGCTCGTTGCGTTTGGCCGGCACCACGAAACGCTGTTCGGTGCGGAGTTTCTTTTTGGTCGCTTCCCACCAGCCCTTGTATTTGCCCTCGGGAATGATGGTGCCCTTGATCATCTCCTCGAGATTGTCGAGAGACAGCGAGCTGCCCGAGCCCTCCAGCGCGAGCTTCACCAGCGACACCGGATCGTCCTTCGCCATGGTCTGCATCTCCTCGAGATTCCCGAAACGCTTGGCGTAGAAATGATCATCCGCCACCGGCTCCAGCGAGGAGGCGGCGAACTTCATCCCCATCTCGTGGCCGGGCTTGTCCTCGAAATCGATGACCACCTTCAGCGAGAGGCGATCCCACGAATCGATGCGCCCCGCTTTCCAGCTCTTGTGATAACAGTGGGTTCCGGGCTGGAGCCGATCAAGCAGAGCGGCGGTAGACGGATCGATTTTGGCGCGGGCGACAAGCTTTTCGAGATCAGGATGCATGATGATCCCTGAACATAGGAACAACCGCCCCCGCGCCAAGCGAAAAAAATAGGGTTGCCAAGCCGGGGACGCCTGTCTATTCTTCGTCCTCTATGAAGAAATTTCTGGTCGCACTCGCATTGCTGGGCATCGTCTCCATCGCCGTCGCCGACATTCAGGCGCTCCCGAAGAGCAAATACACCTCCACCCGCAAACTGGCGCGTGGCCTTTCCAACATCCTCTATGGCTGGACCGAGCTGCCGGTGGCCGTGTGGCGCTCCAACGAATCCGGAGACCAGTCCACCGAGATCATTTTCAACGGCATCATCACCGGTCTGGAGCGCACCGGCGCCCGTCTCGCCTACGGTGTCTACGAGGTGGTGAACTTCCGCAAACCCCTCTACAAGGACACCTACCGCCCCCCCTACACCAGCATCAACTACGACCCGACCCACGGTTACGAGGAGTTCCCGCCGCAGCTCGGCCAGCTCTCCACCGTCAACTACACCCGCGGTCGCTCCTGGTAATCCACTGCCCGGTAGAAACTTTCGAAAACCGCCGCTTCCCCCCGGGGACGGCGGTTTTTTCGTGCCCGCGTGGGACGATGCGCGATGGGAAAACTTTTGGCCTCACTCGCCCTTCACCACCACCGCGTAAGCGTTGTGATTGTGGATGGACTCGAAATTCTCCGCCTCCACCCGGTACCAGGCGATGTCGGCCTCCTGCTCATTGGCGGCGGCGGCCACGTTGCGAACGAGATCCTCGACGAAGACGGGATTGTCATAGGCCGCCTCGGTGACGTGCTTCTCATCGGGCCGCTTCAGCAAACTGTAGAGTTCCGAGCTGGCACATGTTTCCACCAGGCGGATGAGGTCCTCGATCCAGACCGGCTCCTCGCGAAAGCGCACCGCGAAAGTCACGATCCCGCGCTGGTTGTGGGCGCCGCGCGCGCTGATCGCTTTGGAGCAGGGACAGAGCGTCGTCACCGGCACCAGCACCGTCACGATGAAATCCTGGGTCTCACGAGTCGCGTCGATCTCGAAGATCACCTCGTAATCCATCAGCCCCCCCGCCCCGCTCACCGGCGCTTTTTTTTCGAGAAAAAAGGGAAATCGAAACTCCACATGCGCCCGCTGCGCGTCCAGCCGCTCCAGCAGCTCCCGCGGAATGCCGGAAATGGTGTGCACATCCAGCACCGGACCGTGCGAATTGAGCACCTCGATGAAGCGGCTCATGTGGGTGCCCTTGTAGTGATGCGGCAGGTCCACCGCCAGCGAGACCGTGGCCACCGTGTTCTGACTCGAGCCCGCCTTGTCCCGCACCTCTATCGGATAGCGCAGATCCTTCACGCCGACACGATCAATCGCAATCTGCCGGTAATCGCGTTCGTTCTGCGTGTCTTTGAGTTCGTGCATGGTCTGGGATGGGCCGGTGGGAAAAAATACTCGGGGAGAAAGGGCCGCATCATAGGTCCAGTCTCCCCTCCTGACAACCCGCCGACCAAAGAGGGTACGGTCCCCGACCCAAGAGGGTTGGATGACGCCCCGATCCCGCCATCCGATCCGGCTCGCGCGGACGGGGATGCGTGCGATGATGACCGTCGCCATGTCCCGAAAACCCCCGATCTTATTGGTTCTCGCCCTGGGTCTCGCTTTGCGCGAAGTTGCTCCGGTGACCTCCGAAGCCTCCCCCCGGCGCAAGCCCATCCCCTCCCCGGAAGAACTCGCCCGACTCCCGGCCGACGGCGGTCCGGAATACAACCGGCTGGTTTTCGAAAAGAGTCCCTACCTCCTGCAACACGCGGGCAACCCCGTCGATTGGTGGCCCTGGGGCGAGGCGGCCTTCGCCGAGGCGAAAAAACTCGGCAAGCCCGTCTTTCTCAGCATCGGCTACACCACCTGTCACTGGTGCCATGTGATGGAGCACGAATCCTTCGAAGATGAGGATGTGGCCAAACTCGTCAACGAACACTTCATCCCGGTGAAGGTCGATCGGGAGGAACGACCGGACATCGATGAAGTTTACATGACTTTCACCCAGGCTCTGACCGGCGGCGGAGGCTGGCCTATGACCGTCATTCTCACCCCGGAAAAGAAACCCTTCTTCGCCGGTACCTACTTCCCCAAAGAGAGCCGCACCGGTCGGCCCGGCATGCTCGATCTGGTACCCCACATCGCCGGGATCTGGAAAGATCAGCACGAGGCCGTGCTCGCCGACGCCGACCGCTTCGCGGAAAAACTCAAGGAGATGACCGGCGGCTCCCCCGGCGGCGAACTCAAGCCCGAGATCTTCGAGCGCGCCCTGGCGTCGTTCGCCGAGCGATTCGACGCCGATCACGGCGGATTCGACCAGGCGCCGAAGTTTCCCGTGCCGCCCAATCTCATGTTCCTGCTGCGCGCCGGAGATCGGCTGGGCGATCCGGAGGCGGTCGCCATGGTGGAGAAATCGCTCCTCTCGATGCGCCGCGGCGGCGTCTACGACCACGTCGGCCACGGCATTCATCGCTACTCCACTGATCCCATCTGGCTGGTGCCGCATTTCGAAAAGATGCTCTACGACCAGGCCCTGTTCGCCCTCGCGAATGTCGAGGCCTACCAGCGTACCGGCGACGAGCGGTTCGCCGCCACCGCGCGCGAGGTGCTCGGTTACGTAAGCCGCGACATGACGCATCCCGACGGCGGATTCTACTCCGCCGAGGACGCCGACAGCGAGGGCGAGGAGGGCAAATTCTACGTCTGGACCGTGGCCGAGGTAAAAGCCGTACTCGGCGAGGAGGACGGCGCCTTTTTCTCCGAAACCTTCAACTTCGCCGAGGTCGGCAACTTCAAGGAAGAGGCCACCGGGGAACTCACCGGCGCGAACATTCCCCACCTCCGGGCCGATATCCCCGAAGCCGACCGGGCGCGAGCGGAGACGCTGCGCGAAAAGCTTTTCCAGGCGCGCGAACTCCGCGTCCACCCGCAGAAGGACGACAAGATCCTCACTGATTGGAACGGTCTCATGATCGCCGCCTACGCCCGCGCCGCCCAGGTGCTGGGCGATGACGACTACGCCGTCGCCGCGAAGAGAGCGGCGGATTTCGTGCTCTCCGAGTTGGTCGACGACAAAGGCCGCCTGCTGAAACGCTGGCGACTGGGAGAGGCCGGTCTCACCGCTCATCTCGAAGACTACGCCTTTCTCACCTGGGGGCTGCTGGAGCTCTACGAGACGAACTTCGATCCCCGTTATCTCGAGGAGGCGACGCGCCTCGCGGACGCCACGGTCGAGCATTTCTGGGACGACGCGGAGGGCGGCTTTTTCATGACCGCCGACGATTCCGAGGAGCTGCTGGTGCGTTCCAAAAAACTCTACGGCGGCGCCATCCCCGGCGGCAACGCCGTCAGCCTGCTCAATCTCGCCCGCCTCCACCGGATGACGGGCGAGACCCGCTACGAGGAGAAGGCCGACGCGCTGGTGCGGGCCTTTTCCGGCGAGGTCGGGCAGCAGCCATTCGCCTACCCTCTCGTGCTCTGCGCGCTGGATTTTCTGTTCGGACCGAGCCGGGAGATCGTGATCTGCGGCGACCCCGCGTCCGCGGACACCCGGGCCATGCTCGCCGAATTGCGCCGTCCATTTCTACCCAACAAGGTGATACTTCTGCGCCCGTCCAACGATGAGGCCGCCGCCGCCCGACTCGCGAAGCTGGCGCCATTCACCGAAACCCAGGTCGCCATCGACGGCAAGGCGACCGCCTATGTCTGCGAGAATTTCGCCTGTCAGTTGCCCACCACGGACCTGAATAAAATGCGCGAGCTGCTGAGAAAACCCGCTCTCCCGTGAGCGCGTCGACCAAGCGGCACGTTAGCGTCCGAACAGGATCTGGTAGCCGATCCAGAAGATCCCGAAATCGACGATCATGTGGCTGAACCACGCGCCCCAGAGCGTGCGGTGGCGTTGGTAGAGCCAGCTCCAGAAGATCCCGCCGATGCCGACACAGATCCCGAGAAAGATCGCGAATCCGAGCGGGAAGAACTGGCTCGTGATGACGATGTGGTGCGACAGGAACCCCACCGCGGCCAGTCCGTGCGCCCACGGTCGGGAAACGAGATGGCGGAGATTTCCGTAAACGAACCAGCGCCAGTAGAATTCCTCGAGCGCCGCGTGGACGATGGATATCGCGAAGGTGGCCAGCACGAAATGGTTCAGCATTCCCAGGCCCTCCACCCGCTCGCGGATGCGGGCGCCATTCTGCTCCAGCACTGCGCCCATGGGCGAAAACTCCCGCAGCAATAGCATGAGCCCGACGACCGCCAACCCGAAGAGTCCACCGATGAGGAAGGATTTCCGGCGATGGAAAAGTCCGGGTCTCTCCCGGATGAAGCGTTCGCGCAGGATCAGCCAGGTGGCGATCACCGGCCAGGTCAGGAGGAAAACCTTGATCGCCGAGTAGAACGCGTTGCCAAAAGCCGTGCCGGGAAAAAGCACGAAGTAGAAAAACGACGCCACCAGCGGCAAGGCCAGCGCCGGGCCGACAACCAGCCAGCGGACGCGTTTGGTGGCGGTGAGCGGAGGAGTCTCGTCAATGGAATTCATGAATCGACGCCCAACAAGCGGCCGGAACACTCCCCGCTCAAATTGTAAAACCGGGAGGTAAACATCGATGAAATCAATGACAAGTCCCCGCCCTGAAGTATCGACCACGTCGGCATCCCCTCCCCGACGGCGCGATTCGAGACTCACCCCATCCCGTGCTGGCCATCGGTCTCCCGACTCTCCATCATGCCGGGGATGAAACGCCGCACCTTCCTCACCTTCTGCTCGTCCACCGGTCTCGCGCCGGTGATGGGATCCTGGGCCGCGTCGCCGAACGAGACGCCGAACATCGCTTCGGTGGGCGTGGGTGGAAAAGGCTGGGCCGATTCCAACGGGGCCGCGAGGTTCGCGAACATGCGGGCCTTTTGCGACGTCAACCAGGGACGCACGAAACGGCAGGGTGGGTTTCTCCTCGCGGCAAACCAGTGGCCGAAGGCGAATCGCTACGTCGACTGGCGGGAGATGCTGGAGAGGGAGGGCGACGCGCTCGACGGCATCACCGTGACGACGCCCGATCACATGCATGCGCCGATCACGATGACGGCGCTGAAGCTCGGCATCGCCTGCTACACGCAGAAACCGCTGACGCGGACGGTGCACGAATCCCGCGCCATCGCCGCGGCGGCGAGTGAGGCGGGCATGGCCACCCAGATGGGCAACCAGCATCACAATGGAAAGACCTACCGGACGCTGGTGAAACTGATTCGCGATGGAGCGGTCGGAAAGATCAAGGAGGTGCACTGCTGGTCGAACCGACCGACGTGGCCGCAGGGGATCGCGCGGCCCGGAGGCGGAATGCCGGTGCCGGAAACCCTGAATTGGGATCTCTGGCTGGGAGTGGCGCCCGAGCGGCCTTTTCACGAGGCCTACCAGCCGTTCGACTGGCGCGGCTGGTTCGATTTCGGCGCGGGTGCGCTGGGCGACATGGGAGCCCACATCATCGATCCGCCGGTCTGGGCACTGGAACTGGGCGCGCCGCGGACGGTCGCCTACGAGGGGCCGGAGCCGATGCCGGAGACCTTTCCCAAGGCGGAACGGATTCGCTACACGTTCGCCGGAACGAAATACACGACGAGTGATCGCCTGGAACTGACGTGGCACGATGGCGACAAGCGCCCCGATTTTGCCGCCTGCGGTTTGCCTTCGGACTACAAGCCGGCGGCGGGAGGCTCGCTCTATGTCGGGGAAACCGGAACCCTCGTGGCCGGACACGGGAGCAACGGTCTTCCGGAGATTTTTCGCGACGGAAAACCCGACGCGAACAACTTTGAGGTGGTCGAGGGCGTGAATCACTACCAGCAATGGATCGACGCCATCCGCGGCGAGGATGAGACGACTTCCCATTTCGGCTACGCGGGGCCGTTGACGGAAACGGTGCTGTTGGGAACGATCGTCAGTCGGTTCCCGGGTCAGGTTCTGGAGTGGAACCCGGAGGCGTTGAAGTTCGACAACAGTCCGGAGGCCTCCGCCCTGGTGAAACAGCCCTACCGCGAAGGCTGGGAAGTCGAGGGATTGGGATAGTGTTTGTCTTTCAAGGGCGACAGGATTGTCGCCCCTCCTTTCGTCAGACCAAAATATCCTCCACCACATGCCCGTGCACATCGGTGAGGCGGAAGTAGCGACCCTGGAAGCGGTAGGTGAGGCGCTCGTGATCGATCCCGAGCAGGTGCAGCATGGTGGCGTGAAGGTCGTGCACATGCACCGGGTTCTCGGTGATGTTGTAGCACCACTCGTCGGTGGCGCCGTAGGTGAGGCCGGTCTTGATGCCGGCGCCGGCGAGCCAGAGGGAAAAGCAGCGAGGGTGATGGTCGCGGCCGTAGTTGTCGCGTTCCAGTTTTCCCTGGCAGTAGGAGGTGCGGCCGAACTCGCCGCCCCAGACCACCAGGGTGTCGTCGAGGAGACCGCGCTGCTT
>CAYTNL010000035.1:0-58187 GCA_964439145.1 uncultured Verrucomicrobiales bacterium
AGGTTACCTTTTCACCTGCAATTGTCACTCGCCTAAGTCCGACAGGCTGCTAGGGCGACAGGATTGTCGCCCCTCCCTTCACTTCCTGCCAGTTTCCATCCGCTACGCTGCGATGCGAAGCCAGGTTCACCTTCAGCGTCCGGATGGCGTCCTCCAGCGGACAGAGTACTTCGCCTCTGCCCTCGATGGCGTCTAGGAAGGCCGCGTTCTGCCGCCGATACATCACATCCACTTCGGGCATGTCGACCGGTTCGTGATGCCATTCCCCGCTCGGCTCCGTCATCCACGACCAGCGCTTCTTCGCATACTCGATCCGCAGCGTGCCCCGCTCGCATACCACCGTGGTCATGAGTTCGTTCGGCTGCTGATAGAGATTGAGCGTGTAGCTGCCCATCACACCATTCGCCTGCCGGGTCAGACTGTGCACCGTATCCTCGACCGTGACCCCGTCGAGCACCTGGTGAGCGGCGTCCGTCACGATGCGGCTGATCGGACCCACGAGCCAGTCGCCCACATTGTAGTGATGGGTGATCATGTCGTTGATCGCTCCGCCGCCCATCTCCGGTCTCGCGAAATAGACCTCACGATAGGCCGGCCGCAGGGTCGCGAAAGCCTGGCCCGACGCGATCCGGAACTGCAGCGGGCGACCGAATCGGCCCGAATCGAGAGCCGCCTTCACCGCCCCGACCGCGGGATGCGCGCGATGCACGTAACCCACCGCCACCACCACGCCGCGCTCGCGAACCAGACGCGCGTAATCCTCCACTCCATCGAGCGAAAGACTGAGCGGCTTCTCCATCAGCTGATGCACCCCCATCTCCGCGAGGCGATTTCCAAAAGGGATGTGCGTCGGCGCCGGCGTCGCCACCACGGCGGCATCGAAGCGGGCGGAACTCAGCGCCGTGTCGAGATCGGAAAACGCGAGCGATTCGGGAATGCCGTAGCGCTCCGCGATCGTCGCCCGTTGCTCGTCGCGCGTCTCGCAGAACGCGATTGATTCACAGCGTCCCAGCTGCTGGAAACAACGCAGGTGGCGCTCCCCGATGGAGCCGGTTCCGATGACGAGAAGATTCATGTGTCGCAAGGTGGGCGAGAAACCCGACTCAACAGGGTCAGGTCACCGATTCAACCCTCTTGTATGCCACCTGACAATCCCGTCTTTGCGATGGAATCGATTCTTTTCCCCATGCCCATGCTCCGCTATCAATGGGGCCAAACTCATGTCCGACTCGCCCACTCCCCCCCTCGCCGGCGTGCTGCCGGTGTTCCAGACCCCTTATCGCTCCGACGAATTGATCGATTTCGAAACCCTGGCCCGCGAGATCGAGTGGCTCTTCGCCAAAGGCGCGGACGGCATCGTCATGGCCATGGTCTCCGAAGTCCTCCGCCTGTCCGACGACGAGCGCGATCAGCTCGCGCGTCAGGCCTGCCATCTGGCGAAGGGGAAAGGTGCCGCAATTATCAGCGTCGGAGCCGAGAGCAGCCACGTCGCCGAGCGCCACGCCCGCCACGCGGAGTCCTGCGGCGCCACCGCGCTGATGGCGATCCCGCCGGTGTCCATTGCGCTGGAGGAACACGAACTGTCCGACTACTACCGCCGGCTCCTCGAAGTCGTCTCCATTCCCGTCATCGTCCAGGATGCCAGCGGCTACGTCGGGCGCCCCATGTCCATCGCGTTTCAGGCGCGCCTGCTCGACGAGTTCGGCCCCGAGCGGGTGCTCTTCAAACCCGAGGCCTCGCCCATCGGGCCGAGACTTTCCGCCCTGCGCGACGCCACGAACGGACGCGCCCGCGTGTTCGAAGGCACCGGCGGTATCGCCCTGATCGATTCCTTTCAGCGCGGCATCGTCGGCACCATGCCCGGCGCCGACCTCATCTCCGCCATCGTTCCTCTCTGGAATGCCCTGAAAGCCGGAGACCTTGATCACGCCGCCCGCATTCACGAGCCTCTCGCCGCGCTGATCTCTCTCCAGACCAGCCTCGACGGATTCCTGGCGGTGGAGAAACACCTCCTCATCCGCCAGGGAATCTTTCAGAATGAACTCGTCCGAGGTCCTCGTGGTTTCGTTCTCGACGAGGAGACTCGCGGCGAGGTCGACCGGCTCTTCGATCGCCTCCAGGAAGCCGTGGGCGAAGAATTGGGCGATGCCCGCTGAAAACTGAAACCTTTTCCCATGATCATCGATATCCACAGCCACGCCTGGCCCTTTCCCGACGCCTTCAGCGAGGATTTCATCCGCCAGGCTTCGGGCGCCCGCGCCAACACCACCGTCGACCTGACCGTCACCTACGAAGCCTACCGCGCCTCCTCGCCCGACGATGTGCACACCGTGGTCTTCGGGGGAAAGGCGAAGCTCGCCGGCATCTGGGTCGATGACGCCTATGTGGCCGATTACGTGAACCGGCATCCGGACAAGCTGATCGGTTTCCTCTCCGTGGATCCGACCCAGCCCGGATGGGAAGACGAGATGCGACACGGTCACGAGGAACTTGGGCTGAAAGGTGTGAAGCTGCTGCCCATGTATGCCGGCTTCAAGATCAGCGATCCCTCGCTCGAGCCGCTCTGGGAATATGCGAGGGAGAAAAATCTCCCCGTCCTGCTTCACACCGGCACCACCTTCATCCGGCAGGCGCCGCTGGAGTGCACCTTTCCCCACCTCATCGAACCGGTGGCGATGAAGTATCCCGAGGTGAAATTCATCCTCGCCCATCTCAGCCATCCGTGGGAGGGCGAGTGCATCGTCACCATCCGGAAGCATCCCAACGTGTTCGCCGACATCAGCGCCCTGCATTACCGGCCCTACCAGCTCTACCAGAGCCTGATGCTGGTCCAGGAATACGGCGTCTGGGACAAGGTGCTGTTCGGCACCGATTTTCCGTTCACCACTGTGAATGCCTCGGTCGAGGGAGTGAGGAAGCTCAACGATATGCTCGCCGGCAGCGCGCTACCGAGACTCGATCCCGAGGAGATCGAGAAAATGATCCATCGCGATAGCCTGGGCTTGTTGGGGCTGGAATGAGTGCCGTGGGTCGACGACGTCCATTCACCGCAAGAATCGGGTGGCCGCCTCTCGCCGCGCGCCTATGATCCCGGCATGAGCGGCTACGCACGCATGCGGCGAATCATCGAATGGCTGGATACCCATCACCGAGAGCAGCCTGGTCTCGCCGAACTGGCTTCACTCGCCGAGCTCGGTGAATCACAGTTCCATCGGGAATTCGTCCGCTGGACCGGAGTCACTCCCAAGGATTTCCTCCAATGCCTCACCCTGCGCAGCGCCCGGGAGCGGCTTGCCGCCGGCGCGGCCGTCCTCGACGCCGCGCTCGACTCCGGCCTCTCCGGACCGGGTCGACTCCACGATCTCTGCGTCGGTCTCGAAGCCGCTTCACCCGGAGAGATCAAGCGCGGCGGAGCCGGACTCCAGGTCCGCTGGGGCATGGCCGATACGCCTTTCGGCACCTGCCTGATCGGAGAAAGTCCACGCGGCGTCTGTCATCTGAGTTTTGTCGATGGAGACAACCACCCATACTCCTCTCCCATCGCGGAGGCCTGGCCCGAAGCCGAACTGATCCGCGACGATGACCGCGCCGCCAACCTGCTCGACACCCACTTTTGCCGCCGGGAAACCAGCACCGTATCCCTGCGCGCCTGGGTGCGCGGCACCGATTTCCAGGTCCGCGTCTGGCGCGCCTTGCTGGCGATCCCACCCGGCCATCTCACCACCTACCGACGCATCGCCGAAGCCATCGGCCAACCCACGGCCGCGCGCGCCGTCGGCACCGCCATCGGCGCCAACCCGGTCGGGCTGCTCATTCCCTGCCACCGCGTCATCCGCGAAACCGGCGTCATTTCCGGCTATCGCTGGGGCTCGGGACGGAAGCGGGCACTGATCGCCTGGGAAGGGCCGACATCTCCTAACCGGAAACCGCGGCCACGGCGTCAGCGCATCGGATGCCGTCGAGGGCGGCACTGACGATGCCCCCGGCATAGCCCGCCCCCTCGCCGCAGGGAAAAAGTCCGCCGATATCGGGATGTTGCAGCGTCGCGTCGTTACGCGGAATCCGCACCGGCGAACTGGTGCGCGTCTCAAACCCCACCAGCATGGCCTCGCGGGTGACATAGCCACGCATCTGTCGGCCAAAAAGATGGAATCCGCTCCGCATCCGGTCAACCATCCAAGTCGGCAGCAATTGGTCGATCCGCGCGGGATTCAGTCCGGGCTTGTAACTGGTCTCGCCGAGACTTTCCGAATCGTGTCCGGCCAGGAAATCGGTGAGCCTCTGCCCCGGAGCCGTCTGACCGCCTCCACCCGCGATCTTGGCCGCCGTCTCCAGCGCTTTCTGAAAGGCGACCCCGGCCAGCACGCCGTGTTCTGAGCGAAAAGGTTCGCAATCCTCCGGCTCCACGGTCACTACCAGTCCGCTATTGGCAAAGGGCGAATCACGCCGGGACAGGCTCATGCCGTTGACCACCACTTCGTCGTTTTCCGTCGCCGCCGGCACGATGAATCCCCCGGGACACATGCAGAAGGAATGCACGCCCCGTCCCTCGATCTTTGTCGCCAAACGATAGCTGGCAGCCGGGAGCAGACGCGGGCGCTCCCTACCCAGTTTGTAGTGATATTGAAGACTGTCGATGAGCGGTTGCGGGTGCTCGATGCGCACTCCCATGGCGAAGGGCTTCGGTTCCATCAACACGCCACGCGTCTCCAGCAGGCGGTAGACATCCCGGGCCGAGTGGCCGGTGGCGAGTACGACGGCGACACCGGTATGTTCCTCGCCGTCGGCGGTGACCACCCCCCGGGCGCGTCCGTTTTCGATCAGCAGATCGGTGACCCTGGCCTGGAAACGCACTTCCCCGCCGGCGGCGCGAATGCTCTCCCGCATCGCCTTCACCACATTGGGCAGCAGATTGGATCCGATGTGCGGATGGGCGTCGACGAGGATGCGTTCCGGCGCGCCGTGGGCGACCAGGGTGCGATAGACCTCCGCCACCGGCCCCCGCTTGCTGGCGCGGGTGTAGAGTTTGCCATCGGAAAAGGTGCCCGCGCCTCCCTCGCCGAAACAGTAGTTGGAATCCTCCACCACCGTCCCGTGTCTGAGGATGGGAGCCAGATCGAAACGCCGCGAGGAAGCGTCCTTCCCCCGCTCCAGCACCACCGGTTTTTTTCCCAGTTCAAGACAACGCAAGGCGGCAAACATTCCGGCCGGGCCGCAGCCGACGATGATCACCCGGGGCGCATCGGGGCTCACCCTCGGATAGTGGGCGATGGGCGGGATCTCTTCGGGGAGATCGCCGTCGATTCCCACTTCCATCCTCAACTGAACCCGAATCCGGGGTTTGCGGGCGTCGATGGAGTGCTTGCGCAGGCGCATGTCCCGGATCCTCTCCGGCGTGATCCCGAGTACCCGGGCCAAGGCCTGGCGCTGGGCGCGCTTGTCCTCCGACTCGGCGAGCGGCAGGGTCACATCGATGGTTTCGACTCGGGCTGATGGCGGCATTTTTCAGGGAGGTGAGAGGCTACTCCAGCCGGGGAGTGTCGCAAGCCTCCCGGTCGGGGAAACCATCCCGCTCGCGGGAAAACCCCGATTCTTGTGAAAACCCGCGCATTTGCTGGCGGAGCGGCCAAGACGCCTTGCATCCCCCACCATCCCGCCGCATTGTGCCCCAACCGCGACACCATGAGCGAAGAAGCCACCAGCCTGTACGACCGCATCGGAGGAGAGTCCGGCATCATCCGCCTCGTTGACACGTTCTATGATCGTGTCCTCTCCGACCCCGAGCTGAAATCCTTTTTTGAACACGCTCCGATGGAGAAACTGCTGCGGATGCAGCGCGAGTTTTTCGCCATGGCGACCGGAGGACCCATCGTTTACAGCGGTCGTCCCCTGCGGCAGGTGCATCATCATCTGGCGATCAGTAGGCGCGACTTTCAACGCTACACCGAATGCCTCATCGCCACGCTGGAGACGGAGTTCTCCGACTTGAGCCGGGAGGATGTGCTGGACCTCATCGCCAAGATCAATCTCTACGCCGACGAGATTACCAACGACACCACGGTCGACGGGTGATTCGTGTCGAGTTTTCGCCTGTTATCAGGGTGCATCGATTTTTGTTGCCCGCATCCCGAGGGGGCGGGTTAGCATGGCCCCATGGTGAAAAAAATCGTCCTGACCATCGTGTTGGTGGCTGTTCTCGCGGGAGCCGGGCTCTGGGCAGGGGCCACTTGGCTGTTCGGCGCCGGGGTTGAGTCCGCACTGCGGGGGACACCCGATCCGGAGGCGACGCACGACTTGCTGCATGTACGCCACGAGGTGGAGCGGGGGTTTTTATCCAGCAAAGCGAAAACTTGGCTGACATTTAGCGAGGATGAGCTCGGCACTGACGGAATGCCGGGGCACGCGTTGGCTTTGAATCACGAGGTGTTCCATGGTCCCCTCGCGCTTACCCCGGATGGTCCGGTTCCGTGCAGCAACTACGCGATATCCACACTGGATCTCGAGACTCATCCCGAAGCCGTGCGAAACCTGATCGCCACGATCTTCCAGGGGGAGCCTCCGCTGGTGCTGCGCACCACCATGGGGCTGAGTCGCTCGGCCACCAGTCGTCTCACCCTGGCTCCGGCCATCTGGGAGGATCCCGAGGGCTCCGGCGGACGGATCGAGTTTGATGGAGCGGACATCACGCTCAGCGCGGTGGGTGACGATGCCGGGGGTATCACGAGCGCTGTAGGCGTGGCCAGCATCGGAGGCTGGCGCGCGAGTTGGACGGGGGGGAAAGTCGAGGCTCAGCCTGGCAACGGCACCTTCGACTACCGGGACGCGCAATCCCTCAAGGGACAGCTCACTCTGGGGGCGGTGACAACCGCCATTCCCGATGGCACTCTCAGGATCGGGAGCCTGCTGTTGGAGATAGACCAACAACGCGCCAGCGAACGCGCAGCGCTGTTTCTTGGTGATTCCAGAATCGAACTGACCGAGCTGAGTTTTGCCTCTGAAGCGGGTAACATCGGGATCAAGAACGCGCTGATCCAGGCCAACTCCGGCAACACGGATGGCAAGCTTATTGGCAAAGTGAAATACGGCGTCGGTGAGCTGTCCGTGCCCCCGATACTGGCCGGACCCATGGCTCCTTTTTTACCCGCCGTTCAGAAAGGCTTTTCCGTTGAGGTCGGGGGAAGCGGCTTCGATCTCGCGACCATCGAGACTCTGATGGAGCATGCGCAAAAGATGCAAACCGCCCAGATTGACGCTGTCGCCGCCGGCTCGTCCGGGTCGGGTTCCGCCCTCGCGAACTCCCCCGCCTACCGCGAAGCCCTGGTCGATTATCTCAACGGAGTGCTCGACCTGTTCGCGCCCGGAATCGCGGTGACACAACGCCTGGAGATCGCCGGAGCTACCGGCACCTCTCACGCGGACCTGAAACTCGGCCTCGGGGGGGAGGAACCGCTGCGCCAACACTCCACCCTGCGCTCGCTGATCGCATCTCTATCCGGAGAGCTGTCTCTGCACGTGAGTAAGAGCGATCTCCCGGCTGAGCAGGTAGCCGCCATGTCGGCGGGGCTGACCGCCTCCGGACTTCTCGTGGAAGAAGCGACCGCTATCACCGGCATGGCTCTGCTGGGCGACGGCCAACTGCGGGTGAATGGTCAGCCTACACCTCTGATCGAATCACTCGGCGAGATGCTGGATCAGCCGATCGAATGGGAAAAGATCTTCGATCCTCTGGGGTCGCTTTGATTCTCCGTTCCCGCGTTTTTTTCTACTCTTGGGAGAGGGGACTCGCTAGTTTGTTCCCCTGATGAAAGCCAAACTATTCCACCTGCCGACAACTCCCCGGCTGGTTCCGATCTTCTTTCTGGCCTGCCACCTCGCCGGCCACGCGCAGGAGAGCGCCTCGGACATCCTCGACGCCACCGGCATACGTGGCGGCTTCGTGGTGCATCTGGGATCGGGCGATGGAAAATTGACCCCCACCCTGCGAGTCTCCGACGCCTATCAGGTCCACGGGCTGGAGCGTGATGCGGAGAAAGTCGACGCCGCCCGCGCCGCGTTGCGCGCCTCGGGAGGCTACGGCCCCGTGGCCTTCGAAAGACTCGACGGGGATCGTCTGCCCTACATCGACGGCATGGTGAACCTCATCGTGGTAGAGCCGAACCAGGGCATCGCCGGGGAGGAGATCCTGCGGGTGCTCGCCCCCCGCGGAGTGGCTTATCTAAAGAAAGAAGACGGCTCGCGGGAGAAGCAAGTGAAGCCCGTCCCGGCGGAAATCGATGACTGGACCCACTTCCTGCACGGACCGGGAGGCAACGCCGTGGCGCATGACAGCGTGGTCGGCCCGCCGCGGCGCATGCAGTGGGTGGGCAGCCCCCGCTGGTCGCGTCATCATGATCGCATGGCCAGCATGAGCGCCCTGGTATCGGCGAAAGGCCGGCTTTTCTACATCATGGACGACGGCTCGCGCATCTCCATCCAATTGCCCTCCAAGTGGACCCTCGTCGCCCGCGACGCTTTCAACGGCGTGCCGCTCTGGAAACGCGAGATACCCGACTGGCACAGCCACCTCTGGCCGCTGAAGAGCGGGCCGACCCAGTTGGCGCGTCGGCTGGTGGCCACCGACGACCTCGTCTTCTGTACCATGGGAATCGTGGCCCCGGTATCGGTGATCGATGCCGCCACGGGCGAGACGATCCGCGAGTTGGCTGGCAGCGAAGGCACCGAGGAAGTGGTGGTGGCCGGCGACACCGTCTACGTCATCGCGATGAAGGAGGAGCGCGAGCTGGCGCGATTCCTCCCCCAACTCAACACCGGGGATCAGGGGCGGGTGGCCAAGGAATACGCCTGGAATGAAGTGCCCCGCGTGGTGATGGCGTTCGACATCGCCACCGGCGTGGAACTCTGGCACCGGGTCAGCGTGGTCACTCCCCTGACGCTGGCCGCGGACGGGGAGCGGGCCTATTTTCACGATGGGGAAAAAGTGATCGCCGTGAACGGACGGGGCGGCGAGGATGTCTGGACCACCGGGAAAGCCGATCGTCGCGATGTCATCAACTTCAACTTCGGCGGCAAGCTGGTCGTGTCCGAGGGCAAAGTGCTGTTCGCCGGGGGAGATCGCAAAATGCGCGCCTACGACGCTGTCTCCGGCGAGGAACTGTGGAGCGCCGAACATGCCCGAGGCGGCTATCAATCCCCGGAGGATCTTCTGGTGATGAATGGCCTGGTCTGGTCGGCGGCGCTGACCAGTGGCAAGGATGATGGAGTCTTCCGTGGCGTCGATCTCCAGACCGGGGAAACCCGGATCGAGTTCCCTCCCACCGTGGAAACCTACTGGTTTCATCACCGCTGCTACATCGCCAAGGCCACGGACCGCTTCATCATGCCCTCCCGCACCGGTATCGAGTTTGTCGATCCGCAAAGTCAACAGTGGGAGATCCATCATTGGGTGCGTGGCGGCTGCCTCTACGGAGTCATGCCCTGCAATGGACTCACCTACGCGCCACCCCACAATTGCGCGTGCTATCCCGAGGCGAAGCTCTACGGGTTCAACGCCCTCGCCCCCGCCCAGCCGGACTCCGACAAACTGTTGCCGGATCCGCTTCACCTGCGCCTGGAGAAAGGCCCCGCCTATGGCGCCGCGCTCACCTCCACGAGCAACGCGGCGGACGATTGGCCCACCTTTCGCCATGACAACAGCCGCAGCGGCGCCACCGTCGCCCCACTGGTGGCGGAGAAACTCCAGGAATCCTGGAGCGTCGATCTCGGCGGACGTCTCAGCAGCGTGGTCGTGGCGGGCGGGCTGGCCTACGTTTCCCAGATCGACGAGCACACCGTTCACGCGCTGGAAGTGGGGACCGGGAAGAAAGTCTGGAGCCACACGGCGGGCGGCCGCGTCGACTCGCCTCCCACGCTTCACGACGGCGCGGTGTATTTCGGCTCCGCCGACGGCTGGGTCTACTGCCTGCGGGCGGAGGACGGCGCCCTGGTGTGGCGATTCCGCGCCGCGCCGAATGACCGCCGCCACATGGCCTTCGAGCAGTTGGAGTCCGTCTGGCCCGTCCATGGCAACCTGCTGCTGGAGAGCGGAGTACTCTACGCAGTGGCCGGTCGCTCCAACTTCCTCGACGGCGGCCTGCGCATGTATCGATTCGAACCGAAGACCGGCGAACTCATCGGCGAGTCCATTATTGACGAGACAGATCCCGAGACCGGGGAAAACCTGCAAAACCGACTCCAAACCCTGCAAATGCCGGTCGGCCTGCCCGATATCCTCAGCGCATCGGGCGGCTATGTCTACATGCGCAGCCAGCGCTTCGACCTCGATGGCAACCGCCTCGACCTGGGCCCGCACTCGGGGGATGCCCCGACCAACGCCGCCGTGCAGGCGGGCGATGGTCGCCATCTTTTCGCCCCGATGAGCTTCCTCGACGACACCTGGTTTCACCGCAGTTACTGGGTCTACGGAAAGAGCTTCTCCGGCGGTCACAACGGCTACTACCAAGCCGCCAAGAACACCCCCAGCGGACGCATCATTGTCTTCGATAATGAGAAAGTCTTCGGTTTCGGTCGAAAACCCGAGTATCTCAAGTGGACCACCACCATCGAGCATCAGTTGTTTTCCGCTCCCATCGACGCCCCCGAGGGCGCGCTATCCGCCGTCGATGACAAGGCCGCGCGCCGTGGACAAGCCCCGGGCGACGGCGGCCCCTCGATGATCTCATTCAAAGCGAGCCCGAGCCTGAACCCCATGGGCAAACCTCTTTCCGTCGAAGCCTGGGTGAAAACCGACGCCAAAGACGGGGTCGTCATCGCCCGCGGCGGCCCGGCCGATGGCTTCGCGCTGGCGATTCGTGACGGTCTGCCGCGATTCCTTCTCCGGGCGGGAGGCGAACTGCGTTCCGCCGTTGGCAAACAGAAGCTCGGCCCCGAGTGGACGCATCTCGCTGGCGTGCTCGGCGCAGACAAATCCCTCAAACTCTACGTGAACGGCCTCCCGGCCGGCGAGGGGAACGCCACCGATTTCATCACCACCGATCCGAAACAGGGACTCGAAATCGCGGCTGATGACGGTTCCGCCGTCGGGGATTACAAGAGTCCCCTGGCATTCAAGGGATTCATCGACGAGGTGCGCCTCTATTTTGGGGAACTGAGCGCCGAGGAGATCTCCGCCCGTTCCGCCGCTCCCGGCACGAGTACCGCAAGGAACGCGGAGATGGCACTCGCCCTCTCCTTCGACCAGAAAAATGCCACCGACACCTCCGGCAAGAAAAACCACGGCACCCTGTCCGGGAAAGTCGAGCCGGTCAGCGCCGGCGTCGTCGGAGGCGCCATGGAGTTCACCGGTGGAAAAGGTGGCGGCAACGCCCGGGCCAGCGGCACCCTGGTGCGCTTCGACTGGACCCGCGACATCCCCCTGCTGGTGAGGGCGATGGTGAAAACCGGGAACGCCCTCATCGCCGTCGGACCGCCCGATCTCATCAACGAGGAGGAGACCTTTCAACAACTCTCGGAGGGTGACGAAGAAGTTCAGAAACTACTGACCGAACAGGACGCCGCCCTTGAGGGCACCATGGGCGCCATACTCTGGGCCGTTTCAACCGAGACCGGTGAAAAACTCCGCGAGTTGAGACTTCCCTCCCTGCCCGCGTGGGACGGCATGGCCGCAGCCGGGGGACGACTCTTCATCGCCACCACCGATGGGAAAGTGCTGTGCTACGGAGAGTGAACCTTCACCAACCATCCCACCGTCATGCCCCCCACCCTGGCCGAACTCCAGAACAAGATCCGCGCCTTTCGCGACGAGCGCGATTGGATGCAGTTTCACAATCCGAAGAACCTCGCCATATCCATATCCCTGGAGGCCTCGGAACTCCTCGAGCACTTCCAGTGGAGAAGCTTCGACGAGAGCGAGGCCCACTGTCGGGATGAATCCGCGCGGGTGGAAATCGCGGACGAAATGGCCGACATCGGCATCTACCTCGCCGAATTGGCCGACAATCTAGGCATCGATCTCTTCGCCGCCATGGAGGCCAAACTGACCAAGAACGCCGCAAAATATCCGGCCGAGAAAGCTCGCGGCACTCATAAAAAATATTCTGACTTGGAGTAGGCGGATCTTTTCGCTTATGCTTCGCGAAAGCATCGACAGAGAAGACCGACCGCGCCCGCCCTCCTTCCCGGCGGCGATGACAGGCTCCGCCTGACGAGTCTCCTCCGCCGATTTGGGAAAAACCGGGGGACTCGCCTCTCCCGCAACCATTATTCAGATCCGCCATGCCGCAGCCATCCTCCTCTTCGATAGACACCTCCGGTGAAGAAGCCGGGGGCGAAATCCTGCCCGCGGTGGCCCGCGCTTCCATCATCGAGCGACTCTCCGGAAAAGCGCCGAAAACCCC
This sequence comes from uncultured Verrucomicrobiales bacterium, assembly GCA_964439145.1. GTDB lineage: Bacteria > Verrucomicrobiota > Verrucomicrobiia > Verrucomicrobiales > DEV007 > JAEUHH01. Next base: position 12,393 of record CAYTNL010000035.1, read on the forward strand.
GCCTCCCGCCGCCACCGGCTACCTGGCCGCTAAGGCCGGGGTCTACGTGACCCTGCGCGACAAGAATGGCGAGATCCGCGGCGTCGGCGGCTCCATCGAACCCGCGCACGACAACCTCGTCGAGGAGACCCGCCACAGCGCCTGTCTTGCCGCCTTCGAGGACGATCAGTTCAAGCCGGTGAAAGACCGGCGGGAACTCAACAAGCTGACCATAGAAGTCTGCGTACTCGGAGCGCCCGAACGCGTGGACTCCATCATCGAACTCGATCCCGAGATCTACGGAGTCGTCCTCACCGCCACCAAACGCGGGGTCCGCGGCGTCATGCTACCCGACATCCCGGAACTCAACACCGTGGACAAACAACTGGCCGCCATCCGTCGCAAAGCGGGTCTCCTTCCAGACGAGCGACTTCGGATTGAACGATTCCGCGCCGAGAAATTCACGGAATCTCCGCAGTGAGCGGATCATCGCGATGGCGAAAATGGCTGGTGGGCGAGTGGAGCTGGCATCGCCCTCTCAAATCCGCCGGCTTCGTATATGGCAGCCTGTTCCTTGTCGCCTTGTTCTTCGCCGACTCCCTCATTTTCGCGCCTCCGCCGTCCTCCTACGACGCCGGGCATCCCGCGCTGATAATGCTGACCGGCCCCGGCGCCGAGTTGGCCACCCTCTGGTATCCTCCGCCGGCGGATGACGCCCCCGTGCTCCTCTGGACCCACGGCAATGCCGAGGACATCGGCGGCCTCGCCCCGCTGCTGGAGATCTTCGCCCGGCAAGGCGTCGGCATCATGGCCTTGGACTATCCGGGTTACGGACTGAGCCCCGGCACCCCGTCGGAATCCGAGTGCTACCGAGCCATCGAGACCGCGTGGCATTATCTGACTCGTGAGCTGAACATCGAACCCGCACGCGTCACCCTGATCGGCCAATCCGTTGGCGGCGGTCCCGCCGTCTGGCTGGCCGCCCGTGAGCCGAGCCTTCACGGCCTGGTGCTGATCTCCCCATTTCTCTCCGTCTATCGCGTCGTCATGCCGAGGCCCCTGTTTCCCGGTGATCGATTCCCCAATCTGAAACGCATGCCCGACATCGGCGTGCCCCTGCTCCTGTTTCACGGCGAGCGCGACGAGATCATTCCCTTTTCCCACGGAGTCAAACTCCACGCCCTTCATCCGGGCCCCGCCAAGGCCTTCGTCCCGCTGCCCGGCGTCGGACACAACGATATCTGGTCCCTGGAATTCGAGACCATCCTGACCGGAATCATGGACTTCTGTCACACGGGCAGCCTCCCCTCGGCGTCACCCGACGAATAGTTCCGCGTCGCCACAACCGGGGATTTCTGTCACATTGACAGAGATTCGGCTCAACAATCGCCAAGCCCCCATGTCGGTAGAAGCCCTGGATACAGCCCCCTCCCAACCCGATCCCCGCTCGCCTGACGGCTTCTCCGAGCTGGTCAGGCTCCATCACCGGGAGCTGCTCGTCTATGCGCTGGCGCTTGCCAAGGATCCCCACAACGCGCGCGAGATCGTTCAGGACGCTTTCGTCGTCGCCTTCGAAAAAATCGACGCCTTCGACATCACCCGTGACTTCGGCGCCTGGATGCGCGGCATCGTTCGCAATAAATGGCGCGAGTGGTTGAGGAAAAACGTCCGCCACGAAATCCCAGAGTACGACCTGGCTCTCATCGACGCCACCGTCGCCGACTGGCAGGAACGACGTGTCGCCCGCAACAGCGCCCCCTTCGATGTGCTGGATCAATGCCTGCGACGCCTGCCCGAGAACCTGCGCGAAGCCGTCGACGCCTGCTACTACCGGGGCGAGACCAGCGACGAAGCCTCCACGCGACTCGGCGTCGCGCCCGCCGCCATTCGCAAGCGTCTCCAACGCGCCCGCGACCTCCTCCGCGAATGCGTGGAGAGAAAACTCAATCCCCGGTCACAAAAAAATCCCGCACCCGCAATCTCCGAAGAAGACCAGTCCCCTTCATGATGCCACCCCACTCCGACACCCCCGATGACGCGGTCGAGAAAGACCCGCGTCAGAGGTTGACCGACGCCCTCCTGCGCGAGCATGCGAGACTCGGCGTCGCTGACGACGAGCCCCTCCTCGACGCCATACGCGCGCGCACCGTGGAGCGCCCCCTGGCCACCCGGATCGTCCAACTCCCCGGCGTCCAATTGCCCTCTCGCCGACGCACCTCCGCCCGTGAATGGATGCAGATGGCCGCCGCCGTCACCGCCACCCTCCTGCTGGTCGGCTTGTTCCTCTCCCGGCAGCGTGTGGAGCAACCCCAGCGCAACGAGCAGACTTTCCAGCTCGTGTCCCGCCCCATTACCGCCGTGGCAGTGCCGACCGACTCCTCCGGCCCGCGGACCAAGACGCCCCCGCCCGCCACGAGCCCCTCGCTCGTCGATCTATCGTTGCCGCCCTTCGCCGACGCCTTGCCCGACTCCGGCGACCTTGCTTTCGTCGTGCCCGCGCCCATCGCCACCGATCCCGCCAGCGCGGAATTGCTCGCCGAGTTCTCCGTCTCCGCGGAAAAAATTCTCCGTCTCGCGCCGGATCGTCTCGTCTACGAGGGCGGCGTCATCCTGCGGCATCCCGAATTCACCCTCCAGGCGGACCGCGTCGAGTTGGCCGGACTCCATCCCGATCACCACACCCATGTCGGCGGCTTTGTCGCCGAAGGCGCCGAGGTGAAAGTGGAGAAAGTCACCACCGGCGGCCGCGTGGAAACCGCCCTGGCCACCTCCGCCACCTGGGATCTCGATCAGGGCGGACTCGTCCTCGCCGGCGGACCACCCACCCTCAGCTCCGGCGCCGGATTCGTCCGCCCTGTCTCCGCCGAAGGCCTCATCGTCCTTCGCTCCGACGGTTTTCAGGTGATCGAGCGCTGAACGTCCCGCCCGCTCCCGTCATACACCCGCCGAATCACTTGATCCGGCCCCTCTCTATCGTCACATTCGCCGGGTGACTCTTCCCTCCTGGCCCAAAACCACCTTCGCCCGCAATCTCACCCGCCGTAGCGGCATCCTCGAACTGATGGATGACCTCGGCGAGGCCATGACCACCGGACGCGGGGAGATCCTCATGATGGGGGGAGGCAATCCGGGCCACATCCCAGCCGTCCAGGCCCTCTGGCGGGAGCGAATGCGGGAGCTGCTCGCCGACGAGCCCGCGTTCGATTCCATCCTCGCCGACTACGATCAACCAGCGGGCAATCCCCGCTTTCGCGCGGCTGTCGCCTCCCTGCTGCGCCGGGAATTCGGGTGGGATATCAGCGCGGCGAACATCGCCGTCACCAATGGCGGACAGACCGCTTTCTTCTTTCTGATGAATCGCTTCGCCGGCGACTTTCCCGATGGAGCCCACCGCCGCGTGTTGCTCCCGCTCGTACCCGAGTACATCGGCTACGCCGATCAGAGCGTGAGTCGAGATCTGTTCACCGCCCGCCGTCCCCGGTTCGAGTACCTCGGCGATCACGGTTTCAAATACCACATCGACTTCGATCATCTTGATCTCACCGAAGACATCGCCGCCATCGCCGTCTCCCGCCCCACCAATCCCAGCAGCAACGTCCTCACCGATGACGAGATCGCCCGCCTCTCCGATCTCGCCCGCGAGCGCGGCCTGCCCCTGATGATCGACAACGCCTACGGGGTTCCCTTTCCCGGGGTCATCTTCGAGGACGTGCGCCCCATCTGGGATCAGCACATCATCCTCACCCTCAGCCTCAGCAAGCTCGGCCTGCCAGGCACCCGCACCGGCATCGTCGTCGCGCGCGAGGACATCATCGAGGAAATGTCCGCCATCAACGCCATCGCCAGCCTCGCCAACAACAACATCGGGCAGGCCCTCACCCGGCCCCTGATGGAGAGTGGCGATATCCTGCGGATCAGCCGGGATATCGTGCGTCCTTTCTACGAGGAAAAATCCCGCCTCGCCCAGGAACTGCTGAGTGAGGCCCTGCCCGACGACCTCCCCTGGCGCGTCCACAAGAGCGAGGGCGCCTTTTTCCTCTGGCTCTGGTTCGCCGACCTCCCCATCAGCACCCGCGAACTCTACCAGCGCCTCAAAGCGCGAAAAACCCTCATTATTCCCGGTGAGTATTTCTTCTTCGGCCTCGCTGACGGCGCCGACTGGCCCCATCAGCACGAGTGCCTGCGGCTCAGTCACACCCAGAGCGAGGACACCGTGCGCCGGGGCATCGCCATCCTCGCCGAAGAAGTCCGGCGCGCCTACTCCGCGTAGTCCGGCTCAGGCCGCATGCCGGGTGGCGCCGCCTTTTCCACCACGCAGCAAGGCTACATGCACTTGGATCAAGTTGCGCGCTTCTTCGCGCACCAGCGGACTCCGACTGTTGCGGAGCCTCCACTGGGAACGAATGATCTGGCGAATTTTGTCACTCATTACGTTGAGGGGTCGGGAAAAGAGACGCGGGAAAGTTCTCGAGTATGCGGAAAATCTACGCGGCACCAGGACGCACCCTTTCAACATGGAGTTGTCTCCTGACTGGAAACCGTGACAGCGGAGAGATCTCAGGCCGCCAGGTTGGCACCCGGTCTCATGCCGAAATCCGTTCCCATCCAGGCGCCGTGCAGTTGCTCCTTGAGCGCCTGCTTGGCGCGATGGATCAACACCCAGAGATTGCCTTTGGAAATGTTCAACACGCGGGTGATTTCCTCCGTGGAGCGACCCTGCATTTCCCGCATCCGATAGGCCTGGCCCATCGATTCCGGGAGACGGTTCACCGCCTCGTCGAGCAGCATCATCATCTCCGCTCGTTGTGTCGCGGTGTCCGGGTTGAAGGTGTCCACTTCATTGGCGCGATTCTCCAGCCAGGGTGTCTCCGGGCCGTCCTCGCCCCGCTGGACCTCGAAATCACCGGCCAACACCATCGGACGACGCGCGTTGCGGCGGTAGTGATCGATGACCTTGTTTCGCAGCACCCCCGTCAACCAAGTGCGCTCGGCGCAGTCTCCACGGAAGGACTTCCTCGCGTTCCAGGCGGAAAGAAATGTTTCCTGGACCAGATCCTCTGCCAAGCCGTGGTCAGACACTCGTTGAAGGGCGAATCGGATGAGGTATTCCCGATACTGGGCGTCCCAGTTGGCCGGGTCCAGCGTGTGCCTGGGTTCGTGTGAATTGACGTCGGTGTTCATGTTTGGTTGGGGCTGGGGAATCAGATGAATAAACAGACTGTTCTGTCTGGTTACGGTCAAAAAAGGGGATTGGGTTCAGACGATCACGGAACCCAAAGATTCACATAGTTCGCGCGCGCTGCGCCGCGCCGCGTCCACCGGCCAGAGTGAGCGCAGATTCTGCGCCTCCACCGTGGCTCCCGAAAACAGCAGAAACAGCGCGTCGCCCACCTCTCTCGCGCGCCGCTCCGACGGGGCGATCTGTGATGTCAGACGATGGAAAAAATGACGGATGGCGATTTTGTGTTCCTCGATCTTCTGGTGCAGACAAGCGCATTCCTCGTCGATCACCGCCCCCGTATTGCTGTAGGGACAGCCCCGGAAATCGTTCTTTACGAGAAAGTCGGACAAACCGGCGAAGTAGACGTCGATCTTCTCCATCGCCGTGCCAGGACCGTCGAGGATCTGCTGGCGCTGCAAATCCGAGCGCTCATGCACCGCCTCCAACCAAGCGGCGCACAGCGATTGCTTGGACGGAAAGTGCTGGTAGAAAGTCGCCTTGGCCGTGTCGGCCTTTTCAATGATCTCGTTGATCCCGACTTCCGAGTAGCCGCGCTCGTGAAACAGCCGCGCGGCGGTTTCGAGAATGCGTTCTCTGGCTTTCGGTCTCTTGAGCATGGTGAATCAAGATACAGACAGACTTGTCTGTAAAGAACTTTTTCGAAATATTTTCCCGGCACCTGAATTTTCTGACCGCGTGCGCTTCGCAAATCAGCGGTGTTGACGCTGTCCCTGCCAAAGGATAGTCTGATTACAGACTCGATGATTCGCCAACTCACAGGACTCCTGCTGGCTCTGCTCATAGCCAATCCCTTTTGCTGCTGCTTAGGCTCGGCAATGGGGCACGGGGGTGGCACCCACGCGGAGGCTCCCGCCGCGAAGCACTCGTGTTGCGTCCGGGAAGCATCACCCGCGCAAGATTCCGGCGAGAACGAGTCGCCCTGTGACTGCGACCAGAAAGGGCACTCCCCCGCCCTGCTCTCCGAGTCCCTCGCCGGACTGAAGGCACCCAATCCGGTGCCCTTGCCTCTCTTTGAAGGGCTGACTTCATACTTGGTCGCCACCTTCGAGCATCTGTGCGGCACATCCCACTCTCTGGCGGATGGCTCCGCCTATCTCCCCGAATTGCGGGGAGGTCCCTCACCGGGACGAATCCACGCCATCGTTCACGGCGTGTTCCTGATCTGATCCGCTGGCCACTCCCGGCCAAGCGCGGCCCCGCGAAATTTCGGACCTTCCGCCCCCCTCTCACCGGGCGGTATGCGGTCGGCTCCCTTCGGCCCGCGACTCTTCCACATCCACTCTCGATTTTCTAACGATGAAACTGATCACACCCTGTTGGATCACACACCTTACCCTGTTTGCCTGCGCCATGCTGGCTCCCGTTTCCTTCACGTCCGGAGGTGAGGGCGACGGCGTGCCCTTGACGCTGGAGGATTGTCTGCAACGCGCCATGAGCCGAAATCCGGCGCTGGAAGCGGCCTATTACCGCCACCTGGCGGCTACCCGGGTGAATCCCCAGGTCACCAGCCTGCCCGAGCCTCAGATGACCTGGACTCACTTTGTCGAACAGGTTCAGACGCGCACCGGTCCCCAGGAAAACCAGTTCATGATTTCCCAGACGATCCCCTGGTTCGGAAAATTACGCCTGCGGGGCGAGGTCGCGGATCATGAAGCGGAGGCGGCCCGGCTCGGCTACGAGGATGTCCGGCTCGCGCTCGTGAGGGATGTCAGCCTGGCATGGTTCGACTACGCTTATCTGGCCAGGGAAACAGAAATCACTCGTGAATCGCGCGATTTGCTCGGCAGTCTGTCTCCCATCGTCGAGGAGCAGGTCCGTGCCGGCGCTCCCCTGACGCGCCAACTGACACTGGAGTTGGCTTTGGGCAGGATGGAGACTCAACTCGATGAACTCGCGGGCCGGCGGGGCGAAGCCAGCGCCCGTCTCCGCGCGCTCATGGGCGATGACACCGCCGACCGCGAACCTCTCTCCTGGCCCGAACTCACCGATCCGGGGGAGCGGGCTGGGAAAGATTTCGACAATCTACTGACCCAATTGCGCGAAAGACACCCCCGCCTGGCCGCGCTGGATGAGATGGCATCTTCGGCGAAAACAAAATCGCTGCTGGCGCGGAAAAACGCCCTCCCCGACCCCATCATCGGGGCCAGCGTGATCGATATCGGCGACCAAGGGGACACCGCGGCGGGGATCAGCATCGGTTTCAGGATTCCCCTCGCTTTCCGAAAATACCGGGCGGAGCGGGAAGAAGCCGCGGACAGGGAGCGTGTCGCGCTGGCCGACAGGGAAGACGCGGAACTGCGCCTCCGGGCTGAACTGAAAGGAGCCTGGGAACGACTCCAAGCCCAGTCCCGGACCGTGAGTCGCTATCGGAACGAACTGATCCCCGCCGCGAACCGCATCATCGAGGTCGGGGTGGAATCCTACCGCGCGGGCTCGGCAACGATCCGCGAGGTCATCGATGATCAACGCGACGCACTGGATGTGCGCAAAGCCTATTGGCGCGCCGTCGCCGATCTCCATACCGCAACGGTCCGGGTGGCCACCCTGGCCGGAGACCTTACCCCCCTCTCCCTGCCATGAAACATCGTGATCGACTACTGCTGTTCCTCGGAGGCTTTCTGCTCGGTCTGGTCCTCGCTTCTCTCATGAGACCGGCGAATGGACCGGATGTCTCGACGGAAAAATCCAGTGATTCCGGATCATGGACCTGCTCCATGCACCCGCAGATCCTGCGGCCGGACCCCGGAAAATGTCCGATCTGCGCGATGGATCTGATCCCGGTCGGATCGGCGGGCTCGGCCGGCCCCAGGCAATTTTCCATGTCGCCCGAAGCCCGCGCGCTGGCGCGCATCGAAACCTCCGTCGTCGAACGCCGTTCGGTAACGGCTGAAGTGCGCTTGGTCGGAAAAGTCGACTATGACGAAACACGTATCCGCACGATCTCCGCGCGCTTTCCCGCCCGTATTGATCGCCTCTATGTCGATTTCACCGGCATAGAGGTGCACCAGGATGATCACCTCGCCCGCGTCTACAGCGAAGAGCTGCTCACCGCCCAGCGGGAATTGCTGGTCGCTCGCGGCGACTCCGCGCGTCTCTCGACCATTCGCGACAAATTACGACTGCTGGGGCTGCCCGAGGATGGCATCCGAGCAATTGAACAAACGGGCAATACCTTTGATCAGATGGATATCGACGCGCCCTCAGGCGGGATCGTCCTCGAACGTCTGGTCAGCGAGGGTGCCTACGTGAAGAAAGGCGATCCCCTGTTCCGGATAGCGGACCTGTCCGAGGTATGGGTGAACTTCGACGCCTACGAAAGTGATCTGGCATGGCTGCGCTATGGCCAGTCGGTCAGCTTCGAGGCTGAGGCCCTGCCGGGTCGCGCCTTCGAGGGCACGGTGGCGTTTCTTTCCCCATCCCTGGACGCGACAACCCGAACGGTGCGTGTGCGAGTCAACGCCGAGAATCCCGACGGCGCTCTGAAACCGGGGATGTTCGCCCGCGCCAGAGTCGCCTCCCATCTCGCTGCGAACGGCAAAGTCATTGCCCCGGAACTGAAGGATAAATGGATCAGCCCGATGCATCCGGAGATCATCCGGGATGAGCCTGGCGATTGCCCCATCTGCGGGATGAAACTGGTTCAGGCTTCGGATCTCGGCTACACCGAAGCTGCCTCCTCCCAGTCGGCCTCCACACCGCTGGTGGTGCCCACCTCCGCCGTGTTGCTGACCGGGAGACGAGCGGTCGTGTATGTGGAGACTCCCGCGACGGAACGCCCGACCTACGAGGGGCGTGAGATCGTGGTTGGCCCGCGCGCCGGCGATTTCTATCTCGTGGAGTCGGGATTGACCGAGGGGGAGAGAGTGGTCACACAGGGGGCGTTCAAGATCGATTCGGCGCTTCAGATCCTCGCCAAGCCCAGCATGATGAGCGGCGATCGTCCCGTCAGCCCTTTCGAGGGATGGGAACTCTCGGCCGAGGCGTTCGAGGCCCTGCTCAACGACTACCTAGCCCTGCGAGGGGCGCTCGCGGCGGATGATTTCGATACCGCACATCGATTCGCGGTGGCGATTTCCCGACAAGATAATCTCAACAGTCATGAGCCCGCGAAAAGGATCACCGAACAAGCGGCCAACTCCGCGGACCTCGCCTCGCTGCGTGCAGCCTTCGCCCCACTGTCGCGGGGGATGTTGGATCTCGCCCGACGACCGGCCCTTGCCCGGCCCGAGCTCCACATAGCGCATTGCCCGATGGCATTCGACAACACCGGAGCCGACTGGCTCCAGCTCGGCAAGGAAATCGAGAACCCCTACTTCGGCGCCCGGATGCTGAAATGCGGCACCATCCAACCGGTGACGCCCGCGCCTCCCGCCGGTCACCCACATTGATCATCCCCATGGATCGCGACAGCCTTTCCAACCGACTCATCGCGTTCTGCCTGCGCAATCGCCTCGTCGTGGCCCTGCTGCTGCTGCTCGGCATCGGCGCCGGGTTGGTGGTGGCTCCTTTTCGGTGGGATCTACCGGGCATTCATCGCGCGCCGGTGGCGGTCGACGCCATCCCCGACATCGGCGAGAACCAGCAGATCGTCTTTACCGAATGGATGGGACGCTCTCCCCAGGATGTCGAGGACCAGATCACCTACCCGTTGACCTCGGCACTCCTGGGATTGCCCTCGGTGAAAACCGTTCGCGGTTACTCGTTCTTCGGGTTCTCCGCCATCTATCTCATTTTCGAGGATAAGACCGATTTCTACTGGAGCAGGAGTCGCATCCTGGAAAAACTCAACTCCCTGCCTCCCGGCACCCTGCCGGATGGGGTGACCGCCCGGCTGGGTCCCGACGCTACCGCGCTGGGCCAAGTCTACTGGTACACTCTGGAGGGCCGCGACGAGGAGGGGCACCCCGCTCCCGGTTGGACGCCGCAAGAACTCCGCAGTATCCAGGACTATCAGGTGCGCTACGCGCTGCAATCGGTGACGGGAGTGTCCGAAGTCGCCTCGATAGGAGGCCACGTCCGGGAATACCAGATCGATGTGGATCCTGCCGCCATGAGGGCCTGGGGTGTCAGCCTGGACCAGATCTTCCACGCGGTGAAACAATCCAACATCGATGTGGGTGCGCGCACCATCGAGATCAACCGTGTCGAATACGTCATCCGTAGCCGGGGATTTGTGAAAGACATCGAGGATCTGCGCAAGACCGTGGTGACCGTGCGCGAAAACGTGCCCGTGACTCTGGAACAACTCGGCACCATCCAGCAGGGGCCGGCTCTGAGACGCGGAGCGCTGGACAAGGATGGAGCAGAAGCAGTGGGCGGGGTGGTGGTCTCTCGTTATGGGGCCAACCCCATGGCAACCATCGACGCGGTCAAGGAGCGTCTGAAGTCCCTCTCCGCCGCGCTACCTAGTCGGACACTGCCCGACGGTCGGATCAGCCGGGTGACCGTGGTGCCATTCTACGACCGCACCGAGTTGATCGATGAGACGCTCGACACCCTGACCTCCGCGCTCACCGACGAGATTCTCGTCACTGTCATCGTGGTCCTGCTGCTCGTCTTCCACCTGCGCAGCGCGCTGCTCATCTCCCTGATGCTGCCTCTGGCGGTGCTGTTCACCTTCGTCGCCATGAAACTCTTCGATGTCGATGCCAACATCGTTGCCCTCTCCGGCATCGCCATTGCCATCGGGACCATCGTCGACATGGGCATTGTCATCTGCGAATCCATCCTGCGCCGACTGGAGGATCCCGCCCATGCCGGTGAGTCCACGCGTGAGACGATTCATCACGCGACTGCTGAAGTGGGCGGCGCGGTTTTGACGGCCGTGATGACCACCGTGATCGGATTTCTCCCGGTGTTTTTCATGACCGGCCCCGAAGGCAAGCTCTTCAAGCCGCTCGCCTATACCAAGACCTTCGCGCTCGTCGGCTCCATCGTTGTCGCTCTGACAGTGCTGCCGGCACTCGCGACGATGCTCTTCCGCAGGAGCGACTCCAGCGCCTCCACCCTCCTCTCGCAAGATCGGCGCTCACCGGCGCTGGGGCCCCGTATCTGGCTCATTCTGGGCATCAGTCTGGCCGCTGCACTGCTGCTCAGCGGAAAATGGGCACCGCTCGGCTCTGAATCACCGGTGGGCAATGCCCTGCTCGTCATCGCCCTGCTCGGGGGACTCATTGGCGGATGCTGGGCTTTCATGGCCTGGTATCCGCGAATGCTGGCCTTCTTTCTGCGAGCCAAGCCCCTGCTAGCCGCCCTCGTCCTGCTCGTCATCGCCGGTGGCATGTGGCAATGGTCCAAACTCGGTCGCGAGTTCATGCCCGCTCTGGATGAGGGCTCATTTCTCTGGATGCCGAGTACCATGCCGCACGCCTCTCTCGGCGAGACCTTGGATGTGCTGCAATGGCAGGACGAGGCCATCCGCGCCATCCCCGAAGTAGAGACGGTCGTCGGAAAGATAGGCCGGGTCGACAGCCCGCTGGATCCCGCCCCGATCTCGATGATCGAGACGATCATCACCTATCACCCCGAATACACGAACGATGCCGACGGGAAACGGGTGCGTCGATGGCGCGACCACATCCGCTCACCGGAGGACATCTGGAGCGAGATCGCCGCCGCCGCTGAATTGCCGGGCGTCACCTCGGCACCGAGACTCCAGCCCATCGAGACGCGCCTGGTGATGCTGCAAACAGGAATGCGGGCACCCATGGGATTGAAAGTCTACGGGCCGGATCTTGAAGCTATCGAGAAAGCGGGTCTGGAGATCGAGCGACTCCTTAAACAAGTCCCCGGCGTCCGCGCCGAGACCGTCTTCGCCGACCGCATGGTGGGAAAACCCTACCTGGAAATCGGTATCGACCGTGAAGCCATCGCCCGCCATGGCGTCAGTGTGCAACAGGTCCAGGATGTCATCGAGGTGGCCGTGGGTGGCCGTCGCATCACCACCACCGTCGAGGGTAGGGAGCGCTATCCAGTCCGCGTACGCTACCTCCGCGAACTACGCGACTCGCCGGAGGATCTGACCCGCATTCTCATCCCCACCCCCACGGGAGCCCAGATTCCCCTCGGGCAACTCGCCACCATCGAATACGTCCGGGGGCCGCAGGCCATCAAGAGCGAAAAGGGATTCCTCGTCGGCTATGTCATCTTCGACAAAAGCACCGGCGCATCAGAAGTGGATGTCGTGGAAGCTGCCGAAGCCTGGCTGAGCCGGCACTATGACCGTCCAGCGGGTATCGACTACGAGTTCACCGGATCCTATCAGAATCAGGTCCACGCCGCCCGCACCCTCGCCCTGGTTGTGCCGGTGGCGCTGGTACTCATTTTCATCCTCCTCTATCTGCACTTCCAGTCGGTCAGCCTGACCCTGATGGTCTTTCTCGCCGGCATTCCCACCTCCCTGGCCGGCGGTTTCCTGCTCCTCGGACTCTTTGGGCAGCCCTGGTTTTTCGATTCCCAGCTTTTTGGCGTGGATTGGCGGGAGCTTTTCCAGATCCACCCCATCAATCTCAGCATAGCGGTTTGGGTCGGCTTCCTCGCCCTCTTCGGTATCGCCACGGACGACGGCGTGCTCATGGGCACCATCCTGCAACAACGGTTTGCCGATCCCTCGCAAGACATCGGAACCGTAGCCTCGATTCGGGATACCACCGTGCAGGCGGCCACTCTCAGAAACCGGCCCGCCATGATGACCACCGCCACCACGCTGCTGGCCCTGCTGCCGGTAATCACCTCCCAGGGACGCGGCGCCGATGTCATGGTCCCCATGGCCATCCCCACCTTCGGCGGCATGCTGGCCGCTATCCTTACCGTCTTCGTCGTGCCCACCCTCCATTGCTGGCTGGCCGAAAAACGTCTGAACACAAGCACCAATAGAAAGACCTGAACCAAGAACCAAGAACCAAGAACCAACTATGACTACCTCATCCACACTCCTCACCCTGTCCGGCATCGCCGCGTTCAGCCTCATTCTCACCTCCTGCGATTCCGGGAGCGAACCCCAGGCCGTTGGCGACGATTCCTACCCACTAAAAGTTTGCCTCGTATCTGGCGAAGACCTCTCCAGCATGGGCGGCCCCGTCGCGATTGAACATGAGGGACAGACCGTGAAATTCTGCTGCGAGAGCTGCATCGAAGACTTCAAGGAGGCTCCCGGCAACTACCTGCCCAAGCTCACCGAAGCCTCCGGCAAGTAGCCCACCCACCCAGCCCCTCCCGGCGCCGGACGGCGGGAGAATACCCTCCGTCCGGCGTCCACTCTCCAGCCCGCCATCCGATGAACCGAACACTAGAGATCGAGAACTCCGTCCGCCGGAGCTTGCGTGATTTTCCTTTTCGCAAACAATTTCTCATGAGATTGGGTAGCACCATGTTGCCCTTTTTCCCGGCACATGCCGCCCGACTTAGAGATTCTCCCTTTTCACATCCACCGAATCTACGCGATCGCATCCTGCGCAATGGGCTCATGCACCAGGCTTTTGTCTCCCGGGATTTCATGCGCTTGCGTCGATTCCTCGCCAACTATTGGGAGAAACATGGAACCGACTTCCACGACCAATGGCATGATCGATTCGAACGACTCTTCCTCGCTCAAGACAGTGTCGTGATCGATGCGCTGGAGGGTATCATCGCTCCATCCGACGACGACCACCGATTCCAAACCCTCTATGAGATCGGCTGCGGCGGTGGTGAAGTCCTGAATCATCTCAGCGATCGCCTGCCTTCGCTCCGCCGACTCGTCGGCATCGATCTGAGCCAGGAACAGATCCAGCGAAACCGCGCTCGCTTTGAGAAAAAAACACCCCTGAGCTTTCACGCCGCCGACGCCGCACGCTGGATCCCCGATCACGCAGCCCCTGGCGGTGTGTTTCTGACCAACGGAGGCGTACTGGAGTATTTTCTGAAGGAGGAAATTCAGGGGATACTCGCTCACATCAGCCAGCATTTGCGACCCGCCGCCGTGGTCATCATCGAAACCATCGGCGTCGATCATCACCTCGATGCTGAAGTCGACTCCTACGTTTATGGACGCGAGATGGCCTTCTCCCACAACTACCCCCACCTCATGAGGGAGCAGGGATTCGAGATACGCCACCTCTCCGAACGCGCCGGCGAATCACTCGATGGCGGCGGCCGATGGCTCAGATTACTGGCCGTCGCCGAGTGATACTCCCCCCCTCCGCAAGAAAAAGCGGTCCCCGGACACCCCGGGGACCGCTACGGGCAAAGGATTCCGGCGGCCCTGTCAGAACGAATACTGCCAGCCGGCGATGATCGCGAAATCACGCTCAAGGAAGATCCCGTTCGATTCTTGATCCACCGCCCAGAGGGCTTCGATGGCGAGGCGATGTCCCTTCAGCACGCCCTCCGGCACCAGGAAATTGATCCCCAAACCCAGATCGATGCGATCCCCACCGTAGTTGCGCTGGATGTCCACCGGCGAGCTGTGCCCATGCGGTCCATCGTAATGACCATCGATGTCGTCGCTGCTGGTCCACAGCAAACGCCCCGACACACTGGCCCACTCGTTGAGCTGATAGGCCGCCCAGCCCGTGGTTTCCCACACATCTCCGAGCTGATAGCCGCTCTCGTTCTCATCCTCCAGGCGTATGGTGCCCATAACCTGGGCGCCCCAGCTCACCGGACCCGCGCAGCCCTGATAGGTGACCCCCGGCTTCAGATCCCAGGTGCCCGAGCCCAACTGCATATGATAGTGGGTATACTGCCCATGCTGTTTCTGGTCCACCGATCCCGTGGGCATGCTGATACCGAGGTTCAGCAGGCCACGATGATGTCCGGTCTCAAACACCGGAAACAGGGCCGACAACACCGTGTCCCCCCAGCCCGCCGTGCCGTGGCTCATCCTCTGTGTCTCCACATGACCATCGTGCCCCATGTCCGCCATCCCGTGGCCGCCGCCGTGACCATGACCACCGCGACTCTCCATCGTCATGCTCATCTCCATATACTGGGGCATCAACATCAGCGTCACCCAGTCGGTGGGCGCGTACATGATCTCCCACATGTGCATGTGCATGTCCATGTCCAGAGGCACCGCCGTGTAGTGATCTCCCGACGGCGTCCTGAACTCGTAGACCGAACGGTTCGGCACCGAGCGATCTCCGGCGATGATGCCAGCGTCATGGGAAAACTGGTAGCGATAGCCCAGCATGATCTCCCCGGCGTGGTGGGCGTGGTCGCTCATCACCCCGATCGGGGCGTGGCTGTCCGGGCGCCCATGCAGACAATCCTCGCATTCGGGGGTGATGACATGCTTGTCGGTGGTGACAGGTTCGCCCGCCAGGAGCGCGGGAGACGTGGCGCCCAGCGCCAGGAAAACGGTAAGGAAAGAAGTCTTTTTCATCGGTAATTAAAAAAATGAAATGGTTAGGTAAATAGGTAACAAACGAATCACAACAGAGATATGGATCGGAGATCCCGATCACCCTTCCATCGGCCAGACATCGAGCATGCCGGGCACCGGGGAAGGAAAACAGCGCGCCCCCTCTGGGAAAGCGCCTCAAGCACCACGGCGCCGCGACCGGACATCGCGTAGGCGGGGGCACAAGCCGGAGATCACGACACCCCCATCTCCGGAGGCGGATAAGTCGGGGTCCCATACGGGCCCTGAGGGAACTTCATTTCCATCCGGGCACGCGGCAGTCGTTGTGGAGACGGCGGGGTGATGGTGGCACGCACCCAATGCGCCGGGATCAGACGCAACTCCGTCGTCTCCGGCGACACTGGGCGCTTCTGGTCCCGCGAATCGGACGGCGCCTTGAGACTGGCCCGCATCGTGATGAGACAGCGCTGACAGGGTTCGCCTTCGGTGACTATGTCACCCATCGCCCGCGCCAGCGTCGCGCCATCACCCGTCGACTCCCGCTCCCAGAGCATCATTCCCCACGCCCCCACCTGCATGAAGGGCAGATGGACGCCCGAGACGGCAATCACCGCCATCAGCGCCAAACATCTGGAGAGGAAAACGAACACGAAGCGTCATCTTGGAGAAATCCCGGTTCGCGTCAAGTGCGCAACCCTCGCATGGCCTCCCCCCCACGAACATCGGCGCCCGCCCCGCGCCTTCGCGGCCCTTTGCTTCAAGGTCGCGAAACGATAGACTCCTCGCGGCATGAAACGACGCGACTTCTTCGCCCGCACTTCCGACGGCCTGCTCGGGGCGGCTTTCGCGCATCTGTTTCTCGGCGATCTCGGGGCCGCGGAATATCCACCGGGGCTGGAACCGCCCTACAACCTGACCCCGAAGAACGGCCATCACCCGGCCCGGGCGAAGTCGGTCATCCAGCTCTTCATGAACGGCGGCCCGAGCCAGATGGATCTCTTCGATCCAAAGCCGCTGCTCCGGAAATACGACGGCCAGCCCTTTCCCGGCGACATCGAGAGCCTCGGCAACAGCAACCCCACCGACATCGGTGTCGTCATGGGCGGGCAATACGAGTTCCAGCGCCATGGCGAGTCCGGCATGTGGATGGCCGATCCCCTGCCCCACCTTTCCAAGATGGCGGATGACCTCTGCCTGGTGAACTCGATGTGGACGGATCACCCCAACCACGACAACGCGCTCTACAAAATCCACAGCGGGCGCCTCTTCATGGGCTACCCGACCCTCGGCTCCTGGACCGTGTATGGACTCGGCTCGGAAAACCAGAACCTGCCCGCCTACGTCGTTCTCAACGATCCGCTCGGCCTGCCGAAAAACGGCACCCGCAACTGGACCTCGGGCTTTCTTCCGCCCACCTTCCAGGGAACCCGCCTGCGTCCCACCGGTTCGCCGCTGCTCAACCTGAAGCCTCAATTCGAGGAACCCGACGCCGTCACCGAATCGGCCCGCGGCCTGCTGCGCCAACTCGACGAACTCCATCGGCGCGACCGTCCCCACTCCCCCGACCTCGACGCCCGCATCGAGAGCTACGAACTCGCCGGGCGCATGCAGCTCTCGGCAGGCGAAGCCCTCGATCTCGGACGGGAATCGAAGGCGACCAAGGACCTCTACGGCATCGGGGAAAAGGAAACCGATTCCTACGGTCGCCGCTGTCTCCTCGCCCGGCGCCTGGTCGAGCGCGGGGTTCGCTTCGTCCAGATCTTCCTCGAGGAGCAGCCCTGGGACAGCCACGCCGACCTGCGCGACAACCACCGCGCCATCTGTCACCGCACCGACAAGCCGGTTGCCGGCCTGCTGCGCGATCTCAAGCAGCGCGGACTGCTCGATTCCACCCTCGTTCTCTGGGGCGGCGAGTTCGGCCGCACCCCCACCACCCAGAAAGTGGGCGGCGCCTACACCGGCCGCGACCACAACATGCAGGCCTTCACCACCCTGATGGCCGGCGGCGGAATCAAGGGCGGCACCACCTACGGCAAGACCGACGACTTCGGCCACGCCGCGGTCGAGGATCCCGTCAGCGTCCACGACTTCCACGCCACCGTCCTCCACCAGCTCGGTCTCGACCCGTGGAAACTCTTCTACATGCGAAGTGGACTCGAAGAACGCCTCACCGGCGTCGAGGAACCGAAGATCGTGGAGGGAATCCTGGCGTAGCCGGTTGGCCAGCCGTCAAGGTTCCAATGGATTCCAAACTCTCTCGAACCCCAGGCCCACGAAGTACTTCACGTTAACGGTGGCGAATTGCCTTTTCGTGTATTCCGTCACTTCCGTGGCTGCCCAATTTATCAAAGAAATAAACTCGCGACAGTCCGTCCGCATCAGGCACCCCACCGGGTATTGTGAATTTTATTGACCGTCCCCTATCGGCAGCGCCCAAGCCATCATAACCGTTGGGAAACGCCTGTCATACCGGCACCACGAGTCCTTCAGCCTCGGCGAGCTTCCTCTGATTGGTATCGAAGGTCAGGAATTCCGCCGCCCCGAGCTGTAGCGCCGCGGCAACATGAAGAATGTCCGCGAGCCGATGCCCTGCGGCGAGAGTATGGGCACTGCTCAACGCCTCCGCACGCTGATGCACTGCGGGCCAATCCACAGGGATCGTCGTGAGCAGGCCAGCGTTGAGATCAATCTGAAGATCGTTGAGCATCTGCTGTCCTTCCATTTGCGCGAAGCCCTTGCCGCGGTCGTTGAGATGCAGTCGAATCTGAAGGCGGACAGACTGCCGGAACTCCAGCAGCAGTAGGCTCGACACGCCCAAGGCTCCACTCAATCCGGCCATGAACAGATCGGCTCGTGGGGAGTTGACCTGCGCCCGATACAGTGCGCAGAGGAATGACGTGTCGGGATAACAGCTCATCCTTCCTCCCCCTCGAGTTCATCAGCCCGCATTGACGCCACTTCCGCTTCAGTAAAAACGCGGTCGCCCCAGATCGCCCGCCGCCGGGCCGCGAAGTCCGGCTTCACAGGCCGTGCGGAAGCGTCAGCACGCCATGCGGTGAGTATTCCAATCGGCTGGCCCCGCTTCTCGATGCGGATGTCTTCCCCCTCCAAAAGCCACGCCTCAAGCATGGGGAAGGAGTTACGCAAGTCTCTGACGGTCACAGTTTTCATAGCGTGGACAAATTATGTCCACAATCCAATGCGTCAACTCTATTCTGGCAATCGGCGGCCCCATTCATACGCGCCCGGCTCCGCTTTTCCGTGTCTTCCGCCCCTTCCGTGGTTGCCCAAATTACCGGTGAGAAAAAAACTCTGGACCGCCTGACGGTATCACACGTCCCAACATGCAACGTCCCCATTTCGACCACGCTCATGAGCGTTGGGCAATGCTGGAATACGAAATCATCCTGCGGAGAAAGATCGCCTCACAGAATGCTCTGGCCCGCTGAAGACACTTCGTGGTATCAACCATCCGAGTCCCTTCCATGAACCGCCGCCATTTTCTCCAGACCTCGCTCGCAGCCACCGCGGCGGGCTCTCTGGTCGCGCGGGCGGAAAGCGACGACTTCCCCGGCATCATCGACTCCAACATCAGTCTCTTCCGCTGGCCGTTCCGGCGACTGCCACTCGACGACACGGAGAAACTGGTGGAAAAACTCCGATCACTGGGAGTGGACAAGGCGCTCGCGGCGAGCTTCGAGGGCGTCTTTCACCGCGACCTCGACAGCGCCAATGCCCGGCTCGTGGCGGAATGCGCCCGCTTTCCCGAACTGGTACCAATCGGAACGGTCAACCCATCCCAACCCGGATGGGAAGGCGACCTCCATCGCTGCGCCACCGAATTCCGCATGCCCGGCATCCGGCTGTTTCCGAGTCAACAGGGTTATGCGCTCGACTCTACCCTCTTTGCCCGGCTCCTGAACCTGGCCGCCGAGGCGGGCCTGCTGGTGCAGATCGCGGTCACGCTGGAGGATGTACGTACCCAACCGGAATCCCTCGTCACTCCCGATGTCGATCCGGCTCCGCTGGCGGAAGCGATGAAACAAGCACCCGGGGCGCGTGTCCAGCTCCTCAACCCGCGTCTCCGCGCTGGCCAGATCGCGACACTGGCGGCGATTCCGAATCTCTACTTCGACACCGCCCGCGCCGACGGTAGCGACGGGATCGCCTCCCTGATCGAGGCGGCCGGACGCAAGCGAGTCCTCTTCGGCACCCACGCGCCCTTCCTCATCCCCGAGGCCGCGATCATTCGTGTCCACGAATCGGCGCTCGCTCCCGATCCGCTGCGGGCCGTGCTGCGGGGCAACGCGGAGCGCCTGCTCTCCTGAAACGCCATGGACCTCACGAATTTTCACTGGGGACTGCCCTCGCGGGAACAGCTCGAAAGTTACCGCATCTGGGACTCCTACTTCACGCCTTCCCTCGGGAATCCGGGCAAGGATGGCTATTCTGGAATCCTCGCCGACATGGATCGGTCCCGGCGGTCCGCCCTCGACCTGGGACGCTTCGAGAAACTCTGCTGGTTTCCCCATGTCGGCCTCGGCACCACGAGCGATCCCGCTTTTGAATCGCTCGTCCGGGCCAAGCCCGAGACCGTCACCCGGCCGATGGAACACTGGCCGGACCGGATGCTGGGCATGATTCAGGTCAATGCCAACGACGTTGCCGCCTCCCTCGATGCCCTCGACCGCTGGCTCCGCGACGGTCCCATGGTGGGCGTGTATTTCGCCGGCAGTGGACCGGGCGCCCTGCCGTGTTCCCATGACAACATCCCCCGGCTCGTGGAACGCATCATCGAGCATCGGGGAGTCATCATGCAGCACACCTGGTTCATCACCGGCGGCAATCCCGGTGCGGGCATGTCGACACCCACCGAACTCGCGGAACTGGCGCGGAAGTTTCCGGATCACCCCTTCATCTGCGCCCATGCGGGCGGCGAATGGGAGAAAGGCATCCGCGCGGTCCGCGACCAGCCGAACGTGCTCGTGGAGACCTCGGGATTCGATGCCACGGCCGGCTTCATCGAGATGGCGGTGCGGGAACTGGGTCCGGAGCGCATCATTTTCGGCAGTCACCTGCCCACGCGCTCGCTCGGGACGGAGCTGGCGAAGGTCACCGCCGCCGTGATCGACGAGGATGTGAAGAAGCAGATTCTCGGGGAAAATTTCCGGCGGCTTTTGGGCGCGGCGTGAGCGCACCGGGAGCGTTCTACTTCACGCGAATCAGCCGCTCGGCTTCGTGCTTGCGACCGTAGGCGTCGGTGGCTTCGACGCGAATGAGGTTGGGGCCCGTCTTCAGCCCCGCCGGCAGCGCCGCTTTCCACAGGTGATCGGATTCGATGGGCGCGTTCAGATGATCCTTCGCCTCCGGCTCCCGCTCCATCTCTCGGGCGCGCACCTCGGAATAGTAGGGATCGGGCTCCAAGGTCTTTTCCAGCGTGATCCACTCCTCCGACTCCCCGACCCGCATGCGAACGACGGAGTCCTTCGATCCGTTGAAGACATTCACGTAGATCATCGTTTCCGTCGCCGCGGACGCTGACACTTCGTCCGGTGCGTGGATGTTCATCTGGTAGGACGCCGGCTGACGGGCGGCCTTGAAATCGAGCGTGTGGCTGGTGCCGTCGAAAGAAATGATCGAATAGCCGTTGGGCGCGCCGTCGCGCATGGTCGCGTGGGGAATGCCGACCTCGTCCTTCTCGCCTTTCCACCAGGTGCCGCAGACGGTGACATTGACGATGTGGTGATGAGGTTTCGGTCCTCGCCAGCCATCCGCCTCACCGATGAACTGGTGCGCGTGCCAGTGGGTGTGGCCGGAAATCGAGAGGCTGTAGGGACGCTGCTCGATGAGCCGGTACAGCTCGGTCCGGTTTTCCACCGTGGTAAGCGGAATGTGCATCATGAGGACGACCAGCTTCTCCTCCGGCACGAGGGCGAGGTCGTTCTTCACGAAGGCCAGCTGACGCTCGTCCAGACCGCCGCGGTAGGTCAGCCCGCCGTCGGGCCGGCGCACCCCCCACTCGACGTCGTCGAGCACGATGAAATGTACCGGGCCATAATCGAAGCTGTAGTAGTTGGGACCAAAGACGCGGTGGTAGGTCTCGTCGGAATCCGCGTCGGTCTCGGACTCGAAGTTCAGATCGTGATTACCGATCACGTTGTACCAGGGAATCCCGATGAGGGCGATGTTGGCGTTCTCCGGCTCGAAGAGGTCGAGGTTGTCGAACATGATGTCCCCCAGGGTCACGCCGAACTTCGCGTCGGTGCCGACCAGCTCGGCGATGACATCGTGGGCGATGTAATCGATCTCGTCGATGTCCCGCGGTTGCGGATCGCCGAAGAAAATGGCCTTGAACTGCTCCGGCTCATCCGACCTGGTCAGGGGAAAATCGATCGAAGCGGGCAGCGGGCCCGTGGGGGCGACTCCCGGATAGCGGAAGTCCGCCGGGGACCCGTTCGGCTTGTGAATATGATAGAACCGGGGAATCTGGTGCTCGCTCACCGGCGTCATCCAGCCGGAGGGCTTGATCACGAAAAAGATGGTATCGTCATCATGCGGCAGGGTCCAGCGTCCCTCGGCGTCGGTCGTGGCGATCTCGCGCTGATTGGACACGTGGACCCCGGGAAGTCCGGGCTCTCCCGCGTCACGACGACCATTGCCGTTCTGATCGTGAAACACCACGCCCGAGGCTGACCCAGCTTCCTGAGCCGGGACCGGGGATGATAGCAAAAAGAGAAACGCCATTGCGGCGCTCCGAAGAGATGGGAGGATAGATTGAGTCATGAGACGGGGTGATTAGTGGCAGTATCCGCGCCTCGTGGCAAGATTTCCCCTGTGGCAGTATTGCGCCTTTTCCAGACACCGCCCCCTACCCCATGCCTGAAGATAGCCCCCCGAAAAAACGCTCCCTACTCCGCTTGCTGGGAAAAATCGCTGCCACTCTGCTGATCCTCATCGTTCTGCTCATCGGGACGGCATTCCTCCTTCGCGACCGCATTGGTGCGGAACTGAAGACACGACTCGAGGCCCAACTCGCGGAGCGCGGCATTCATGTCGATTACCATGCCTCAGATTTCGCGCCCTTCCGCGGGCTGACTCTCACCGATCTCAAGATCTACCGGGACGCCTCCCGACAGGCCACCGCGGTCACGCTCTCGGAGGCCCGGCTTCGCTATCAGCTCCTGGGTATCCTGCGGGGACAATCGGCGGCGGCGGTTCAGCTCGTCACCGACAAGGCGGGGCTCGTTCTCAGCGACGACTCGGGAGACTTCGCCTTCGAGGATCTCGATACCCGCGTTTCCATTGATCGATCCGGCACGGAAATCCACGAGTTCAGCGGGCGATTCCGCGATATCCGGTTCCAAATCGATGGCGCCCTGGCCTGGCGATCCCGGGAGAAAGAACCGAATGCGGAGGGGCAAACCGCCCCCAGTCCGCCCACGGACGCCTCCCGGCGGGTGATCGACCTGTCCCCCGTCCTGCGCTGGCTCGACCAGGTGCCGGACACCCCGGAGGGCGAGGCCGATCTGCGGCTCACTCTTTCCCGCCCCGGCTATCCCGCCCCCTACTCGCTGCGGGGACGGCTCGAGGGAGAAACTCTCAAGTGGCGTGGTCTCATCGCCCATGACGCGCTCCTGCGGTTCTCCGTCGATCCGAACGACACCGGCGGGGTCGTGGTCGCCTTTCCCGAACTCGGCCTCAAGATCGCCGAGGGTTCGCTGAAAACCGCCGGAAGCTGGAATTCCTCCACCAATGTCCTCACCCTGACCTCGCTCCAGACCAGCCTCAACCCGGCTGAGCTCGCGCCGGTCCTGCCGGAAAAGACGGGCGCCACCCTCCCCATCCTCCCGCCATACGAGCTGATCGGTTCCGGCACGCTCCCGATGTCCGATCTCCTGGGTGGTGAATTTTCCGGCACCCTCACCTGCGAGGGACCGGCTGAAATTCCGATCCCCGGGCGCCCCGCCCTGGACGTCGCCGGACTCCACACGGCGTACGCCCTCAAGGCCCGCGACCTGACCCTGACCGACCTTGCCGCTAAACTCGGCGACGGAGGCCCGGTCGGCTTGCGGTCCAACATCGTGGTGCGCCCTCCCGCCGCGGGGGGCGACGGCTTGCGGATCGACTTTCAGGATCTCATTCTCACCCACGGCGAGGGCAGCCTCACCACCACCGGATCGCTCGATGCCGCGAACAACACAATCGCTCTGCACAATCTCGACGCCTCGGTCGATCCGGCGTCGCTGCTCGTCGCCCTCGGTTTCGATGATCCCCTCTCCCCCCATGTGCGCTTTCCCGACGGTCCCCCGCACCTCGTCATGGCGGGCAGGATATCGCTCAATTCCGTCTTCCCCACCTCGAAGCTCACCGGCACTTTCGCGGCTCCCCATGGCGCCGAGGTTCCGGCGGGAGGCGAGAAAGTCGCGCGGCTCACGGATCTCACGACGGGATTTACTCTGGAGAACGGACGACTTGATCTGAGCGAGTTGGTTACCGGCGTCTTCGACGGGAAAATTTCCCTGCCCGCCCTCGCCCTGGATCTCACCGCCTCGCCGGTGACATTCGATGGCGCGCTGCGTCTCGAGGCGCTTGATCTGGAGTCCATCACCAGCTTTCTCGACGCCGAAAAACGGCGCACCGGAAAAATCAGCGGACACTTCACCGGCAACGGCTCTCCCGATCTCGCGACCTTGACCGGCTCCGGCGAAATCGAAATCGCCGGGGCGGAGTTCGGCACCGTGCCGATTTTCCGCACCCTCCGCCCCCTGCTCTCAGCCATCACACTCAGCAACTGGCGGGGCGAGACCGAGGGCGCCACCCTCAGCTCCGTATTCACCTTCGAAGAGGGAGTGATGCACAGCGACGACATCTCGCTGGTGGGAGATTTCTACGAGGTGCACGCCCTGGCGAAAGTCGATTTTCCAAACCGGCGGCTCATGGCCGACGGTTATGTCTCGACCAGCGGCGCGACCAAGGTTCTGACCCAGGTGGTGGGAAAGGCCCTGGAAGTCGAGGCGGAGGGGGCCTTTGACGACTTCTCCTGGAAACTGAAGAACGCCCCCGGTATCGGCACCGTCTCGGACCTGACCGGCCTCTCCAAGGATTTGCTCGGCAAGACACTCGGCGCCGCCGCCAGTGGAGAAATCGCCGGGGCGGTCCTCAACGGCGTGAAAGACACCCTCTCCAACGGCGGCAAACCCGTGCGCGGCGCCGCCAACCTCGCCGAAGACGCGCTCAAGGGGGTCGCCGGAGCCGGCAAGAAACTGTTCGGATTGGGTAAGAAAAAAGAGGAGGCGCCCGAGCCTGAGAAAACCGGGGAAGTCCCGGAATCGCGCGAGTGAGCCGTCACCTTTTTTCATCGTCCCGCCACCGCGTCTCTGCCACCATTCGCGGCGTCATGATGCATCGTTCCCTTGCCGCGCGCTTCCTGCCTGGCTGTTTTCTCCTGAGCCTGACCGGGGCCGCGCTCGGGGAGATCGCCGTCTCCAGTGATTTCCCCGGAGGCTCCGGCGAAGTGGTTTCCATCGACCAGAGCACCGCCACCATCGTGCTGAATCCCTCCGATCATCCCGGCAAAGGGTGGCGCTGCTGGTGGTATGTGAAAATGACCGGCCTGCCTGTCGATGGCCCCGTCATTCTCGACATCGGAGAAGCCCCGTGGGCGACCCCGGATCGCGCGACGCTCAGCGTGGATGGCGGGAAGACCTGGCGGCACAGCGAGCCCGGCACCCGCGAGGGTAAACGCATCCGCTACCGCCTCCAGCCCGCCACCGAGACCGCCCTGGTCGCGTGGGGACCGCCCTTCGTGCCCGCCGACGCCGACGCGCTCACCCGGAAACTGGCCGATAGCCGCCCCGAAATCGAACGCTTCAGCCTCTGCCGGACCCGCGAGGGACGGGAGACTCCGGCCATCCGTTCCCGCCCAGGCGGCGACCGCGAAGCCGACCCGCCACTGGTCTGGCTCCACGCCCGCCAGCATGCCTGGGAGAGCGGCGCCAGTTGGGTGGCCAGAGGCTTTGGTGAATGGCTCGTCTCCGAGGATCCCGACGCCGTCCGCTTGCGTGAGACCGCCGAAGTGGTGCTGGTGCCCATCATGGACATCGACAATGTCCATCGAGGCGCCGGGGGCAAGAACCAGGAGCCCCGGGATCACAACCGCGACTGGACCGAGTCGCCCCACTGGCACGCCGTCGCCGCCGCCCAGGCGGAACTGCGCGCCGCCTCCGCGACCGGTCGGCTGGCGGTCTTTGTGGACCTGCACAATCCCGGCGCCGGCGACCGATTTCCCTACTTCTACATCCCGCCCGTCTCCACTCTCACCGAACCCGCCGCGCGGAATCTCGATCACTTTCTCGCCCTGGCCAAAGCGGAGATCACCGGCCCCCTGCGCTTCACCGGCAAGACCATCGAGTCTGGCGAGAAATACGATCCCAAAGCCTGGACCGCGATCAGCAAGAACTGGGTCGCCCGACTCGGCAGCCCGGCGGTGAGCGTAACCCTGGAGACTTCCTGGAACACCCCCTCCAGCCACACTGCGGGCTACCTCACCATCGGCGCGGAACTCGGGAAAACCATCAGCCGCCACCTCTCGTCCGCCCCGGCGCGTTGACTGAACAGGGTCGGGTCGGGCATTCGACCCTGTCTCACCATTGCCACACCAGCCCGACCATGGGACCGAGGGCGTTGAGACCGGGATTCCGCTCGTTCAGCCCGCGATTCGAGGTGTGCTGGAAGTAGGCGCCGTATTGAAAGTAGAGCCCCTCGCTCAACTGGTGACGCAGGGCCAGGTGCATGAACCAGTTGAAGTTGAAATCCTGCCCGTGACCACCCTCGACCTCCGTGCTGTCGAGAAATCCCACCCCGCCCCCGATGCTGAACATCAGCGCGAGATCCCGCTCGGTACTCCACCACTCGATTGACGGGCTGCCGTGAAAGCCGAAGAAATACGTCTCCGGCCCTTCGGCGAAATATTCTCCCAGAAAACTCACCCGGGAACGCATCACCAACGTGCTCCCGTTCTCCAGATCGATGCGATGGAGTTTCGGCGTCCGAAAGGTGAGCATCTGGGGCAACACCACGTAGTCGAGCGGCGTCGACTGGGTGATCTCCCAGATCACACCGGTCTCAAAGGTCACATCCACCCGATCCCACGGCTCGACCGCTTTCGGGGTCGTCATCTCCTCGAGATTGATGCGCTTGCCGCCGGGCTCGCCCGCCGGGAGGATCCCCCGGGTCAGGAGCAGGGCGGCGATGAGACCGATGGAAAAGCGGGACATGAGAGGTCGTCAACTATTGGACGCCGCCAAGCTACTCGATCCTGAAGCGTTCCACCACCGGAAAGCGGGCCTGTATCCTGACCAGCAGGAAAAACAATCGCAGCCGCCAACGCACCGCCCAACCGCCGTCCAACTGCCCCGCGAGCAGCGCCACCACGGCGTCGGCCACTTTGAGCCGCTTGTCGGGCTGAACCAGCAGCTCGAAGAATGGCTGACGGTAGAAATTCTCGATCATCTCGAAATAGGCGCGCATGTGGCCGCGGGTCCGTTTCTCGTAGCGCCGCAGCGCCGGCGTCATGGCGCGGCCTCCATCGATGGCGCCGATCACCCCCTCCGCCCCCTGTTTTCCCATGATCATGGCCAGGTAGACGCCCGACGAAAACACCGGGTCGAGGAACCCGGCCGCGTCGCCGACCCGCACCAGTCGCGGACTCACCAAGCGGCGATTGCGATAGGAAAAATCGGCGATGGTTCGCAACGGCGTCACGCGCTCGGCATTCGTCAGCCGATCCCGAAGCAAGGGACAGCGCGCCACCGCTGCCGCAAATAGCTCATCCGGCGCGCGTCCCTCGTCCTTGAAGCGCGCCTTGTCCAACACCAGGCCGAGACTGACGCGGTCCCCGGTCAACGGGATGAACCAGAACCACGAATCCTCCAGCCGATAGATCACGATATCGCCCCGGGTGCGGTCTTCCGGCAATGTCACTCCCGCGAAATGCCCGTAGATCGCCACCTTGCGATGGTGTTCATAGATCTCCTTCAAGCCCTCGCGATTTCCGGTGAAATTGGCGGTGCCACTGGCATCGATGAGAAACTTCGCGCGAAACTCCTCCGGCGCCCCACCGTTCCGCGCGGTCACCGTGACTCCGCGCTCTACATCGATCCGGTAATCCCGCACCGCCATTCCCTCGTGCACCACCGCGCCGGAGCCTTCGGCATGACGCAGCAACAACTCGTCGAAGCGGGAGCGATCCACCTGATACGACATCGGCTCGCGGGCGAATTTCCCCCCGCCGAAGGCGAACTGCGCCTTCCTGCTCCCGTCCGGCACCAGAAACTGGGCTCCGTACTTTTCCATGAACCCAGCCTCCGCCAGCTTCGGGACCAGGCCCATCTCGCGAAAGATCGGCATGTTGTAGGGCAGGAGCGATTCGCCGATGTGGAAACGGGGAAAACGCTCCTTCTCGATCACCAACACCCGCTTCCCCGCCCGGGCCAGGTAGTGGGCGGCGGTGGCGCCTCCGGGACCGCCCCCGATGATGATGGCGTCCCACTCCTCCGCTGTCCGTTCCTGCTCCGAAGGCGCGCGCTCTGACATGAGATTTCGATTCCCGCGTGGTCAACCGCCCTTCGATTCGATAGCGGCTCTGATGGAGTCTACGTTTGCCAGGACACCTTTGGCGGCCTCGGCATCGGCGATTTTCAGTCCGAAATGCTTCTCCAACGCCACCACCAGTTGCAACGCGTCCACCGAATCCAACCCGATCCCGTCCGGACCGAACAGCGGGGTGGCATCGTCGATCTCTCCCGGCGTCTGGGGCAGCATCAGTTCATCGATCATCACGCTCTTGATGCGCTGATTCAATGCGGAGGATTCTTCTGACATCACGGCAAGTTCGACGGACGGGGAGGAAAATTCAACGCTCAAAAAATGCCACCATCGATCTTCAGGACCGCGCCGGTGATATACCCGGCCTCGTCGCTGGCGAGAAAGCGCACCGCCGCCGCCACCTCCTCCGGCCTGCCGAAGCGACGCATCGGTATCCCGCTCATCAGCGTCCGCCTCCGCTCCTCGTCCATCTCCGTGAGCGCCTCCGTCTCCAGGTAGCCGGGACAGACCGCGTTCACGGTGATGCCGACACGGGCGGTCTCTTTGGCCAATGATTGCGTCAACGCCACCACCCCCGCCTTCGCCGCCGCGTAGTTCGTCTGTCCCATCGGGGCCAGCAACGCGCTGAGGCTGGCGATGTTCACGATCCGGCCGTGGCGCTGGCTCATCATCGTCCTCACCACCGCCTGACATCCGTGAAACACCGCGTCGAGATTCGCGGATCGCACCGCGTCCCAGTCATCGACCGGCATCGTGGCCAGCAATCCGTCACGATGAAAGCCGGCGTTGTTGACCAGCACATCGAGGCGGCCATGACGCTCGATCACAGCCGAGACCGCGTCCCGCCAGGCGGCCGGTTCGGTGACATCCAGCGACACCAACTCCGCGCGCCCCGGATATTCCGCCGCCAGGGCCTCAGCCGTCTCGCGCCCCGAGCGCACGCCCAGCACGACCACGTTCGCGGAATCGGCGTCAAGAAACGCCCGCCCGATGGCCCGGCCCAGTCCGCCGTTGGCTCCAGTGATGAGTATTACCGCCATGGATAGCACTGCCGCCTTTCGCCGCACTTTTCAAGGAGCGGGACGCAGGATCGCCGCCCCCGCCTGCTCATTTTCGCCGATGGCGCTCACGACCACGGCCTTTCCCGCCCGTGACACCAGTTCGGCGGCCACCGCGCATTGCCAGGCCACCGCCGCGCCCATGCCCTCTCCCAGCACATCGCCCACCGCCACCCGCTCCCCGCGATGCGCCCGCCAGGCGTCCAATTCCTCGGCATCCCCGCCCGCGGCGCGAACCAAGAGGGTTGAGTCCGCGATCATACCCTGTTCAGTCAGCGTCGATTCGGCGACGCGGCGGGCCATCTCGGCGCGGGAATGCCGATTGGTGTATAGGCTCGGCCCCACCAGTCTCTCCAGACCGATGCCTCCGGTCCCGTTTTCCAAATACAAGGCCGCCGCCCCCTCACCGAAAACCGCGTCCCGATCAAAGAGCCGCACGGCCTCGGCACACAACCAGTCAAACTCCTCGCCACCGACCACCACCACCCCGTCGCAACGATCCTCGGCCAGCCAGCGGGCGGCGATATCCAGACCGGTGAGGAATTGCGCGGAATCGCCCACGATGGTGTAGTTCACCGCCCCGCTGCCCAGGAGCGCGGAGAGGTGGCTGGCCGGCGCGTTGTAGACGGTCTCGGGAAACAGGATGGGGCTCGCCAAGGCGGGATCGTGAAGCGCTTCCCCATAGAATCGCGAGCTGTAGTTCACGCAGCCGTTGACGTAGCAGAACACGACGCCCAACCGCCAGTCGCCGGCTTTCACCGCTCCGATGCGCTCCGGCCCGATGGCTTCCAACGCGGCGCCCACGCTGTGTCGCGCCACGGGACTGGCACGACGCAGGCGCGGATCGCGGAGGAAATCGGGCGGCGTCCCGGGACGCGGCACCCGCCGCACCGGTAGCGGACGGCATTCCCGCCCCGCGCGAGTGAAGGACTCGGGCTCCGGCAGTTGTCCCGGATCCTTCAGAACGTTCATCAGGGCCGCGATGCCCCAGCCGGCGGGCGAAACCGCGCCCCAACCGGCTATCCGGGGCGCGGCGACCGGCTTATCCCGTCCGGGCACCGACACGCGCGCGGCGGTGAATTCGGAAAGGATGAGGGTGGCGTTGGCGCCGCCAAAGCCGAAGGAGTTGGTCAGAACATGGCGGATTTTGGCCTCCCGAGGCTCACGCACCAGATCAAAGGTGCAGACCTCGTCGGGAGTCTCGACGGTGGTGGTCGGAGGGAGAAAACTCTCGCGCAGCGCCATCAGGGAAATAACCGCCTCCACCGCGCCGGCACCGCCGAGCAGATGGCCGATGCTCGCCTTGGTGCTGCTGACTCTGATCTTGCCGACATCGCCCCCCGCCCAGCGCTGAATGGCGCGGCCTTCCGCGATGTCGTTGAGCGGGGTGCCGGTGCCGTGGGAGTTGAGGTAATCGATATCCGCCGGTCGCAGCCCGGCCTCCCGACACGCGGCCCGCATGGAGGCCAGCGCCGCATCGCCCTCCGGATGCGGTTGGGTGAGGTGATGGGTATCGGTGGCGGCCCCGTAACCGGTGATCTCGGCGAGTATTTCCGCGCCGCGGGCGCGGGCGCTTTTCAGCGACTCCAGAGCCAGCATGGCGGCTCCCTCGCCCAGCGCGAGACCGTCACGATGGGCGTCGAAAGGGCGCGGCGGCATCGCGGGCGTCAATGCCTGGAGAGAATCGAAACCGGCGAACACGAGCATGGACAAGGCATCATACCCCCCGGCCAGGACGCGGACGCATTCCCTCCGACGGATGAGTGTGGCCGCGTGACCGATGGCGTTGGCGCCGCTGGCGCAGGCGTTGGCGATGATGGTGACGGGGCCTGAGAAATCGAGCGCATTCGCCAGATGGATCGCCTGTCGGTGGGTCTGGTAGTTGCTCACCCGCGTGGCCTGGCCGCGCCGCTCCATCGGCCGTTCGCTGGCCTGGCGAAAATAGGCCTCACCCAGGGCCATGGCCCCCGCGGAAGTCCCCAGGCAGAGGGGCAGGGCATCGGATCTGACCAGGCCATCCCATCCCGCCTGCCCCCACGCCTCGGCGGCGGCGTGCAGCAGCATGATCGTCGCCCGATCCAGTCGCGTCTCCTGTCGGGCGGAGAGGGAATGTGCGGGGAGTCGCGGCGGCAGCGCGAGTTCACCGGCCCGATGAACCCGCTGGCGACTGGTGTCGAACAGCGTCACCTCGCGGAAAGCCAGCCTGCCCTCCCGAAACCCGTCGGCATTCTCCCTCCAACCGTGGCCCATCGAGGTAATGATCCCCGCCCCTGTGATCACCACACGGGCATCGTCCGGGGAAAGCGCCGGGGCTGACTGCGAACTGGCCATGGAAGAAAAATCCGTCCTGTTTTCGATACGATGGGTTTCCGTGTCAACCTTCGGTCGAGTATCGGTTATCCTGTCTACGCTGGTCGCCGCACGCCCTGGATCATCTCGACATCGATTTTGCGCCCCATGTCCGCCTCAGACACAGCCTACCCCGATCCCCACGAATCGCGAAGACAAGCTCTGGTGGACGCCTTCACTCTGGGACCAGAGGCGGCGGTCACGGACGCGCGGGTGATCGGTTCGATGCGGAGCACCCCGCGCCATCTCTTTGTGCCCGAGGACTTGCGGGACTCGGCCTACGAGGATCGCCCCCTGCCCATCGGACATGGGCAGACGATCTCACAGCCCTCTCTGGTGGCATTCATGACCGAGCAACTGCGTCCGAGTCCCGGCGACCGTGTGCTGGAGATCGGCACCGGCTCCGGCTACCAGGCAGCCGTGCTGGCGCCGCTGGTGCGGGAAATCTACTCGGTGGAAATCGTGAAACCGCTCGCGGAGCAGGCGACGCGGATGCTCCGCGCCCTGGGCTGGGAAAACGTCCACACGCGGCTCGGCGATGGCTCGCTCGGTTGGCCGGAGGCCGCTCCCTTCGACGCCATCATCGTCACCTGCGCCCCCGACGCCATCCCCGATGCGCTCGTCAGCCAACTTCGCGAGGGCGGACGCATGGTGATACCCACCGGGCCCCGGAACGAGGTGCAGCAACTTTGGCTGCTGGAGAAATGCGAGGGAGCCATCCAGCGGCGGGCGGTGATGCCGGTGCGCTTCGTGCCGATGACCGGCGATCAGGACTGATACCGGCAGCGTGACTGGTCTCAGACGCGTCATTCTGCGCCTGTCGCGACATTTTGACGCGTTCCCAACGCCATATCGCGCCACTTTGGCTCATTGCGGGTGAACTCGGCCGATTGATGAATTTGGCCGCTTTGCGCGTTATCCGTTTATAGTAAGTTATTTATAAAATCTGAAAGCACAATGGCACGCCCATTGCGTTCCCCATGGTGCAGAGATCACGAACAAAGAGCCGATAAATAGCGGCCATCTGGCCACCCTCCCCAATACATCCCGGTTCCTTGTTCCACGACTCACCCTCACCCCTCATTTCCCCTCTGAATCACCCTCCTTTTTTATCATGAGCAAAATACTCGGCATTGACTTGGGAACGACCAACTCGTGCATGGCTGTGATGGAAGCCGGCGAACCCGTCGTTCTGGAAAACTCCGAAGGCGCGCGCACCACGCCATCCGTGGTCGCCTTCAGCAAGGACGGTGAGCGACTGGTCGGACAAGCCGCCAAGCGCCAGGCCATCACCAATCCCCGCAACACCATCTTTTCCGCGAAACGACTCATCGGCCGGAAATTTTCCGAACTCAGCGAAGAGGAAAAGCAGACTCCCTACAAGATCGTGGAGGCCGCCAACGGCGACGCCCACATCCAGGTGGAGTTCAGCGGCGAAACCAAAGCCTACAGCCCCCAGGAAATCTCCGCGATGATTCTCGGCAAACTGAAAGCCGACGCCGAAGCCAAGTTGGGCGAAACCATCACCCAGGCCGTGATCACCGTGCCGGCCTACTTCAATGACTCCCAGCGCAACGCCACCAAGGCCGCCGGAGAAATCGCCGGCCTGGAGGTTAAACGCATCATCAACGAGCCGACCGCCGCCTCGCTGGCCTACGGGCTCGACCGGAAATCGGACGAAAAGATCGCCGTCTACGACCTCGGCGGCGGCACCTTCGACATCTCCGTCCTCGAAATCGGCGACGGCGTCTTCGAAGTGCTGGCAACCGATGGCGATACCCAACTCGGTGGAGACGACTGGGACAAAGCCATCATCCGCTGGATCATCGAAGACTTCAAAAAGGACAGCGGCATCGACCTGAGCGGCCAGCCGGACGCCCTGCAGCGCATCAAGGAAGAAGCGGAAAAAGCCAAGATCGCTCTCTCTTCCTCACAGAGTTACGACATCAGCCTGCCTTTCATCACCGCGGATCAGTCGGGGCCGAAGCACATCCAGAAGACGCTCACCCGCTCGCAGCTTGAGCAGATGACTGACAGCCTCTTTGAACGGACGATCGGGCCGGTGAAATCCTGCCTCCAGGAGGCGGGCGTCTCCACCAGCGAGATCAGCGAACTTGTGTTGGTGGGCGGGATGACCCGCATGCCCAAAGTGGTCGAGACCGCGAAGAAACTCGCCGGCAAGGAACCCCACAAAGGTGTCAACCCCGATGAGGTGGTCGCCGTGGGCGCCGCCATTCAAGGGGGCGTGCTCCAGGGCGATGTGAAGGACGTGCTCCTGCTCGACGTGACTCCCCTGACGCTTTCCATCGAAACCATGGGCGGCATCGCCACCCCGATGATTGAGCGCAACACCACCATCCCGGCCAAGAAATCCCAGATTTTCTCCACTGCCGCCGACAGCCAGCCTTCCGTGGACATCGTGGTCTGCCAGGGCGAGCGGAAGATGGTCGCCGACAACAAGAAGCTCGGCAATTTCCGGCTCGACGGCATCGATCCCGCGCCGCGCGGTGTCCCCCAGATCGAGGTCACCTTCGACATCGACGCCAACGGCATTCTCAACGTCTCGGCCAAGGACAAGGGATCGGGCAAGGAGCAGAAGATCGTCATCAAGGATTCCGGCGGTCTCTCCGATGACGAGATCGAGAAAGCCAAGCGCGAGGCCGAGCAGTTCGCCGAGGCCGACCGCAAACGGGCCGAGTCCGTCGAAACCCGCAACCTGGCCGACAACGCGGTCTACACGGTCAAAAAACAGATCGATGAACTGGGCGATAAACTCCCCGAAGAGGCCAAGTCCAAGGTGAACACCAGCGTCGCCGAGGTGGAGAAAGCCCTCGAGGGCGACGATATCGACGCCATCAAGTCCGCCACCGACAAGCTGCACCAGACCTTTGCCGAACTGGCTTCCGCCGCCCAGATGGCCGGAGCCGCGGCGGGAGGCGACAGTTCCGCCACGTCTGGCGATGACGCCGATGGCGAAGCTCCCCGCCAAGCCAAGGGCAAAGTGGTCGACGCCGACTTCGAAGTCGTCGACGAAGAGAAGAAGTAACCCTCGAACCGAATTTTTCCCGCGGCCCGGAACATCTGTCCGATGAATACCGGGCCGCGCGAATTTCCGCGAGTCATCAAGCCCCACCCCCGTCCGGACTCAATATTCCCTGCGCGCAGGAATCGAACAGGACGAGGCGAGCCCCACGACTCCCGGAGCCAACCTGAACCCAAAAATCGAACCCAACCACATCCATCCCAATATGGCTACGAACATCAAACCGCTCGGCACGCGCGTCCTCGTGAAGCGCATCGAAAACGAAGAGCAGAAGACCGACGGCGGCATCTTCCTGCCCGACACCGCGAAGGAAAAACCGCAGGAGGCCGAAGTGCTCGCCCTGGGCACCGGCAAAAACGATGAGGGTGAAATCATCGAATTCTCCGTGAGCGTCGGCGACAAGGTCCTCATCTCCAAATACGGCGGCACCGAAGTCAAAATCGACGGCAAAGAGTGCCTCATCCTCAGCGAAAGCGACATCCTCGGCATCCTCGAAGGCTGAGCCCCGTCGCCGGAGGCGATCACCCCACGCCCCTGAAAGGCGCGTTCACCTCCACCCCCCATCGATCAACCACAAAACCAACCTCACCAAACCAATACTATGGCTAAACAACTGTCATTCGACGAAGAAGCCCGCCACTCCCTGCTGCGCGGCGCGCAAAAGCTGGCCAAGGCTGTCAAAGCCACGCTGGGACCATCGGGTCGCAACGTGATCCTTGAAAAGAAATTCGGCAGCCCGACCATCACCAAGGACGGCGTCACCGTCGCCAAGGAGATCGAGCTTTCCTGCCCCTACGAAAACATGGGCGCCCAGCTCATCAAGGAAGTCTCCTCCAAGACCTCCGATGTGGCCGGTGACGGCACCACCACCGCGACCGTGCTCGCCGAGGCCATCTACACCGAGGGTCTCCGCAACGTGACCGCCGGCGCCAACCCGACCAGCCTCCAGCGCGGCATCCTCAAGGCCGCCGAAGCCCTCGTGGGTCAGTTGAAGCAGCTCTCCACCGAAGTCACCGACACCAAGGAGATCGCTCAGGTCGCCACCGTGTCCGCCAACTGGGACGCCGAGATCGGCAACATCATCGCCGAGGCGATGGACAAGGTCGGCAAGGACGGCACCATCACCGTCGAAGAAGCCAAGGGCATCGAAACCACCCTCGACGTCGTCGAAGGGATGCAGTTCGACAAGGGCTACCTCTCCCCCTACTTCGTCACCGACGCCGAGAGCATGGAAGCCGTCCTCGAGAACGCGCTGATCCTCATCCACGAGAAGAAGATCACCAACCTCAAGGACATGCTGCCCCTGCTTGAGAAGGTCGCCCAGACCGGACGTCCCCTCGTCATCATCTCCGAAGACGTGGAAGGCGAGGCCCTCGCGACTCTCGTGGTGAACAAGATCCGCGGCACCCTGAATGTCGCCGCCGTCAAGGCGCCCGGCTTCGGCGACCGCCGCAAGGCCATGCTCGAAGACATCGCCATCCTCACCGGTGGCCGCGTCATCACCGAAGACCTCGGCATCAAACTGGAGAACGTCGGCACCGAAGACCTCGGCTCCGCTCGCCAGATCAAGATCACCAAGGAAGACACCACCATCATCGAGGGCGAAGGCTCCAGCGACAGCATCAGCGGTCGCGTCAGCCAGATCCGTCGTCAGATCGAGGAAACCACTTCCGACTATGATCGCGAGAAGCTCCAGGAGCGCCTGGCCAAGCTGGCCGGCGGCGTGGCCGTCATCAACGTCGGTGCCGCCACCGAGACCGAGATGAAGGAGAAGAAAGCCCGCGTCGAGGACGCCCTGCACGCGACCCGCGCTGCCGTGGAAGAAGGCATCGTCCCCGGCGGTGGCACCGCCCTCATCCGCGCCCAGCAGGCCATCGGAGACCTCGGCCTCGTCGGTGACGAAGCCACCGGCGCCGCCATCGTGGCCCGTGCCATCGAGGAGCCCCTCCGCACCCTGGCCGCCAATGCCGGTCGCGAAGGCGCCCTCATCGTCGAGCACGTCAAGAACGGCAAGGGCAACGAAGGCTACAACGTCGCCACCGACTCCTACGAAGACCTCGTCAAGGGTGGTGTCGTCGATCCGACCAAGGTGACCCGCAGCGCTCTGCAGAACGCCGCGTCCATCTCCGGTCTCCTGCTCACCACCGAATGTCTCATCGCGGACATCCCGGAGAAGGCCGAGCCCGAGGCCCACGGACACGATCACGGCATGATGTGATCCCCGTCACCCCGCCTCGATAACATTTTTCGTGGCCTTCGCAAGCGGGCCGCGAAATCTCGAGCACCAAAACCGGGTGGTTTCGCGAAAGCGGGACCACCCGGTTTTCTTTTTGCCCACATCCGAAACCCGGGCCGGGCGGCGGCGTTACATTCCCCATGCGGCACACCCCTCTCCTGGTCTCTCTCTCCGTCCTCACCATCCTCACCCTCACCAGCCGGGCGGAGGACTGGCCCCGTTTCCGCGGCCCCGGCGGCGCCGGGATCTCCAGTGATCCCGAGGTTTCCCTGACCTGGTCGGAAACCGACAACCTCGCCTGGAAAGCCGACCTGCCCGGCCCCGGCTCCTCGTCCCCCATCGTCCGGGGCGATCACCTTTTCATCACCTGCTACTCGGGCTACGGAGAGAGCGACGGGAGCGGCGACCTGCTCACCCTCGACCGTCACCTGCTCTGTTTCCACTCCGGCACCGGCGCCCCGCTCTGGCGGCGGACTTTCCCCGCGCCGCTTCCGGAGGATGCCTACCAGGGCTTCATCGGCGAACACGGCTACGCCAGCCACACCCCCGCCACCGACGGCGAGCGGGTCTACGCTTTTTTCGGCAAAGGGGGCGTCGTCGCCCTCGACTTCGAGGGCAATGAACTCTGGCGACGCGATGTCGGCAGTCGTCCCAGCTCCAAAGGCTGGGGAACCTCCGCCAGTCCCATCACACACCAGGGACTCCTCATCGTGAATGCCGCCGAGGAATCGAACACTCTCTACGCCCTCGATGGCGCGACGGGCGATGTGGTTTGGAAAACCGGGGACCCCGCGCTCGTCTCCATCTACGGCGCCCCGATGATCGCCAGCAAGCATGCCGACACCCTTATCGTGTCCGTGCCCGGGGAGATCCGCGGGTTCGATCCCGCCACCGGCGCGACGCGCTGGACCCACCCCACCGAGATCACCGGCAATGTCTCCCCCTCCCCGGTGCTCGCCGGTGATCGCCTGATCCAGTTCGGCGGCTACCCCCGCACACTGGGCATCGGCCTGAAACTGGGAGCGGACGCGCCCCAACAGCTTTGGCAAAACAACGACGCCCGTTCCTACCTGACCTCCCCGTGCTATTTCGAGGGCAAACTCTACTGGGTCACCGATCAGGGCATCGCCTGCTGCGCCGATCCCGACACCGGCGAACTGCTATACGAGGAGAGGCTCGACACCGCATCGGGAGGCGGACGCGGCAAGCCCTTCTACGCGTCCCCGATCATCGTCAACGGGCACCTCCTCGCCGTCAGCCGGACTGCAGGCACCTACGTCATCGCCGCGAAACCCGAATTCGAATTGGTGCGTGTCAACACTATCGCCGGAGACCCCAGTCGCTTCCAGGGCACCCCGGCGGTGAGTGGTGGCCGGCTTTTCCTGCGCTCCGATAAGGCGCTCTACGCCATCGGGGCGCCGTGAGGGTATCCGCCTCAGGAACCGGGATCGCGGGCGTCGCGCCCGCTTCAGTGCCACGGGAAGGAGCGCGAGTATCCTTCATCGCCCCGCTCGGCCAATGCGAGCCGGAATGCTCGCGTCTCATCACGACCGACGCGGCGGATGAGACGCCCGCACTCCCAGAGTAAGTCCAAGCGACACACTCCCGCTTTCAGTCCTCTGCCCACCGCAGTTCCGGAGGCAAAACCGCCACCGGCGCGAACTCGAGGTGAACGACCCGCCGGTGCAAGAACAACCCACCACTCGATTTGTGCGAAGCATGGAGCAGTTGCGGACGCATCACCAAAACATCACCGGCTTCTACTTCGCAAGTCACCACTTCTCCCTGTCCGATCCATTCTTCGATTCGCCGGGCACTGAGCCGTCCATTCGCATGAGACCTCGGTATCACCCGAAGCGGTCCATTTTCTTCCGGGGCATCGTCGAGATGAATCCGGAGAGTCACCATTTCATCCAGCACTTCCCCCGGAGCCTGCACATGAGTCACGCCGTCCTTTACGGTCCAGCCGGTGAAGCCGGGTAGTTCCACGTTCGGACGTTCCTTTACCGTGATCGAGAGATCCTGATGCCACCCGACATGCCAGTTGGAATCGGGCAGCTTGTCGAAAAAAATGGAGCGAACCAGTTGAAAGGGCCGCGCGATCAACGACGCGACAATTGATCGAATCTCGGGAGATTTCGACAACTCTGCCACCGCCTCACAGCGCCTCGCGATGAAGCGCACCCCGAAGGGCTTTACCGGTTCGTCGCGGATGACGGCACCGATTGCCTCTCGAAGAATCTCGATGGTGTCCAATGCGAGGACACTTCGATAAATGGCAAACCCGTTCGCGTCGAACGTCCGGACCTTCACCAACGGAGCGCCCATCGCCATGGGATCTGACTTTTTCACCCGCGCCGACGCGCCTCGTTCTTCAATCGCAGACCGTTGAGACGGATGAATCCGGTGGCGTCGTCCTGATTGTAGGCTTCCTCGCCGCCTTCCATCGTCGCGATGTCTTCGCGGTAGAGACTCAACGGCGAGCGACGGCCCGCGGCCATCACGTTGCCTTTGTAGAGCTTCATCCGCACCTCGCCGCTGACGGTTTTCTGACTTTCCGTGACCAAGGCCTGGATCGCGTCGCGCTCCGGCGCGAACCAGAAACCATTGTAGACCAGCTCGGCATACTTCGGAATCAGCGAGTCGCGCAGACGCATCACCTCGCGATCCATCGTCAGACTCTCCATCTGCCGATGGGCGTGGAAAAGCACGAAACCTCCCGGAGTCTCGTAAACACCCCGGCTCTTCATGCCGACGAAACGGTTTTCCACCATGTCCACCCGACCGACCCCGTGCTTGCCACCGAGATGATTGAGCACCCGCATCACGCCGTGGGGATTCAACAGGGTATAGCCGTCGGCCTCACCCTCTTTGGTCAGACCCAGCCGGTCGATCAGCTCGTCCAATCCGTCCGCCCGCAGGCCGACACAGTTGCCCCGGTCGAACAGCAATCCCACGTATTCCGG
Organism: uncultured Verrucomicrobiales bacterium; assembly: GCA_964439145.1. Lineage (GTDB taxonomy): Bacteria > Verrucomicrobiota > Verrucomicrobiia > Verrucomicrobiales > DEV007 > JAEUHH01. The sequence continues at coordinate 52,214 of CAYTNL010000035.1, forward strand.
CGCGTCCGGCGCGTCCTCGGGAGCCACGCTCAGCACATACATGTCGCGGCATTCCTCGGCGGTGGCGTCATACCAGGGATCCTCCAGGATGCCGCTCTCGAAACTGATGTGCAGGAGATTGCGGTCCATGCTGTACGGTTTCTTGGCCGAGGCCTGCACGGGGATGTTTTCCCTGGCCGCGTACTCGATCATCTCCGTCCGGCCGGGAAACTGCTCGCGGAAACGCCGCTGCCGCCACGGGGCGATCACTTCCAGATTCGGCGCCAGCGAGGCGGCGCTCAGTTCGAAGCGCACCTGATCGTTGCCTTTCCCGGTGGCGCCGTGGGCCACGGCGTCGGCGCCCTCGGCGAGCGCGACATCGATCATGCCCTTGGTGATGCACGGGCGGGCGATGGAGGTGCCCAGCAGATACTGCCCCTCGTAGAGTGCCCCGGCCTGGAACATGGGGTAGATGTAGTCGCGGGCGAATTCCTCGCGCAGATCGCCGATGAAACATTTCGAGGCGCCGGTGGTGAGGGCCTTTTCCTCGAGACCGTCCAGCTCCTCGCCCTGGCCGACGTCGGCACAGTAGGCGATGACCTCCGCCTGGTAGGTTTCCTTCAGCCACAGCAGCAGCACGGAGGTGTCCAGCCCGCCGGAGTAGGCGACGACGATTTTTTTGATGTCACTCATGAGATGTCAGTCCTTGATCGGTCAATGGGAGGTGGGGGAAAATTCGGGGTAAGAATGGCGCCACCTTTCCGCAACGCAAGGCCGGACTCGCAATGACGCCATCACTCGGCGCATGCCATCGACGTCGGGCGAGGTTATCAGTAGCCTCCATGATCTCACGTCCCGCGCTCCTCCTCGTAGCTCTCTCGATCATCGTCGCCCCGTCCCGTCCCGCCGCCGGGGCGGAAAACTGGCCCGGCTGGCGTGGCCCGCGGGGCGATGGCAGCGTCGAGGCCGGCCCGCTGCCCGTCTCCTGGTCGGTGGAGAGCGACCTGGTGTGGAAAGTCCCCATGCCGGGCACCGGCCACGCTTCGCCCATCATCTGGGGAGACCGTCTCTTCATTGTCGACGCCATCGAGGACAGCGCCGAGCGGGTGCTGTTGTGCCTGGATCGCGCGACCGGGAAGACGCTCTGGCAACGCACCGTGCTGGAGGCGCCGCTGGAGGACATCCACCGGCTCAATTCCCGCGCCTCGAGTACGCCTCTGACCGATGGCGAGCGCGTCTATGTCAGCTTTCTCGACAAACAAGAGATGTTCGTGGCCGCCTACGATTTCGACGGGGAAAAACTCTGGGAATCCCGTCCCGGCGTTTTCTCCAGCAAGCACGGCTACTGCTCCAGCCCCGTGCTTTGGAAAGACACCATCATCGTCAACGGCGACCACGACGGCGACGCCTACCTCGTCTCGCTGGATCGGAAAACCGGCGAGACCAAGTGGAAGATCGACCGGCCCAACAAGACCCGCAGCTACTGCACCCCCATCATCCGCCACATCGGGGGCCGCGATCAGCTCATCCTCTCCGGCAGCAAGTCGGTGACCAGTCACCATCCCGACACCGGGGAGACGCACTGGCAGATCGACGGCCCCACCGAACAGTTCGTGGCCTCGCTGGTCTATCATCCGGAAGAGAATCTCCTCTTTCTCACCTGCGGCTTTCCCACCAAGCACCTGATGGGCATCCGCCCGGACGGCAGCGGCGACGTGACCAAGACCCACATCGCCTGGCACGAGCAGGTCGGCGCCGCCTACGTCCCCAGTCCCGTGGCCGTGGGCCCCTACTTTCTGGTGGTGGCCGACAACGGCGTCGCCAGTTGCCTGGTGGCCAGGACCGGCGAGCGCCTCTGGCGCGAGCGATTGCCCGGCGGCCACAGCGCCTCCCTCCTCACCGCCAACGGGCTCGCCTACTTCCTCTCCGACGACGGCATCATGAGCGTGGTCGAGCCCGGCCCCGAGTTCAAGGTCGTCGCCCAAAGCGAACTCGGCGAGGAAACCTACGCCTCGCCCGCGGTCCACGACGGCAGATTCTACCTACGGGGACTGCGCCACCTGTATTGCATCGGGCGGGAGTGAGGCGAGGAGAAATCTTTTCTCGATGCTCTTCGGCGCAGAGATCGGCGTCATCGAGAACGCCTCGCGAATTGTTCCATGGGATCTTTCCGGCCGGAGCCGACCGATGAAGACAGTCGAAACTCAGCCAAACAAAACACCCGAGGGGGACGGAGGCCGGGGCGGCATAATAAGGCTTCGCCTTTTTCAGGGATCCCGCCCTATCCTCGAAATCACCTGACTCCACCAGCCTCAATTAAAACGCTTCGCGTCTGGCTCCACATACGAACCCAAATCCGAACACGCGACACAGCCGAAGCTGCTGATGGTTCGTTAACACGAAAAGTGGACCTATTGCACAAGAAGCGAAGGAATGGCTTGCGAAAATTGCGGGAGGTAGATAGAAAAGCTGAGCAATGGAACAGTCCAAACGCCCTTCAATCCTCGCCGCAATCCTTGAAATCTTTGGGGCCATTACCATCGCCGTAGGCGTGCTTGTTGCCCTGGTCTTCGGCATGGGCGGAATTGGGTTTTGGGGAACGCTTTGGGGGATTCTGGTAATTGTCGGGATTACTCTTTTTAATGCCCTAATCTATTTCGGAATCGCTCAAGTGATTCGCGATATCAACCGCACGGCAAACAATACCGAGCGGATGGCGCGGGTCGAAATGGCACTTTCCAAGCTTACCAAGCAACTAGAGTCAAAGGCTAGTGCCTCGCGAGAATGGGAAGCACCGCGCCAGCAATCTGCCGCCAGCACCGGGGAAGGTTATTTCTACTACGACGGAACGACGCAACTAGGCCCGTTCACCCTCGCCGACATGCGGGATTTCTTTTCGAGTGGGGTAATCGACGAAGACACGCAAGTTTCCGGCAGTGGTTTGCAGTCATGGGCTCCGCTAAAATCGACGGGTAACCTTTTCGCCAAGGTGAAGTTTTGAGCCGGTGCTTAGGAATGGGAAATTAGGACCTAATCGTCTTCGCTCTTCCTAGCATAGGTAATCATGATGTCGTTCGATATCGAACGCCCCAGACCCTGGAAAGGTGGTATTCCGAAAGTTGCCGCAAAATCATCCGCGACGATTTGGGAAACTGGAAAAAGCTTCTCGCGGAACCCTTCTGCGGCTTGAAGGGAGTTTTCATGGATCTTGGCATTTCGTGCCTTGTAAAAATCCCGCGCTTCCTGTTCGGAAATCGTTGCGACTTCGGTTAGGTATCGGCGAAAACGATCACCAACCCTAAGTTTCGGATACCTTATCCCCCCATGGCGTCGACCGCCCCCACGAACGATTCGAGCTGATGGGCAAACGAAGATGACCCGAACGCACCGCGTATTCGCTTAAGTGCATCCCATTCCCCCCTTGAACGCGATATCAGAATTCTGGGATTCAAAAGAATATCGATTCTGCCAGTAAACCGTTCTAGTTTGAGACCTTCGCCCCATCTAGGAACTGCTACGTCCCCTGAATTAGTCCTTACTAGTATTTCGTTGCTTCCTGTTGCTGCACATCTACTGGCAATTACCATTAATGCAATAATGCGTTCGCGAATCTCTTCGCCAATAAAAGACGCTTCCTGTACCTGCTTCGAAGAGGTAAGCGAAATGTCGATTTTATGTTCTGCGTGCCACTCTCCCACTTCTTCGTGCCGAATAGACACCAATGCAGCGTCAGGATGAAAGCATTCCCCTGATAGCCTCGGTGGAAAGAGCGCTACACAACCCCGAACCCGAAATTCTATCCGGTCGGAATGACGATGATTGGCATTTTCTGATCCCATTTTCGTCGAGATTTTAGCCCCTACCGCGAATGCCGCTAGCTTTTCCGCTCGACCTAGAACGACCTAGCCGGTCGTCTTCGACAAGCTCCCGCCTGATTTCGGCCCAAGCCTCAACGGCAGCGGTTATTTGCCCCCTGGAAGCCGTAGAATCGCCCGCAAGGCTAAGAGCGCGTCATGTGGTTATCGAAGTGCGCGATCGACCAGATATTTTTTATCCGTCGCATAGAGCCCTGTCTTGAACAGATTGCTTGCGCTTGGTGTCAAATGACACCATATGAGAAGTTTGTTTTCTGTCGATGTCCCGCTTTCCCCCCATCGCACCGAGGAGCATCACCGAATCCATCGTGGAGGCCCTGCGGGATCCGGGACGGCGGTATCTGGATGCCAATTCCTCATCGAGGAATTATTTGGCGCGATGGGAGCTGACGGTGGACGGGTTCTTTCGCGACCTCGCCGACGGACTCGAGGTGGAGAGTGACCGACTTTTTCTCAAGCCGAAACAGCACCCAAACAACCCACAACGATACCAATGTGTGCTGACTTACCCAGAAGAATGCGAACTGCCGATGATCGACATTCATGTGACTCTCTCTCCCCGAGGCAAGCCCACTCGGGTGATGGTCGCCATGCATGAAAGTGACACGGTCAGGACACTACCTAGAATTCCCGTGATATTCAGACCCGATGAAGACGAAAGAACCTAAGATCAAGGCTGATGCCCCTCTCCTCTGCTTCGAGTGCGAGTCGGGAATTCTCGAACCGGTCGTGGAAGACTTCGCGATCCACCATCCACAGTTGGGCGAGGTGCGAGTTCCCGACGTCAGCTTGTTGCGTTGTAATCAATGCGGATGCTCTGTCTTGGGTGACTCGGGAAACGCCCATATCGACCATTGGCTTGACAGGAAACTCCGCGCGATATCGCCCGAGGAAATTCGGCGCTTTCTGCGGAAATATTCACTGACTCAGCGAGAGGCGTCTCAGATCACTGGATTGGGAGAGAAGAACCTGTGCCGCTGGCTTGGAGGCCGCTCGCGGGCGTCGGAATCTGTCAGCAATCTTCTCCGTCTGCTATTGGCCGACGAGGCGGCTTTCGAGCGGCTGAGACGACGGGATTTCGACGAGTCGTCAGAGCCAACTACTCCGACCAAAAAACGCCTTCAAAAAGAAACCCCTCTAACTCACTGAGCTAGAGGGGTTTGAAATTGGTTGCGGGAGCCGGATTTGAACCGACGACCTTCAGGTTATGAGCCTGAATGCCATGCCTGATTTTACAGGGATTTCAAGTTACCCGTGCAACAACCCGTGCAATAGAGGCTTGCTTCGCGTTCATTTTCCGGCCAAAGTCGGACCATGCCAGCGAAGAAAAAGCGCACCCGAACGGCTCCGAAATCGGCGGACGCCACGAAATACCCGGCGGGAGATTTCACCCTGACTCTCCGGGAGATCACCGAAAGCAAGGATGGCTTCACCTGGTCAACGTGGCTGGTTCAGGGATGGAAGGAAGGCGACGCCTGGAAGCGTCGGAAGTTCAAGGACCGGAGCGACGCGGAAGCCTTCATCTATCGGAAGCAAGTCGAGCTGGCGAACGATTCCGGGGCCAGCCATCGCGTGGTGACTCGGTTGAACGAGGATCAAGTGAAGGAAGCCGAGGATGCAATCCACCGGCTCGGGGACCGCTACTCGCTTCGGGAGGCGGTGGATTACTTCATCCGGCATTTCTGCGAACCGGATTTCGTCATCACCATCGGGGACGCCAAAAAGCAGTTCAAAGACGGGAAGGAACGCGAGGGCGTGCGGGAGCGATCCATCCGGCAACTGGATTCGACCATTACCCGCTTTGAGACGTTTCTCGGGGCCGGCGTTCACCTTCACGAGATCACGGCGGACGACGTGGAGCGGTTTCTCCGGAGCCTGCGAGCCAAGGACGGCGTGGAAAAGGCGTCCCGCAAGACCTGGAACAATTACCGGGCGGACCTGTCGAGTTTTTTCAACTGGTGCGGCGATCATCAGCGGCGATGGATCGGGGACAACCCGGCGGCGAGGGTGCGGAAGTTCAAGAAACTGGATCGGGACATCCCGGAGACGCTGAGCGTGAAAGAGGGTAAGCGTCTCATACGCAGCATCTATCGAAGCGATGGGTGATCGCTACACTTTGG
>CAYTNL010000036.1:0-57485 GCA_964439145.1 uncultured Verrucomicrobiales bacterium
GACGATTTGAGCAAGAACCGGAGAAGAAACTCCCACCAAAGATCAGGAAATGGAAAAAGAGAACGTCAAGAAATGCTGCCTGACCCCTAACGGCAGGGCCTGACCCCTAACGGCAGGGCCTGACCCCTATCGGCAGAGCCTGACCCTTGGCAGAGCCCTTTCTTCGATAGCCAGTCTCCAATTCCGCTCTGCGCGGGGGTAATTCAACAGTCTCCTAATGTGGCTCATTGTTGATCAGGTTCCACCCTGGGAAAAGAGCTTCAACAAAAGAAACAACATTGTCATACCTATTATCATACACATCCATACCAAACTGATACCAATAGCCTTCAGGCACAGAGTGAAACCCTACCCACCCCCTAACGCCACCTACCTTAAAATCAAACAAGGGCCAAAAACCGTTCACCTGCCTGTCGACCCACATATTAATGTCAAATTGTAGGCGAGGCACACCTGCAACCTCGACCTTCTTGACCATACCAGGAAATAGATCATTTATCACCTTTGCATGCCGAGACAGATCCGAAGGCGGGTTTTCATATCGAGAGCAAAATTCAACCTTGACGTCATTCACTTCACCCACCTCGTGAAACAATTCAGAAATTGCACCAAATTCAGCTTGGCGGAGTAATAACAGCAGGAGAAATCGCTCCACCTTACCTGTATTCACTTTAGAAGTTAGTCTAAAAACACCACCGTCACTAGGCGCCGACCTCAGCATAGAAACAGGGTTCAGAGCGCTTCCTGATTCAAGCCACGTCTCATTGTTCCTTTCACCCCCCCCCAACCGCAGCTCGATTGACTCGACTAAATCTCCAGTACCGAACCCCAACGCAAGTTCAAGGTCGGAGATCAAACTAGAAACCTCGATTGGATCATCACGAAGTGTAAGAGCTATTCGATCATGATCCACACACCGCCCAAAACGGCAGAAATACTTTGCATTCCGTTTTAAGGAGAAGGCCATAGCAACCTCCCGAAACAGACCACTCGTCATCAAAAGCAACTCGACACCACGATTCCAAGCACAGCTCATTGACACATTGAAAGAGGACACCTCAAAACTCGCCGATAGATCCCCCACCTCATCGACTTCATATTCAAATGAAGAAAATACGGGTTTTAATTTTCTAAAACTTTTATTTTTATCAAGGCGCGAATAAACCTCCAACACCTCTTCAATACTTAACCTTACCGTTTCGAATGTCATCGTAATGCAAGTTACTTAAAATTCACCTCTTCAATGATATCCACAAGTTTTTCATACCCTTCTTTTGTGGACAATTCCGCCAAGAAGTCCAAATAGCTATCCTTGATTCCAGGCGGGCATAAATATTGAATCCTACAATTATACTGTTCTGCATAAGTTCTCGCCAAGTCGATCCACTCCTTCATTTTTACAGTTGATTGCATAGCATTGTTTCCATTCTTCACTTGGTAAAGAACTCCGTCAACGATCAAATCAAGATCAGTCGTAAGGTCCTGCCGGTCGGGGTCAGTCGGTGAATGTTGATTTTTTGAACATTGCAATCCGCGATTCATATCCCTCGATCACCAGGCCACCTACGGCTATCACGACGGGTCCTCCCTCATCGAAACCATCGACCACGGCGACGCGCGCTGGTCGCCAAGCGGGCCTACGACGGACTCTGCCGATAGGGGTCAGCTTTTTTTGACACAATCTCAAAGCTCCAGCGCTTCCGGCTGTTATGAAAACCGGGATCGAACCTCTTTCGTCCCCGACTTAACCCTCTTGCCTCTCTCTTCGCGCCGCCTCCCGGACCACCGCCTCTTTTCCCCGCGGGGCTGAAGACGGCATCTCGTGGCGCTACACTCACTTCCCAAACGTGTAGCCAAAGGCCTCGATGTCTCTCCGGTAGTAGTCCGCCACCCGATCCCGCGTCTCCGCGTCGTAGTAGCGGCGATAGGGCCAGTGGAATTTCCAGTTGCGCCGGGGCAGGCGCCGGGACGGGACGTTCATCCGCTCGCAAATCTCGCGGAAATCCCTCCGCAGACTCTCCATGCGGGCGACGTAATCGACGGCGATCTCGCCATCCAGGGAGATCCAGTCGATCTGCGGCGACATCCGGTGGATGCCCTCGGAGGTCTTGCCGCCCCAATCACGGGGCGAATGCTCCTCGGGATGGGTCAGGGCGTGCGCCACCCATTCGGAAAAGCCGCGCTCGCCGCCATCCGGCCGATGGAGCCAGAGGCGGACGGTATCGGCGCGCTGGGCTTTCTTGCGCTGAAAATTGTACTCGGACAAGACCCGATCCCAGGGATTGCGCACCACGGCGAATTTGAAGGCGGATGCGAGGACATCCGCCCCCAGCTTTTCCCGATAGCGGGTCAGGTCCATGTGATCGTCCCAGCCGACTCCAAAGGCCCGCATGATGGAATTTCCCGCGGTCTTCGGAATGTGAACAAAGAGGCACTCTGGATCGGATAGATACATGGGTGGGGCGGAATGCTTCCCGTCATCGGTCACAACCGGCGGCGAGTCAACCCGCCAGCGGCTCCCCGGACCGCATCCGGGACCTTGTCGGGCGCGCTTTTCTCCGGGATTTTGCGTAAGGCCGCCCCCTTCCCCCACATCTCCTTTTCAAAGTGAACGCCTTGCGACGCGAAGAATCCACCCCTTTTGAAGCGGACCTCGGCCGCGCCCAGGTGCCGGTGCTCGGCTATCTGGTGCGGCTGACGGGCAATCTCGCGGACGCGCGCGATCTCCTCCAACTCACCAACCTCACCGCCTGGGACAAGCGCGCCGACTTCGCCCCCGGCTCGGACCTCGTGGCCTGGATGCGCGCCATCGCCCGCAATCACTATCGCAACGAGAGCCGGAAATGGCGCTCGCGTGCCACCGTGCCGCTGCTGGACGACGATCTGCAGGAGCTGGTGGAGTCGGGCCATCTGGAGCGCGAACGCGAGGAGGCCCGCAAGCGACGCCTGCTGCGGCTCTGCCTCGACAAACTGCCGGATCGCCAGCGCCGGGCGGTGGAGGCATTCTATCTCGAGGGTCGGACCCTCGATGAAGTCGGCCGCGCCACGGATCGCAAACCCAACGCCATCGCCCAACTGCTCCATCGCGCCCGACAGAATCTCACCCTTTGCGTCCGTCGCGAATCCCACCGCGATTCCGAGCCGGAACCGCTTCCCTGATTCCTTTTTCCTTCCTCCCCATGAACTCGCCCAAAGACAAGGTGGCCCGTGTCGATGAACTCCTGGCCCGGCTCTCGGAGCGCCCCCTCACCGGCCCCGAGACCGCCGAGCTGCGCTCTCTGCTCCGCGAGTCTCCCGAAGCGCTGGACTGCTACCTCGATCATTGCGATCTCGAGACCTGGCTGGCCGCCGTCGGGGACTCGCTCGCCGCCCCGCCCGAACCCATTGCCAGGATGGAGACGCCCGGCGCGCCCGAGCCGACACCGGCCCGGCGTTTGGCGCCATGGATCGCCGCCGCGGCTTGTGTCGTGATCGCTGGCGCGGGCGCGATCCACCTTTCGCGAAACGATTCGCCCGCGCGCCCCGTTCTCATCGCGGAGATGCCGCCCCCCGCCGCCGATCCCGTCAGCCCTCGACCGGCTCCCGTCGAGATCGCCCCCATCGCGGTGGAGCGCGATCCCTGGAAAGTCATCAGCGCCACCGGATCGGTCAATCACCCCGGTCTCAAGGACAAACCGGTCCCCACTCCCCTTGAGGATCGGCCTCTGAAGTTCAACCGCGACATACGCCCCATCCTTTCCGAGACCTGCTTCCACTGCCACGGGCCCGACGAGCACGGCCGGCGCGCCGACCTGCGTCTGGATCTCGCCGCGGGCGCCACGGCCGATCTCGGTGGTTACCAGGCCATCGTACCTGGGAATGCGGAGAAAAGCGAAGCCTGGCTGCGCGTGATCGCCGACGATCCCGACGAGCTGATGCCGCCCCCCGAGTCGCATCTCACCCTGACTCCCGCGCAGAAAGCCACCCTCAAGCGCTGGATTGATGAGGGCTCGCCCTACGAGGGCCACTGGGCATATCAGGCCCCGGTCCGGCCCGCGCCGCCCACCACCGCCATCGAAGGCGGCCGCAACGAGATCGACGCCTTCGTGTTCGCCCAACTGGAGGCGGAGAAACTCGCCCCCTCGCCCGAGGCCGACCCGCGCGCGCTGATCCGTCGCCTGACGCTGGACCTCACCGGCCTGCCGCCGAGCCTCGAGGAGACGCGGACATTCGTCGCCGATCACGCGCGGCGCGGAGAGGCCGCCTGGAGTGACGCCATCACCCGCCTGCTCGATTCCCCCCACTTCGGCGAGAGAATGGCCACGCCGTGGCTCGACCAGGCCCGCTATGCCGACACCAACGGCTACTCCATCGACGGCGGCCGCGACGCCTGGCTGTGGCGCGACTGGGTCATCCAAGCCTACCGGGACAATCTGTCCTTCGACCGCTTCCTCACCGAGCAGCTCGCGGGCGATCTGCTCCCCGGCGCCACCCCGGCCCAGATCGTGGCCACCGGATTCAACCGCAACCACATGATCACCCACGAGGGCGGCACCATCCCGGAGGAAAACCTCACCAACTATGTCGCCGACCGCGTCAAGACCACCGGCGAGGTCTTTCTCGGCCTCACCATGGGCTGCGCCCAATGTCACGACCACAAGTACGATCCCATCTCGATGCGCGAGTACTACGAGTTCTTCTCCTTTTTCAACCAACTCGACGACCGCGGTCTCGACGGAAACGGAGGCGTCAACGCGGCACCGAGCATCATGGCCGGGACCGTCATCCCCGGCGGCGACGAACTCCCGGCCTTGGAACGGGAAATCGCCGAGACGCGCGCGGCCTTGACGCGGATCGATCCGGTCGCTTTCGCCCGCTGGGAAGACGACATCCGCGCCCGCGAAAGCCGTCGCGGCGAGGGCTTCCGCATCATCAATCTCGAGACCCTCGACGCCTCCTCGCCCAATCGCCCCGGCCCCCACAGCATTCAGCCCGACGGGTCCATACTCGTCACCGAACCGAGCGCCGGGCTCAACGCCTTCAGTCATGTGCTGAAACTGCCCGCCGACGCCGAGCCCGTCGCCGGGATCCGAATTCATTTCCTCCCCCATGGCGGGGAGAAAAAACTCACCCCCCACCCCGATGGCGTGCCCAAAGTCACCACCGTGCTGGTGTCGGCCGACCGCCTCCCCGCCGCCCAGGTCGATATCCACAAACAACTTCCCCTGACCAGGGCCACCGCCAGCTCCCACGCCGACGGATATCTCCCCGCCGGCGTGCTCGACGAGCGCAATCTCCACTGGTGGCAACCCGCCGCCGACGATGGCGAGCCGCATCTGACACTCACCTTCGACGAGCCCGTCGATCCCGCGGAGACGCCGTTTCTCAGCGTGATGATCTTTTTCGGAAAGAACCACTCGCTGCCCCACCGCTGGCGCATCGACGCCTTCACCGGGAGCGATACCGACAGCGTCTTCGATTCCGACACCGTCCCGGCTCTCGCCAAAGCCGACTCCGATAGATCCCCCCGGGAAAAGGAAAGCGCCCGCGCCGCCTACCGCCTCCACTCCCCCGGACTGGAGCGCGCCCGCATCCGCCTCGCCAATCTCGAGGAACGCCTCGCCGTGCTGACCGAGGCCCACCCGGCCATGGTCATGAACACCGCCGCCAAGCCGAGGGTGACGCATATCCTCGACCGCGGCCAGTACGACGCGCCTCTCGATGCCGTCTCCTCGAACACCCCCCGCGTGCTGCCCCCCCTGGCGCCCGCGGACGCGGCCGGTGCCACCCGGCTCGATCTCGCCCGCTGGATGACGCGCCCCGATCACCCCCTTACCGCGCGCGTCGCCGTGAACCGGATCTGGGCGCTGTTTTTCGGCACCGGCATCGTCTCCACCACCGCCGATTTCGGCTCCCAGGGCGCCTGGCCCAGCCATCCCGAGCTGCTCGACTGGCTCGCGGTCGACTTCATCGAGAGCGGCTGGGATCAGAAGGCGCTCATCCGAAAGATCGTCACCAGCGCCACCTACCGACAAGACTCGGCCACCTCTCCCGCCCTGCGCGAGCGCGACCCGAACAATCGGCTCCTGGCGCGCGGCCCCCGCTTCCGACTGCCCGCCGAGTTCATCCGCGATCAGGCGCTCGCCCACAGCGGCCTGCTCGTCACCCGCGTCGGCGGCCCCAGCGTGCAGCCCTACCAGCCGGCGGGCTTGTGGAAGGAAGTCAGCCACTTTGGCAGCACCCCGGCGACCAAGCAGGTCTTCGTCCAAGACCGCGGGGAAAAGCTCCACCGACGCAGTCTCTACACCATCGTCAAACGCACCAGCCCCCATCCCGCCATGGCCGCCTTCGACGCGCCCAATCGCGAGATGTGCGTCACCGAGCGTGGCATCACCAACACCCCGCTCCAGGCGCTGGTCACGCTCAACGATCCCCAGTTCGCCGAGGCTGCCCGCGTTTTTGCCGGGCGGCTCCTGCGCGATCACCCCGATCTCGATGACCGCGCGCGGCTCCGGCTGGCTTTCGAAACCGTGACCGGTCGCGCCCCCGGCGACGCCGATCTCCACGAGCTGGACTCCCTCCTGCGTGACGAGTATCGCCGATACACCACCGACCCCGCCGCCGCCTCCGCGCTCATCTCCGTCGGCGAATCTCCCGGATTGGAAAATCTCGATCCCACCGAGCAAGCCGCCTGGACCCAGATTTCCACCCTCCTTTTCAACCTCAGCGAAACGCTCACCCGCTCCTGACCATGCCCCCGCACGATCTCACCACCATCCTGGATCGCGAGGCCCGCCGGGCGATGACCCGCCGCTCCCTCTTCAGCGCCACCGCCGGGGGACTCGGCGGGCTGGCTCTCGGCCAACTGCTCGGCGCCGACGCCCATCCCGGCATCCCGGGCCTCCCGCACTTCGCGCCCAAAGCCCGGCGCGTCATCTATCTGTTCCAGTCCGGCGGCCCCAGCCATGTGGACCTCTTTGATGGAAAGGATTTCCTGGAAAAACACCACGGCAGCGATCTGCCCGACTCCGTCCGCGGCGGCCAGCGACTCACCGGCATGACCGCGAAACAGTCCAGCTTTCCCGTGGTGAAACCCCTCTGGGGAGGGAAACGCTGCGGCGAACACGGCACCTGGATCGGCAATCCCCTGCCCCACATCCAGGGCATCGCCGACGACATCACCATCGTCCGCTCCCTCTGGACCGAGGCCATCAACCACGACCCCGGCGTCACCTACATCAACACCGGTTCCCAACAGATGGGTCACGCCTCCATGGGCGCGTGGCTCAGCTACGGCCTCGGGCGGGAAAACGAAAACTTCCCCGCCTACATGGTCCTGCTCAGCCAGGGCACCGGAAAAAATCCGGGCCAGCCGCTGTTTTCCCGCCTCTGGGGCAGCGGCTACCTGCCCTCCAGTCACCAGGGCGTGATGCTCCGTCCCGGAGCCAACCCCGTCCTCTACCTGCAAAACCCGCCCGGCGTCTCCCGCGACGCCCGCCGCCGATTGCTCGACACGCTCGGCGACTTGAACCGTCGTCAGGCCGCTGCCGTGGGCGATCCCGAGACCCTCGCCCGCGTCGACGCCTACGAGATGGCCTACCGCATGCAGACTTCGGTGCCCGATCTGACCGACTTCTCCGACGAGCCCGAGTCCACCTTCGAGCTCTACGGCGAGGAGGCCCGTCGCCCCGGCACCTTCGCCGCCAACTGCCTCATGGCCCGGCGCATGGCCCAGCGCGGCGTCCGCTTCATCCAGCTCTTCCACCGCGGCTGGGACCAGCACATTTCCATACAGGCACAGCTCCCGCGTCAGTGTCGCGATGTCGACCAGGCCTCGGCCGCCCTCGTCCGCGACCTGAAGCGCCTCGGCATGCTCGACGACACCCTCGTCATCTGGGGCGGCGAATTCGGCCGCACCGTTTACAGCCAGGGACAACTCGGCGCGCCCACTTCCGGGCGCGATCATCACGGACGCTGCTTTACCTCCTGGATGGCCGGAGGTGGCGTGAAAGCGGGCTACGACCATGGCGAGACCGACGACTTCGCCTACAACATTGCCCGCGATCCCATGCACATCCGGGATCTCAACGCCACCATCCTCCACCTGCTCGGCATCGATCACGAGCGCTTCACCTTCAAATTCCGCGGTCTCAACCAGCGGCTCACCGGCGTGGAGCCCGCCCGCGTGGTGGAGGAAATCATCGCCTGACCCAACCCTGTTGAGTGCCCGACCCAACAGAGTCAGGTCGATGGTAAACCGCACTCGTCCGGAGATCACTCCAGTCCGCCGATCTTGCAGCCCATCGCCTCGGTCTTCGACACCGAGACCGGTTTGCCATCGCGGATCGCCGACAGGGCGTCGCGCAGGTCGTTGGTGGTCGCCTCGCGCTGCCGCTTGGTGGGGCCGAGATAGAGATCGTTGATGCGCCCTTGATAGAGGGTCTTTCCCTCCTGCCCGACCACCACCACCTCGGGCGTGATGGTCGCGCCCAGCTTCTTCGCCACCGCCTGATCGATGTCGCGCAGGACCGGCGCGGTGAATTCCATCAGCGACGCGTGCTGCAGGATCACCTCCTCGGGCACCGAGGTGTCCGAGTGGATGAAACGAAACGCGAAGGCCTCCTCGAAATCCGCCACGATGGCGTTCATCTCGGGCGCGAAGGTATTCGCGGTCGGGCAAAAAGGCGAAACGAAGAACAGCACCGCCGCCTTTTTCTCCCCCGGATCCAGGACCGTCACCCGCTGCCCGTTGATGCCCGACAAAATGAGCGAGTCGGAATCCTCAGACACCGCCAGGAAGGTCGGCGAAAGAAGCAGCAAGCCAAGAATGACGTATTTCATGGCTCACCATTACGAGCGCGCGGCCCACCGGGCAAGCCCGGTCAGATGAATAATCTCCGCACCGCACGTTTTTTATTTGCATAGTTGCGCTATTACGCAACTAATAGGCATGCGTCGTCTCTTTTCCTTGATACTGATTGGTCTACCCGTCACCACGGCCTGGGCCACACCCTCCGGACTCAACAATATTCCCACGGCCGACACGGTGCCTCACCGAACGACGGCCGTGCAGGTGTTTGACCTAGTCGGAAGCGGGCCGCACGATTTCTGGTCGGGTTTCAAGACGGGCTGGGACTTTTCGGCGTTTCAGTTGGAATGGGGACTCGACAGTCACCTCGCCCCCGACCCCGCCGGACCGCTCCTTTTCCAAACGAAGGCAAACTTTTCTCCCTGGGAGGATGGACTCATGGCCGTTGGCGTGGCCGCCGTAGCACTCACGGATTTTGATCGCGCCCCTGATCCGTTCTCATACGCCGTCCTCAGCCAGGACCTCGGTTTCGCCCGCGCGCATGTCGGCTATGGCCTCCAGAACAACGGGAACACGGTACTTCTCGGCATCGACCGCACCCTGCAAGTGTGGGAACGCAATTTCAACCTCAACGCCGACCTCGTCCAAACTGGTGACGGAGACGGTTGGCTCACCGCGCTAGGCGCGAAATACGACCTCTCGAAAAATCTCGTCTTCGAGACTTGGGTCAATCTCCCCGATGAGGGGGATGTCTCCGTCATGCTGAAGCTGAATTTCGTTTTTACCTACTGAACTCTCCATCTTTCGGGATTTCCGCCCCACCATAAACCATGAAAACGCCCCATCGCTTCACCACGACCCTTTTCGCCGCCGTCTTGGCAGTCAGCGCCACCCTCGGTGCCCGAGCCGACATCGGCATCATCTCGCCCGCCGAAGCTAAGCAACTGATCGAGGATCCCGACCCCTCGAAGCGCCCCGTCGTCATCGACACTCGTGGGGGGTACAAGGACTACTTCCGGGGCCATCTGCCGACCGCGCATCATCTCAATTTCGACACTCTCCGCGGTACCGACCTGGCAGTGCCGGTGCAGTATCTGCCCGACGAACTCACCCGCGCGCTCCTGAAACGCGCGGGCGTGGACAAGGATCGACTGCACATCCTCTTCGCCGACGGAGCTACCCTCCCCAACGACCAAATCCTCAGCGCGTCCATGGTCGCCCATGTGCTTGAAAAGTTGGGTATTGAGAACATCCGTATTCTCGACGGCGGCTACAATGCCTGGATCGATGCCGGCTTCGAAGGCACCCAGGCCTACTTTGGCAATCCCGAGGGTGACCTGCCCGCGGAAGGAAAACCCGAGATCGCCGCCACGATCGAAGACATCCTCGCCGCGCAGAGGGCCCCTGACACGATCATCGTCGATGCCCGCCCGCCCAACGAGTTCGCCGGCGATGACGACGTCTGGTTCCGCAAAGGTCATATCCCCGGAGCACTCAATTTTTTCTGGGCAAAACTCATGGCCGAGGACAACACCCACCAGTTTCGTCCCGTGGCGGAAGTGAAAAAGGAACTCGAGGCCGCCGGCATTACCCCGGACAAGAAGATCGTGTGCTACTGCGGTACTTCCCGCGAAGGCAGTCTGCTGCGCTTTTACCTGAAATTCGTGGCGGGCTATCCCAACGTGACTCTCTACGAGGGCGCCTGGAAGGAATATGTCTGGCTCAATAATCAGTCCCTACCGGTGGAAACCGGAAGCGGTGAGTGAAACGCAACCACTGCTCACGCAAACACGAATCTTTTCAGCTTGCATGGTTGCGCATTAGCGCAATTGATACACTGTTCGGGCAACCGAACCCTCTCTCCCTATGAAAACCCTTCGTCTTCTCTCCCTCCTCGCTGGCGGCATCCTCGCCGTTCTCCTCACAGCATGCGGTGGGGATCGCTCCGCTGAAACACTCGCTATCACCCTCACCGGCTCCAGCACCGTGGCTCCGGTGGTCGCCGATGCCGCCAAGCGCTACGAGGAAAGCCATCCCGATGTTCGCATCGACGTCCAGACGGGCGGATCGTCCCGCGGCATCGCCGACGCCCGCTCCGGGCTTGCCGATCTGGGCATGATTTCCCGCGATCTGAAGGCTGACGAATCCGATCTGAGCGCGCACCGCATCGCGATGGATGGGGTCTGCGTGATCGTTCATCGGGACAATCCGGTGACCGATCTCGACAAGCAACAGCTCATCGACATCTACACCGGCAAGGTGAGGGATTGGAGCGCGCTGGGAGGCGCCGGCGGCGAGATCGTCGTCGCCAACAAAGCCGAGGGACGCGCCACGCTGGAAGTGTTTCTCCACTACACCGGCCTGGACAGCGCCGATATCAAGGCCGGCGTGGTCGTCGGGGAAAACCAGCAGGCCATCAAGACAGTGGCGGGAAATCCCGCCGCCATCGGCTACGTCTCCATCGGCAGCGCGGCCAGTGAAGCCGAGGCCGGCACCCCCATCCGGCTGGTGGGTTGTGATGGCGTGCCCGCCACCGCCGCCGCGGTGGCCGACGGCACCTTTCCCATCACTCGACCATTGCAGATCATCTCAAAAGGTCAGCCCTCCCCCGCGGCGAAGGGATTTCTCGACTACCTGATGTCCTCCGAGATCAACGACATCATCGAGACCCATCTCTATGTCCCGATCGCGCACTGACGACACGACCCGCCTTGTTTTCGGGGGACTCGCCCTGCTCGCGGGTGGTCTGGTGCTGCTGGTGGTCGCGTTTCTGCTCCACGGAGCCTGGCCCGCGATGACCTCCGGGCGTCTGGGTCAATTCTTCACCGACACGACCTGGCGTCCCGGCTCGGCCAAGGATCCGCGCTTCGGCCTGACGCCGATGCTGGTCGCTTCGTTTCTCGTCACTCTGCTCTCCATCGTCATCGCCGCCCCGCTCGGCGTCGCCGGGGCGGTGTTTCACCGGTTTTATCTCCCGGCCCCATTCCGCGTGTGGCATGTCCGATTGTGGGAGTTGCTCGCCGGAGTGCCCTCGGTGGTGTTCGGTTTCTGGGGGCTGATGGTGCTGGTGCCGGCCATCAATCGGATTCAGCCCCCCGGCCAGAGCCTGCTGGCGGCGGGGATGGTCCTCGGGCTGATGATTCTGCCCACCGTGGCCCTGACCAGCCTCGGCGCGTTGAGGGCGGTGCCGGAAAGCCAGCTACTCGCCGCCGCGGGCTTGGGAATCGGTCGCGCCCGCACCATCGTCGACATCGCCCTGCCGGCCGCGCGATACGGCATCGGCTCGGGCATGCTGTTGGCGGTGGCCCGCGCCGTCGGGGAGACCATGGCCGTGGTGATGGTCTGCGGCAACATCGCGAAATTTCCCACCAGTCTCTTCGATCCCGTGCGTCCCGTCACCGCCACCATCGCCCTGGAAATGGGATACGCGTCCAGCGATCACAAATCGCTTCTCCACGCCGCCGGGCTCATTCTCATGCTCGTCACCGCCGCCCTGGTGGGCTGGCTCGCCTTCCGGAAATCCCGGCCCGACCGTTGACCGGCCCCCCATTCAACCCTGTCGACTCCCATGCCCAACCCTGTTCCGTCATCCCGCGCGCCGGATCTGCTCATCGGCGCGGTGACCGGTCTCGCGGCGGCGGTGATGCTAGGCGCCCTGGCCTGGATCGTGGGAGACCTCGTCCGCCTGGGATTGCCGAGTCTGTCGTGGGCATTTCTCACCGGCGAGGTGGAGGCCGGAGGACGGGAGGGCGGCATCGGCCCCATACTCGCCTCCACCTTGATCATCCTCGTCTGCTGTCTGGTGGTGGCCGTGCCGCTCGGTGTCGGTTGCGCGATCTGGCTGTCCGAGTTCGTGCGGCGGGAAGGCTTCGTCTCCCGCGCCGTCCACGGCGGTGTCGATCTGCTCGCCAGCGTGCCATCCATCGTGTTCGGCCTCTTTGGCATGACGTTTTTCTGCCAGACGCTGGGCCTGGGATTTTCCCTGCTCTCCGGAGGGCTCACGCTCGCCTGCATGATTCTGCCCATTCTGGTGAAAACCTCGCTCTCCGCGCTGCGCGGTCTGCCCGATGACCTGAGACCCGCCGCCGCCGCTCTCGGCCTCACCCGCACCACCGCCCTGCGGCGCCTGCTGTTGCCCGCCGCCCTGCCCGGCATCCTGGTGGGGGTGACGCTGGGAGTGGGACGGGCGCTCTCGGAGACGGCGGCGCTGATTTTCACCAGCGGCTACTCGACGCGCTGGCCGACGAATCTGGACGATTCCGGGCGGGCGCTCTCTGTCCACATCTACGACCTCGCGATGAACATCCCCAACGGCGGTCCCCGCGCCTCGGCGAGCGCGCTGTTGCTGCTGGCCCTGATCCTCGTCATCAACCTGACCGCCTCGATCCTCGCCGATCACTGGCTCCGACGACATTCCGCCCGACGATGAACGCCTCCCCTCCCCCCTGTCTTTCCCTCACCGGCCTGTCCATCCACTACGGCTCGCATCTGGCCCTGCGGGGGGTGGATCTCGACATCCCGGAGCGACAAATCACCGCGCTGGTGGGGCCGTCCGGCTGCGGCAAGACCAGTCTGCTTCACGCTCTCAACCGCCTCACCGATCTCATCCCCGGTTGCCGGGTCTCGGGAAGCGCCCGGTTTCGCGACTCCATCGAGATCACCGATCCCGCCACCGATGTGCTCGCCCTGCGCCGTCGGGTGGGCATGGTCTTTCAGAAACCCAATCCCTTCCCGCAGTCCATTCGCCGCAATTTTGAAATCCCCCTCCGCGAGCATGGCGTGCCGCGCGCGGAGATCCCCGTCATCATGGAACGTTGCCTGCGCGAGGTGGGTCTGTGGGAGGAGGTCTCGGACCGGCTCGACCGCTCGGCGGCGCAACTTTCCGGTGGCCAGCAGCAGCGGCTCTGCATCGCCCGCGCCCTGGCGCTGAACCCCGAGGTCATCCTCTTCGACGAACCCTGCAGCGCGCTGGATCCGATCTCCTCCGGGGTGGTCGAAAGCCACATCGCCGCCCTCCGGGGCCGCGTCACCGTGGTCATCGTCACCCACAATCTCGCCCAGGCGCGCCGCATCGCCGATCAGGTAGCGGTCTTCTGGGTGCGCGACGGCGGCGGCACGCTGGTCGAGTCCGGCCCGGGCGAGACCGTCTTCGGCTCGTCCACCGATCCCGACGCGGCGCGCTATCTCGCCGGCACGCGGGGCTGAAAGCGGGGGGATGCGCGGCCCGCCACGCCATGCTATCCTCTGCCCGCATGAAAACTCCCGCCCTCATTCTCAGTGCCCTGCTCGCGCTCGCCGCGCCGCTATCCGCCGAACCGATCCACGTCTATTTCGGCACCGGCGGCGGTGGCGCCAAAGGCATCTACCACGCCACCTTCAATCCGGAGACTGGCAAACTGTCCCCGGCTGAATTGGCGGCGGAGACCGGGTCGCCGGGCTTTCTCGCCCTCCATCCGGACGGCGACAAACTCTATGCCGTGGCCACGGTGGAGAAGGAGGGCGGCGCGGCCGGCTACCGGGTCGCCGCGGACGGCTCCCTGGAGCTGATCGATTTCGTTCCCACCGGCGATGGCGGCGGCGCCCACATCGCCGTGCATCCCTCGGGAAAATTTCTTCTCACCGCCCAGTACGGCGGCGGCTCGGTGGCGCTGTTTCCCCTCGACGCCGAAGGACGCCTCGGCCAGCCGACCGTGACCGAGCACGAGGGCGGTTCCGGCGTGGTCGAGAAACGTCAGGATTCCCCCCACCCCCACTGGACCGGCTACTCCCCCGACGGGCGCTTCGCCCTGGTGCCCGATCTCGGGCTCGACGGCATCGTGATCTACCGGGTAAACGCCGACGCGCCCTCCATCGAGCGTCACGGCTTCGCTCCCTCGGTCCCCGGCGGCGGCCCTCGCCACATGCGTTTTTCCCCGGACGGAAGACACCTCTACCTTCTCAATGAACTCAGCCTTTCCGTCACCGTCTACGCCTGGGACGCCGAGTCGGGCACAGCGAAGCAGCTTTCGGTGACGCCCGCCCTGAGCGAGGAGGTAAAGGCGGGGGAGAATTTCAATTCCGCCGCCGAGATTCTCGTCCATCCCCACGGACCCTTCGTCTACTCCTCCAACCGGGGCCATGACACCGTGACCGTCTACCGCGCGGAGAATGACGGTGCCGCCCTCTCCGTCACCCAGGTGCAACCCGTGCGCGGCGCCTTTCCGAGGAACATCAATCTCGATCCCACCGGCAAATGGCTGCTCGCCGCCGGTGCCGACTCCAACACCATCGCCGTGCACGCCGTCGATTCGGAAACCGGACGACTCACCTACCAGCGCGGGGCCATCATCAATGTCCCCGGGCCCATCTGCATTCTTTTCAAACCCTGATCCCCCCGGAAACATGCCTGCCCCACTACGCCTCTTTGCCCTCGCCGCCCTGATGGTCGGCGCGGCCACCGCCGAAAGTCCCCGTCCCAACATCCTCTTCCTGTTCGCGGACGACTGGGGACGCTACGCCTCCGCCTACGCCGCGACAGACATGCCCGGCGGCATCAACGAGGTGGTCCGCACTCCGCATTTCGATGAACTCGCCCGGAGAGGCGTGCTTTTCCGTAATGCCCACGTCAGCGCTCCCTCCTGCACCCCGTGTCGCAGCGCCCTGCTCACCGGCCAGCATTTCTGGCGCACCAACACCGGCGCCATCCTGCGCGGCGCGAGATGGGACGCCAGCATCCCCTCCTTCCCGATCCTGCTCCGCGACGAAGCGGATTATCACATTGGTTACACCTTCAAGGTCTGGGGACCCGGCACGCCGGCCAACGCGCCCTACTCGAAGGAGGATGCCTACGCCAAGGCGGGCGGGAAATTCAACCAGTTCTCCCAGACCGCGACCGCCCGCGTCGCCGCCGGCAAATCCCTCGAAGAAGCCAAGCGGGAACTCTACGACGAGGTGCGCGGCAATTTCCGCCAGTTCCTCGATGCCCGGGGGGAAGGCAAGCCCTTCTGCTACTGGTTCGGCCCCACCAACGTCCACCGCAAATGGATCAAGGGCAGCGGCAAGAAGCTCTGGGACATCGATCCCGACTCGCTGAAAGGCAAGATGCCCCCCTATCTGCCCGATGTGCCCGAGGTCCGGGAAGATCTGGCGGATTACTTCGGCGAAGTGGCCGCCTGGGACGCCGGCATCGGCGTGCTGATGGATGAGCTGGAGAAAACCGGGGAAGCCGACAACACCCTCATCGTCATCAGCGGCGACCACGGCGCGCCCGGCTTTCCCCACGGCAAGTGCAATCTCTACGGCTTCGGCACCAATATCCCCCTGCTCATCGCCGGTCCCGGAGTGAAGGGCGGCCGGGTGGTGGAGGATTTCGCCAGCCTCACCGATCTCGCCCCCACCTTCCTCAGCGCGGCGGGTATCGCGGCGCCCGAGGTCATGACCGGTCGCAGTCTCTGGCCGGTGCTGGAATCGGAGAAAACCGGTCTCGTCGACGCCTCCCGCACCCGGGTTTTCACCGGCCGCGAGCGCCACGTCGAAGTTGCCCGGGCCGACTACTCGCCCTACCCGCAGCGCGCCATCCGCACCGCCGACCATGTGCTGATCGTCAACTTCCGTCCCGACCGCTTCCCACTCGGCGATCACTACGGCCTGCAGAACAGCGACTCGCCCAGCCAGGAGGAGTTGGAGAACAACACCCGCGTCACCCTGCCCGACGAGGACGCCGGCCCAACCAAGGCCTGGCTGGTCAGCGTGCGCAACAGCCCGGAGTGGAAGGAGCATTTCGACTGGGTCTACGGGCAACGCCCCAAGTACGAGCTCTACGATCTGCGCAAAGATCCGCACGAGACCACCAACGTCGCCGACGACCCGGCCTACGCCACCGTGAAGGCGGACTTGGAAAAACAGCTGATGGACGAACTCGCCTCCACCGGCGACCCGCGTCTCATCGATGGCGGGCGTTTCTTCGAGACTCCTCCCATGGCCGGTCCGCTCCCGGACGAAGAGGCTTTCTGGAAAAAAGGCCAGGCCAGGCCGGAACCCAAAAAAGGAGGCCAGCCCAAGTAAGCTCGCTCAGATTTCCGACCAGATTCCCGGCACCGGCACCGGGTACTGACCATCGGCGTCGGCATGGATCGGCGCCTCACTCTGATGGGTGAGGCTGTCGGTCCCGGGATTGAACTGGAACTCCGAGGACATGGCCTCATCCCAGGTGATGACGCGCCCCATGTGTACCGCCGCCCGGCCCATGATCGCCGCCAGGTTCGACCGCGCCGCGCGCGCCGCCTGATTGAAGGGTTGATCTTCACGAATGGCGGTGGTGAAGTCGTTCCACTGCGCCTGCCAAGGCGTGAGGGGTTCTTTCGGCGCTTCCCAGGCCAAATGCTCGGGGGCGATCCGCTGGTCCTTGTAAACGCTCACCGTACCCGCGTGAATATTCCCGGAAAACTGAGCCGCGCATTTCGTGCCGTGGACATAGGTGGCGAATTCGTTGTGACATTTCGGGATGTAGCGAACCACGTCGTAGGCCTTGGTCCCGTCGGGAAAAGTCCATTCCACCGAGTAGGAATCGAGATTCTGCCCCTTGTCGGTGTTGTTGAACGCCCGACCACCGACTCCGTGCGCCTCGACCGGATATTCGCCTTTCAGCCAGCAGATTTCATCGATCTGGTGAATGTCCATCTCCGACCAGAGCCCGCCCGACACCCAGAAAAACTTGGTGAAATTGCGCAACTGCCACTCCAGATCCGGCGTCTCCTCCGGCCGCGGTCGCAGCGGACCCGATGGCCCCATACGGTAGGCTCGGATGCTGTGAATGTCACCCAGTTCGCCGGCTTCGATCCGCCGCATCAACTCTTGCCGATTGGCGGAATGCCGGCACATCAGACCGGCGGCAATCTTGACGCCCTTGCTCTCGGCCTCCTCGGCGGCCCGGATCACGCGGCGCACTCCCGGAGGATCGACGGCGAAGGATTTTTCCATGAACACGTTCACCCCGCGGGACACGGCATACTCCAGTTGCTGGGGACGAAAGGCCGCGTAACCGGTCAGCATCGCGATGTCGCCCGAATGCGGTCGCAGGGTATCGATGGCGCGCTTGAAGGCGTCGAAACCGAGGAATCGGTTGTCCGCGGAAACCGTGGCGCGGTCCTTGAAATTTTTCTCCAGCGCCGCCCGCGAACTTTCCATCCGATTCTCGTAGAGATCCGCCATCGCCGTCAGCCTCACGCCGTCGTCGGCCTCCATCGCGTTGGCCACCGCGCCACTGCCGCGGCCTCCGCATCCGATGAGGGCCAGTCGGATCTCGTCGCCGCCGGCGGCGTGGACCGCCGGTATGGCCACGCCCGAGAGCGCGGATACCGCCGCGACTTTCCCCGCGTCCGCGAGAAATTGACGGCGGTTGAGTGAGGATTCCGTGGGAGTCAGAGGGCTGTTTTCGGCGTTCATGGTGATGACACCACCTTGCCCACAGCGCTCACCGACAACCAGCTACGCGTTCACGCGGGACGCTTTCCCGTGCGTGAGAAACTTGAACATGATCCGGTGGCGGTAAAAAAAACCGCCGACGGAAATCAGAGAGTCCGTCGCTTCCGCTTCAGATGCAGCTGGGCCATCGATTTCTGGATCGCCGCCTGCACGGTGGCGATCTCCTCATCGCCCAGATGATCCTCGCGCAGCGCCTTTTCGGCGCGCTCCAAGGCGGCGGACACCGCGTCCTCATCGATCTCGGACTCGGTCAACGCCATGTCCGTCAGCACCGCCACGGTGGACCCGGTGATCTCGACCACACCCTCGCCGACCGCCAGCTCATGCTCTTCACCGTTCTTGGTGTAGCGCAGTTCGCCGGGAGCCAGGGTGGTGATCAGGTCCGCGTGGTGCTCCAGCACACCCATCTCCCCCTCGATCCCGGGCAGCACGACGAGGTCGACGACATCGGAGAAGGTGCGCTGCTCCGGAGTGACGATTTCAAGTCGCATGGCCATGACGTAAGAAAGGGATACGGTTAACTGGATTACCAGGAGGGAGTCATCACTTCTCGACCGAATCGATGCCGCCCTTCATGTAGAAGTTGCCTTCCGGCACGCTGTCATGTTTCCCGTCGAGGATCTCGCGGAAACCGCGCACCGTGTCCAGCACCGGGACGTAGACACCGGGAGTGCCGGTGAAAACTTCGGCCACGTGGAAGGGCTGGCTGAGGAAACGCTGGATCTTCCGGGCGCGGAACACGGTCAGTTTGTCCTCTGGGCTCAGCTCGTCCATCCCGAGAATGGCGATGATGTCCTGCAAATCCTTGTAGCGCTGAAGCACATTCTGCACCCCGCGGGCGACGGCGTAGTGATCCTCGCCCACGATATCCGGCGCGAGCGCCTTCGAGGTTGAAGCGAGAGGATCCACCGCCGGGTAGATGCCGAGTTCGGCGAGGGAACGCTCCAGCACCACCGTCGAGTCGAGGTGGGCGAAGGTGTTCGCCGGGGCCGGGTCGGTCAAGTCATCCGCCGGCACATAGACCGCCTGGAAAGAGGTGATCGATCCCTTGTTGGTGGAGGTGATGCGCTCCTGCAATTGCGCCATTTCCGAAGCCAGGGTGGGCTGGTAACCCACCGCCGACGGCGTGCGTCCCAGAAGGGCGGACACCTCGGAACCCGCCTGCGAGAAACGGAAGATGTTGTCGACGAACAGCAGCACGTCCTGGTTTTTCTCGTCACGGAAATACTCGGCCATCGCCAGGGCGGACAGGGCCACGCGGAGACGGGCGCCGGGGGGCTCGTTCATCTGGCCGTAGACCAGGGCCACCTTCGAGTTGGAGATGTTCTCCTGATCGATGACGCCGGCTTCGCTCATTTCCCAATAGAGATCGTTCCCCTCACGGGTCCGCTCACCCACCCCCGCGAACAGGGAATAACCGCCGTGTTGTTTGGCGATGTTGTTGATGAGCTCCATGATGACGACCGTCTTGCCGACACCGGCACCACCGAAGGCGCCGACCTTGCCGCCCTTGGTGAAGGGACAGATCAGGTCGATGACCTTGATCCCCGTCTCCAGGATCTCCGCCGAGGTGGACTGCTCGACCAGCTCGGGGGCGGGACGGTGAATGGGATAGAATTTGGTGGCCTTGACCTCGCCCTTTTCGTCCACGGCGTCGCCGGTGACGTTGAAAATACGGCCCAGCACGCCCTCGCCCACCGGCACGGAGATCGGTGCCCCGGTGTCGGTGATCTTCATGCCGCGCTTCAGACCTTCCGTGGTCGACATGGCCACCGCCCGCACCCAACCGTCACCGAGATGCTGCTGCACCTCCAGCGTCAGCTTGTTCGGCGAACCGTAAAGCTCGTATTCCACCGTCAGCGCGTTGTAAATGGCCGGCAGTTTTTCGGCGTCGGAGAAGTCGGCGTCGATCACCGGTCCGATCACCTGTACGATTTTCCCTTCGTTGCTCATGGCGTCTGTATCCTGGTCTTGAACTTGATTGTAAAACGTTTGCGAGTTGGCGTGTGATTGACGCCGATCATTCGAGAGCCTTCATGGCGGTGGTGATCTCGAGCAGCTCGTTGGTGATGGCCGCCTGGCGCTGTTTGTTGTATTCCAGCGTGAGATCCTTGATGATCTGCTTGGCGTTGTCCGTGGCGCTCTTCATCGCCACCATCCGGGAGCTGTGCTCGGAGGCGCGGGACTCGAGCAGCATCTGGTACACCTGATTGTTCACATACTGTGGCAACACCGTGTCCAGCACCGCCCGACTGGTGGGTTCAAAAAGGTAACCGCCACCACTGGGAGATCCCTCTTTCACGGCGGCGGCGGGTTCGGAGTCGCCCCCCATGCCGACGAAACCCTTGTCGCGGCCCAGATCGATGGGGCTGATGGGCAGCAGCGTCTCCAGCAGCGGCTCCTGCTTGATGGTGTTGATGAAGTTGGTGAAGGCCACCCGCACGGAGGAGTAGCCACCCTCGAGATATTTCTCCATCAGGAACTTCGACACCTGCTTGGAGTCCGCGAAATTCACCGGATCCTTGACGTGGAAGTCCGCCAGCAGATCGCGTTTGGTGCGGGCGAGGAACGCGCGCCCTTTGATCCCGACCGTCACGAAAGTGGCGTCTGGCGCGGCTTTCTCCGCCACCATGCGGAGCAGGTTGGTGTTGAAACCGCCGCAAAGTCCCTTGTCGGTGCTGATCAGCAGGACCAGTTCGCGACCGCCCTCCGGCACCTTCAACAGCGGATGAGCCTCCTCGTCGGTCTGGGATTTCAAATTGACCAACACCCTATTGAGCAACTCCGCGTAGGCCCGGCCGGCGGTGGCCTGATCCTGGGCGCGCTTCATCTTCGACGCCGCCACCAATTGCATCGCCCGGGTGATCTGGGCGGTGTTCTTGATCGACTTGATGCGTCGACGGATGTCTCGGAGATTGGCCATTGAAGAGGGTTGGGTCTGGGATTCAACAGGGTCGGGTCATGCTCGGCCCCGGAATCGGTTCACGCCTTGTAGTTGCTCTTGAAATCGTCGAGCGCCTGCTTGAGATCGGCGACGATCTCGTCGCTCAGCGCCTTTTCCTCACTGAGCTTCAGCATGAGCGCGTCTTTGCGGGTGGTGAGGTATTCCTGCAGCTTGTTCTGGCAATCCTTCACCTTGTCCACGGCGACATCGTCGAAGTAACCGTTCTGCATGGCGTAGAGCATGGAGACCTGAACCTCCAGCGGCAGCGGCGAATACTGCGGCTGCTTGAAGAGCTCCACGATGCGCTGGCCGCGCTCGATGAGCTTCTTGGTCTTTTCATCGAGGTCGGAACCGAACTGGGCGAACGCCTGCATCTCGCGGAACTGCGCCAGGTCGAGCTTGGTGGTGCCGGAGACTTTCTTGATGGCCTTGGTCTGGGCGGCGGAACCCACCCGGCTCACGGAGAGACCCACGGAAATCGCGGGACGGATGCCCTGATAGAAAAGGTCGGTCTCGAGATAGATCTGACCGTCGGTGATGGAAATGACGTTCGTCGGAATGTAGGCCGACACGTCACCGGCCTGGGTCTCGATGATGGGCAGCGCGGTGAGGGAGCCGCCGCCGTTCTTCTCGTTGAGTCGGGCGGAGCGCTCCAGCAGACGGCTGTGGAGGTAGAAGACGTCACCCGGATAGGCCTCACGTCCGGAGGGACGACGCAACACCAGCGACACCTGGCGATAGGCGACCGCGTGCTTGGAGAGATCGTCAAAGACGATGAGAGCATCCATCCCGTTGTCCATGAACCACTCGCCCATGGCGCAGCCGGCGTAGGGCGCCAGATACTGGTTGGTGGCAGGATCGGACGCCGAGGCGCAAACCACGATGGTGTAGTCCATGGCGCCCGCCTCCTCGAGGGTGGCGATGGTCCGGGCGACGTTGGACAACTTCTGACCGACGGCCACGTAGATGCAATAGAGCGGGCGATGATCTTTGAGGCGACCCTCTTCGGCGGCCCGGTTCTGGTTGGCCTGGGAGATGATGGTATCGACCGCGATGGTGGTCTTGCCGGTGGCGCGGTCGCCGATGATGAGCTCGCGCTGACCGCGGCCGATCGGGATCATCGCGTCGACCGCCATGATGCCGGTCTGGACCGGCTGGGACACCGACTGGCGGGGAATGATGCCGGGGGCGATCTTTTCGACCGGATAGCTGGCCTCGGCGGCGATGTCGCCCTTGCCGTCGATGGGCTGTCCGAGCGCATTGACCACCCGGCCGAGCATGGCCTTGCCGACCGGCACCTGGAGGAGCTTGCCGGTGGTGCGGACTTCGTCCCCTTCCTTGATCTCGCGGCCCTCGCCGAGCAACACGCAGCCGACCTCGGTTTCCTCAAGGTTGAGCGCCAGCCCGTAAACGCCGCCGGGAAATTCGATCATCTCGTTGAGCATGACGTCGCTAAGGCCTTCCACCTTGGCAACGCCGTCGCCGATTTCCCGCACCACGCCCACATTGGACTTCGACACCGAAGTCTTGAGGCCGGCGATTTCTGATTCCAGTTCCTGGAGGATGTTACTCATGGCTCTTCGTCCGTTGAATCGTTCTGCTTGAAATAAAAAGTGCTGTCTGTTGGCCGCGCGCCCGGGGCGCCTCAGCCGATTCGCTCGCGGAGGCGCTCCAGGCGTCCCCGCACGGTCCCGTCCCACACATCGCTGCCCACCCGGACCCGCAGGCCGCCGAGCAACGCGGGATTCTGTCGATACTCGACCGTGAGCCGACCGTCGTATTTTTTCTGCAAATCAAACTCCACCGCGCTGCGGGTCGTGTCATCGAGCGCCAC
Organism: uncultured Verrucomicrobiales bacterium; assembly: GCA_964439145.1. GTDB lineage: Bacteria > Verrucomicrobiota > Verrucomicrobiia > Verrucomicrobiales > DEV007 > JAEUHH01. The sequence continues at coordinate 23,029 of CAYTNL010000036.1, forward strand.
CGCGCTCTCGATCACCGCGTGACTGCGCTCCAGCTCCAGCCGGACCAGCCGACTGTAGGCCGCCAGCACCCCGATGTAGCCGCGGGGCTGCTTCGCCTTGAGACTGGCCACCACCTTACGCACCACCGCCGTGTCCACCCGGCCGTCCACGACCGTGGCTTTCATCAACTGGCGCGCGACGCGTCGGGCTTCCTTGGTGATCTTCATGCGGGGGAGAAAAAACTAATAAAAGTGGGGATGATCAGAGGGCCACTTGTCCGGCCACTTCCTGATTGATGCGCGCCTGATCCTGATCATCGAGCACCTTGCCGGTCACCTTGCCGGTGGTATCGATGACGAGGCGGCCGAAATCGCGCTTGAGATCGGCCATGAGGCGCTCGTGCTCGAGCTTGGAGGCTTCGCGCGCCTTGGCGACAATCTTTTCGGCCTCGGAAATGGCTTCCTGGGTTTTCTGCTCGCGCAGGGCGGAGGCGCTCTCGCGGGCCTCGGAAATCATGTGCTCGGCCTTGGCGTTGGCCTCGTCCAGCATGGCCTGCACCCGGCTTTCGGCCTGCTCCAGTTGTTCGCGGATCTTCACCAGATCCTGCTCACCGGACTCGATCCGTTTGCGGCGCTGCTCGAGCATCGCGAGTACGGGACCAAAGGCGAATTTGTTGAGGATGGCGTAAACGACCAGCACGATCACCACCTGGGCGATGAACGCCGGAAAGTTCACACCGAATTTCGTGAGGACATCCATGAGCTGATTGCGGTTGGTTTGAGAGGAGACCGCGGTCTACGCCGACGAGAAAAAGATTGTCTGAAAAAAGAGTCCCGCGGGGCGGGCGCAAACCGCGCCCCGCGGGCTAAAGCGTCATTTACCGAGGGCAAAGGCCGCCACGAGCGCGTAAATCGCGATCGCCTCGGCGAAGGCCATGCCGAGAATGCCAATGGTGAGGATCTTGCCGGAGGCGGTGGGGTTGCGACCCACGGCGGTGGCGGCAGCCATGCCGACAAGGCCGACGCCGATGGCGGCGCCGGCACCGGCGAGGCCGAGGGCGATAGGACCGCCAGCGGCGGCTCCGGAGGCTTCAACAGCGGCAGCGCCGCTTTCCGCGAGGAGAGGAAGGAGTTCGATCATTGTTTTATCCTGTTTTGGTTTGCTTGCTCACCGCCGCCCACACTTTTCTACGCATGGTCCCGACGGCGAAATTGGTCAAAAGTCTTCGGTCATTCTCAGTGCTCCTCCTCGTCATGAGCCGTGGAGAGCTGGACATACACCGCGCAAAGGAGAGTGAACACAATCGCCTGCACCAGGCCGACGAGCAGCTCCATGAAATAGAACGGAATCGGCAGCGTGAGCCTACCGATGAACGCCAACCACTCCGGCCAGCCCATCTTTTCTCCCAACTCCGCCATGGTGTGGAGCAGCGTCTCACCGGCGAAGATATTCCCGAACAGACGCAACGAGAGCGAGACGGGGCGGAACATGATGGAGATCACCTCGATGATGCCGACGATGAAAAAGATCACCGCCATCAGCAGCCCCAGCAGACCGGTCATGCCACCCTTGGCGCCGAAGATATGGTGGAGAAAACCTTTGAGCCCCACTTCCTTGATGGAAATGAACAGCCACACGATCATGAACACCGCGGCCATGCCGAGATTCATGTTCAGATCCGCGGTAGCAGGACGTAGCAGCGGCGCATAGTGATGCGAAGTGTCGAGGGTGATCGCCCCGGTCTTCTCTCCGAATCCAATCGATCCCACTCCGGGAAAGAGACCGAACCAGTTTGTCACCAGAATAAAAATAAAGATGGTCGCCAGCAGGGGAAAGACTTTCACCGCGATCTTGCGCCCCAAAATTCCCTCCAACTCGTTGAGAACAAACTCGACCACGAACTCGACCAGGTTCTGCTTCTGACCCGGTATCATCTCCATCTTCCGCGTCGCCGCCCGCGTAAACAGCAGGATGACCGTCATGACAATCAATGCCACCACAATGGAATTGGTGACGAAGCCGAAAAGCGGCTCCGGATTCAACGGGACCGCCGCCAGAAGCGACATAGCGGGCGTCAGGATTGACGGATCCAGCGTCATGAACGATTACGGGTTCTCAAGGGGTGAAGACTGACCCGATCACGAGCGATTTCGGACTCGAGGCCGGGGAAACAACGCCCGCATTAAACCCTTTGCGAGGAGTCCTGCAAGGACTTTGTGAATTTTTTCACAAAGTCGGCCCGACGGGGACATTTCTCCGCAAATCCGCCCCCCATTTTCTCGCGCCAAACCCCGCGGTATCTATCGTCCCCACTTCCTCTCCATCAAGGAATCCGGGGAGCCGCGTCACCTCCCTCCTCCCAGGCTCGCACCCTCGACGAAAGTCGGCATCAAGCGCACGGGAGTGACTCCCCCGACGGCCCCCGACGCCAGGCCGCTGATCTGCCGATGCATCCGCCTCGCCCAGATCCGCGGATCGCTGCTGTATCTCGCCACCTCGGGAACCGCGGCGGAAAGAAAGGCGTCGTCGTCCCGGGAGATGACCGCCACCTCCTCCGGCACGCGTAGCCCAAAACGACCCAGAACAGTCAACGCCGTGAGCGCGTGGGCGGAGCGGGCCACCACGAGGGAATCCACCCGGGGCCGCGCGCCGCCGCCGAGGCAGGCGTTTTCCACGGACCGGCAGAGGCTTTCCACTCCGCCGTCATGATGGATCACCCGCGCCTCCAGATCCGACCGAGCGTCGAAAGCTTCACGAAATCCGGCCTCGCTCTCCCTGTCACCCGGCGCCCCGGTATCCGGCAACACCAGCGCGGGATGATGCCGCCCCCGCCTCAACAATACTCCGGCGGCGTGGCGACAAATGGCGCGATAATCCAGATCCACCGATGGCAGCCCCGTCTCCGGGGGAACGGATCCCGCCACCAGACAGGGAATGCGCCTCTCGCCAAACCAACGCTGCACGGGCTCGACCGATTGATACAACAGCCAGATCGCCCCCGGAGTCTCGCGCACGAGGTCCTCCAGCGCGCGCCCCGGACGCGTGGTCATTCCCCGCTTTCCCACCACCAATTCCAGCCTTGTCCCTGTCGCCGCCAGCATCTCGCGCAATTCGTCGATCCAACACACCACCAGGGGCGGCATCTCCCGCAACGGCACCGGCGTCAGCAGCCGAACCTCCACGCCCCGACCGGGCGCACGCATCCGGGGCGCATCGCCAGGCTGAAAACGGGTGGGCTTTCCCTGCTCGATCACCAGCCATCCCTCGTCCCGGAGAATCCGCAACGCCGCCCTCAGGGTGGGACGGCTCACCGCCAGACGCGCGCACAGCCGCCGCTCGCCCGGCAACACCCCGGACGGCCATTCGCCGGCCGCCATCGCCTGCCGCAGTCGCTCGACCACCAGCGCCACCAGCGTGGCTCTCGACACGGGTCCATCCATCCGCACTACCATCGAGCCCTCCCGCCACTGGTCAATCGAAGTTACCAGTGAAAGAGTCTCGCTTTTTCGGCGTCGCTCGGTTCCAGTGAGAGGGCGAATCCCCCATCACCCACATGATCACACGTCTCCTGATCGGCGCCGCCTGCCTCGCGCTCCCCGGCGCGTCTCTTCGTGCCGAAGCTTCCGCCCCGGAAAAAATCGACCTCTTCGTCGCCGGAGATCACGGCTACCGGCTCTACCACATTCCCGGCATCGTCGTGACCGCCAAAGGAACCGTGCTCGCCTGGTGCGAAGCGCGGAAAAACGGCAGCGACTGGGACGACATCGACATTCTCCTGCGCCGATCGACCGACCATGGGAAAACCTGGAGCGAAGCGAAGAAGATCGTCGAGGTCGAGGGGCCGAAGGAAAAGAATCCCTTCTCCCTGGAATTGAGCCACACCGATCCGGACACGATCACCTACAACAATCCCGTGCTGATCGCGGACCGCGACGGGACCGTCCACATGCTCTTCTGCCTCGAATACATGCGCTGTTTCTACCAGCGCAGCGAGGACGATGGACTGACCTGGTCGAAACCCGCGGAAATCACCGAAACCTTCGAGGCCTTTCGGGAGGCCTACGATTGGAAGGTTCTCGCGACCGGTCCCAATCACTCGATCCAGCTGGAGAACGGTCGCCTCGTGGTCCCGGTCTGGCTTTCGACCGGCACCGGGGGAAACGCGCATCGCCCCTCGGTCACCGCCACGCTCTACAGCGACGACGGCGGAGCCACCTGGAAGGCGGGCGAGATCGCCGTCCCCTGCACCGAGGAGTTCATCAATCCCAACGAAACCGTCGCTGTCCAGCTCGCCGACGGGAGCGTCATGCTCAACGTCCGCAGCGAATCGAAGGCCCATCGCCGACTCGTCGTCACCAGTCCCGACGGGGCCACCGACTGGAGTGAACCCCGTTTCCAGGAGGAACTCCTCGAGCCCATCTGCATGGGCGGTCTCGTCCGCTACGAACACGACGGGAAAAGCCTGCTGCTGTTTTCGAATCCCGATAATCTGGAGGGCGGTCGCGGCGGCGAACCGGCTCCCGGGAAAAGTCGCGCCCGAAAAAACGTGACCGTCCACCTCAGCCGCGACGAGGGAAAGTCCTGGCCGGTGAAACGCGCCATCGAACCCGGCTGGAGCGCCTACAGCGACATCGCGGTGGCGCAGGACGGCACCATCCTGTGTTTCTATGGTCGCGGCGAAAAGGCGAGCTTCGCCGGCAACCGACTCACCGTGGCGCGGTTCGGGTTGGATTGGCTGCTGGCGGAGGAGAAGTGATCGAGAATTGGTCGTTCAACCCTGTCGTGTTCCCGACCCAACCCTCTTTGCCTTCGATGCTGCACGAAAACTGGAGCCGACGCCGCTTCCTCCAAGCCAGTTTGGCCGGAGCAAGCACGGCAACCTTACCCATCCGATCTTTCGCGACTGCGAACGACCCGATCCCGGTCGATTCAGAACGCCAACTCTTTCTCGATGACTTTCTCATTGATACGGAAAAGACGGCAGGCATCATCCGCACCCTGAATCGTCCCCACCGCATCGAGCGCGTTCTCAAACCCGAGCACCCTTCGGAAGCGCTCGGTTTCATCTTCTACGGCAGCGTGGTCGATGATGGCGGAACCGCGAAACTCTTCCACGGCAGCTACGACGCCGAGAAGAAGAAGCATTTCAAGATCGCCACCAGCGAGGACGGGATTCACTGGGAACGGCCCGAACTGGGACTGGTCGATTACCACGGAAACCGGGAGAACAACCTGCTCCCGGTCGATGCCGTGGAGGCCTCGGTTTTTCTCGATCCCAACGCGCCGCCAGAGAAACGCTATCGCCTGCTCTACTCGCGCCATTGGCCCGATCCGGAGAAGGCCGGCGTCTACCTGGCGTCCTCGCCCGATGGGATTCGATGGAAAGAATCGAATGTTCGCCTGCTTCCTTTCGTGCCCGACAGCCAGCACTGCGCGGTGTGGGACGAGACGTTGGGGAAGTACGTCATCTACACCCGCACCTGGAATCCCGTGCGCGCCATCGCCCGGGTGGCGGTCGACGATATCGAGCGACCCTGGCCCTACGACACGTCGATCAAACCGCATCACATCTGGGGACCGGAAAAGGTCCCCACCCTGAGCCGCGAGCTGCCGACCGTGATGGCCCGCGACGACCGCGATCCTCCCGGCGTCCAGCTCTACACCAACGCCGTGATCCGCTACCACGGGAACTACCTCGCCTTCCCCGCCGCCTACCAGACCTTCAACGGTCCCGAGTGGAAAGACCGCGCTCTCAACGGCAACGACGGTACCTTCGACATCCAGTTTGCCAGCAGTCGCGACGGGATCGATTGGGAACGCCGACACTCTCCCTACGTCGCCGCCGGTCATCATGACGGCCTCGACCTCCGGCTCGTCAGCATGGCGCAGGGACTGATCCGGCGCGGACGGAACCTCCACCAGTATTTCATCGGCTGGCCCCACACGCACGGTCGGCCGGTGGTGTGGGACAAGGATGAAAAGGATCGCGCCGAGTGGCTGAAAAAGGACCTGGGCGGAATCTATCGCGCGACGCAGCGGGTGGACGGTTTCGTTTCCCTGGACGCCGAGTATCCGGGCGGAAGCTTCACCACCAAGCCGCTGGCCTTCTCCGGAAATCGCCTGCGCTTGAATCTCTGCACCGCCGGTAGTGGAGGCGTTCGCGTCGCTCTGCTCGACGAGACGAGTAAGCCTCTTCCCGGCTTTTCCGAGAAAGATCACGATTGGATCAACGCCGACGCCATCGACCACGAAGTCCGCTGGAAAGGCGACCCCGACCTCGGACAGCATGCCGGAAAACCCGTGCGACTGCGATTCGAGCTGCGGAACGCGAAGCTATTCGCGTTCCAGTTCGGCGACAAAGCCGATGACCTGGTTGCCTTCACTGGGAGTGCGGGCGTCTCGCCCGCTGCGGAGCCTTGGAGCGCGAGCATCCCTGCTCGCATCCGGTCGACCGGGGCGACGAAGAATCGTCGCGCTCCTTCCCTGGCATCGAAGCGGGCGAGACGCCCGCACTCCCAGTGATTTTCCGCCCTCACGACCCCATGCGAATCCTGACCAACAACGTGTCAGTGGCGATCTACCGAACGGTTATGATCGCCACCCTCACCCTCATCTCCGCTCCTACCCGCGCTGCCGAACCCCTCAAAGCCGAAGTCTGCGTTTACGGCGGCACCTCGGGCGGAGTCGTCGCCGCGGTCCAGGCGGCGCGGATGGGCAAGTCGGTCGTCCTCGTCGAACCGGGCCGCCATCTCGGAGGAATGACCTCGGGCGGACTCAGTGCGGTCGATATCGGGGAACCGCGCAGCGTCGGCGGCCTAGCCCGCGAGTATTTCACCCGGCTCGTGGCCCGCTACGGGAAGGAACTCAACTGGGGCGAGAAATTCGACCACGGCGGCAAGGGCGGACCGGCCACGGGCGGCGCTTACTCGATCGAGCCGCATGTCGCCGAGGAAGTGTTCGATGCGATGGCGAGGGAGGCCGGCGTGATCGTCTGGCGCGAAGCGCGGCTCAGCTCGGTGGAAAAAGACGGGGCTCGCATCGTCGCCCTTCACTGCGACGACGGTCGCGTCTTGAAGGCAAAAATGTTTCTCGACACCACCTACGAGGGCGACCTCATGGCGGCGGCCGGCGTCAGCTACACCCTGATGCGCGAGGGCAACGCACAGTACGACGAAACCCTCAATGGCATTCATTACAGTCCGAAATTCCTGCCCAGGGAACACTTTGATCAGCCCCGGGAAAACGGACGCCTGCCCAGCGGTCACGGCGCCTGGGATCGCGATTTTCCCCTCGATCCCTATGTCGTCAAAGGCGATCCCTCCAGCGGCTTGTTGCCGCTCGTGATGGAGGGCGAACCCGGCATTCCCGGCGAACCCGCCCCCGGCGTCCAGGCCTACTGCTTCCGGCTCTGCCTCACCACGGATCCGGAAAACTCCATTCCCATCGCCGCGCCTCCCGACTACGACCCGAAACGCTACGAACTGGTCGCGCGTTTCATCGAGGCCTGCCTCGCCAATGGCGACGACATGGACCTGCGCTGGTTTTCCAAGCACGATCCCCTGCCCAACGACAAGTGGGATTTCAACACCGCCACCTTCGGCGGAAACCTGCCCGGGCTGAGTTGGGATTGGCCGGAGGCTTCCCACGACGAACGGGAAAAACTCGCGAAGGAACTGGAGAACTATCACCGCGGTCTTTTCCATTTCCTGCGCACCGATCCACGTGTGCCGGAAAAGGTGAAGACCGACCTCGCCCGCTTCGGCCTGCCGAAGGACGAGTTCATGGACACCGGCAGCTGGCCGCACCAGGTCTACATCCGCGAAGGACGCCGCATGGTCAGCGATCTGGTCATGACCGAGCATCACACCTTCGGCGGCGAGTTCGTGAAGCATCCCATGGGGCTCGGCAGCTACGGCACCGACGCCCACGAGATCCGGCGCATCGTCAAGGACGGCGTCGTCGTCCGGGAGGGCAAGATCGCCGGTGGGCGCGGTGGATTCGGCCCTTACCAGATCGGCTACGGCGCCCTGGTTCCGAAGGCGGAGGAATGCGAGAACCTCTTCGTGACTTTCGCGCTTTCCGCGAGTCACTCGGCCTTCGCCAGCATCCGCATGGAGCCGCCCTTCATGATCACGAGCCAGAGCGCCGCCACCGCCGCTGTTCACGCCATCGACGAGGACGCCGCGGTGCGGGAGATCGACCACGAGAAGTTGAGAAAACGTCTCCTCGCCGACGGCCAGATCCTCGAATGGAAACACGAGGCGAAAGGCGCGAAGCCCAAGCTTTTCGGCATCGTCCTCGACGACGCCGAGGCCACCTTCACCGGCGAGTGGACCACCAGCAACGCCGCCGGTTCCGCCATCGGATCCAGCTATCGCCACGATGGTAACCGCCGCGACCCGGCGCAAACGGCGACGTTTTCCCCGAAGATCGAACAGTCGGGCCGCTACGACGTGCGCCTGCTCTACACCGCCCATGCCAATCGGGCGACCAATGTCGCGATCACGATTCGCGGCGCCGACGGAGAAAAGACGGTGTCTCAGAATCAGGAACTCCCACCCGTCATCGATGGCGAGCCCCGCTCTCTCGGCGTGTTTCGCTTTGAACAGGGTCAGGTCGCCGAGGTAACCCTGTCCAATCGCGGAGCGGACGGCATCGTGTCCGTGGACGGACTGCAACTGCTTCTGGTAAACGATTCCACACCCCAATGACGCTCGAACCATGAACTCCCCGAATTTTCGACTTCACCTGCTTCTCTCCTCAGCCCTTCTCCTGGGTGCCGCCCTGTCGGTCAGCGCCGAAGAGAAGCCCGACCTCCCCATTCTCGACATCTCCGATCAGAAAGACCGCCACGTCATCATCGCCGAGGGCACCGAGGAGACCTACCAAGGTCACCCCTACCAACTCCAGATGCCCGACCCGGAGACGCTCTTCGTGGTCTGGTGCATCAACCACGGCGGCGCCGCCGGCCCCATGGCCAAGAGCACCGACGGCGGCCTCACCTGGGAACGGCTCGATGACCAGTTGCCGCCCGGATTTTCCACCCACCAGAACTGCCCCAGCATCTACCGACTGGTCGATCCCCAGGGCAAGGCGCGGATCTGGGTCTGGTCGGCCGCCAAGGGAACCCGCAAGGGCCCGGGCATGCCCAGCATCATGAGCGAGGACGAGGGCGAGACCTGGAAGGAAATGCCGCCGCTCGGGTTTCCCTGCGTGATGACTTTCAGCAGCATCGTGAAACTGAAAGACGGCCGCTATCTCGGTCTCTATCACAAGGGTCCCGAGGGCGCCGATCGCCCGCCTCTGGGCGTGTTCCAGTCCATCACTGCCGACGGCGGCTTCACTTGGAGCGAGCCGAAGGTGGTCGCCGAGGTCGATGAGAAAAATCCCTGCGAACCCTTCGTATTCCGCTCCCCGGACGGCGACGAACTCTGCGTCCTGATGCGGGAGAACACCCACAAGGGCCGCAGCTTGATGATGTTTTCTCAGGATGAAGGGGAGACGTGGAGCGAGCCGACCGACACCAGCTGGGGACTCACCGGCGACCGCCACATCGGCACCCAATTGCCCGACGGGCGCTGGGTCATCGCCTTCCGCGACCAGGCCATCAACAGCCCCACTCTGGGCCATTTCGTGGCCTGGGTCGGCACCTACGACGACATCCGGAACGGAAAGCCCGGACAGTATCGGGTGAAGCTACTCCACAGCCACGCGGGACGCGACTGCGGCTATCCCGGCGTCAACCTCCTGCCCGACGGCACCATCGTCGCCACCACCTACATCAAGTACGAGCCCGGCGAGAGGAAGCACTCCGTCGTCTCCACCCGCTTCAAGATTTCCGAGTTGGACGCGATGCTGGCAAAGCCGTGACATCGGCTTTCCAGATCGAGAGTGAAACCCAAGCCGGATCGATGCCCACCGACTCCCGTTTCCACCGTATCCCGCGGCGAATCGCGGCCCTCCTGCTCTTCCTCTGCGCGATCAGATCCTACCCGATTACCTCTCCCGCATCGGAAACACTCGTGGCAGACCTCTGCGTCGTCGAAGCGACTCCGGGCGGAGTCGCCTGCGCCATCCGCGCGGCCCGTGAAGGACTCGACGTCATTCTTGTCAACCGCACCGCCCATCCCGGCGGCATTCTCTCCAGCGGGCTCGGCGTGTGGGACACACTATGGGAGGGAAAACGTTCCCCGATATACGACGAACTCCGCCAGGCCATCTTCAATCACTACCGGGAAACCTACGGCGAGAATTCTCCGCAGTATCGACACGCCCTGCCCGGCGAGTCGGGTCACACCAACGGCAAGTTCGAGCCGCGCGTTGTCGAGCAACTGATCACCATGATGATCGAGCGCGAGCAGCCGAAACTCCGGCTGATCACCGGATACGTTCCCGAATCCGCCGCCAGCGAAGGCCGGCTCATGACGTCGGTAACTTTCCGGGAATTCGAGGGCGATCAGCGTCTGGTCGTCAAAGCGGAAACGTTCGCCGACGCCACCTACGAAGGCGACCTGCTGCCACTCGCGGGCGTGGCCTACCGGGTCGGCCGGGAGTCACACGACGAGTTCAACGAACCCCACGCCGGCAAGGTCTACCTTCGGCCAACGAAGCAACGACCCGAGTCGATCACCGACACGGAGTTCGAGGCCCACGAGCGACTCGCCTTCCGCAAGTTTCCCGGCTTTCAGGAGATCGTGCTTCCCGAGAGCACCGGCGAGGGCGACGAAAACGTGCAGGCCTTCAACTACCGAACCATCCTCACCGACGATCCCGACAACCGGATTCCCGCCACCAAGCCGGACGACTACGATCCCGAGTTCCTGAAGACGCTCGAGTACGGCTCCATCGTCCGTCCCCTGCCCAACCGAAAGATCGGCTGGAACAGGCCGCAACTGATCGGCCCGCACCAGGCCTACGTCGAGGGCGACTGGGACACACGCCAGCAGGTCATGGACGCGCACTGGAACGCGACCCTCGGCCTGCTCTGGTTTCTTCAGCACGATCCCTCCGTCCCCGAGGAAAAGCGGGAACATTGGCTCCGCTACGGGCTGGCCAGGGACGAGTTTCCCGACCATGGCCATCGCCCTCATGAGATCTACGTTCGTGAAGCCCGGCGTCTCGTCGGTCGCCACGTGCTGACCCAGCACGATCTCATGCCCGCTCCGGGAACGCTCCGTCCGCCGACCTATCCGGACGCCATCGCCATGACCGATTGGTACATGGACAGCCACGCCGTCACCGGGCGCGGCAACGGCGTGCGGGGCAGCCTCGACGAGGGAAAGATGATGCTCCACGCCGAGACCTGGCCGGGGCAGATTCCCTGGCGTTGTCTCCTGCCGAAGGAACTCGACAACCTCGTCGTTCCCGTCTGTTTCTCCACCACCCACGTCGCCTGGGGCGCCATCCGTCTCGAACCCACCTGGATGCAGACGGGCGAATCCGCGGGGCTGGCCGCCGCCCTCGCTGCGAGGGAGAGAGTTCCGATCGCGAAACTCGATTCGTCCCAACTGGTGCGCCAACTCGCCGCGGACCGATCCTTTCTCACTTTTTTCAACGACCTGCCCGCCGACCACCCCGCCGCCACGGCCGCGCTGTTCTTCGGCGGCTACGGCTTTTTCCCCACCTGCGACCTTCGGCTCGATGAACCGGTTTCGATCGAGGTGTCCGCGCTTTGGGAGCGATGGGCAGCGCGGATCGAGGGCAAGCTTTCCCCCGATAGCGCTTCCTTTGCCGCCGAGGTATTCGCCGCCGAAAATCGTCCGCCTTTTGCCACTATCACCAGAGGCGAATTGATCATCCGACTCTGGAACCAGCTTTTTCCCACACCATGACCACACCACTGAGCCACTCCGAACTCCTCCAACTCAAACGCTGGAACACGCCCACCATTTACAACGGCTGGGAGCAGATCACGAAACACGATCCCTGTGCCGACGCCTTCAATCTGGAGGAAACCCGCGACTTCATGCCGCAGATGGGCCCCATGGTCGGCTACGCGGTCACCGTGAAGATCGAGCCGAGCAATGCTTCACACCGTGATGCCAATCCCGATGCCTGGATCGACTACCGCCGCTATGTCGCCAGCCGGCCGGGTCCCAAGATCGTGGTCATCCAGGATCTCGACAAACCGCGCGTCATCGGCTCCTTCTGGGGTGAAGTGCATGCCAACACCCACCGCGCCCTCGGTTGCGTCGGCACCATCACCGACGGGGCGATCCGCGATCTCGACGAAATGACCAACGCGGGATTCAAGGCGCTCGCGCGCCGGCTCTGCGTCGGTCACGCCGCCATTCACCCAATCGAGTGGGATTGCGAAGTCGAGGTCTTCGGCAGGACCATCCTACCCGGACAACTTATCCACGCCGACAAACACGGCTTTCTCGCCGTGCCTCCGGGAGAAGAAAACGGACTCCTCGAGGCCGCCCGCTTCATGGACAGCAACGAATGCGAGACCGTCATCCCAGCCGCCCGCGGCGCCGCCGGCCTGACGACCGATGCTCTGCTGGACCGGCTCTCGGCCGCGGGCAGGTCTTTCGGAGAGGCGGCGTCGGAACGCTTCGGCAAGCGGGGCGAATGGTGAGCCCTCACTCGGAGCCGGTCAGAATCAATCGCGGCGCCGGCAATGTCGGATGACGCGAACTCGCGATCCCGTGAACCAGGCCCCCGCCCTCCATCTCCGCCGTTTCCCGCACCACGATCAGGGTCGCCAGCCGGTTCCCGTCCGCCCGCAGGAAATCGCGCAATTTCTCTCCCTGAATCCCGAACCAGCCGCTCTGGACGCCCCGCAGCACTATGAATTCGCCCAACCGGACGGTGCGCTCCTCATCGACCGCGTCCCCGCTCTCCAACACGTTGGCGGGCGCGGATTCCCAATTCATATCAGCCTGATTCCAGTCGTCGAGCGAGTCATCAACGATCCCATGGACCACGAACACCGCGTCCGGCAGATGCGAGGCCAGCCCCCATCCCGTGGGCGTGAACCAGAGCCTCAGCTCCGCCGTTTCCCATGAGTCCTCCGAAAATTCAGAGAGATCGAAACGCAACCATGTCTTGCGGTTCGGGCCGCCCCGCGAGTCCGGCCACCTGACCTGGCTGCTGTTCTTCAGGAGCAGGATTTCATCGGACACGTGGTCGGAGCGATGGCTGAACGCGTAGCCATCCTCCCCCTCGCGATCAGCGGTGGTGATCACACGCCGGCCCGGCGCGTCCGTCTCGTCGATCACCGCCGGCGCCCAAGTACCCTCGTTTTCGGAAAGGTCCGCCCCGCCCAGTTCGCGACCCGCCACCCGGTTTCGCTGCCCCGTCCCCAGGCGCACGCTCTCACCTCCATCGGGCAAGGCCACCTCCACCAGTCCCTCGAACACCTCGGTCCGCGTCTCTCCGGTGCCGGGATCCACGTTGACCGCGAAGCGTGTGCCATGATCGATCACATTCGCCGTCGGCGTTCCGATAGTGAACCCCCACGCCGACTCCGGCACCTCCGCCACCACCGTGCCACTGACGAGCAGGCTGTTCATCGCGTCGATCAACTCGATCTCCGCAGGCCCTTCCAAAATCACCTCGGCGCCGGAGTCAAAGACCAGCGTCGCCAGTCCCTCCGTCAACTTCAGCCGTCCCGCCCCCAGTCGCGAACCGTCGGCGGTCGGCTGTCCGGCGCTCTCCCACCGCGCCACGTCGGTCCGGACCATGGTGGCAAAATACGCCGCGTCACCCCGGTCCCGGAGCCCACCGAGAATCAGAATTCCCAATATCATCACCGCCGCCACCGCCGCGATCCGGCGCCACCAGATCGGCCGGGTCACCACCGCCGGCGACGCCTCCCGTCCCGTGTCGCCGACCCGCGACCAGTAGAGCGCCGCGTGATCGTGCATGAGGTCGAGATACAAACCGCGCGCCTCCTCGTCGACCTCCAACCACTGGTTCAGTTCGCGCCACTCCTCCGCGGAGAGTCGTTTCTCTATCTGGCCGTGAGCCAGTTCCAGAAGTCGATCCATCTGTTCCGGTTTCATGACGGGGTGCCCAGTTCGCGTTCCACACAATCGAACAACAGTTTCCGAATCCGACTGAGCAGGCGATACACCGCCCCCTCCGTTCGATCCGTCCGGTGCGAGATCGTCTCGATCGAAGCCTCGTCCCGATAGCGCAGATTCAGCACCTCCCGATGTTCCCCCGGCAGCTTCCGCACGCAGCGGGCCAGGGCTTTCTCCCGCCGCTGCCATTGTCGCTCCCGCGCCGCCGATTCAGCCTCGTCCCGCAGCATCACCAGCACCTTCTCGGTGAGCATTTCCGAGGGATGCCGCTTCGCGCGGCGGCGCCAGGCGAGGATCTGGTGAAATAGGATGCGCCGAGCCCAGGCCGCGAAATTCGTGCCGATCTCGAATTGGTCGAAGTGCCGCCACATCACGATCTTTCCCTCCTGGAGAATGTCCTGCGCATCCTGGGGACAAGCGATCAGCCCTGTCACATAGACCGCCAGCCGACGCTCGTTCTCGGTCAGCAGACGGAGAAACTGCTCGGTGCGGTCGCTGTCGGAAAGTTCTGGCATCTGCGTGGGAACAAGGCGCTTTTCACCCGGATTGGACACGAAAAACTCACTTCCCCATCCGACCGTATAGCCTCATCGCGGGATACGTTTCGTTGTCCATTCTCGGGCATAGTTGACTTGTTCCAGCGAAATGTCCCCCCGTCTCCCGACCATCGCGGCCTGTCTGGCCGCCTCACTCCCCCTCGGGATCAACATCGCCACCGGCAATCCCGGTCCCGCCGGTGGTGATCTCGCCTTCTTTGAAAAGGAAGTCCGCCCGCTTCTCGTGGCCAACTGCTACGAGTGTCACTCCGAGGAGGCCGGAAAACGCAAGGGTGGACTCTGGCTCGACCGCAAAGAAGGCTGGGCCACGGGAGGCGACGCCGGCCCCACCATCGTCCCCGGCGACACCGACGCCAGCCTGCTGCTCCACGCCGTCCGCTACCGCGATCAGGCCCTGCAGATGCCGCCGAAGACCCGCCTCAGCGACGAACAAGTGGCCACCCTCGAACGCTGGGTCGCCATGGGCGCGCCGGATCCGCGCGACGCCGCCATGGCCGGCGCCGTCCGCCGCGAAGCCATCGACTACGAGAAAGCCCGCGAACACTGGGCCTACCGACCCCTGCCGGAAAACACCGACCCGCCCTCCGTCGCGAACCCCGCCTGGGCCGCGACCGATATCGACCGCTTCATCCTCGCCGGTCTCGAGAGCGAGGGCCTGAGCCCCGCCGGGGACGCCAGCCCCGGCGCCCTGCTCCGCCGGCTCCACTACGACCTCACCGGCCTGCCGCCGACCCCCGGGGAGACCGCCGCCTACCTCGCCGATCCCGGACCCGCCGCGCTCGAGGCCATCGTCGACGACCTGCTCGCCCGACCCGCCTTCGGCGAAAAATGGGGCCGCCACTGGCTCGATGTCGCCCGCTACGCCGACTCCAACGGTGGCGACCGCAACTACACCTACTACCAGGCCTGGCGTTACCGGAACTATGTCATCGACGCCTTCAATCACGACAAATCCTACTATGACTTCGTCGCCGAACAGCTCGCCGGCGATCTCATGCCCGACGCCGATCCCGCCCGCACCGCCGAGCGGCTCATCGCCTCCACCTTCCTCGCCCTGGGTCCCAAGATGCTCACCGAGCGCGACAAGGAAAAACTCTGGATGGACACCGCCGACGAGCAGATCGATACCCTCGGGCGCGCCTTCCTCGGCCTCACCCTCGGCTGCGCCCGCTGCCACGACCACAAATTCGACCCCGTTTCCCAGGAGGACTACTACGCCGTCGCCGGCATCTTCCGGTCCACCGAGATCGTCACCGGCACCCGCAACGGCTGCGTCAACGTCGCCAGTTGGATCGAGCGTCCCCTCCCCATCCCCGGCCCCGAAGGCGAGGCCTTGAGAAAGAAAGTCGACCGCCTCGAGCTCGCCATGCGCCTCACCGTCGAGAAAGCCTACAAAAAGAAAGCCGGCGGCAAGATGACCCTCGACATGCTCCCGCTCGCCGGAGTCATCTACGACGACACCGACGCCGAACTCACCGGCACCTGGGTCGAGTCCACCCGCTCCCCCAACCGTTTCGGCCCCCATTACATCCACGACGACGCCAGGCACAAGAGCGACAACCGCGCCGTGTTCCGCGGCAGCGTCCCCGAATCCGGCCTCTACGAAGTCCGGCTCGCCTACAACGCCGAGGACAACCGTGCCCGCGATCTCCCCGTCACTGTCGAGGCCCGCGACGGCATCCACCGACTCACCTTCGACCAGACCGTCAAACCCGACATCGGCGGACTGTTCCGCGCCGTCGGGCGCTTCGATTTCGAGAAAGGCGGCCGCGCCAACGTCATCATCGAGACCGGTGGCAGCACCGGCTACGCCATCGTCGACGCCATCCAGTTCGTGGCCGTCACCGACATCGAGCGCGAGACCCGGGCCCTCGCCGCCGCCGCCAAGGACGACGCCGCCATCGATCCACTATTCAAGATGAGCGATGGCGAGCTGAGAAAGGAACTCGACAAAATGATCGCCGAACTCAAGGACGCCGAACTGGCCATGGCGCCCCGCGATGCCCGCGCCCCCGGGGACACCCATCTCCGCGTCCGCGGCGAAGTGGGACAACTCGGTGAGAAAATTCCCCGCAACTTCCTCCGCGTGCTGCACGACGGACCGCCACCCGCCATTCCCGAGGGCGCCAGCGGCCGCCTCCAGTTGGCCGAGTGGATCACCCGCCGGGACAACGCCCTCCTCGACCGTGTCATGGTCAATCGCGTCTGGCATCACCTCTTCGACCGAGGCATCGTCGCGAGCGTGGACAACTTCGGGCGACTCGGCGCCGAACCCACCCACCCCGAGCTCCTCGACCATCTCGCCGCCCGCTTCCGGGAGGACGGAGGCTCGGTGAAAAAACTCGTCCGCGCCATCGTCCTCAGCCGCGCCTACCGACTTTCCTCAACCGCCACATCCGGACTCGCCGAGGCCGATCCCGAAAACAATCTTTTCGGTCACCAGAATCGCCGCCGCCTCACCGCCGAAGAGATCCGCGACAGTTACCTGTTTCTGTCCGGTCGGCTGGACCGCGGCCCCGGAGCCGCCACCGCCACCCCCCTCGGCATCGATCTCGACAACCCCGCCTCCTTCGACAAGCAACCCCTCCGCACCGTCTACCTGCCCGTCGCCCGCAACAACCTCGCCGCCGAACTGGAGATCTTCGACGCCGCCAATCCCGACCTCGTCTCCGGCGCCCGCGCCCGCACCACCGTGCCCACCCAGGCCCTCTACCTGCTGAACAGCGAGTTCGTCCAGTCCCAGGCCGATATTATCGGCAAAGAGGCCATCTCCCGCTCCGACCGCCCTGGTAACGAAGTCGACTGGCTCTACTCGACCCTGTTGGGTCGCCGACCCGACCCTGTTGAGCGCGAGCGCGCCCTCGGACTCATCGCCAGCCTCAGCGGCGGATCTGAAGCCAAAGCCGACCTCGAGATCGCCACCGGTCACCTGGCGCACATACTACTCGCCTCCGCCGAGTTCCTCTACCTCGACTGATCACGATCCCTCCCCCGGACTCATGAAATCCCCCACCAGCAACACCTGCGGTCACTACGATCCCCCCGCCCTCACCCGCCGCGGACTCCTGCGCTCGGCCGCCTGCGGATTCGGCGGCCTCGCCTTTTCCGGACTCGCCGCCAGCGCCGCCGGCCAGGGCTTTCACCACACCCCCCGGGCCAAACGCGTCATCTTCCTGTTCATGCACGGCGGTCCCTCCCAGGTGGACACCTTTGATTTCAAAGCCGCCCTCCAGAAGCACGACGGCGATCGCCTGCCCTTCGATCCCGCGAAAAATCTCGATCCCTCCGCCACCAGTCAGGCCCGGCTCATGGCCTCGCCGTGGGAATTCCGCCAGCACGGCGAGTCCGGCCTCCACGCCAGCAGCCTGTTCCCGCACGTCGCGAGACACATGGACGACCTCTGCGTGATCCGCTCCATGCAGAGCAAGGGACAGTCCCATGGTCAGGCCGTCTGCATGCTGCATACCGGCGCCGACAACTTCGTGCGCCCCTCCGTCGGCGCCTGGGTCAGCTACGGTCTGGGCTCGGAAAACGCCGACCTGCCCGCCTTCGTCAGCATCAGCCCCTCCGCCACCCACGGCGGCCCGCGCAACTACGGCAACGCCTTCCTGCCCGCCGCCCACCAGGCCACCACCATCGGGCGCAACGGCAAACTCGCCGATGACGCCTCCTTCCGCTTTCTCCGGGGCCGCGACAGCGACGCAATCCAGGCCCGCAAGCTGGCCCTGCTCCAGGAGATGAATCACGAGCACCTCCGGCGCACCACCCACGCCCCCGTAGAGGGCATGATTGAATCCATGGAGATGGCCTTCCGCATGCAGAGCGCCGCGCCCCCCGTCATCGGCATCGACGACGAGCCCGCCCACATCCGCGAACTTTACGGCATCGGCACCAAGGAGACCGACAACTACGGCCGCCAATGCCTGCTCGCCCGCCGCTTCGCCGAGGCCGGCGTCCGCTACATTCAGGTCTCCACCCCCAACGTCTGGGATCAGCACGGAAACCTCAAGGAAGGCCACGAGAAAAACGCCCTCGCCGTCGACAAACCCATCGCCGGTCTTCTCACCGATCTCAAGCAGCGCGGCCTGCTCGACGATACCCTCGTCGTCTGGGGCGGTGAGTTCGGTCGCACCCCCATTGCCCAGGGTGGTAACGGGCGGGATCACAATCCCCAGGGATTCACCATGTGGCTCGCCGGAGGCGGGGTCAAAGGCGGCCACGCCCACGGAGAGACCGACGACTTCGGCTACTACGCTGTGCGGGACAAAGTCCACATGCACGACCTCCACGCCACCATCCTGCACCTGCTCGGCATCGACCACCTGCAACTGACCTATCGCTACGCCGGGCGCGACTTTCGCCTCACCGACGTCTACGGCGAAGTGGTGAAAGGCATCCTCGCCTGAGTGATTTCCCCCAACGGGATACTTGATCCCGGCAATGAGGTGTCGTATAGACGCGCGGTTCCCTTCGCACGGGTAGCTCAGCGGTAGAGCGACTGGTTTACACCCAGTTGGTCGGCGGTTCGATCCCGTCCCCGTGCACCATGAAAATCAAAGGGTTACACGCAACCCTGCCCTTTGCGCCTCAGGTCGCGGTAATCGATTTGTAACGAATTCCCGTTGATTCGGCCATGAGACTGGCGGATTTTGGAAGATGGCCACTTCCTCCTCGCCGGGAGCCCGACTGGGGCACCGAGTTTCGATCCGCAAGGTCAGACACGAACGCTATTCATGGCGAGCCACTTTCGTGGAGGCAGGCAAGCGGAGGCAAAAATACTTCAAGACCAAGGCCGAGGCGGAAGAGTTTCAGGAGGAGCGCGAAGAAGAGGCCCTCACCCACGGCGTTGGGGCGACTGTTTCCGCCGCAGAGCGAGCGGTGGTGGTCGAGACCCGCGAAGAATTGAAGGGACTCCGCCTCACCTTGAGAGAAGCAGTGGCATTTGCCATGGAGCACCACCGCCGCGCTCAGGCATCCTCCACGGTTGCTGAATTGGTGACAGAGGCCATAGCCAAGCGCAAGCGTGCTGGCCGCTCGCAACGCCATATCGCGGACCTCCGCTCGAAGTTGGGAAAGTTCGAGAGAGTTTTTGGTAAGCGTTCCGTGGCAACAATTACAACGCAGGAGGTGGAGACATGGCTCCATGGCCTTGGCGTAGCTCCACGTTCCTTCAACTCCTACCGAATCGCCGTTACCATGCTCTTCAACGACGCCGTGAAGGCTCGCCAGATCACAGACAACCCTGCCGCCAATGTGGAAGCCATGAGCGTTGGCCGGTCGAAATACTCCGCTCTAAGCCCAAGCGAGGCCAGCGCGCTTCTCACAGATGCAGATGAGGCAATCCTCCCCGCGATCACCATTGGCCTTTTCGCTGGACTCCGGGATTCGGAAATCAAGCGCTTGGACTGGAGTGAGGTGAACCTCCAAGGGGACGATGAAATGCCCCATGGTTACATCTGGCTGGCCGGTGAGAACACCAAGACCAACCGCCACCGCCAAGTTCCGATTTCCGCCAACCTCCGTGCGTGGTTGCTCCCCCACGCCAAGGATTCGGGGAGCGTATGGCCAGAGAGCCAGCAAAGTGGACGAAAACTCCATGAAGCCGCGAGACTGGCCGCTGGTTTTGCCTCCCCCACCATAGTCGAAAAGGCCAAGAAGAAGGGAAAGACGCTCAGGGTGTGGCCGAACAACGCTCAGCGCCACTCCTACGCCTCCTATCACCTCGCCCACCACAAGGACGCCGGGGCGCTCGCGCTGGCAATGGGTTCGAGCGTGCAGATGATCTACAACAATTACCGGAAATTGGTGAGCGCCGCAGACGCCAAGGTCTTCTGGAGCATCACTCCGAAGACCGCCAACGAAATCGCGAAGAAAGGTATTCAAGGGGAGAGCGCCCCCACCTCCACCAAGACCCCGTCATGATCCGAGGCTGCACGCCCCTCGATCTGGCCCGCCCACTCCTGCACCTGCTCCACCTCGAAGTGCCGGGACACGGCAATGTGATCGATCAACTGCCTTCCTGTTCCCGATCGCACGCCGGCAGTTGGCAGTGCGTAGGACTCGAACACCTGCGACAGCAGATCTGCCACGTCTTGCGGTTGCTTACTCCTCGGAATCCGCTGGTTGAAATCTCCCGCGATCACACAAGGCACCTCAGCGGAGCTGGCGAGCACTGGTGCCAACGCCCGCAAGAACACACGATGATCTTCCCAGTTCTTCACTCCCCCGCTCCTCACCCGAGACGCAAACCATGGAATACAGAGGCCAATCACCCGAATGACACCAATTGGTGCCTCGATCTCTGCTGAGACATATCTCCCAAGAGTGGGAACCTCCAAGCGGGTCTCCACGCACCGGATCGGCCAACGACTGGCGACGACAACCTTGCGTTCGCTTGGGTGAAGGTGGGGCAGTTCCGAACTGCCAGCGTCTGCGTGCTGGAAGGAATCACCGAGATGCCCAATTCTAGCCTCCGTGAGGATGGCCACGTCAGGATTCAGGGACAACAGGTGCTGCACACCCAGCTTTCCAGTCGGAGAGGCGGGCCGTTTCCGAGCGAGATTCCACGTGGCGATGCGCATGCTTGTATGAGGTCTTGGACCCAAACCTTTGGAGCCCTAGGAGAGAGCTCTCTGATACCCGCAGTGAGTCAGCTGCATGGTGCGCAAGAGCGGATACTGCTCCGGGATGGCGTTCTGGATCATCCTTCCGCACTTCTCGATCTCTGCGCGGAACTCACGCACAAGTTCATCGACCGACTGGATCTTACCTCCGGCAATCATGTTTCTGCCCTTTGGGTGGGAGATGAAAACGGCCACTTGTTCCAACGGCGTCTTCTTGTCCAACCATGTGAACACTTCGCGAAAGATGTATTTCTTCCCAGCCATGAACTTCTTCCGGTAACGGGCTTCCCGAACCGCCCACGAATGAGCATCGATGGACGGTTCCAAATGGATCAGATGCTTGGTGTGAGGATTGTAGGCGACGATGTCCAGTTCCATCTCCCACCCGCCCTTCTTCCGCTTCCCGACCTTGGTGTTCTTCTTCACCAAGTAGCCCTTCCAGTCGTAATACTCGGCGATCAAAGATTCGAGGTGACTCATCGTGATCGGATTCTATCCGGCACCCAAGGCTCGAAGCAAGCTGGAGCTACCCTAGGCTAGAACCTCTCGACCGCAGCCTTCCTCACCGCCTCGCCACAGCGCCGAGCGTAGTCTTCGTTGAGAATACGGGCCGGATGCTGTGGGAGCTTGATGACTTGGATTTGGTCGCCATTGTCATTCACGGCTTTGAACCCCCACATCTTCCTGTGAATACGCTTCTTCGGCTTCTCGGAAATCACCACGGGATAGCCGGTCGAACTCCAACCTTCGATGGAGTATCCCTCTTCCCTCAAGCCACTCCGGAAACCGCGGTAGGCCACCCAACCCATCGCGACGATGAGATCGGGTTGGCAATCCCCGACCATCTTTAGGACCGAAGGCAGTCCTTTGCGCATTCGTTCCTTGGACACCTTCCGGGTGTCGGGAACACTGATCCAATCGAGGTTTGCCCGTCCCACGAGACGACCAGCCACGTCGAACGTCTCATCGAAGATCCCCTCGACCATGGGCACAAAACTCTTTCGGAATCCCGCGCTCCAACTTAGGGGATCATCATAGACCTCATCCCAGCGCGGCCTGACCCGGTTCTTGTGAATCTCCCGGTCTTTGTCCTCCGTCGTCCCTCCGGGGCTCGGTCCCAGAAAGATCACCATTGATCTTGCCGAGCCTGCACAGGTTTCGTCCCAGCGCCTCTTCGGATGCGGGTTCTCTCCCATCTCGGCGAGCCGCTTCCTGATCTCGTTCTTTCTCAGCATGAAGGTGATCTTGCCGAAAATCTCCGAGGAATCCAACCTCTCTTCCGACAAAGGTAGACTCTCCTCATGGGTATCCCGTTTCCGCTCCAGCCATCGATTGCGGATTAAACGAGACCACGACTTTAGTGCGAATCAGGGCTCACCATATCATCCAAAAACTCCGAGGTCGGGTCGGTTCCGGTCAGGAGGAGGTGCTCACGAGCCCGGGTGCAGGCCACGTAGAGCAAGTGGCGCTCCGTGGCGTAGGCCTCTTCCAGTTCCGCCTCATCGAGGATGGCCTCGATCCGCGACTGATGGGGAATGACTTCATCATCACACGCCATCACCGCCACCGCACGAAACTCCAAGCCCTTGGCCAGGTGCATGGAACTCAGGGCCACCCTGTCAGTCTGAGGACGAGAGGTCCGCTCCAACTCGGCCCAGTCCATGCCGGCGGCCTTCAGAGCGGCCCGTGCGCGGGGAAACTCCCACTCTGATCGCACAAACAGACCGATTTCACCCGGGCCGACACCCGCCTTCCGCCATTCGATCAAACGTTCCGCCACGGCCTCGATCTCCTCTTCCGAAGTCGGGAAAGCCTTGATCTCGGGAGAGGGACCCGAAAAGACCGAGACGGTGCCGGTGCGCTCCTCTTCGTTTCCATCCGGGTCCTTGACCACTTCGGGCAGCAATCGATCCGCGTGTTCCCGGATCTGGTGCGAGGTGCGGTAGTTGACGCGGAGGATGTGCGACCTCCCTCGGATATCGACACCCAGGCTCAACCACGAAAAAGGCTGTTGGAAAATGCGCTGCCCCAGGTCACCCGCAAAGAACAGGCCAGCCGGATCGGGACAGAGCGCCTTGAGGAAACGCAGCTCCGCGATGCCCAGATCCTGCGCTTCATCGACCACCGCAAACTCGAAGGGCGAACCGATCTCACCGGCTTCCAGCTTCCGCGTCAACTGTCCGAAAAGCTGCGACCAGGTAGCCAGGCCCCGCTCCTCCAGCCACCCGCGCACTTCCTCCCCGATCTTCCAGAAGAGTTCGCGTTGCGCGACCCCCAGGCGCGTCTTCCTGCCGAGTCTTTGCACCTCACGATACTGTTCCCAGTCGGAGATCTGCCACGCATCGATCACTTCGCGCCACTCGGATCGGAGGAACGGCTTCGCAAAGGTGTGTCCTTCCACCGCCTCACTCGCCGCGGCCAGTGCCTCCTCGATCTCTTCCGGCTCGGCCAGGCGACGTTCATCCCCCGATTGCTCGGCCAGTTCCCTTGCCAGTTCCGGCAGGGCCTTCACCGTGATGCGTGCCGCGACCTCGGAATCCCGGGCCAGCAATCGCTCCAGCTTGATCTTCAGCAGTGCCGCCAGCGCCTCGCTGAAGGTGGTCAACAGCACACGCGCCGTCGGATTCTTTCGTGCCAGGTGGACGGCGCGGTG
The DNA here is from genome assembly GCA_964439145.1 of uncultured Verrucomicrobiales bacterium. GTDB lineage: Bacteria > Verrucomicrobiota > Verrucomicrobiia > Verrucomicrobiales > DEV007 > JAEUHH01. The sequence goes on from CAYTNL010000036.1 coordinate 46,872, forward strand.
GATCGCCACCACGGTCTTTCCCGTGCCCGCACTTCCTGCCGCCTTGGCCGGACCGTTGAAGGAACGCTCCACCAGGGATCGCTGGGCGGGATGCAGAAAGACCGTCCACTTCTCCCAAGGATATTCCAGCGCCGCCGCCAGTTCGGCCTCGTCCACGATGAGCCGGAAACGACGCTGGGCATCCGGGTGCTGAAATCCGTCGTCCAGTCCCGTGGTCTCGACCTTCGCCACCTCGGGTGTTCCTCCCGCCGCCAGTTCCAGCAGTGCCTCGGCAGCTTCGGAAGGCAAATGCTCCAGCAGTTCCAGGAGCCCGGAATCCGTCACCGCTGCCACATCATCGATCCACTCCTCCGGCACCCCGTAGGACAGCAGTTGTTCGGCGGGCACTCCTTCGAAGACGGGAGGCAGCGAGTCCGTTGTCGCGACGCCACCCTCCTCGGGTATCTCCATCTCCACCTGCCGGTAGACCGGGATCTCTTCGACCCGTTCCCGCACCTCCACGATCTGGGTGGCCCCGGTCTTCGGATGCTGAACGATCTTTCGCTTCTCCGCCCAGCGGTAGGCATCATCGTGGTGATCGGCGTAGCAGAGCAGAAAGCTGCTCTCCGTCTTGTGCACGATCAGTCGCACATCCCGACCTGCTCGAACCGACCAGAAATTCGCGTCCTTCGCGTTCTGGATTCGATGCAGTTGCAGTCCGGGGCTGGCCGGGTTGACCTGGAGATCGTAGGCCGCCAGCTTCGCCGCCTTCTGGTCCTGCGCCGCCAACCGGGTGAGACTGTCCTGAAACGTGTCGGCGATGCGGAAATTCATGCGTTCCTTGAGAATGGACTATCCTTTCTGTAAATACGGAAAAAATCAAGACATCTGAGGCAGCAAACACCCCGTTTCCTGTTTGGCGCACCCAAAATGGATGTTTGAAACATCCATTATGAGCGTCTATACTCCCCTCGTATGGCCGATTTGCAATCCAACAGCCTCGATGAGGCCCTCTCTCTCCTGGGCGAATTGCTCGATCTGGAGAAGGCACCTCCCGTCCACCTGGTCGTGGTCGGTGGGGCAGCTCTGCTCGCTTCGGGAATGGTCACCCGCACCACCAAGGATGTCGATGTCATTGCCGAGAGAGAAATCCCGGAGGGCATGATCGTCCCCATCCAATCGCTATCCGACTCCCTGCGAGAGGCTGTCCGCCGAGTCGCCACGGAACTCGATCTCCCGGAGAACTGGCTCAATGCCTCCACCGCCCTCTTCACCATCCCGCTTGATTCCTATCCCCCGGAGATCTGGAACGACATGGAGACCAGGGACTACGGCTCCCGCCTTCAGATCTCCTTCCTAGGGCGCACGGGACTCATCTTTTTGAAATTCTACGCCGCCATCGAACCCCGCCGGAAACGCCGGAAGGATGATCGAGGAGACCTGAAACGGCTCGCTCCCTCGAAGGAGGAAACCGTGCGCGCCATCGACTGGCTGCGGGAGCAGCAGTTGCTGCTCCAGCCACGTGTTCCTGAACTCATCGAAACCCTGAAATTCCTCGGACATGACGACCTCGTTTCACGAGTTGAGTGAGCGGTTCCACGAGACGCTCACCCAGTTTCTCTGGGATCAGTGGACCCAGATTGGCGTGACCGGACACCCTCAGTCTCCCCAATCTGTCGACTTCATCATCGATCCCGAGGCCCTGCTCCTGGCAACCACCCGCTTTGCCCGCCACGAGTCCCGCTTCCTCGTCGAAGTCCTCGACTGGCTGGTGGAGAACGGGAGATCACTGGTTTCCCAGCGCATCAAGAACCTCCAGCTCAACTACCGCTACGGCTGCGTTCCCGTTCTCATGGAGTTCGACCAGGTTCTCTGCAAAAGAAGTCCACGAGACTGGCGCAGCCTCAAATCGCTGGAGGAAAGCTTCAAGGAGAAGCACCTGACACCCGCCCTTCCCGAGGAGCCCGATCTCCGTGGCATGAGCCGTCATCCGCAACCCGGCTACCACGAAACCTTCATCTTCACGCTCCGATCCCTCTTCGGCGCCAATGCCCGGGTCGAGGTCATGGCGTGGCTTCTCACCCATGAGTGTGGACATCCCGCCGAGATTGCCAGGGAGACGGGTTGGTATTCCAAGTCCGTCCAACAGATCCTCAACGACCTGGAGGCATCCGGCATGGTCTTCTCCGAGAAACATGAACGGGCAAAACGCTTTCGACTGGAGCACAAACGCTGGCTCCGCTGGCTGAGTCCGGAAGTCGGAGAATACCTGCGACCCTGGCTGCACTGGCTGAACCAGGGTCCACTCTATCTCGGCTGCTACCATGTCAGTCGCATCCTGGAGGAACTGATCACCAAGGAAAACGCCAGTGAGCGTCTCCAGGCCATCGTCATCCGGGAAGCCATGAGCGAGAAAATCGCGAGACAGATCACTTCCATGAACATCGCCTTCGATATGGCCGGATTCGGAAACCTCTTCCAAGGACACCGGCACAAGAGCGGCGGCGAATTGGTCGAACTGTTCTACGACGGGGTCGAGAACCTCACCGCCGGACTCTATCGCGATCCACACGCCCCAACGAGCTGGTAGACGTTCTCGTCATCGTCATCGTCTTCTTCGTTGCCGTCGTTGTCGCCGTCGTGGTCTTCCTGCAGTGCCTCGATCTGGGCACTCTCGGAATCCGACAGACTACTGGATCGACCTACCCGAGCATCCGGGTCAGGCTCTCCTGAATGTCACCGAGCATCCGCAACTGGGGCTCCCCATGCCTCACCAACCATTCGCCATCGATCTCGTAGATCTGGAAGAACCGCACCGGATCATGCTCGGTTGACTTGGCCAGCAGGTAGGAGCGGCCACGGTGGACGGTTTGCAGACGATACCGCTTGTCGCGAACACCCTCCGGATAGTTGGCGTGGTAGAACTGCAACTCCAGGCAGCGACTCCCTTTCCCCTCCGGCACGACGGCATCCACGCGGATCGGGGAATAGGAACACTGGTCCTCGTCGAACTCGTCACCGATCAGTTCACAGGCATACCATCGGCCCGGCTGGAGGGTGAAGCGTTCCATCACGCACTGAACACCTTCATCACCTCGTCGCCCAGGTGGTTGATCACTTTCACCGCGATGCGCCCAGTGGAGGGTTTGGGGAAGGGACGGCTGAGGTCGCGGTGGAGACTTTCCCATGCTTCCCGGTCAATCTCGGCTTTCAGGGTGGTGCGCAGGGATTTGTAGGGATCGTTCTGGCCGAGAAAATAGGCGTGCCGGACGAAGAAGCTTTCCTCGTTGTAGTCGGTGTCGAGGAACCAGCAGGCGATGCCCTCGGGACCGCTGGAGCGAACCTCGCCGGTGCCGGGGTGGAAGACATCGACGCCGTTGATCTTTACCTGGATCAGTTCGCGCCCATCGGAGGAAGTTCCCCCACCTTCGGCGGGAAGAATCTCGATGTCGGGCTCGCCGAAGATCACGAAGAGGTTGCCCTTGCCCGTGTTCTTGAGATCGCTGGCCATGTGGAGATCGGCGTTCATGCGGGCCTTCAGGACCTTGAGCCCGCCCAGCTTCTCGAACTCGGCGCTGTGGGCGTCGTAGTTGAAGGCGCAGGCGATCAACACGTCGAATCCCGCGTCGCCTGCTTCCCTCGCCGCCGCCACCAGGTCGGGACGGGCCACAGTGCCGAATTCCGGCCCGATGAAAATGCCGGCTCGGACCTCGGCGATTTCTGACTTTTTATTTTTCCCTCCTGATTCCTGACTCGCTTCGTAGCGTCCCTCGGCGCAGATGTATTCGCCCGGCCAGGGATTCAATGAAGTGAACTCGATCCGATCTTCCTTGTTCGCCTGTTGGACACCGGCAACGCGGAGATTGTCGAGGATGACGGTGGCGAAATCCTGAGGCGCGCTGTAGTCGCCCTTCGACGTCTCGGCCACCTTCCAGCCATCGACCACCTCGTCGTTTTCGTCCACGTGGAGCACGCGGTGGGGCGAGAGGGATTCCACGGTGAACGGACCCGCCACGCGGACCTTGGACTTGTCCTCGTAGGGGCGATCATAGAGGTATTCGCTGTCGGCCTTGGCGGCGATGGAGGCGTCGATCTCCCGCTGCCGCGCGATGCGCTTCTGCCAGATCTTGTCGAGCAGGTCGCGAGCCTCTTCCGGCCATTCCTCGGGACATTCCCGGGGCAGTTCCCATTCCTGGATCTCCGGCGGCACCTCGACGTCATACTTCGCTTCCTGGCGCAGCTTCTCGATCCAGTCCCGGCCAATCATCTCGGTGAGCGCCTCGCGATGTTCCCGCAGGGAGAGTTCGTGCTGTTCCCAGATCACATCGATCTCCGCATTGTTGGCGATGGACTTGAGGGTGATGTGAGGCACGCGCTCATAGACGAATCCATGGGACAGCTTCCCGTGGGTGGGCGCGATGCTCGGAGCGGTGCGAGTAACCTCGGCCTCCTTCCGCTGTCCCTCGGGAGAATCGGCGAGGAGGTAGAAAGGGTAGCGGGCTCCCATGATGCGAGCCCGGGCCAAGGCGAGAGCGACCCGGGAGGTATCGATGGTGATCCAACGGCGGCCCCACTGCTCGGCGACGTAGGCAGTCGTGCCGGAACCGCAGGTCGGGTCGAGCACCAAGTCACCCGGGTCGGTGGTCATGAGGAGACAGCGCTGAATCAGTGAAGTCGGAGATTGAACCACATACACTTTCGGATCGGCCCGGCTTTGTATCCCACCAATATCACTCCAAAAGTTATTGGCCTCCACAGCCGCAAAATCATCCAAAAACCGAACATAGTTAAGGCTGCTCAGCGACGGCTCGATGCGCCCTGCTTTCAAGAGCCTCTCCATTCCCATCTCGTTGGTTTTCCAACGCACTTTCTGCGAGGGCTTGAAACCTACGCCCATCAATTTCACCTCAAACCAAGACGCAGCCCCTTCACCTTTTTCGCGACCAACGCTTTGACTTGTCAGGTTGTCGAGACGGTATACACGCCCTCTGAGGGTAGCCCCGCCCTCGCTTCTTTCTTCTCTCGTAAGCGTGCGGGATTGAAGATTTGAATCCCGAACCTTTGAATACTTACTCGCACTGTCTTCGCCGATTGACTTTTTAACGAGGAACTTGCGGAATTTTGACTGCTGTCGATCTCGGCCATACCACAAAATGAAATCGGTAACTCCGCTGAGCATGGTTCCAGTGGACCCGCCAGAAGTCTTTGTAGCAATCTGCGAAACAAAATTTTCCTCCCCAAACACCTCATCCATCACCGCCCTAACCCGGTGCACATTCTCGTCCCCGATCTGGACGAAGAGGCTGCCGCTCTCCGTGAGGAGATCCCGGGCCACGATCAAACGGTCTCTGAGGTAGCCGAGATAGCTATGGATGCCATCGCGCCAGGTGTCGCGAAAGGCCTTCACCTGCTCCGGTTCGCGGCTGATGTGGTCGGCATTGCCGTCCTTGACGTCGCGGCTGGTGGTGGACCACTGGAAGTTGCTGTTGAACTTGATCCCGTAGGGCGGGTCCAGGTAGATGCACTGCACCTTGCCCCGCAGTCCCTCGCGCTCCGCCAGGCTGGCCATCACCTGGAGCCCGTCGCCCAGGATCATGCGATTGGTCCAGTGTCCCTCGTGCCGGTAGAAATCCGTTGAGCGCGCCTCCTCCGGCAACCCGTTGAAGTCGGCGAAGAGGTCGGCCTCGTGATAACCATCGTCGGAGGTCCCCTTCCGCCCCCGGGTCTGCCGCAGCAGGTCATCGACCAGGGCCTTAGGGTGGACCTTTTCCTGGATGTAGAGCGGTGGTGCCGGCACATCGAGTGGTCCGTCGTCCTTCCCCCGCCAGATCAGTTGCGGATCGAGATCCGGATTCCGCCTTTCATAGGCCACCCGGATCGCCTCCCGCACCTCGTCCTGCACCACCGACTGCATCTCCGCTGGCGGAATATTCTTCCGCGTGGCGTCGTCGTGAGAGAAGGAAGCAACAGTCTTGGGCTTGGCAGCCGATTTCTTTTTCTTGGCCATGGTCGAAGGGCGACGGGGAGAAAGGTGGAAACGTGGAGGGATGGGGTGGTGGAATCCTGGAATGCTGGATGGAAAACGGCGGGACTCTCCGGAGGTGCGCTATCGGTCAAAAGGAGACTTGGGTCATGCCATGCAAGAGGGTCGAATGGAAGATCGAACAGGGTTGAATCACTCGGCTTGCCCCCCATCAGAGGCTTCTTCGCTGTCGTCTGCCTCAGATTCCCCTCCAGGTCGGGAGAATCCGGAACAGACTCCATCGACGTGCTCATAGAGGTCATCGTTCACGCTTTGCCACATCGGATCGAGTATGAATTCGACGCCTTCTCTGCGTGCCACTTTTGCGGCCGGAACAAAGTCGCTGTCACCCGTGACCAGGACAATCGTATCGACCTGCCCTTTTAGAGTCAGAGTCGTGATGTCAATCCCGATCCTCATGTCAACCCCCTTCTGACGTAGGCCTAGCCTCAAGTCATCCGGTTTAAGCCCTTTCCACAAATCGACGAGTCGCTGCAAGGAGATGGCCTCTTCCTCGGAAATCGGGGCCGGGGCCTGTCCCGAAGAAGCCTGCTCGATAGCGGACTCAAAAATCGAGAGCCTGTCCCGTGTCCGAAGAAGCTTCTTGGTGACGTGTGTGCCCCTGATGTGCCAGTCATCCTCCTTTACGACTTTTCCCAACCGGAGGGCAAATTTTCTTCGCCGTCGAAGTTCGTGGAAAAGTTGGTGGCGAAAGGTGGCCTCGTCGGATCTGGCAAACTGAATCTGTTGATTCGAGATTGGGTGATGAGCAATCCCGTCGAAGGGAAGCGCATCGTAGTAATAGAGCCGATAGACGTGGTCCAGCCATTTCGTTTGCCGCCCCCTCAAATGGAATGGCTCATGAATGAGGCGCTGCACGTGTCGCTTGCAAAGAGAAGTAGCACAGGCCGCCACCTTCTCGGCGGAGTCGCAATTTTCCTCTCCCACCAACCGTTTCAACTTCTTGATGAAGAAGCCGCCGTCGATAAGGATGGCAATCCGGCGAACCCTCATTGCCCACCTCCTTTCCAAAGACGCGAGGGCACAAAAAAGCCCCAGGATTTTGGCCCAAGCTCCGGATAAACGAGCAGGCCGACTCTCAAGGGGCGGATACTGTAAAGGCTACGAACTATTTTCGTAGGGTCAACGCAATTTTGTTTCATTTTGAAAAATTTTAATTTTAAAGGCCTTTCCGGGAACCTGCTCCCAGCGCACTTTCGATTCTACTACTGATTCTTTATCAGGATCTTAGGGATCACCGAACCGCCTCCTCGATCATCTCATTCACCTTCTCCTCGATGAGTTCCGCCAGCTTGTCATCCATCTCCCAGACATCGGTGAACTCGGCAAAGGCCCAGCGACCACAGGTGCCCAGGTTGTTGACCCCGGGAATCCAGTAGGTGCGCATGGTGTTCTGCTTGTCCTTCTCATCCTCCCGCCGGTAGCCTTTCACCTCCACCACCAGGTGGAGCAGGTCGTCGGGACCGTGGCCGTCGTCGATGCAGATGATGAAATCGGGAATGTAACGGCGGGGATCGCCACCGACCCGATAAGGCACCTCGAAACCGAGGCCCTGGTTCTTCACGTAGCGAACCACCCGGGGGTGCTGCTCGACGGCGCGGGCAAACTGGAGTTCCCACTCGGAATCGCCGACCACGTAGTTGACGTGGCTGCGCTCAGGATCGGTCTCCCAGAGCAGCTCCTTGGAGGTGGTGAAATTGACGTGGGCGGAACTGCCGAAGGGGTTGTAGGGATCGAGCACGGCGAGGGTCTTCTTCCCGGCATCCTCGGTGGCATTGATCCCATCGACGATGCGCTCACAGGCGCGGTCGGACATTTCCCGCACCAGGATCTGGGCGGGGTAGGTGCTGCCCTTGCAGACGAGGTGGTTTGCCAGCCAGTCACGCACGATCCGCTTGAGCTGACCGAAGAGGTGGAGCTGCGGTTGCCCATCCTCGTCCCGGTAGTGGCTGAAGATGAGATGCATCGTCAGCTTGAAGAGGATGGTGGACTGCCGCTCTTTTTCGAGGTGCTCGACGTTCAGTTCCTCGGTCTTGCCCACGATACCGGAGATGACAGTGCGGGACGGACCGATGAGGTCGGGGGTCAGGACGAAGGTGTGATCGTCTCCGAACTTGGCGGTGAGGCGCTTCCCGGGAATCTCGGTGCGGTAGCCCTCGACCCGGGGGAAACGAATCTCCAGGTGATCGCGATCTGGCCGAATCGCCTTGATCCGGGTGGTCTTGGGAGGCGGCTTCGGCGGAGCCACCATCGGCTTGGCGGTGAAGTCGAAAGGAATCCCGAGCACGTCGGAGTATTCCACGTCGAAGAGATCGTCGGCGTTCAGCTCGTAGGACTGCCGCCGCAACCCGCGTCCAACGACCTGCTCGCACAGCAACTGGGTGCCGAAGGCGCGCACGCCGAGGATGTGAGTGACGGTATTGGCGTCCCAGCCTTCCGTGAGCATGGACACGGAGACGACGCAGCGAATGGATTCACCCAGGGTGCCGACGGTGCCCACGGTATTCATGACCTCGCGCAGGAGTTCGGCGTCGGAGATGTTCTTGCCCGCCTCGGGATTTCCGGAACGCTCGATCATCTCCCGCCGGAACCGTTCAATCTCGGGTTCGGCGGCTTTCCGGAACTCCGGGTCGAGGGCATCGCCGGATTCGAGTTGCTCGGAGTCGATCAGCAGGGTGCGGGGTTTCGGGAGACGTTGGAGATTCTCGTCGTAGTTGCGGAACAACTCGAAGTGCCCTTGCTCAACCGAGGTGCTGCCGTCCTCGTTTTCCCGTTCCCAGCCGGCGATGTAGTCGTGGACCAGCTTGGAACTGGTGGTGTTGTTGCAGACCACGATGAAGACAGGCGGCACGGGAATGCCCCGATCATCCCAGAGGTCGAAGGTCTTCTGGTAGTGGCCGTAGAGCGCCTCCAGGCCCGTCTTCAGGAGCGTCGGCAGGCTCTGGGGATCGAGGTCGCCGGATTTCCCCCTCCCCTTCTTCGGCATCTTCTTGCCGATGTGCTCCCAGAGATTGCGGAGCTTCGGCATGGTGTCGAGGGAGTCCGGGATGTTGTCGGCAATCGGCACCCGGGGAAGCTTCACGATCCCGCACTCGATGGCATCCATGAGCGAGAAATCGGACATCACCCAGGGAAACAGCGTGCCCTCGCGATAGCCCGATCCGGCGAGGAAGAACGGGGTCGCCGAGAGATCGTAGACGACGCGCAGGCCGAGCTTTCGTTTCACCGCTTCGAGACCGGAGATCCAGAGGCGGGCATATTCGTTCTGTTTCTTGGCCTCCTTCTTTTCGTCTCCCTTGAGATCGTCGGTGGTCGCACCCCGTGCCGCCTCCCCCTGTTTCTCCCGGTAGCAGTGGTGGGCCTCGTCGTTGAGGACGACGACGTTCTTCAGTCCCATGAGATCGCCGAGAACACGGCGAACCATCTCGCCCTCGGTCTCCTTCGTCTGCAGTTCCGGCCCGCGTCCCTGGATGAACTTCCGGGTGCCCGCGGCCATCTGGACTTTCTCCCGGAGCTGGAAGGCGTGGTAGTTGGTGATGACGATCTTGGCCCGCTCGATGTCGGGCAGCAGATCCCGAGGAAGGATCTCCCGCTTGGCGTAGTAGCTCTCGGCGTCGTTGGGCAGAAGGACCCGCAGACGATCCCGGATGGTGATACCCGGAGCGACGATGAGGAAGGCGCGGGAGAACTGGGAGCTGTTGGGACGACGCACCGCATTCACCGTCTGCCAGGCGATGAGCATGGCCATGACCATGGTCTTTCCGGCCCCGGTGGCGAGCTTGAGGGCGATGCGGAAAAGTTCGGGATTGGCCTCGGCATTGGCGGCATCGAGATACTTGAGGAACTTCTTGCCGCGCTCCCCCTGCTTGGGGGCGACCTCCGCCAGCCAGATGGCCGTTTCCACCGCCTCGATCTGGCAGAAAAAGGGCCGGATGGAAGCGAAAGGATGGCTGCGCCAATGGCGAAGCAGTCGCGCCGTCTCGGGGGTCACCTGCCACTGGTGTTGCGGGAGCTTGCGCCAACGATCCACGTAGGAGCGCACCTCGTTGACAATCGACATGGGGTCGTAGAGCTGCCCGTCGATAGTGATGCCCTCCTCGGCGAAGAGATCACCGGTTTCCTCCGCCGATTGCTTCCGCTGCTTCTTCGACTTCGGGATCGGCGTGATGTAGGAGCACTCCCGCCGCGATTCGATGATTTCTCCGGTGGGCTGACCGCCATCGAGCTTCCAATGCCGCCCGGGGTATTCGTAGGGAGAGTTGAGGATGGGCTGCTCGAAGAAGGCGTCGGACATGGTGACTGGTCAGGCATTCTAGAGCGGGGGTGAGGCGCGGCAATGGAAAAAGCGGCGGAAATCCGCCCCCGCTCCCGTTTGTCGCGTGGGTTCCCCGCGTCAGGGGGCGTGACCAACCGAACTCGAAAGCACCTCGCCGGACTGGATCATTCTCCCCCATTCGCTCTTCGGAGAATGCGATCCGCGACTTCCTCAAATCAAGAGGGCGAGCCCCGGAAAAAAATTTCAATATCCGTTTGTGCAAACGCTAGCAGCCTGTCGGACTTGAGTCCATTATTTCGCCGATTTGTCGGCGTTT
>CAYTNL010000037.1:0-57023 GCA_964439145.1 uncultured Verrucomicrobiales bacterium
ACACCATGCAGTTCGTCACCTGCGACGTGAACACCTACTGCATGGGCATGGCCGCCAGCATGGGGGCGGTGCTGCTCGCCGCCGGCACCAAGGGCAAACGCTACGCCCTGCCGAACTCGCACGTCATGATCCACCAGGTCTCCGGCGGCGCCCAGGGCACCGCGAGCGATGTGGAGCGGACCGTGGAATTCATGTACAGCCTCAAGAAGCGGCTCAACCAGATCCTTTCCCACCACACCGGGCAGCCCATCGAAAAAGTCGAACTCGACGCCGACCGGGACAACTACATGCCCGCGGAGGTCGCCCAGGCCTACGGTCTCATCGACAAGGTGCTGGAGAGCAACCGGGAGAAAGGCGAAGACGGCGGCGAGATCGCCAAGAAGTGATCGCCTCCCCGGCGACCGCGCATCAATTGGCGCGACTCCGCGGATAAAGCTCTGGAACAGCTCCGCGAGGTCGGCTAGATTCCACCCCTCGGAGCGAGCCTCGCCGTGACGGGGCTCGCCTTCCCTCTCCTCTCCACACCCAGTCACGCACCCCCACCGACACCGCTCTCTCGATCATGGCCCGGGCTTCCAATCTCACGATGTGTTCCTTCTGCGGCAAAAGCCATGCCGAGGTAAAGAAACTGATCGCCGGACCCGGCGTCTACATCTGCGACGGCTGCATCAACGTCTGCCGCGGCATCCTGGAGAAGGAACTCAACGAGGAGGAGGAGGAAATCCCGAAAAATTTCGCGGTCCCCAAGCCGAAGGAGATCTTCGACCAGCTCAACCAGCACGTCATCGGCCAGGACCACGCCAAGAAGGTGCTCTCCGTGGCGGTGCACAACCACTACAAGCGCATCCAGCAGTTCGAGGCCCCGTCGAAGGGCGGCAAGCGCTCGCGCTTTTCGGAGTTCGCCGATGTCGAGATCGAAAAGAGCAACATCCTGCTCATCGGCCCCACCGGATCGGGCAAGACGCTGCTCGCGAAGACCCTGGCCAAGGTGCTGAACGTGCCCTTCTGCATCGCCGACGCCACCACCCTCACCGAGGCCGGCTATGTGGGCGAGGATGTGGAAAACATCATCCTGCGCCTGCTCCAGACAGCCGACTACGATGTGAAACGCGCCGAGCTGGGCATCATCTACATCGATGAGATCGACAAGATCGGCCGCAAGACCGAGAACGTCAGCATCACCCGCGACGTCTCCGGCGAGGGCGTCCAGCAGGCCCTCTTGAAGATCCTCGAGGGCACCGTCTGCAACGTGCCCCCGCAGGGAGGACGCAAGCATCCCCAGCAGGAGTACATCCAGGTCAACACCGAGAAGATCCTCTTCATCTGCGGCGGCGCCTTCGTCGGGCTGGAGGACATCATCTCCCGCCGATCCGGCAAGCGGACACTGGGCTTCAACCTGGATGCCCCGGACCCGAAGAAAACCGCGGTCGAACCGATCGCCGCCAGCACCGGGACCGAGGGCGTCAAATCCCTCGACGTCACCCCGGAGGATCTGCTCGGCTTCGGACTGATCCCGGAATTCGTCGGTCGCCTGCCCATCATCTCCACCCTGAAAAACCTCACCCGCGACCAGCTCATCCGCGTGCTCACCGAGCCCAAGAACGCGATGGTGAAGCAGTATTGCAAGCTGCTGGCCATGGACGGGGTGGATCTCGACCTCAAGGAGGACGGGCTCGAGGCCATGGCCGACCAGGCCCTGCTTCGTGGCACCGGCGCCCGCGCCCTGCGCTCGATTTTCGAAAAGCTGATGCTCGACGTGATGTTCGAATCCCCCAGCAGCAACGACAGCATGCGGGTGGTGATTGATCGCCCTGTCGTCGACGGCGAGCGCCCCGCCGAGATGGAGCGGAAGAAGGAAGAGAAGGACGCGGCTTGAGTCATCGGTTCAGCGTTCAGGGCTCAACCGAGAACCGGAAACCGAACAACCGCGAACCGTCCCCCTCATTTCGTTCTGGCAACTTTGTCTCCTTGGTCTAGAGTCGGCACAACATGAGCGACGCCGCAGGAAACCAGCCCACACTCCCGGCCCTCGGATTTGCCGAGGATCTGACCGAAGACGAACGCATCTCCCTCAGCGCCTATGGTGAGTTCATCACCGCCAACGAAGGGGACGCCATCATTGAGGAGGGCCACGAGCAGGACTCTCTTTTTCTCATCGTGTTCGGCACCTTCCACGTGCAGACGGAAGCCACCGGACGCCCCGTGCTCCTGGGCCAGCTCCGCTCCGGTGACACCGTGGGCGAGGTGAACATCTTCGACTCCGGCCGCGCCAGCGCCAACGTCGTCTCCCGCTCCCTTTCCCAAGTCTGGAAGATCGACCGCGCCCGCCTGGAGAATTTTCTCGAGGCCAATCCGGAAGCCGCCACCCGTTTGCTCGTCAGCATCGCCACCCAGCTCAGCAAACGCCTCCGACGGGCAAATGAGAAAGCCGCCATGGCTCGCGAGGCGGTGATGGATTCGTTCTGAGAAGCCCGCCGCGCGGCTCCACCGCCGCCGTCGGACTTTTTCACGGCCCCGCGCGGCGAGATCCCGGCTCGCCGGGCTTGACCTGGGGCTTTATTCCCGCAAAGCTATCCTCACAGGGCCATCCCCATCGCGTCCCGGCGCGAGCTTTGCCCCCCACCCTGTTTCCCCCCTTCCCCCACCCCCGCGTATGATCGAAAGCCTGCTCGTGTCCGATCTCAACTTCACGGGGGCATTGACCCTGTTGTTCGCGCTGGCCATAGGACACGCACTCGCCGATTTCCCGCTGCAGGGCGAATTTCTCTCCCGAGGCAAAAATCGTCACCTGCCGCCACCCCCGCTGGCCGACGGCGATTCGTCACCCAAGCGGCTCTGGATCTACCTGATGTCGGCCCACGCGCTGACCCACGCCGGCTTCGTCTGGATCATCACCGGCAGCGCCCTGCTCGGCTTCGCCGAGTTCGTCATTCATTTCGTCATCGACACCCTCAAGTGCGAGCGCTTCACCGGCTTCGAAGCCGATCAATGGCTCCACCTCGCGACCAAGGCCGCCTACGTCGCCGTGATCTGGGCGGGATGGATTGGTTGAGATAGACGACCGACCGGTCCACCGAGCCATCCCACCACTCTCGGGGACCCGACAGGGTATGGTCCCCGACCTGACAGGGTATGCCGGGCGGATTTCAAATCCGCTCCACGGGTTTCCCGCTGGTTGAAAAGCGACCGAGGCGGGGTGATGTAGGGCCATGATTCCGAACGTCCTCGCCGAACGCTATGCCTCCCCCGCCATCCGCGACATCTGGTCGCCGGAGGGCAAGGTCCGTCTGGAACGGGAACTGTGGATCGCGGTGATGAAGGCCCAGCGCGACCTCGGGCTCGACATCCCGGAGGAGGCCATCGCCGCCTACGAGCGGGTGGTCGATCAGGTGGACCTCGCCGCTATCGACGCCCGCGAACGCGTCACCCGCCACGACGTGAAAGCCCGCATCGAGACTTTCTGCGAACTGGCCGACCACGAGCACGTCCACAAGGGCATGACCAGCCGCGATCTCACGGAAAATGTGGAGCAGCTCCAGGTCTACCGATCACTCGGAGTCGTCCGCCTGAAAACGGCCGCCGCCCTGCATCGACTCGCCGGGCTGGCGTGGACCCATGCGGATCTCGTCATCACCGCGCGCACCCACAACGTGGCGGCGCAGATCACCACCTGGGGAAAACGGCTGGCCATGTTTGGAGATGAGCTGGCGGGAGCCTGCGAGGAGTTGTCTCACGTTATCGCCACCTACCCGGTCCGCGGACTCAAGGGCGCGGTCGGCACGCAGCTCGACCAGCTCAGCCTCTTCAGCGGCGACACCGGGAAAGTCGCCGAACTGGAGCAGCGCGTCGTCGCCCATCTCGGTATGCCCCGGGTCTGCGCCAACGTGGGCCAGGTCTATCCACGCAGCCTCGATCTGCGCGTGGTGGGCGCGCTCAACGAGCTGGCCTCCGCGCCCTCCAGCTTCGCCAAGACTCTCCGCATCATGGCCGGCCACGAGACCGCCAGCGAGGGCTTCGCCAAGGGCCAGGTCGGCTCCTCGGCCATGCCCCACAAGATGAACAGCCGCTCCTGCGAACGTGTCAACGGCTTCAAGGCCATCCTCGGCGGACACCTCGCCATGGCCTCGCAACTGGCAGGCGACCAGTGGAACGAGGGCGACGTCTCCTGCTCGGTGGTGCGCCGCGTCATGCTGCCGGACGCCTTTTTCGCCATCGACGGCCTGCTGGAAACCTTTCTCACCATCCTCGACCAGATGGAAACCTACCCCGCCGTCATCGAGCGGGAGAACGCCCATTACCTGCCCTACCTGCTGTCCACCACTTTCCTGATGGCGGCGGTGGGCAAGGGCGTGGGCCGGGAAACCGCCCACGAGGTGATCAAGGAACACGCCGTGGCCTCGGTGAGATCCTGGCGCCAGGGCGAGAGTGCCGACAACGACCTCATCGACCGGCTGGCGGCGGATGGCCGGCTCGGCCTGACCCGCGAGGAGCTGGCCTCCGCCCTGGAAGCGGGGCGGGCAAACGCCGGCGCGGCGGCGGCGCAGATCGCGGCATTTGGCGAGAGGGTCGCGGCCCTGGTGGCCACCGTGCCCGGCGCGGCGGATTACCGGCCCGGCGCGATTCTGTGAGCGCGGCGATGTTGACCCCGCCGACGCGGCGGGATTGAATGCCGGGCATGCGATTGCTACTCGCCCCGCTCCTCTGCCTCTGGCCCTGGCTTCTGCCGGCCCAGGACTATGACCTGGTGATCCATGGCGGACGGGTGATGGATCCGGAGACGGGCCTGGACGCCATCCGCGATCTCGGCCTGCGAGACGGGAGAATCGCCGTCATCAGCGAATCCCCGCTCTCGGGCGCGGAGACCCTCGACGCCGCCGGACTGGTGGTGGCACCGGGATTCATCGACCTGCACCAGCACGCCTGGGACGAGGAGACCATCGGCCTGAAAATCCGTGACGGTGTCACCGCGATGCTGGAGCTGGAGGTCGGTACCGACGACGTGGATGCCTGGTATGATAAGCACGCCGGCAAGCTGCCGCTGCATTTCGGCGTCGCCGTGGGCCACATCCCGGTGCGGATGCGGGTGATGGGCGACTTTCCCGGCTTTCTTCCCAAGGCGGATTCCAAGGCCGCGACTGTGATCGCCGACGACTCGCAGATCGAGGCCATGCGCGCGGGAATCGCGCGCGGGCTGGATCGCGGCGCGGTGGCGGTGGGCTTCGGCATCCGCTACACCCCGGCGGCGACGCGGGAGGAGATCCTCGCCATGTTTGAGGCGGCGGCGGCCCAACGCGCCAGTTGTCACGTGCATCTGCGGGAGCGCGGCCCCCGCAGCGTCGAGGCGGCCCGCGAGGTGATGGAGGCCTCGATGGCGACCGGCGCCCCACTGGTCATCGTGCACCTGCAGGCGGTCGGCGCCCAGGAGACGCCCCGTCTGCTGGCCATGGTGGCGGAGGCCGCCGCGGCGGGTCGCGAAGTCAGCGCCGAGATCTATCCCTGGACCGCGGGCATGACGGACATCAAGTCGGCCATCTTCGCCGATGGCTGGCGAAAAGAGTTCGGCCTCGACTATGGCGACCTGCAGTGGGGCGCCACCGGCGAACGGCTCACCGAGGAGACCTTCCGCCGCTATCGGGAAACCGGCGGGCTGGTGATCGTGCATTCGAATCCGGAAAGCGTCGTGACCCTGGCGGTGAAACATCCCGCCACCATGATCGCCAGCGATGGGCTGGTGGGGCATCCGCGCAATGCCGGCACCTGCGCCCGCATCCTCGGCCACTACGCGCGCGACCGGGGCGAGCTGGACCTGATGACGGCCCTCGCGAAGCTGTCGCTGATGCCCGCGCGATGGATCGAACAACGGGTGCCGGAGATGCGCCGGCGAGGTCGCATTCAAGAGGGTTGCATCGCCGACCTGACCCTCTTTGATCCGGAATCCGTGGCCGAGCGGGCGACTTTCACCGAGCCGAAACAGGCGTCGCGGGGCATTCCCCACGTGCTGGTGGGCGGGCGATACGTGGTGCGGGACGGCGCCGTGGTGGAGGGAGCGACCCCCGGCGTGGCGATCCGGGCTCCGCTTTCCGCGCCCTGACGCGTCCACAACCGCCGCGGCGACGTTTTCCCTACCATGAAGTATGCGCCACTCTACCTCGCCCTGCTGCTGGGCGGTCCCTTCGCGTCGATGGGTGAGAACGCGGAATGGAATCAATGGCGCGGCCCGCAGCGGGACGGGGGCGCCCCGTCGTCGGTATCGGCCTGGCCGGAAACGCTCGGCGAAGATCGGCTGGTGAAAGTCTGGGACGTGACGCTGGCCGAGGGTTACACCAGTCCCGTGGTCGCCGGTGGCCGGGTGCATACGGTGGAGACACGCGACAAGGAGCGGGAGATCGCCCGGGCCTATGACCTGGAAACGGGGGCGGTGATCTGGGAAAATGACTGGGAGGGAGCGATGAAAGTGCCCTTTTTCGCCGCCAAGAACGGCAGTTGGGTGCGCAACACTCCGGCGGTCTTCGGCGGAGCTGTCTACATCGGCGGCATGCGCGATGTGCTGGTGAAGCTGGACGCCACCTCCGGCGAGGAGCTGTGGCGGGTCGATTTCATGGAACGCGAGGGCACGGAACTCCCCGCCTTCGGCCATGTGTCCTCCCCCCTGCCCGACGCCGACGGCGGCGCGCTCTACGTGCAGGCTGGCTGCGCGGTGGCAAAGATCGACGCCGCCACCGGTCAGACCCTCTGGCGGGCGCTTGAGGACAGGCGGGCGATGTTCGGCAGCGCCTTCGCCTCGCCCATCCTGGCCAAGCTGCTGGGCAAGGAGCAGGTGGTGGCCCAGACGCGCTCGACCCTCGGCGGTCTGGATCCCGAGACCGGCAAAGTGTTGTGGTCCATTCCGGTGGAGGCGTTTCGCGGGATGAACATCCTCACCCCCACCGTGATCGGCGAGGGCCGCGTTTTCACCGCGACCTACGGCGGCGGCTGCTTCCTGTTCGGGATCGAAAAGTCGGCCGACGGCGGGTTTTCCGTCAGTGAACTATGGCGGCTCAAGGAACTGGAAGGCTACATGGCGTCACCGGTGGTCGTGGAAGACCATCTCTATCTGCTCGGCAAGGACAAGCACCTGCACTGCGTCGAGATCGCCACCGGAACGGTGAAATGGACCAGCGAAGAGGCCTTCGGCGAATACTGGTCGATGATCCGGCAGGGCGACCGGGTGCTGGCGCTGGATCAGCGCGGCGAGTTGATCCTGTTCCGTGCGACCCCGGAAAAGTTCACCCCGCTGGATCGTCGGACGATCAGCCCCAAGGATCCGACCTGGGCGCATCTCGGGATCGCGGGAGACCGCCTGCTGGTGCGCTCGCTCAAGGGGCTGAGCGTCTATCAGTGGCGTTGACGACACGGCAAATTTCGCGCGGATTGCGCCAATATCGGCGGTTTTTTGTTGCACACGACATGCAATATTGGCCGTCGTGAAATCGCTTTTCCGTCTTCTTGCGTTGGTTCTGCTTCTCTCGTGGGTTTTCCCGTCCGCCGCGGACGAGGATGCCTCCGCCGCCTATCGGCGCATGGTGATGATGAAGGGTGCGTGGTTGTTTGATCGCAACTGCGCCTTTTGTCATGAGAAGGATGGGCGCGGCGCCGTGGGGCCGAACCTGACCGACTGGTATTTCCTCCACGGGGCGACGAAGGACGATCTGCGCCGGGTGTTGCACGAGGGCGTGCCGGAGAAGGGCATGCCCACCTGGAAGACCATTCTCAAACCGAGCGACCTCCGGCTCATCGAGCACTACGTCTGGAGCCTGCGAGGCAAGGAAGTCGAAGGCAAGGCCCCGGAGGGCGAGAAACACGAGCCAGAGCAAGAGGAGAAGGACACCGTGGCGTCGAAGTAGCCTGGGCTATAACCTATGGGCGGTAACATGGGCTTCCCAGCCCGTGCACGTCGCGCGGGCTTCCAAGCCCGCGTTCCAGAGCCCCTGCCCCGTTAGAAAATAGAAAGCGTTCGCCACCCGCTACGGGAACGGTTTTTCGAACTCCGCCCACGCCTTCTCCCATCAGCGGGCTGGGAAGCCCGCCAGACAGGCACGGGCTGGGAAGCCCATGCTACGGTAATTTCCTCAAGCAATAGCCTTCCCAATAAGAACACCATCCGGTACAACCTCCATCATGGCATCGCGCTCGTTTCACCTCGATCCGCCGCCGGGATTCCTGGGATTGCGCGACGATCCACCGGTGACGCGTTACCAACGTCATCTGCCACACTGGAGACAGGAAGGCGCCACCTACTTCACTACCTTTCGACTCGCGGATTCTCTCCCCGCGGCCGCTCTCAAGGATCTGCGTGCGATCCGATTGGAATGGGAAGGTGAGCGGGAAACCGCGAGCGACCCGAATCAAGACAGCGAAGGGCTCTCTCAACAGATCGCCCAGCGTATCGAATACTGGCTGGATCAGGGACACGGCTCCTGCATTTTTCGGCAAGTGGAAGAGCGCGAGGTCCTGAAACAGGCGCTCTTGTTCTTCGATCAAAGCCATGGCAACGCGGGACACGCCCCCCGATACGAGATCGGTTCATTCGTCATCATGCCGAATCATGCGCATTGCCTCGTGCGTCCATTGGACCCGGAAAAGCATCCCCTCGAAGACATTGAACGCAGTTGGAAGCAGTTCGTGAGTCGGAGCATCAACCAGCGTCGGCAATCGTCCGGCGCCCTCTGGTTTCAGGAATGTTATGACCGGATCGTCAGAGATGCGGAGCATCTGTATCGTTGCGTTCAATACATCGGGAGAAACCCCGACAAAGCCGGACTTCACGAAAGCGAATACCTCCGATGGATCAACCCGTTATGGGAGGATCTAGGCTGGGGCTTCCGGGCCAAGTGATTCGCCATCCGCGCAGCATGGTCTGTAACATGGTCTGTAACATGGTCTGTAACATGGGCTTCCAAGCCCGTGCTCGTCACGTGGGCTTCCAAGCCCGCGCTGCAGAGCCCCTGCCAGCAAACCCAGCCCCCAACATGGCGAATCCTATCCGTCCTCTCCACGCTCTCCCAACAGCGGGCTGGGAAGCCCGCCAGACAGGCACGGGCTTGGAAGCCCATGCTACGGGCCTCTGCCCGCTCACCGTCGCACACGGATGCTGGCGGAATTCCCGTGAGCGTCGAGGCCCTCGACGGCGGCGAAGGCTTCCACAATGGGCACCGACTTGGCGATGGATTCGCGATCCAGTCTCACAATGCTGGTGCGGCGCTGGAATTGGTCCACCGTGAGCCCCGGAAAACTCTTCCCCGCTCCACCCGTCGGCAGTTCGTGGCTCGGTCCGGCAAGGAAATCCCCCACCGCCACCGGCGACCAGTTGCCCAGGAAAATCGCGCCAGCGGTCCGGATCTGCTTCACCAGGGATTTCTCCTTCCGGCTCACCAGCGAGAGGTGCTCGGGCGCGAAGCGATTCACGATGTCCACGCCATCCTCGAGCTGCTCCACCAGCACCAGCCAGCAGCGATCCTCGATGACCTTCCGCAGCGGTCCCTGGCGACTGAGGGTCGCGCTCTGCTCCTCGATCTCTCTTTCGACCGCCTCGATCAGTTCCGGGGAATCGGTGATGAATCCGATCTCGCTGTCGCCGCCGTGCTCAGCCTGGGCGAGGAGGTCGGCGGCGATGAATTCCGGCCGCGCCGAACTGTCGGCCATGACCACGATCTCGCTCGGCCCGGGCAGCAGATCGATCGCCACCAGGCCGAACATCTGCCGCTTGGCCTCGACCACGTAGGAATTGCCGGGTCCGTAGATCTTCACCACCGGGGCGATGGTCCGGGTGCCGATGGCCATCGCGGCGATGGCCTGGGCGCCGCCCACCTTGTAGATCTCGGTGGCGCCGGCGGAGCGAAGCGCGTGCAGGAGTGCGGGATTCACCCGGCCATCTTTCTGCGGCGGCGTGCAGACCACGATCTCGGGACAGCCCGCCGCTTTCGCCAGAGCCACGGTCATGTTGGCCGACGATACCAGCGGCGCGGTGCCGCCGGGCACGTAGAGACCGACCCTTTCGAAAGGCTGAAAGACCTCGCCGACCTCGACGCCCTGGGCGTTTTTCCCGGACCAGTCCCGGCGCAGGCTCTTCTTCGCGAAATCGGTCACGTTCTTCCGGGAAGCGGCGATGGCCCGCTTCGTCTTCGCGTCGATGACCGCGTCGGCGGCGTCCAGCTCGGCCTCGGTGACCCGCATCGCCTTGCCGTTGCGAAATTTCACGCCATCGAACTTCTCGGCGTAGGCCAGCAGCGCCTTGTCCCCGTCCTTGCGGACCGCCTCCACGACCTCGCTCACCGTCTTCTCGACATGCGCGAGCGGCTGTGAACGACGATCCAGCTTGCGGAGGGCGGCGGCGAAATTCTTCTGCTGATGGGAAATGACACGCATGGCGAGGGGCAAGTTAGGGGCCTTTTCGGCTTTTCCAAGCCCTACGTCCCTCGCCGGAAAAAGAATCCAAGTGCCGCACCGATTTAGGGGGGAATTCCCGACGGACCCAACCTTCCCTCCATCCCGACTCATCATTCCTCAACGGGAAACTCCCCCGCCCCCGCTTCGCGAATTCGCTTCAGCCTCTCCTGATCGTTGCTCCAGTCCTGGGGCAGCTTCAAGATGAGGTCGCGGTCGAACCCTTCGGCTTCCAACTTCCGTACCATCGACTCGTACTGCGCGTCGGAGATCTGGGGCGAACGCGCCATGATCCACGCGTATTTCCGATTGGGATGGGCGATGATGGTGCGTTCGTAGTCGGGCGAGAGATCGAAGATGATGTACTCGGCTTTGAAGGGCCAGATGAACTGCATCCGCCACTCGGCGTTGGTTTCCTCGTCATGGACCCGCCCCACCGGGGTCAGCGTTTTCAGATCGCCCTCAAAACTGTCCCTCCGAAACTGGTAGGTCGTCTCGATGTCGCCGTTGTCCGCGAGGTGGTAATGCTCGACCGCATTGTGGGCACCGGAATCGATTCCCAACGGCGTGTAACCAATGACGAACCACGAGCCCATGAAACGGTCGAGATCGACTTTGCCCGCAGTCGGCAGCGCCTGGTGAGTGGCGCAGCCGACGACGAAGTAGATGGCCAGACCGACGATGGCGAGGATGAGAAGGGTTTTCATGGGAAAGAGGAGGCTTTCCGAGAGTGACGGCGGGAAAGCGATTCGGGATGCACCGAGCGAATCGAGTCCGGACCGTTTTGCGGTTTACCGGAACTGGTGTGCGGGATAGATTCTCGAACGCGAAACTCCCCCCGCCCTCCAATCATGCAACTGCTCATCGAACTACCTTCCAGGGAAGAGCAGATCGCCTTCAACCGAAAGCGATGGGAGGAAATTCTTGCCGATCCCGATCTCGCCCAACTGCCGGGTAAAATCGAGTGCAACGCCTTCGGAACCGTTCTCATGATGCCACCCGCTTCCGGCGATCAGAGCCACATCACCCGGATCATCCAACGCGAACTGGAAAATCGACTCGGCGGACTCGCGCTTCCCGAGTGTCCGGTCTCCACCATCGACGGCGTCCGAGCCGCCGATGTGGGATGGTATTCCGAAGAACGTTTCGAGCGGGTTCGCGGGCAGAACGCCTTCGAGATTGCCCCGGAAATCTGCGTGGAGATCCTATCGCCGAGAAACTCGGAAGCGGAAATGCGAGCCAAGCAGAATCTTTACTTCGAAGCCGGAGCCACCGAGGTCTGGTTGTGCGGACTCGACGGAGTCATGCGCTTCGTCACCAAGGACGGACGGGAATCGAACTCCTCGCTCTGCCCGTATTTTCCGCGAGCGGTTCGCTGACAAGAGCCCTTCCTCCGGCTCAGTGAACGCCAGACTGTATCATATCACTCGGTTGGATATCGTGGGCCTTACCGACTCGAGGCGGTGGCAGATTGGTTACGACGGCTTCGCCTGGTTCGGTTAGCAAGTGAACGACCCCTTCTGCGGCCATCAAGTCGAGTAATACTGCCAAGTCCGAATTCCTGGAGCCCGGTGATGCCGACAACCGAAACGCCGGTCGAGAAACCGAAAGTCGGGCAGCTTCCGCAAACTTCCCGATCCTAAGCGCAGCCTCATCGATCAAGACTTCCTCATCATCATGTGTAATCTGATCGGAAGAGACGTTGAAATGCGGTGTCTCAAACGAGATACTCCAGCGGAAGAAAATGTCACAGGTGGAGAAAACGAAAATCTTGGGATCACCAGCGATCACAAATCCAACAGAAACCGGTGAGTCTGCGGATTCCGAGATTGACCCGATAGATTCCAAGGTTGCCTGTGCGGAAAAACTTCCGAAATCCCTATCTGAAAAATCGAACAAAAATCTGAGGTTGAAGGGACGGAACCTTCGCACAGCCAGCAGCGAGAATCGCGACAATAAATGCTGGAACAGCGCGGATCATTTTTTGGCGCGTCTTCACAGAGCACACAAACCTTCCACCGAGGCCGGGCGTCGAGACGTGACAGGTTCATGCTACTGGTGCCATTTGCGACACGGCGGCTAGTGGGGTTGCCGCGCCTCGACTTGCTCTACTTCTGCTTCTGGGGTTCACGATATCGACTAGTTATCGTATACGCTAATGATCATGATGGTAGATTCAGACCGGCTTCGGATTAGCTCAACATCATGATGAGAAGTCCTGTAGTGTATGGATTCGCTGTCCAATCGGATATCACCTTCACTTAATAGACGGTCTGCTCCGTCACTAAATCTGTGGCATACTCGCCTGGTCCACTCAAACTCGTGAAAAGGACTCTTGCTCACGCCGTGAGGGCTACAAATGGACGGGAAATGATCCTCTGGAATACGCCACTTGTAGATTTTGCATGGTGAATACCGCCTCTTGAACACAAGCTCTGAACCTTCTGGGTATCTGAACCCCGCGATCTCTTCCGAATCGAAACGTGGAGCAAAAAGAAACAAATTCGAGAGCACAATAATGCTGCAAACTATCAGCGATGCTAGAATAACGATCAGCTTCTTCATTTTCAGCAGAACAGCAGTAACTATCCCCTACATATATCGACACTTCCCTGACGAAATGCGATGGACAGTTTCGGGAAGGGAACTGGATTTCTCCCACCATGTCAAGACTCTGGGAGGGCTTCCACTTTTGAAACGGAGGCCTTTTTATGGCTCTTCGCTGTTTCGTGTGGGTAGCCGGTCCAAATCAGCGTTCCCGGAGGCTCTGCGAGGACATCGCTTGCCACGGGGCTCCCCCTGATAGCGCTCAGCGCCGGGAATCTCGGATTCCGCCTGCGGCGGGGGTTCAGCGGGAGCGGGACCCGTGGCAAGCGATCCCGCAGAAGAGTCGAGGACAACGCCTAGTGTTCAGATGATTTCCACACGAAACAGCGAAGAGCCGAAACGGGTGATTGGGACGGATGGCGGTGACTCTGGCGGACTCCGCTTGCCCCGGCTCCGGGATGGCGCATCTTTAGCGGCTTTCTCCCGCTCCCTCCTCTCCCCAACTTCTCTCTCTCACGCCATGCCTGTTGATGGAAAAACGACTGTCGGCCTGATCTCTCTGGGCTGCGCCAAGAATCTCATCGACTCCGAGATCATGATCGGCCACCTCCAGCAGGCTGGCATGATGATGACGCCGGAGCCGGAACTGGCCGATGTGCTCATCATCAACACTTGCTCGTTCATCGATCAGGCGAAGCAGGAGAGTGTGAACACGATCCTCGGGGCGGTGGATGATCGGGAGAATGCGCGTCCGCGCCAGAAAATCATCGTGGCGGGCTGTCTGTCGCAGCGTTTTTCCAAGGAGCTGCCGGATCTGATGCCGGAGGTGGACGCTTTCATCGGCCTGGACCAGATCACCTCGGTGGCGCCGGTCATTCAGGGCCTGGTGCAACAGGACGCCGATCCTCACGCGGAGAATTTCGTCACCAAGGGACCGCAATACATTCCCGACTACGACACTCCGCGATTCCGCCTGACTCCCCAGCACAGCGCCTACATCAAGATCGCGGAGGGGTGCAATCACCCGTGCTCGTTCTGCATCATCCCGAAGATCCGCGGTCGCCATCGTTCGCGGACGCTGGAGTCGGTGGTGAAAGAAGCGGAGCAGCTCGTGAAATCTGGCGTGAAAGAGCTGAATCTGATCTCGCAGGACACCACCTACTTCGGCATGGACAAGTGGGAGGATTCGCGACCGAATCCCCGCAGTCCCGTCGATTCGACGAAGGGTGAATCGCTCGCCAGTCTGCTCCGGGCGTTGAACGCTATCGAGGGCGATTTCTGGATCCGCCTGCTCTACACGCATCCGGCGCATTGGAGCGACGAACTGATCCAGACCATCGCCGAGTGTCCCAAGGTGGCGCGTTACGTGGACATTCCGCTTCAGCACATTTCCGATCACATGCTCAAGGAGATGCGGCGGGAAACCAGCGGCGACTATATCCGCGATCTGATTCGCCGGATGCGGGCCGGCATTCCCGACCTCGCGATCCGGACCACGTTCATCGTCGGTTTTCCCGGCGAAACGCAGGCCGATTTCGACGAGCTGCTCGGCTTCATCGAGGAGGCGAAATTCGAGCGCGCCAGTGTGTTCAACTACTCGCGGGAGGAGGGCACGCGGGCGGCGAAGACGGGTGGTCACGTGCATCACATGACGCGGAAGAAGCGGTGGAACGAGGCGATGCGCCTGCTCCAGCGTCAGGCGGAGGAGCGCAACGCGGCGCAGGTGGGCCGGCGGCTGCGGGTGCTGGTGGACGAGGCGGGCCAGGCGCGGGCGGAGATGGACGCCCCGGAGGTGGATGGCACGGTCTATGTGTCGACCGACTTGCCGGTGGGGGAGTTCGCCGAGGTCACGGTATCGGACTGGCGCGGCTACGATCTGGTGGCGGGCTGACGCGCGATGTTGGGGAAAAAGGCTTGCGCCGATGGGCAGACGCGAAAGATACTGCCGCGCGTGTCCGTATCCACGCACGTCGCTGTCGCTCCGCCCTCTCTCTCGATGAATCGTCCTCTCTCCGCCGGTATCCCGCGACAGGCCGCCGTGGTGGCGGGGGTGCTGCTGCTGGCGCTCTGCGCGACGGGCGCGCGGGCGCAGCAGACGCTGCTCTCCCGGAGCTATGGCAAGGAGGGGAAGACGCGGATCGAGGTGGTGTCGGTGTTTTCCCCGAACGCGACGCGGGGTTTCCTCCCGGTGCGGGTGACGATCCAGAACGCGACGTTGCAGGACCGGGCGTGGAATGTGGATTTCCAATTCCGCCCCACCTGGGGTGAGCTGGGCTACCGCTCGAGCTTCGCGGTGGAGGCGGGCTCGGGCGAGGAGGTGGTGCGCGAGCTGCTGGTGCCGGTGCCGACATCGATCGGCAGCGGCTCGTCCTATCGTCAGCTCACGGTCAGCGCCAACTCGGCGGGGCTGCCAGCGGCGAGTCAGTCGGATTCTTTCCAATCGTCCACCTCCTGGCCATCGATCGCGATCAGCAAACGGCTGGCGGACAGAAATCTGAACGCGCTGACCACCGAGGTCGGCGGTCGGAGCGCCGCGGGCACGGACGTGTTCGGGGTCACTTTCGCGCTGGACCAGTTGCCGGCGGACTGGCGCGGCTACACCAGTCTGGATGTGCTGATGATGTCGGACGAGGAGTGGCTGTCGCTGGCTCCGGGGCCGCGCCTGGCCATCCTGGAATGGACGCGGCTGGGCGGGCGGCTGGATCTCTACACCCGCGAGTCCCAGCCCGGTCTGTGGCTGAGGGAGACGGGTCTGGCGGTGGACGGCGAGGGGGATCGGAACCGGGGGCTGGGATCGATAAAGGCCTGGAACTGGAATGGCCAGGATCTGGGCGCGCGGGAGGTGGTGGCCCGCTATGTGAAGGTAAGCAATCTGGCCAAGCATCTGGCGAACGATTATCAGAAATCGTGGCCGCTGCTGGACAGCTTCGGTGGGAAAGGTTTCAACGCTCCGCTGGTGGTGCTGCTGCTGATCGCGTTCGGCATCGTGGTGGGGCCGATCAATCTGTTCGTGCTGGCGAAGCCGGGTCGGCGTCACCGGCTGTTCATCACCACGCCCATCATTTCCCTGATCGCCAGTCTGCTGATCATGGCGCTGATCCTGCTGAGCGACGGCATCGGCGGCTCGGGTCGCCGGGTGTTGCTGGCGGCGCTGGAGCCGGCCGCGGAGGAGAAGCGGCTCTATGTGGTGCAGGAGCAGATCAGCCGCGGCGGGGTGCTGCTGGGCACGGGATTCCGCATCGGGGAACCGGTGTTCCTCTCGGTGGCGATGCTGCCGGCCTCGTCGTGGAACCGCTTCGACACCTCGAGCACGGAGGTGGGCAGCTTCATCCTGGAGGGGGCGACGTATCGGGGCGACTGGTTTCAGAGCCGCAGCGAGCAGGCGCATCACCTGCAGGCGGTCAGGCCCACCCGGTCCCGGGTGGAGCAGCAGGCGCCGGCCAGCGGGGACGAGCCGCCGAAGCTTTTTTCGAGCCTGGAGTTCACGCTGGAGGAGTTCTTTTACCGCGACCATGACGGACGGGTGTGGCGATCCTCGGCCACCGGAGCCATCGCGGGCGGGCAGGAGATCCCCCTGGCGGCCTCGGACAACGACACCCTCACGAAATGGTGGAAGGAGCAGACGAGCACCCTCAGCGCGCCGTTGCGCGGTAGATCGGCGGGTCTGGCGCGGCAGAAGGGACGATTTTTCGCGGTGACGGGCGATGAGCGGGCGGGATTTGTCGAGACCCTCGGCTCCATCCGTTGGAAGGAGGATTTCGCCGTGATCCACGGGGCCGTGTTGACGGCGGAGGCCGGTATCGAAAAGAGTGACAGCCCGAAGCCATGACCATGAGTGAGGCACCGACCAGGGAAGAGGACCGGTCCGGTCCGGCGGCGATCGAGGTGCGGGATCTGCATCGGCATTTCGGCCCGCTGAAGGCGGTGGATGGCATTTCGTTCGTCATCGACCCCGGACAGGTGGTGGGCTTTGTCGGGGCGAACGGCGCGGGCAAGACGACCACCATGCGCATTCTCTCGACTCTGGACTATCCCAACCGGGGACTGGTGAAAGTGTGCGGCATCGACGTGGTGCAGTATCCGGCGCTGGTGCGCGGCCGCATCGGCTGGATGCCGGACAGCTTCGGCACCTACGACAACATGACGGTGGTGGAGTATCTGGACTTTTTCGCGCGGGCGCTGGGATTCAAGGGCGCGGAGCGCGCCGAGCGGGTGCGCGACGTGATGGATTTCACCGACCTGACCCCGCTGGCGGATCGACTGATCAACAAACTGAGCAAGGGGATGGGCCAGCGGCTCTGTCTCGGTCGCGCGCTGATCCACGATCCCGACGTGCTCATCCTCGACGAGCCGGCGGCGGGTCTGGATCCCAAGGCGCGGGTGGAGTTGAAAAGCCTGATCCGCATCCTGGCGGACGAGGGCAAGACCGTCTTCATCAGCTCGCATATTCTCTCCGAACTGGGCGAGATGTGCGACACCCTGCTGTTCATCGACAAGGGACGGGTGATCCACCACGGCAGCGCCGAAAGTCTCAAGCACGGGGCCTCGGGATCGATGCTGGTCGATGTGCAGACGGCGGGGGATCCGGAAAGGATCGCCGAGTGGGCCGAGATGTCGCCCCATGTGACCCTCAGGGAAACGCGCAAGCGCGGCGCGCGCATCGAGATCGACTCCCTCGATCCCGAGGTGGTGGCCGGGGTGCTGCGCCGCATGATCAACGACGGTATCCCGGTGATCGAATTTCACCGCGAGGAGAGGAAGCTGGAGGACGCCTTCATCGAGATCCTCGGCGGGACGGGGCAGTAAGGTTGGAGTCTCAGGTTTTCCGTTTTCATTCCCATGGACCAGACCGATCCGCATCTCACCGATTTCTCGGACCGGCTCAGTCCGATGCTGGTGAAGGAGCTGCGTCAGGGCATGCGCACGCATCTGTTCACCATCGCGTTCATCCTGCTGCAGGCCTTCATGGTGCTCAGCGTGCTGATCGGCGCCTCGGCGCCGGGGAACTCGCCGGCGGTGGCGGGGTTTTTCTGGTTTTTCGTGATCGTGGCCCTGTTGATCGTGATGCCGGTGCGGGGTTTCGCCGCGCTGACCTCGGAGATCCAGCTCAACACCATGGATCTGATCCAACTGACCCGGCTGGGGGCGTGGCGGATGACTTTCGGCAAGTGGGCCGCTCTCGTCGCCCAGACTCTGCTGCTGGTGTGCGGCGTCCTCCCCTACCTGGTGATGCGGTATTTTTTCGGCGGCATCGACCTGATGAAGGAGCTGCTGGGCCTGTTCTGGGTGTTGGTGATTTCCATGGTGTTCACCGCGATCACCGTTGGCTTTTCCGCATTTCGCTCCGTCCTGCTGCGGGCCACGGTGGCGGTGGGGCTGCTCATCCTGGTGATGGTGGGCGGGGAGTTGGTGGATGATCTTTTCCGCCTGATGCTGGACCCGACCGCGGCGGGAGCGAGCACGGGCACGACGCTGCTGGGCATGGGCGCCTGTTTGTTTTCCGCGACTTACCTGGGCTGGTTCATGCTCGATCTCGGCGCCAGCCGCATCGCGCCGGAGGCCGACAATCACGCCACCCGGAAACGCCTGATGGCGCTCGTCTTCGGTCTCGTGGTGCTGACGCTGCCGCTGTTCGGCATCCATGTCCTCTCCTGTCTGCTCATCGCCGGCATCACCTGGATGCTGGTGTGTCTGGACGCCCTCACCGAGCGTCCGACCCTGCTGCCGAGCCTGCTGGTGCCCTTTTCCCGGCGCTGGTTCCTGCGCCCCTTTCCCCTGCTGCTGGCGCCCGGCTGGCCTTCGGGCATTTTTTTCTACCTGCTCTGCGCGGGACTTTTCACCGTGGCGCTGCAACTGCACACCGGCTTTGGCGGGCTGACTCTGGGCGAGCGACAGATCGTGATCAGCGCGGCGGCGCTGGTGGTCTTTCCGCTGATCCCGATCCACCTGTTCTTCCGCCGGATCACGGAACCCGCCTCGATCTTCGGGATCTACCTGCTCATCCAGGTCTGCGCGGCCGTGGTCGGTTTTTTCCTCATGATCATGGCCGAGGAAACACCGGTGGGCGACACCGCCTATCTCTTTGTCCCGCTGCCGGCGACCACCCTCTTCGCCGCCACTCAGGGCAGCGAGGAGAAAGCCATGGCGCTCGCCGCCGGGGCCATCGGCATCATGGCGGTTGTCATCACCGTGGTGCGCGGTCTGCCGTGGTATCGTGATGTGTATCGGATGATGGCCGCCCTGCGCGCCTCCCGGTCCTGACCCAATCCTCTCACCCGCCAATGTTTCCGCTGACCACCGCCGATCTAGCCGCCATCGCCGCCCGGGCGCAGGCGTGGGCGGACATTTTCAAGCTGCCGCTGGCACACCGGACCTGGCGGGGGCAGGCGGGTGATTTCCAGGGAAGCGGGGTGGGCAGCTCGCTGGACTTTCAGGATCACCGCTCCTACGTGCCCGGTGACGATCCGCGCCACATCAACTGGCAGGCCTATGCCCGCACCGGCCACTACTCGATGAAACTCTACCGCGAGGAGGTGCGCCCGCTCATCGACGTGATCTTCGACGCCTCGGACTCGATGAGTTTCGACCCGGAAAAAGCGCGCCGCTCGGTCGAACTCTTCTACTTCGCCATCTTCGCCGCCCTGAAAAGCGGCGCCGCCGTGACCACCCACGTGGCGCGGGGCGAGCAGCACCGACGCCTGACCGACGACCTCATCCACGGTCACGCCTGGCCGCGCCTGTTGGAGGATCTGCCCGAGACACCGGCCGCCGCCGCCCCCGATCTCCGTCCGGTACCGCTGCGGGCCCAGTCGCTCCGCCTGCTGGTCAGTGATCTGCTTTTCACCGAGACGCCGGACATCACCCTGCGCGCCCTCACCCGAGGTCGGGGCCACGCCATCATCCTCGCGCCCTTTCTCAAGGCGGAGGCCGCGCCCGAGTGGGAGGGCAACTACGAGTTCATCGAGGCCGAGTCGAAAGTGAAGCATCCCCACCGGGTGGATCGCGACCTGCTGCGCCGCTACCTCGCGGCCTATCGACGGCATTTCGAACTGTGGAAGGCGCTCTGCCGCAAGTACGATGTGGTCCTCTCCCGTGTCCCCTGCGAACCCGATTTCCAATCCGCCATCCAGTTCGAGGCCATCACCAGCGGTGCGCTGGAGATCTGGGGGTAAGCTCATTCGAGAATCAAGTTTCCACCCGCATGTCAGTCACCTTCGCCAATCTCGCCGGCTTCTGGGCCCTGCTCGGCATTCCCGCGATCCTGGCGATCCACTTTCTGCAGCGTCAGTCTCAGTCTCTGACCATCAGCACGCTGTTCCTGCTGGAGCAGATGCGGCGGGAGAGCGTGTCGGGCAGGCGCTTCGACCGGCTGAGGACTTCCGTCCCGCTCTGGCTTCAGTTGCTCGCCGTCCTCATCCTGACCTGGATGCTCGCCCAACCCCGCTGGGTGCGTCCGGATTCCGTCCAGCGCGTGGCGGTGGTGCTCGACAGCTCGGCCTCGATGGCCGCCTACCGGGATAATCTCTCCAAACAACTCCGGTCCGAGCTGGATCGCCTCTCCGGCGCGGCCCACCGCACCGAGTACGCCGTCATTGATTCACAGGTGTCAGGACAGCCAGTCTACAACGGCACCGAGATCTCCGGGCTGATGGAGGCGCTCGCCGCCTGGGAGCCCTCCGGCGGCGACCACGATTTCGGTCCCGCCCTCCGGGTCGGACGCAGCCTCGTCGGGGGCGCCGGCCTGCTGGTGCTGGCCTCGGATCATCTCCACGAGGATCTCCCCCATGACGCCCGCCTACTGGCAGTGGGCGAGCCGAGGGAGAATGTCGGCTTTGCCGGTCTGGAGATCGTCGAGAGCGAGGATGGCGAGCCGCTATGGCAGGCCATCGTGCGCAATTACTCGGACTCCGCCCAAACCCGCTCCTGGGTGATGCAGGCCGGCCAGCAGCGCACCGCGGAGCGGGCTCTCACTCTCGAGCCTGGCGAGGTGCGCTCGCTTCAGGGGCGTTTCCCCGACGGAGCCGACGCCGTGGTCCTGCGGCTGGAGCCCGACGCGTTCACCCTCGATGACAATCTGCCCGCCCTGCTTCCCGTTCCCAAGCCCTATGCCATCGCCAAGATCAGTCCGCCGGAATTGGACGAGATTTTTGCCCAGATCATGGGCAGCTTCGACGGACTGGTCGAGCCCTCGGAGGAGCATCCGCCCGATCTGGCCCTCATCGCCCACGATCCGTTGAATCCACGACCGCTCCCCGAGCGGGCCATCGTGATGAACCACCATCGCGGCGCCGCCAAAAACCACCTCACCGGACGCATCGTGGCGGAAAACCATCCCCTGACCGCCGGGCTCAACTGGCAGGGTCTCATCTCCCGGCAAACGCCGGGCATACCGCGCGAGCCGGACGACACCGTGCTGGTCTGGCAGGGGGAGCGCGCCCTGGTGTTTCTCCGCACCTCCGCGGGCGCCCGGCAGCTGTGTTTCAACTTCGATCTCGCCAGCTCCAACGCGCCGCGCCTCCCGGCTTTCATCGTGCTGCTGCACCGTTTTGTCGATGATCTCCGGGGCCGGAAAGTCGCCCCCGAATCGCTGAATTTCGAGGTCAACCAACCCCTGTCGCTGGCGGTGGCGACCGGTCCCGAGGCGCCGGCGGAGCTGGCCTGGAGCGCCACCACCGTCTCCCTCGCGGCGGGCGTCTCCAGCTCCGAGAGCATCCCCCTGGCGCGCGCCCGACTCCTGCGCGCGCCGCGACTGCCCGGGTTCTTCGAAGCGCGGCAGGGTGAGGAAAATCCCGGTCTGCTCCTGCGGGGGGCCGCCCACTTCGCCGACACCCGCGAGGCCGATCTGAGGAACGCCGCCACCCGCTCCGATCTGGCCGGCCTCGGGGAATCCCTCATCGAACAGCATACCGAGCGCGACGCCAATTGGCCGCTCTGGTTGCTCCTGCTGCTGGCCTTGTTGCTGGGCAGCTGGTATTACGTCAACCGGCCCAGCCCCGCCGACACGGGGGCGATCCCGTCCCGGGGATGATCGCGGCTCAGCCGCTGTTCCGGCGTTTCCGAAACTGCCCCGGTGTCATGCCGGTCTCGCGGCGGAAACGGAGTACCAGCTGCGAGGCGTCGGCACAGCCGCATTGTTCGGCGATGGATGCGAGGCTCAGGTCGCTCTCGAGCAGCAGCGCCTTGGCGCGCTCCAGGCGGAGGCGCTGGATCTCGGCGAGCGGGGCGCGGCCGAGGGTCTCGCGAAATTTCCGCTCCAGTAGCCGACGACTGACGCCGATGCCGGTGGCGAGTTCGTTGACGTTGATGCCGCGACGGAGGTGGTCACGCAGGTAGGCGAGGGCGTGATTCACCACCTCGTCCCCGGTGCGACGCACGTCCGTGGAGTGGCGGGTAATGACCCGCGACGGAGGCAACAGACGCGGCTCGGAGTCGGTTGATTTTCCGCCCAGCAGATCCCGCAAGCGACAGGCCGCCTCGTACCCCACCCGCCGCGAGGGCACGGCCACGCTCGACAGCTTGGGCCAGGCGAGATCGCAGATGAGCGTGTCATTGTCCACCCCGAGGATGGCGAGGTCTTCGGGAATGCGAATGCCGGCGTCGCGACACAGTGTGGTCAGGCGCAACGAACATTCATCGTGGGTGGCGAAAAGGGCCAGCGGCATCACCAACGACCTCAGCCACGAAAGCAGCGCGCGGTCTTCCGCCGGGGCTTCGGCCCGGGGATCGAGATCGAATCGCTCGACCGCGAATCCCGCCGCGCCGAGCGACTCGCCAAACGCGTTCCCGCGCCGGTCCGAGAACCCGGCGCCTTTCTGCCCCACGAAAGCAAAACGCTGGAAACGACGTTCGCGAAAATAGTCGGCGGCGAGCTTGCCGATGGCCGCGTTGTCCATGCCCACACAGGGCACGCCCGCCACCGCCGCGGTGGCGTCCGACACATGCACCGCCGGCCAGGGACCGCCTTTCACCGCGTCCAGAGCCGCGCGCGACAGTCCGGCCGCCTGAAACAGCACGCCGTGGGGCCGCCAGTCTCGCAGAAAGGCCGCCAGAGAACGCCCCGGCGGTTCCAGCCTGATCAGCCAGCCCGGTTCCCGCGCCGCGAAATCCCGGATCCCGCGCAAGACGTTGCGCTCATACTCGACCCGGCCTTCCATCAGCAAGGCGATGCGGGTGAAGGTTCGAGGTTCCCGGTTTTGGGTTTCCGGTTCCAGGCTTTCCGCGTTCCGAGTTCCGCGTTCCCCGTTCGAATGTCGCATTTTGCCCATAAACTACCCGCTTTTTGCGGATAGACCAGCGGCGGATCTCGCCCCATTCTTATCGCCATTCCGGGCTTGCCATCGTCTCGCGCCCGGTTTCGACTGGTCGTCTATGACTGCTACCACGCTCCAGCTAAGAACAGGTGACTCCTTCCCCTCTGTCGGTCTCGGCATGTGGAAGGTCGACAAACCCTCCGTGCCCGGTCTCATCCGGGATGCCGTCGAGGTCGGCTACCGCCATTTCGACAGCGCCGCCGACTATGGCAACGAGAAGGAAACCGGCGAAGGCCTCAAGGCGGTACTCGATGCCGGGCTCTGCCGTCGCGAGGACCTCTGGATCACCTCAAAACTGTGGAACACCTACCACGAACGCGACCACGTCCGCCACGCCTGCGAACGCTCACTCGCCGACCTCGGGCTCGACTACCTCGATCTCTATCTGGTCCACTTTCCCATCGCGCTGAAATACGTGCCCTTCGAGGACCGCTATCCCCCGGAGTGGTTTTTTGATCCCAACGCCGAGACCCCGAAGATGGAGCCAGTGAAGGTGCCCATCAGCGAGACCTGGGCCGGCATGGAGGAACTGGTGCGCGACGGTCTGGTGAAGAATATCGGCGTCTGCAACTTCGGCACCTCACTGCTGCGGGACCTGCTTTCCCACGCGGAAATCCCGCCGGCCGTGCTCCAGGTGGAATCGCATCCCTACCTCACCCAGGACAAGCTGCTGCGTTACTGCGAGCAGGAGGACATCGTCTACACCGCCTTCTCCCCGCTGGGCGCGCTCTCCTACTTCAGCCTCGGCATGGCGGAGGAGAACGAATCCGTCATCGCCGAACCGGTCGTGGTGGAAATCGCCACGCGACTCGGCAGGACACCGGCCCAGGTCGTGCTGCGCTGGGGCGTGCAGCGGAACACCGCCATCGTGCCCAAGACATCGAAACGCGAGCGGCTGGAGGAAAACCTCGCCATCTTCGACTTTGATCTGAGCAACGCCGACATGGACGCCATCTCCGCCCTCAATCGGAATCGCCGCTTCAACGACCCCGGACATTTCTGCGAGGAGGCTTTCAACACCTTCTTCCCGATTTACGAGTAAAATAAGCCAATACCACCCCCAACCCATCGTCATCCCATGAGCCAAGCCACCACCGAATTCCAGGTCGAAGAACTGAAGATCGACGGACAGCAGGAATACGACAGCCGCGTCTTTCCCCTGATCCTCGAATGCAAGACTCCCGGCGCCAATCTGGAAACGGCGCTGGCCTGGGTGCGGGAGCACCGCGACGAACTGGACCGGAAGGCGTCCGAGCACGGATCGATCCTGTTCCGGAATTTTCCCACCAGGACCGATCAGGACTTCGACGCCTTCATCCAGGCCTGCGGCTACCCGAACTTCCAATACAAGGACTCGCTCTCCAACGCCGTGCGCACCAACCGCACCGAGCGCGTGTTCACCGCCAACGAGGCGCCGCCGGAAGTGACGATCTACCTGCACCACGAGATGGCGCAGACGCCGATCTACCCGAGCAAGCTGCTCTTCTTCTGCGAGAAAGCGGCCGAGGAGGGCGGCGCCACGCCACTCTGCCGCTCGGATGTGCTGATGGAAAAACTCTACGCGGAGCTGCCCGAGTTCGCGAAGAACTGCGAAGAGAAAGGGCTGAAGTATTCCAACGTGATGCCCGGTGCCGATGATGCCGCCTCCGGCATGGGTCGCAGCTGGCAGAGCACCTGGAGCGTCGACACGAAGGAGGCGGCGGAGGAGCGCATGACCAAGCTCGGCTACACCTGGGAGTGGCTCGACGACGGCTGCCTCCGCGCCACCACGCCGGTATTGCCGGCGGTGCGTGATCTCGGCGACGGACGAAAGAGCTTCTTCAACCAGCTCATCGCCGCCTTCAAAGGGTGGAAGGACACCCGCAACGATCCCTCCAAGGCGATCACCTTCGGCGACGGCTCGCCCCTCGATGCCGCCGACGCCATGCGCGCCGCCGACCTGGCGGAGGAGATCACCTTCGACGTTCCCTGGCAGACCGGCGACGTGGCTCTCGTGGACAACTATGTCGCCATGCACGGTCGCCGCACCTTCGCCGGGACCCGGAAAGTGCTGGCCTCGCTGGTGGCGGCATGATTTTGACAAGATAGGGGAAGCGGTCGGCCCCCGCTTCCCCGATCCTTCGCGTCAACCGCCACGAAACCATGTGCGACACCAAACACCAGACCCGAAGCGAAAGCGGTGAAGCTCCCAACCGGGGCGCCGCCACCGTAGCCACCGAGCCCGTTCCCCCCAAGGTCTGCAGCTGCGACAAACCCTGCTGCCGTAGCAAACTGATCAAACAGGCCGCCGAAGCCGCTGATCAAAACTCCTGAGCGAGTCACTCTTCTCCCACCCTCCAGACATCAAACTGCAAATGCGGTTTGTCCGACTTCCCCAGCGCGAAGCCCGGTCGTTTCGCGAAGGATGCAGCCACGGCCCCGGCATTCTCGCCATCGTAGTCGCCCGCGTGGGCGTGTAACAGATAGCGCAATACCAGCGGGGCCTCCTTCGTGATCGCATACCCCTCGGCATGGCAGAATGACGCCCCCATCCAGCCGTCGGCGCGCACATGCCAATACGTCGGATAACGGGGATTGGCCGGGTGATCGAAAAAGGTGATCCCCTCGGTCACCACTTTCCGATCCGGCCCCGTGCCCACCACCACCGGCCCCGAGTAGTCCACCCAGCGGGCGGTGTGTTCGTGGATCGCCTCGGCCCCCTCCCGGCCCTCGCCGCAGGCCAGCCTGCCGCCGCCGAAGTGTTCTGACAGCGTCTTCGAAACCCTCACCGCCAGGATTCCGAAATTGGTCTTGCCCAACACCACCGTCTCCGCGTTTGTCGGCGGGCGCAGCGTGATCTGGATCTCCAGCTCCTGCTCCCCTCCCGAGCGCGGTCGCAACGCGGCGACGACATCCTGCTCCATCAGTTCCTTTCCCTCGCCGTCGTACCACCCCAGTAGCGAAGCCATCACGCACTCGTCGTTGCCGTCGCGATAGCGATACCAATGCTTCTGCCGAACCCTTCCCCCGGTATTGTCCGACCAGAAATCGACTCCGCCGACGTCGTGATGCGCGAACCAGACCGAGCGATGGTGATCGTGATTCTCAGCGCCCGGATGCCCCATGCGGGTCAGGGAAATGCCGGACGGACCATTGAAAGGATGGAAAAACGGGCGCGGATAGCTTTCGTCAAAATGCCAGCGGGTTTTCTCGATCCCATCGATCTGAAACGAAACCTGCCGCTCCGGGAGGGGCATCAGCTGGCAACGGTCCGGGACAAAGTCATCGGCAATCAGCGTCGAACCGACCAGGAATAATGCGGCGTGGGCGGAAAGATGGCGGGTGGAATTCATACCTCCACGAGGATTAACAGACTCGACCGGACACGCCAATGCAGAAACAGGGAGCTTTCACATTCCAGAGATGGGAGCCATTTCGAAGCTTTCCGCGGGGCTATCCACTGGTCTATGATCGACCGCATGACACCAGTGCTTCGTTTTCTCATCCTATCACTCTCGCTGATCGGCATCGCCCGGGCCGAACCCTTCGGGGAACAGCGCAGCGAGACGGGCATCCGCCACTCGTTCCTGATCTGTGGCCAGGCCACCACGCTGGTGGGCGAGGACTGCGAGGTTCTCTGGCAGGTGAACAAGCCGGGCCGGGATGGATTTGTGTTGGAAAACGGGAACATCCTCGTGTCCCACGGTCGCGAAGCCCACGAGTACAACCGGGCGGGTAAGAGCGTCTGGAGTTACCAACTCGACGCCGAGAACAAGGAACTCGGAACCGTGGTCCGTCTGGACAACGGCCACACCCTGGTGATCGAGCGCGGGACGAAACCCCGCCTCCTGGAACTCCGATCCGACCTCTCGATCGCGGTGGAAGTGCCTCTGCAACCGGAAACCGACAACGCCCATATGCAGACCCGCATGGCGCGCAAACTGCCCAACGCCAATTACCTCGTTCCCCACCTCCTCGCGTTCGCGGTGAAGGAATACCGGCCCGACGGCACGGTGGTGAAAACTTTTCGCACCGATACCCCGGAACTGGGAGGGCGCGAGACCCACACCTGGCCGTTCACCGCCATCCGCCTGGACAACGGCCACACCCACGTGAATCTGACGCACGGCAATCAGATCGTGGAATTCGATCCCGATGGCGACATCGCGTGGCATGTCACCAATGAGGATGTCGACGGCCGCTTTGCCGACCCCTGCGGCGGGCAACGCCTCGTCAACGGCAACACCGTGGTCTGCAGCTACGGGCAGAAGGACGCCGCGAAACCCAAGCTGCTCGAGATCACGCGCGATAAGCGGGTGGTCTGGGAGTATTTCAACCCCCGGGTCAAGGCCCACGAAGTCCACGTCATCACCACCAACGGCAAACCCGAGGGGGCGATGAAGTAAACGCCCTCACTCCCTGCCCAGATGCCCGATCATGGCGTTTTGCTGACGGGCGATGTCGTTGAGGGTCAGGATGCCGAGCAACCGATCCGGTTCCGAGGCGCTCACCACCGGCAGTTGGCGGATATCGAGCTTCACCATTTTCATCGCGGCGTCGCGGATGACGGTCTCGGGTGTGATGGTCTGGAGCTTCTGTCCCGCGACGAGATCGCCGATGGTGACGGAGTCGTCGGCCTCGCGCTCCTCCAACTGGTGATGCATGACGATGCCGACAAAGCCGCGACGCGAGTCCGTCTCCCCCCGCACCACCGGGTAACTGCGTCGCATCTTGTTGGGTCCCTTTCTCAGTCTCGTCAGAGTCTCCCCCGGCGTCTCCGCCGCCGACACCGTGAACAAATCGTAGTGCATGATGGTGCTGACCGGCAGGTGGCGATAGTCGCGCGCTCCCTGGTAGGTCGGCATTTTCCGCAGCGTGACCCGATCCTGGATGAGGATGGCGTTGTAGATCGGCACCTTTCGCAGCCAGCCCGCCAGACTGAACGCGAGGATGTTCCCCGTCATCAGAGGCAGGATGAGCGAGTAGTTCCCCGTCATCTCGAAAATGATGAACAGCGAGGTGAAAGGACAGCGAATGATGGCCGCGAACATCGCGCCCATGCCGAGCAGGACGCAGGCACCCACCAGCCGACCGCCATCCGCGTAGGGTTCGAGCCCGATGGCCCCGGTGAACTTCAGCATCAGCAGCCCCCAGAGCGCGCCCAGCATGCCCCCAAAATAGAGTGTCGGAGAGAACAGCCCGCCGCTGCCCTTGCTGCCATAGCAGATCACCACGGCGACGATCTTGGCGACCAGCAGGATGACGATGGCCCCCACCGCGAGCCTGGATTCGAACGCCAGCTCCAGGCTCTCGTAGCCGATGCTGAACACCGAATTCTGCGGATCACCCACCAGGCCGGTGGCAAAAAACGCCCCCGTCCCGATGACGCCCAGCAGCAACCCGCCCAGCGCGGGCTTCGCCATTTCGGGGATGCGCAGCCGCTCCGCGCACCATTGGCGGAATCCCAGCAGAGATCCCGTGAAAAAATGCCCCACAAACGCCGCCGACACGCCCAGGGGTATCGCCACCAGCATCCACCAATGGACTCCATACTGGCCGCCCAGATGCGCCTGGAGAATCGGATCCTCGCCCAGCAGACTGCGCGCGATGGCCTCCGATACCACCACCGCGATCACGATCCCGCTCAACGCCTTGGTGCTGAAATCATCGAGGATCTCCTCGAACACGAAAAGGATCGCCGAGATCGGAGCGTTGAACGCCGCCGCGATTCCCGCCGCCACCCCCACCGGCACCATCGCCTGCACCCGCGCCTTCGCCAGGCCGAAGGCCCGACCCAGAGACGACGCGATGGCGGCGCACATGTGCACCGTGGGCCCCTCGCGCCCGAGACTGTTGCCACCCCCCACGTAGATCGTGGTGAGGAGAAATCGCCAGAACGCCGTCCGCAGCGGGATCTGGCCGAACTCATTGTAAAACGCCGCCTTCGTCTGCGGGATGCCGCTGCCCAGCGCCCCCGGCGCCCAGCGCGATGTCGCCAGCCCGACGAACAGCCCCGCCAGCGCCGGGATCCACGGCATCACCAGCCACCAGGGCAGGCCGCGATCCTCGAAACGATGCGAAAAACTCCAGACCGTCTCGAACAGCCAATGGATGGAGACATGGATCCCCACCGCCGCCAAACCACAAAGACAACCCGCCAGCAGACACAGGATGATGAAACGCTGCCCCTCGGAAAAACGCGTCCGCAGCCAGTCGCCCAGGCCCTTTCTCTCGAAAGGCAGCTCGGCGGGCTCGTCCGGCGCGGCGGGACCGCGCGCGCGCGACGCGTCGCTTTCATTTTGAACTGGGGGATCTTCCATTTCGGCTGAGTACTTTCGTCAGCCGAATCGGCGCCGCGAAGACGAAAGCCCCACACCGTCGGGAGAACCCGCGGTCCGTCAAGCGCTTGCGAACAGGCCGGACCGCCCTGACTCACTTTTTCCCGCCCAGCAATCCGCCGAGTACTTTGCCGAGGATTCCCGCGGCACCACCCTGAGCAGGGGCCGGAGAGCCGCCGCCTCCGAGGAGCGCGGCCAGTCCGCCACCGCCACCCAGCATCCCGGCCACATCGTCGAGGATGCTGCCGTCACCGTCCTGGTCGAGCATGGTCATGAGCAGATTCTGCCCCTCGGCGCCGCCTCCCGCCTGCTTCCGCTGGCGCAGGAGAAATCCGAGAATCACCGGAGCGATCATGGGAATGATCTGCCGCGCCTTCTCCTGGCTGATGCCGAGCCGGTCGCCGATCAGCTCCGCCGCTTGCGGCCCCGCCGCGCCGAGCAGACCACCGAGACCGGGATCGGCCCGCTCCACCGGCTCCTCGGCTTTCCGGGAAAAGAATCCCCCCAGATTGTCCAGAATGCTGTCGTCGGCGTGTTTGTCGAGGATGTGATCCACACGCTCCGCGCCGCCACGCTCCTGTGCCTGGCGCTGAAGCCCTCCGAGGATCATGGGCGCGAGCGCCGGGAGGAGACCGGCGGCCTTTTCCTCGGGGATGCCGAGCTGGCCGGAAATCTGGTTGGCGACTTCGGCGCCGTGAGTCTGGACGAGTTGTTCAATGAGGGAAGCCATGGGAGGACGGGGTGGAATGTTGCGAGGAGGTCGGGTTGACCGCGCGGACGCGGCATTCCCGTCATTAGCCAGAAGACAGACCCGCGGGCCAGCAAAAAAGTCACCGGCTCAGGCAACGATATCGTGCACCACCTCACCGTGGACATCGGTGAGCCGGAAATCCCGGCCCGCGTAGCGGTAGGTGAGATTCAGGTGATCGAATCCCAGCAGGTGCATGATGGTGGCGTGCAGGTCGTGGACATGGACCGGATTTTCCTGGGCCTTGAAACCGAACTCGTCCGTCGTCCCATGGCGATAGCCGCCTTTCACCCCGCCCCCGGCCAGCCACATGGTGAAGCCGTGATGGTTGTGGTCGCGTCCCAGTTTGGTGTCCGGACTGTTCGCGCCGGGCGTGGGCAATTCCACCGTGGGCGTGCGCCCGAATTCCCCCCCCCAGATGACGAGAGTCTCGTCGAGCAGTCCGCGATTTTTCAAATCCACGAGCAGCGCCCCGATGGCGCGATCCGCCTCGCCGGCGAGTCGCCCGTGGTTTTTCTCGATATGCTCGTGACTGTCCCACGGCTGACCCGCTCCATGCCAGACCTGGACAAAACGCACGCCGCGCTCCACCAAACGGCGGGCGATGAGCATCTGACGGCCCTGGAGATCATCGCCGTAGGCCTCGCGGATGGACTCCGGCTCGCGGGTCACGTCAAAGGCGTCGGTCGCCTCCAACTGCATGCGGTAAGCCAACTCGTAGCTCTGGATGCGGGCCTCGAGCTGGGGATCGCCCTCGCGCTCCTCCTGGTGGCGGCGATTCAGTTCCTGGATCAGGTCGATCTGCTGGCGCTGCGCGGAGCGCGGGAGTTTCTTGTTCTCGATGTTGGCGATCAGCTTTTCGATCTCCGTGTTCTTCGTGTCGATATGGGTGCCCTGATAGGCTCCGGGGAGAAAGGCGGAGCGCCAGTTCTGGGTTTCCACGATGGGCACGCCGCCGGGGCAGAGCGAGACGAAACCGGGCAGGTTCTCATTCTCCGTGCCGAGTCCGTAGGTGATCCACGAGCCCATGCTGGGAGTGACGGTGTTCACCCGCGGCGCGCCGCAGTTCATCAGCATCAGGGACGGTTCGTGGTTCGGCACATTGGCGTGCATGGAGTTGATGATGCACAGCTCGTCGGCCGACTCCGCCACGTGGGGGAAAAGGTCGCTGATCCAGTGGCCGGACTCGCCGTACTGGCGGAAGGCGAAGGGCGACTTCATGGCCGCGCCCGTCTTGCGCTCGGTGCGCAGGCCCTCGCCCGGCAGTTCCTTGCCGTCGTATTTCGCCAGCATCGGCTTGTAGTCGAAGGTGTCGACCTGGGACGGTCCGCCATTGGCGAAAATATGGATCACCCGCTTGGCGCGCGCCCGGTAGTGGGGTTCGCTGAGGGAAAGAGGGTTGAGTCGATCACCCAACCCTGTTGAGTTGGCGGCCCAACCCTGTCTGCCGAGCAGGGCGCCGAGCCCGAGGCTGCCCATGCCCATGCCGACCTGGCGGAGGAGCTGGCGGCGGGAGTGGTGGGTAGCGAAAGGTGTTGTCATGGGAAAGGGAGTCAAGTTGTGACACCGGTAAACTATCATACGTCCCCAACCAACACGGGTCAAAGCCCCACTCGTACGCGCGTTTGCGCCACGATCATGAGCACTGATGGCTGCGGAGGAGGGATGCCAGACCTACCTTGGCTTCAGCGAAGAATTCGGCTCGATCCAAAGGACGAACTGGTTCTGGTCATCCCTGATATAAACGTCAAGATCGATAGCGGGACCGAGAGAAGTGATCTGGGCGATGAGGGCCTCTTCGGTTCCGAGGGCGTGCCAAGTGCCGTCGGGCTTCTGGGCGGCGAGGAGGCGAGATTGGCGACCGGCGGAGAACGCGGAGTCGCGGCGAA
This sequence comes from uncultured Verrucomicrobiales bacterium, assembly GCA_964439145.1. Lineage (GTDB taxonomy): Bacteria > Verrucomicrobiota > Verrucomicrobiia > Verrucomicrobiales > DEV007 > JAEUHH01. The sequence continues at coordinate 32,234 of CAYTNL010000037.1, forward strand.
GAGTCAATGCGGGAGTCAACTCGGGAACGGGCTTGTCGAAGCCTCCCGTCTGATCGGCATACACGGCGCCGCTCTCGCCGATGGCGATCCATCTGCCATAGATCGCATCACTCGTGGCCATGAGTTCCACCAGGCGCTCCTTCGGCCGGCTGGGGATGGGCGTTTCCTTGGCGACGCCGGGTCGAAGAGTGATATTGAGGCCCATTAGCTGGAGGTCCCTGGTGTACCACACCAGTGAGTAGTTGTTCATGGAGATGAGGGATGGTTGATCGGTTTTCAATTGATCGCAGATCGACTTCATCAGCGGAACGATTGCTGGATCTTCGGGATTGGTGAAATGGTAGCCCTTGGCGGACCATTCACCCGCCCGGTCGCGAACCACAAGCGCTCCGCTCCGGTCGCCGACGAAGAGAGAATCATCTCCGAGGTTTTGTTCAGATCCCGAGGACCGCGTATCCGAAAAGATGCGGTCCTCCGCCGCCCAGTAGCGTGTCACCCGTTCGATCCCTTGGATTTCCTTGGATTCGCGCAGACGATTCGAACCGATCCCGGGGACGTCGGTGGCCAACACAAAGCACTTGCCGCCGCCGCGCTGCCGTTTTCCGAGGATCAGTCCATACGCCGCCGCCATCACCTGCGTGTAGTCGCTCTCGCGGAATTCCTTCAGCGCCTCACGTTCGTCGATGGGTTTGCCCTCCCACTGGCCCCAGATGCGCAGCTTGCCGCCGGACATGGCGGCTTCTTCCAGCCACTGGGGAAGCTTGAGGGAAGTGGTCGCGGGTGCCGTCGCACCGGGAGGTGCGGGAACCGAGGCCGGGGTTGCTGGCGTGGAAGGTGCCACGGCGGCGCTCGGCGAAGAGGCCGGCGCGTCCCCGGTCTTCCCAACCTGCTCGCGAAAAGCGGCGACGGCGGCGGCCTGATCCAGCTTCCTGGCCTTGGTCAGCTCGGTGATCAGGGCCTGGAGGGACTGGCGCAGTTTCCCGTCGAGATCGTCGTGAATCTTCTGCCGCTCGGTCACCCAGGTCTGGCGCAGAGCGGCGACGAGGGCGGGAATTCCCTCGGGCAAGGCGGGCAGTGTCGGGGGCGCGGAGACGGCGGCGACGAGATCGGCGGGAGGCGCGGTGAGGGCCTGGCGCAGGCTGTCGAGGCGCGCCTTCTCGTCGCGGAAGGCGGTGGCGAGATCGAGGTCGCCGCTCTCGGCTGCCTGGCCCAGCCGGGCATCGAGGCCGCGTCCGTAGTTGGCCGCGAGCGCCTCGAGGCGGGCGTTGCGATCCTTGAGGTAGGCCTCGACCCGGGTCTCGAAGCCGGGGATGGCGGTGAGGTCGGCGGCGGCCGGAGTTGGCGCGGGCGCGGCGGAGGTGACGGAGGGTTCGGCGGCCCCGCTCCATTCAATCAGGTAGCCGACGGTCTGTCGTTGCCAATTACCGTCTTTGGGAGAGGCGTCGTTCCAGGTAATCCCCTCGGTGCCGTGCGCTTGAAAGTAGCCTACCCAATAAGGATGAGTCACCTCGGGCCGGCCTCTGTCGCGATTGGGCTCGTCCTTCCCCCACCCGGTGTAGGCAAAGGGTTCGGAGTTGACCCATTTCCACGAGCCTTGGGGCGAGTCCTCCGACGCGCCGATCCAGCAGAGGGAATGGTATTCGGCCAGCGCCGAGCCCAGCAACGCTTTCGCAAACTCGTCCTCTTCCCGGCTCGTGATGACGGCCAAGTGGCCGCCCCTGGCTTCCGCGGCGGACTTGGCCTCGGTCCACGAGAGTTTGCCGGGGACGAAGAGGTAGTGGTGACCCTGGAATGGCTTGGCTTCGGCGGGAATCGGGGCAGCGATCTCGGGCGAAGCGGGACTTGGCATCCCTGTCACCCCGGGCGGCATCGATCCCGGAGCCGTCGCGGCGGCGGGCGGTTCGATCCAGGCGATGAACTCGTCGCCTTCACTCGAAAACCTCAGTTCAAGGGCGTGGGTGGGGCCGATCTTTGCGATCTGCTCGATCAACTTGGTCGAGCGGCCCCAAGCCCGCCAAGTGCCATCGGTCATTTGGGCCGCAGCCATGTAGTTGCCAAGGGAAATGCCAATGGCCGGTCCAAGATCTGAGGGAACCTTTCCTTCTGGTTCCGAGGAAGAAGTCAGTGGATTGCCGTTGGGTCTTAAGACATGGACTTTGCCGTCTCGCGTCAAAATCCCCACCAAGGTTCCGGTTGAGCGGAGTTCGATCGTCTCCCGAGTCGCTTCGGAAAACTCGTGGACCGTGCCTGAGTTCAAATCCCAACTGCGGATGGGTCGCCCCGGAGCCGCGACGAGGTAGTGAGATTGCGATCCGGTGACAAACGTCGCCCCTTTGAAGAAATCGGAGGGAGGAACTTTCAGGTTCTTGGACTTCTCATCCCGGTCACCCTGATGATCGAGGAAAGAATCTCGCCATCGGGATCCAGCGCCGTCAGGTGGTACTGGGTGTGGACAATTCGGTCGGCATCGGGATGGGAAATGCCTTTGATCGGAATGAATTGCTCCGCCCAAAGCAGGTGATAGCCGGGCTCGGTCTCTGACCAGAGTCCGACGACATGCCCATGTGGCAGACGAGGGGTCTTCGCGACAGGCGGGAGAAGACCGCCGGAGGCGATCTCGTCTCTCCACACGATGCTGTGCGTTTCGCCATCGGCCCGCCGAGCGGCGAAGCCCATTCCGTCCATGGCGATGTCCACCACATCGTTGAATGCGGGGATGGGGCCGCGTTCGGAGGCGTTCTTCGGTGCGGTGCCGAAAAATCTTACCCTGCCTCCCGTCTTCCGCGCCGCGACGAGCCAGTCGGGAACAACGGGGGGAGCGGCGACGGTCGGGGCGGCTGAGGTGAGAGCAGGTTCCGGAGTGGCGGCGGTCTTGGGACGAATGGCGACGAGGAAGCGGAACGTTTTATTCCATTTTTCGATCTTCGAGTTGCTTGCCATCGCCACATCAAGCGCCGGCCCCAGGGATTCTGCGGTCCGGATCGAACTGTTCACGGACGTTTGGTCGACACTGTCCCAACGCATTGCCCAACCCGACCAAGTGCCGTCCGGCCGTTGAGCAAAAACCATGTTGCCGTCGGCTCGCAATCGAACGACGGGACCAAGGTCGCCCGGAGGGGCCTGATCAATATGATTGACCTCCCCTTTGTCATCGACGACGACAGGGCGACCGTTCGCCTGGAGGAGGACGGACCAAGAGTTGGAGGAGGAGATGTCGACGAGAGGATCGGGATCATGGCTAAGGATCAATGGTTTTCCGTTTATGAGATGCCATCCCTTGAAATTCCCATTGGCGTCAATCGCCATGACGGTTCTGATCGTGGCCGCCAGGAGGTTGGTTCCGCCAAAGAAGTCGGCTGGAGGTGGATTGTGCAGATCGAGGCTGCCACGCAGATCAAGCGTCCGATTCTTAGCATCAAGAAAAAGACGATACCCATCCTCACTGTCGTTCGATTGCCGTCCATGGCGCCCATGGTTGCCGATGACTTGTTTCGTTCCGTGTGGTGGATCTTTGTCTTCAATAGTCACCGCATCGAGGTACCAGACGACCGTTCCATCTTCTCTCGTAAAGAGCGGGAAACTGGATTCCCCGGGTGAGGCACCGAGGGCAATGGGACCCACCTCCAAGACATCCTTGTGCCCAAATAAGCGTCCCCAGAGATCGCCGTTTTTGCGCAGTGCAAACCAGTTCCCCTCTGCCGAGAACAACGCCACGAAATCGTCGAACTGTCCCGCCTTCCCCAAGTCGAGGCTTTCGGAATGCGGGGGTGTGTCGTCCCCCACGGGAACCGTGACCAGCTTCCCACCCTCCACACTCGCCCGCCGCAGCCAGTCGGGAATGGGCACCTGGAGCCCGGCGGGGTAGGCGCCGAAGGCGGGTTCGGCATCGAACGCGGGCGGCAGCACGGCGACGGGTGACAGAGACGACTGAGCTTGAGCCGGGGCCTGAGCCGGCCTCGGCTCGGGCGCCTTGGCGGGCGGGACCGGCGGGGTGGGCGACGATGGTTGCTCGACCGTCTCCTTCGCGACCTCGAAGGCGTTGGGCAGCGCCTCGGACTCTGATTGGTGCCCACCCCGAGTCGCGAAAAACACGGTCCCGCCCACCAGCGCCAGCCCCGCGGCGATGCCACCGATGAGGAGACCGGTCTTGCCCGATGATCCTGCAGCGGTCCGCCCCCCCGCGCGGGGGCGCGGTGCGAGGCCGGACCGGGGAGGTGTGTCCTTTTTCCGATTCCTCCGCGGGCTTGCCGGTCGAGGGCGACCGCTTGCCTCGCGGAGCGACTTTCATCGGCGCCGCGCTGCGTTGCCCGGCGACCTCGGCCACGGCCTGCTTCGGCAGCGCGGCGGTCTGGGGCGCCTCGGCTTTCGCCAGCGGCACGGTCTGAATGATGTCGAGGTCGCGCCGCAGCTCGGCCGCGCTCTGGTGGCGGTCGGACGGCTCGCTCTGCATCGCCCGGATCACGATGTCATCGAAGCGCGGATCGAGTCCGGGCACCTTGGCCGAGGGCGGCTTCCACGCGCCCTTGGGCAGGTCGCCTGTGAGCATCTGATAGAGCATCACGCCCACCGCGTAGAGATCGGCGCGGGCATCGACGTTGGCCCCGAGGATCAGCGACTCGGGCGCCACGTAATCGGGCGTGCCCAGGGCCATCCCCGACACCGTCAGCCCGTGCTGCCCGGGATCGTCGATCTTGGCGAGGCCGAAGTCGGCCACCTTCACCTGGCCGTGGGAGTTGATGAGTACATTGGCCGGCTTGATGTCGCGGTGGACGATGCCCAGCGCATGCGCGGCGGCGAGCGCATCGCAGACATGGGCGGTAATGGCGTGGGCGTGCTCGGCGGAGAGTCGTCCCTGACTGGCGACCATCTGCTGAATGTCGGTGCCGTCGATGTATTCCATCACGAAAAAGAACTGGCCGTCCCGAGCCTCGCCAAAGTCGAACACCGCGACGATGGCCGGATGGAGCAGCCGGGCCATGACCTTCGCCTCATTGCGGAAGCGCTCCGCATAGCTCGGGTCTTCCTTCTCGATGCCCCCGGGCAGGATCTTGATGGCCACCGGTCGGTCGAGACTTTTCTGGATTCCCTTGTAGACGGCCCCCATCCCGCCACAGCCCAGCAGTGACTCGACAGTGTAGCCGGGCAGCAAAGTCTCCAGCACTCCCGGATCGGGCGGGGTCCAGCGCCAGTTGCCGCCGGTGGTGCGCGGAGGAGGGGCGTCGGGCATGGGATCAGTCATCGGAACGGTCGGGCGAAGACGTTTCAGACCAGAGGGGGGGATAACAAGCGACCCCGTCTCTGGCAAGGAGAAAGTGTTAGCCTGTATGCCGATAGAGCGTTGAACAACCTGCTTGGGAGAATGCGGGAATGGATATCCATCAGCCCGATCCGGCGGGCCTCAACTGGACAGGCGCCTCCATCATGCTTGACCCTGTCGGGTCTCGGACCTGACCCTCTTGAGTCAGCGGGGGCGACTGTTCGGCTGCCCTCGGGGCGGTCTCCACTGGATCGTCCATGGCGGCGTTGAGGTGTGTCATTGGACGACCTTCACGCCGGGGCGGGCGGCTTTGAAGGACGCGACGCCGGCAGCGGTGACGCTGGAACCGCCGAGGTTCACCTGCTTAAGAGGCTTGATGTTCGTAAGGTAGGGAAAGACCTTGTCGGTGATCTGGGGCAGGGAAATGTCGAGGAACTCAAGGGTCTTGCTCTCCGCGAACGCCTCGAGGTCGTCGTCGGTGAGGGTGGCATAGTAGCCGAGATGAAGATTCCGGATGGCGGGGAACCCGGCGATACGGTGGTAGTCCCTCGGCTTCATCGCTTTCGTCCACCAACTCAGATTCTTGAGCTTGGGCAGCTTGGCCAACTCGACGAGGCTGTCCACGGTGCAAGTGGAGCCGTGGGAGACGATCACAGTCTCGAGGTTGGGAAGAGCGGCCACGGCATCTTTGATCCCCAGATCAGAGACCGTGGCGCCATTCTGCATGTCGAGGGTCTTGAGCGAGGGAGCGAGAGGAGCGAGCAAAGCGAAGCCTCGGTTGTCGATCTTGGAGTCGTTGAGGTTGAGGATCTGAAGACCCGAAATATTGGCGATGTGGGAGAAGGCTTCCGGCGTGAGGTCGCAGCCGTCCAACTTGAGATAGGTGAGACGCTTGGCCCCGGCGAGGGGCGCGAGCGCCGCCTGGTTGCGAGTGCCAAGGGCGTAGTCCAGCGTCAAGTGGTTCAGAGAAGGCATTTGCGCGATGGCTTCGGCGCCGATCACGGTAAGGGATCCGGTCTTGGAGGTGAGGATCCAGACCGTTTGGAGTCCTCTGGCGTTCTTGAGAAATGGAATGCTCTCACCGGTGAATTCCTCGAAACGCATTTCGAGAGTCTTGAGCTGGGAGAGTCCCGCCAGATGGGTGAGTTCACTCTCCTTGAGCGTCATGTCAACGCCCCGAATTCCGATGGTTTCGAGGCCGGTATGGCGGGCGAGAGGGGCGAGAGAAGTGATCCGCACGCGGGCATCCGCAACATTGATCGTACGGAGAGTGGAGAATGAGGCGAGGGAAGCAAAGTCCCGGTCGGTGAGATCGTCTTTGAGGTTTCCCGATTCACGGATGGCCGAAATTTCGAATGGCGCCGGGGGCAATTCCGCAACGGATTTGGCAACGATCTCCTGACCGGCGGCGATAACGGTGACGGAGGCTCCGATACGAAATACCCAATCGAGAACGGGCTGGATCTCGCCCGTAGTGGAAGCGGCAGAGGGCGCTGTGCTTGGGTTGGCGGACGGCGCCGCCGCCTCGGTTGCCGGAGCCGGCCCGACAGAATTCCCTACCGACCGCGTCTCCCGGTGGGCCTTGACCTTCAGCGCGTCGTCGAGCCGCTGTTGCTGGGTGAGTTCGCGCTGGTAGGCGTCGAGCAGCGCGTCGTGGCGGTCGTGGTAGGGCTGGGCCCTGGCGGCGCGGTCGGCCTCGATCCTGGCGAAGGCGTCGCGGTAGGTGCCGCGCAGCTTTTTCAGGGACTCGGGCAGGCCCTCGGGATCGGCGGCGGGCAGGGGCTCCTTCGCCTCGACGCGCTGGGCCTCGGCCCGGAGCTTGATGGATTCGTCGAGATTCCCGGCGGCGGTGGCGGCGTCGAGGGCGCGGTTCACGGCGGCGAGATATTTGCCGTCGAGATCGGCCACGGCGGCGGTGTGGCCGGGCGCGATGTCTCGGTCGTAGGCGGCCTGAAACTGGCTGTCGATCTCGGCGAGGCGCTGGGCGACGTCGGCGGGAATCGTGGCGGCGCGGGTAAGGCGGGCGGTCTCGGCCGGCGGCTCGATCCACATGACGAAGGCGGAGTCGCCCTCATGATAGAGATCGAGATCGAGGGCGGGACCGATCGTCTGGATCTGGGTCGCCACTTCGGGGGAATCTCCCCATGCCACCCAGGTGCCGTCGCCCTTTTGCGCGGCGCTCATGCCCCGGCCGGCACGAACGGCCACGAAAGGTCCGCCCGCCGTGGGCAGGTCCTTGGCGAAGGGACCGTCGGGAGGGAGGGCGGTCCCGTCGGCGTTCCACACCTGCACGGCCCCGTTCGCATCGAGCAGGACGACGTGGTCGTGACCGCCGTCCATTTCCACCGTGTTCTGGGTCTCGGCAGGGAAAGTGAAATCGGTGCCGTTCTTGGGAATCCAACTCCTGACCGGTTGGCCGGGGCCATGGCAGACGAAATAGTCGTAGGTTCCGGTGAGAAGTGTGGCGCCCGAGAAGAAGTCGGGCTTCGCCGGATTGGCGCTGCCGAATCCCCAATGCTGCTTGCCGCTGGGTTCCAGGCGGATCAAATGATTCATCACAGCGAGAACGCGGTCCGCGCCCGAGGGCTTGGACGCGTTCTGCTGCGATGATTCCGACCACACATTCCGGCTCGTGCCGTCCTTGAGCACCATGTTGATGAGGGTGGCGCGGCTGAGGTAGCTCGTCTCATACGGGCCGAGGGGAATGTAGGGGCGGGCCGGATCCTTGCCCCAGGATCCGGCATGGACTTCGCCGCCCGCCCGGCGCGCGGCCCAGCCGAAATGGGTCGCCGAGATCTGAACGAAATCGTCGAACCCCGCCGCCGCACCCACGTCGAAGGGACCGTGGGGTCCGCGCCCCCACGCCCGCAGTTTTCCGCCCTTGGCCTTGGCTTGCGCAAGGAGGTTGGCGGCGAGCCGGGACTCGGTCGCGGCGACCGATGACGAGGTGGCGGGAGTTTCGGTTTGGGTAATCGCGGGCGGAACAGGAGCCGGGGCCGCTGCCGGGGGCGGCGGGGCGGCGGGCGGCTCGATCCAGAGCATGTAGGCAAACCCCCTCTTTTCCATCCGAACCAAATCGAGATCGGTCGCCGTGCCAATCTTCTCGACCTGCTGGATGAGTTCGGGCGATTCACCCCAAGCGGTCCAGGTGCCGTCGGCCTTTCGGATCGCGACCATGCCTGTCCCGGCCCGCACGGCGGTGGCGGGTGGGAGGTCGGCGGGCGGTTGTGGCGCCAAGGTGCTTGTCCGATTCAAACCCGGAGTGGTGATGTGAATTCGCCCAGCGGTATCTCTCAGAGCGAAAGAATCTCGCAATCCTTCGGCCTCAACCAGGTTTGCGAGACCGGATGGCGCTTCATAGAGGCTGCCCAGTTGGGCGCTCCAGACGCGGGGAACGCCGTCTTTATTGACCGCGAGGTAGCAACTGTGTGTCGTCGCCAGAACCGTTGCGCCCCGGAAAAAGTCGGCCGGCGGTGGCTTCAGGAAATCCGCCGGCCATTGGGCGATGAAGTCTCCCTCCGCGGAAAGGGCCACGGAGTGGCCGCTGATGCCGAGAATAGTGGTGGCATCTCCGGGGGCGAACTGAGTATTGCGATTGTAACCGGCTCCGGTCGGGGCGGAACTGAAATTGATCATTTCACCGGTATCCGCGTCCCGCATGCGCCAATAATCCCCATACAGGAAAGGTTCGCCCTTCACGGGGCCGAAGGGACGGGGCCCTGACAACTGGCTCTCGGTCTCGTCCATCGGTATTCGCACACCATAGACGTCACCATTCTTCCGTTGCGCCGCCCATCCGTATGGGGTGGCGGTGACGCGGACGATATCGGCGAAATCCTCAACAAAATCTCCCCGAATCCGTTGGGATGGATCGGTGGTGAAAAACCGTACCCGCCCCGGCGTGCCGTGCGGGGGGACGACTGGAGCGGGGGAAATCTCCGTCTGCGTGACCGAGGTCGGCATCGCCTCCGGAGCCATCGCGGCGGCGGGCGCCTCGATCCAGGCGAGATACTCGCCGTCCTCTCCGGCAGACCGGTAGGCCCCCAGAGCCAGGGCCGGGCCGATCTTCTCCACCTGCTCGACCAGCGCTTTCGCCTCGCCCCAAGCCCGCCAGGTGCCATCGACCATCTGGGCGGCGACCATGCCCTTGCCGCCAGCGATGGCGATGGCGGGCGGCAGGTCTTTCGGGGCGGCGTAGGGTCCGGTGGTGACGATTCCGTCGAAATTGGTGACCGAAACAGTTCCCCGGTCCGTGAGCAGAGCCACATTCCACTCGCCGCAAAATTGAAGATCAACGACGGTGCCGTCCACGGATGGAAAGTCGATTCGCTCGCCTTTCTGAAAATCCCATCGCCGCACGGGCTGACCGGGGACGGCGGCGAAATAATCCTTATGGGCCGCAGTCACCGCGGTCGCGCCACGGAAGAAGTCGGCGGGAGGAGGCGTGCCGCCGTCGCTGGAATCCCGGCTCGTGTCGATGTGGCGAAATGCCGAGTGCAGGATCTCGCCATCCGCCCCGAGGAGACAAAAGTGGTAACTGGTGTTGACGAAGCGCTCGGCGGGCACGTCCGGGAGATCCTTGATCTGGACATGCTGACCCGCCCAGCAGAACGAAACCTGGCGTTTCTCGGGAGACCACAGCGCGGGAGTGAAACCGTGGGCCAGGGTCTTGATCGGGAGGGGCCCCACTTTGATGCCGCCAGTGGGCACCTTGTCGTCCGGGGTCTTCCAGGCGATGCCGTGCGCCTCGCCGTTGGCCCGCACGGCCACGAGCCCGTGTCCCGACGCGTTGAGGTCCACGAAGTCGTCGTGCTCGCCGAAGCGGCCCCGCTCCGTGGCGCCCTTCGGCGCGGTGCCGAAGAAGTGCAGCTTGCCGCCCGTTTTTCGCGCCGCGACGAGCCAGTCGGGGGCGGGAATCGGAGAACCCGAGACCCTCGCGCCGGGCTCCGGTGAAGACGACGAAAGCGCGGTTGCCGGCGTTGACGTTGACGCCGGTTTCGGCGCGCTGGCGGGCGGCTTTGGCGTTGGAGGGTTCGGACTCGGCGTGACCTCCGCGACCTCCACCGGCTCGGCGGGTGTAGTGCCAGCCTCCTGTTCGCCGCCGCCTCGCGTCGCGAAAAACACGATCCCGCCGATCAGCGCCAGCCCGGCCGCGATCCCCCCGATGAGGAGCCCGATCTTCGCCTCTCCGCCGCCGGCATTGGCCCCGCGCGGTCTCACCGGCGCGGTGTATTCCCTTTTCCCCTCGGGCTTCACCGGGGCGGTCGCGCCGGACGGCCGCGTTCCCCGCGTCGCCACTTTCATCGGCGCCGCGCTGCGCTGCCCGGCGATCTGGGCCACGGCCAGCTTCGGCAGCGCGGACGTTGGCGCGGCCTCGTTCTGGATCAGCGGCACGGTCTGGATGATGTCCAGATCGCGCCGCAGTTCCCCCGCGCTGGGGTAACGGTCGGACGGCTCGCTCTGCATCGCCCGGATCACGATGCGGTCGAAGCGCGGATCGAGCCCGGGTACTTTTTCCGACGGTGGTTTCCACGCGCCCTTGGGCAGGTCGCCGGTGAGCATCTGGTAGAGCATCACGCCCACCGCGTAGAGATCGGCGCGGGCATCGACGCTGGCCCCGAGGATCAGGGACTCGGGCGCCACGTAGTCCGGCGTGCCCAGGGCCATCCCGGATACCGTGAGACCGTGCTGGCCGGGATCGTCGATCTTGGCGAGGCCGAAGTCGGCCACCTTCACCTGGCCGTGGGAGTTGATCAGGATGTTCGACGGCTTGATGTCGCGGTGGACGATGCCCAGCTCGTGGGCGGCGGCGAGCGCGTCGCAGACATGGGCGGTGATGGCGTGCGCGTGCTCGGCCGAGAGCCGGTCCTGGCCGGAGATGAGCCCGTGAACGTCCGTGCCATCGACGTACTCCATCACGAAATAGAGCTGGCCGTCGGTGGTGTGGCCGAAGTCGAAGACGGTGACGATGGCCGGATGGAGCAGCCGGGCCATGACCTTGGCCTCGTTGTGAAAGCGGTCGAGGTAGGTGGGATCCTCCCGCTCGATGCCCTTGGGGAGGATCTTGATGGCGACGGGCCGCTCGAGACTGATCTGCAGGCCCTTGTAGACCGCGCCCATGCCACCGTGACCGATGAGTTTTTCGATCGAGTAGCCCGGCAGCAGCCGCTCGAGGGAAGCGGCCGAGGGCGGCGTCCAGCGCCAGTTGCCGCCGGTGGTGCGAGGCGGAGGAGTGTCGGGCAGGGGATCCGTCATGGCGAGGCGGCAGGTTGGCTGACAGATGGGGCGGGGATAACAGATTTCCTCAGATTTGGCAATCGCGTAAACTCGGGGAAGATCTTCAGCGAGGGGCGGCCTGATTCGGGGCAGGTGAAGGGGCATTGGCGGAAGTGGCGCCAAAACCGTGGCTCACCTGCACGTCCGGACGCGCTTTCTGGAATTCGGCGAGGCCGGCGGGAGTAATCTTCGTTCCCTGGAGATCAACCGTCTCGAGCGGGCGGATGTCTTGCAGCGCCTTGAGTCCCGAATCGGTGATGGCCGTTTCTCTCAAGCTCAACTCCTTCAGGTGCTCACATTTCGCAAAGGCGGGCAAGGCTTCGTCAGTGATGTCCGTGCCGAAACCCACGCCGATGTGTTCGATCACCGGCAGGTCGGCGAGCAGGACGTAGTCGGCGGTTTGCATTCCCTTCACCCACCAGGAAATGCTCTTGAGCTTCGGCAGCTTGGCGAGTTCACGAAGGCTGGCTCCCGTGCAGGTGGAGCCGTAGGAAGCGCAGGTACGCTCGATATTCGGGAAGTTTGCCACGATGTGCCGGATTCCTTCGTCCGACACGGTGGCCCCCCAGGCCATCTCAAGCTCCGTCAGGGAGTCGCGGCTGCCCGTGAGCAGGGGAAAGCCGGCATTGTCGAACTTGCTGCTCGAGAGATCGAGGTGGGTCAGCTCGAGCGGCGCGAGCGCGGCGAAACCCTCAACCGTGAGCATTCCCTCGATATCGAGGGAGGTCAGATTCGACATCCGGCCGATAGGAATCAGGGACTTCTGGTTTGCCTCGCGAACACAGCCTGCCAACAACAGGGAATCCAACTGCGCGAGGCCCGCGATCTCCCTGGCGCCCTCTTCGGTGAACTCTGCATCATTCAGAGAGAGGAGCTTCAGTTTCGGCAACCGCTGCAGATGCCGGAATCCTTCGCCGGTGGCGCCGGGGAGCTTGATGCGGAGGCTGCCCAAATTGGTCATGCCCGCGAGGTGAACCAGTTCCTCCTCCGCGAGCCCTTCGTTCTCCGGCAGCCATAGATTGCTGAGTTCTGTCAATCCGGCGATCGGCTTCAGCGAGGTGATGTGGCTGACGCCGTTGAATTCGATGCGCCGCAAAGTCTTCACGGAACCGAGCATGGCGAACTCCGCATCGGTGACCTGCTCGCCGGGCAGATGCACTCCAATCAGATCGAACCGACCGGGCGGGATCTGCTCCAGCGTCTTGGCATTCAAGCCTCGGTCCCTCTGATTGAAGGACACACTTCCCTGGTTTTTGAAGACCCAGGCGACGATCTCATCCACCACCGGATCGCCGGAGCGGCTGGCGGAGGAATTCGTGGGAGCGGCATCGCCCAAGAACCGATACTCCACCTTCTCGACCAGACTCCCTTCCCCGGCATTGACGCCGAACGATCCTCCCGCCACGAGAGACTCGTCTTGCACGGAGCCCAGCTCCACGTCATCAATGAAAAGGGTCAGCGTGTTCCCGACGGCGCGAAGTTCGATGGTGCTCATCTTCGAGCCGTCTTCATCTCGTGGGATCCGGTATTCCCTTAGGATCTCTTCATTGATCTGAATTCTTGCCCTCCCGACGCTGTCGAAAAGCCATCCCGCATAACCCGCCTCACCGTTGCCGCGGACAAAGACGCCGAGACTGCCCGATCCCGTCGCACGGATCGCGAGATCACGGCCCGCTTCGTCGGGGATCGTGAAGACGTGGTAGTGCTTGACCCGCCACGCCGCGCCTTCCCGTTCCCAGACCCGGCCGAGCTGCTGGTTGCGGTGGGGTCCGTTTTCGATTTCGGCGAGGAAGTTCTGCCAGACGATCGGCTCGGCCGCGGCCGGAGGATCGCTGAGCCATTGATACTCCGCCTTCTCGATTAACCCGCCTTCCGAGGCTCCGATCCCGAAGCGTCCGCCGGCAGACAGGGTCGCGTCGATGACCGAACCCTGTTCGATGCCATCGACGAGCAGGGTGAGCCGGTTGCCCACCGCGCGGAGTTCCAGCGTGTGCGAGGCCGCCGGGTCGAAGTCCGGCCCGAGGTCGAATCGCTTCAGGTCCTCGGCTCCGCGGCGGAGGTAGGCATTGCCGGTGTTGAAGAGGATGCCCGTGTAGCCGCTGGCTCCGGGCTTCTCTCGTAGGCTCGCGGCGAGGAGGTGGGGCGTGCCCGCAGGCCCTTTCCCGTCGGCCATGACTCCCGTGATTCTCAACGCCAGATCACGGCCAACCTCGTCCGGAATTCGGAAGGCATGAGTGTGCGCGACCCTCCAATTTCCGTTCTCAGGAACCCACACCCGGCCGAGTTGAACATTCTTGTGCGGACCCTCGGCGAGTTCGGCGAGGAAGTCGTGCCAGGGTTCAGCGCTGTCCGTCTCTACGGATTCGATGTCCCATCCCAACAGTTGCCTTGCTTCGGCTTCGGTGTGGCCGTCGAGATTGAGGTATTCGAGATTCCTCAACTCGATCCCAGCCCTGTCCTTCTGGATGCCGAATCCGAAAACGCCTGCCGGAGTCAGTTCCGTCAAAGTCGCCTGAAACACTTCGTCGTTCATGCGGATCCTCACCGCCTTCCCGACCGCTGCGAGTTCGATCATGTTCGGCTGGCCGGAGTTCCAGTCCGAAAAGGTATGCCTCCACTCTTCATCCCTGTAGGTGAGCCGGATGTTTCCATCTGCGCTCAAGAAGCAAAACACGCCGGGCGACGGGGATGATTGTCGTATCTGGAGATTGGGAGAGCCCTCTGCCGGTGGCCGGAACTCGAACCGGACGCCGCCATTCTGAAAGCGGAGGTCACGATGGGCCGGTCCAGAGAAAAAACGGTCGCCGCTACCGTAGGTCCACCATCCCTCAGCGCTGATTTGTTTTCCCTCAGGAATCGGGACGGGTTTCCACCCGGCCTCAGAATTCCCTTCAGAATCGCCAACCAACTGCCGTTCTTCCTGCGCCTCCCACCCCAGCGCCTTCCACGGGTCGGCGATGCCATCGAGGATGGCGTATTCAATGTCTTTGACGGAAAAGTTCCGACCGTGGAACGAGACCTGCCCGCTCTGATTGGCTTCAGGAGAGTGAACGCGCAGTTCCTTGCCCTTGAAGCGGGCGATGAAGGTGTCGCCCACCGCGACCGTTTCGATCGGCTCGACATCGCCGGGCCGGAAGGGTGTGTCGAAGGCAATGCGGCCCAATTCCTTTGCCTCCGGCTCGCCGTGCCGTTTCGCAACGAGTTCCGACTCCGAGATGCCGAATGAGATCGCTTGATTCAAAGGCAGGCGCAGCCAGAGACCGACTCCCGTCCCGAATCGCGATGGACCGGTTTCGAGCCGGACGTGGGCGCGCACTCCGCCGTCGCGAAACGCAACCGCGCCTCGCCCGGAGTTTTGGCGAGGGTCGACGGATCGGAGTTCCCCGACGGTGAACCAGCCATCCGCAGAGACCATGGGGAGATCGGCGGGGTTCCAGGTGGATTTTTGCCACAAGGGGTTCGAGGAGGTGTTGGGTTGCTCGGGAACCTCCCACCCCAGCGCCTTCCAGGGTTCGTCGGTGCCGTCGAGGATCACATACTCGACATCGCGGACCGAGAAGTCCCGTCCGTGGAAATTGGCAATTCCCTCGCTGGTGGGTTCCGATACCTCGAACCGCAGTTCGTGTCCCTTGAAACGCACGACGTAGGTTTGTCCAACAACGGCCGCTTCGATCAACTCGGCATCTCCCTGGCGAAACGGACTGTCGAAGGTGATGCGCCCCAGTTCGATGTGCTCTTCACGCTTTCCAGCCGGAGCGATCTTGGCGACGAGTTCATTTTCGAATAACTGCAAAGCGATGGGTGCGCCGCTCTCGAGGGCATGAAAGTAGAGACTGATCTGGTCGGTACCGTCATTCCGGAACTTGGCTCGAATGGCGCCGTCCTTGAACTTGACCTGGCTGCGGGAACCCTCCTGCATGGGTCCGAAACTCTGGAGCGTATTCGGAGACGTCATCCAGCCGTCGGATGCCAGGTAGGACAGGTCCCGCTCTCCCCACCCGGCTTTTTTCCAAGGCAGGATTCCGAACTCGTCCCAGTCCGGCTCCTCTCCAGGTCCCCCGCCGCCTATCACCTCACACGCGGGCAGGGCGGCTTTCAGAACGGCGATGCCGGCCTCGGTGCAGGTGTTGTCTTCGCCTAGTTGGAGTTTCTTAAGGTTGGGGAGAGAGGCGGCGATGTGGCGGAGGCCCACGTCGGAGAGGTTGCTGTGGTAGAGAAAAACGAGTTGTTCGAGGGTGTCACCGCAAGGGGCGAGGAGGGAGAAATCCTGAGTTTGCAGCTCGGCGTTCCAGAAGCTGAGGGTTCCGATCTTCGACAAGTCAGCGATCGCAGAGAACAGCTCGGGTGTGAGAACGCACCTCTCGTTGAGTTCGAAGCGGGTGAGGTTGGGGAGAGAGGTGACGGTCTTCAAGGCGCCGAAGTTCGTGGCATCGAAGGCGGCGCCCGCCAGGGAGAGGCTCTCGAGCGAGGTCAGGTTGGAAATGGCGACGGCACCGGCTTCGGTGAGGGGGAGGAGGTTTTCGCCTTTCCCATGGCCGAGACGAAGGCTTCGGAGATTCTTCGCGTTCGCGAGGTGGCGGCAGCCTTCGCCGGAAAACGAAGCGAAATGACTGATGTGCAAATATTCGAGCTGATGGAGATTGGCGAGATGCCGCATCTCGGACTCGTCGAATTGAAACTCTGAACCGCTTGTTCCCCCCGACAAGACTCTGAGGAAATTGAGGTGAACGAGATCCGCGATGGGCGCGAGGGAGGTCAGTTGACCGTAGTAGGAAAGGGTTTCGAGTTTCGGCGCATGGGCCACGAGATCGAAATCCGGTTGGGTGGCCGCATCGCCGACGTGGTAGGTGATTCCGATGATGTCGAAATCTTCCTCGGGGAGAGCATCGCCGGGTTCAGTGCGCGGCTGCTTCTTTCCGGGATAGGTGAGGTTGAGCGTGGCGCCGGCGGCGAGGAAGTGTTCGGCAACTTGGCGCTGGGTGGGGGCGGTGGCTGCCGACGTTTCGGGGAGGTCCCAGCCGAGGGCGGCGAGGGGATCGGGGACATCGTCGAGGTTGAGTGTCTCGACGTCGCGGAAGGAGATTTCCCCGATCTGTTCGACCCAGAGGTTCCCCTTGGCAATGACTCTCGTGATGGGAGTGTCGATGAGGGTTCTTTCGTTCAGGCGGGCGACGATGCGACGATCGTCCAGGAAGGCGATTTTGATCGTTCCCTCGGTGCCCGGGGCTAGGGTTTGGGAAAGTGACTGGGTGGCGACGATTTTTTCTCCTTCTTCGGAGGATTCCACGAGGGCGATTTCTGAAGGACGGAGGATGAGTGTGTGGCCGAACTCGTCCGCTTTCTTGATGCCGATTGCGAGAACGTCTTCGCCAGTGCCCCAGCGGAAGGGGAAGCGAAGGGCGTAGGCTTGAGGCGATCCTGCTATGGAGGCGCGGATGCTCCGCGTATCATCGCCGGGATGAGTGGATTTGACCCATCCGTCGTCTCCTTCCGCCAAGTTCTCGGCGTAGTCCCTGGGGTGCCACGTGATGGGTTGCCAAGTGGCTTCGGTGGATGGGAGGCCTGTCGTTTCCGCGCCCTCGACCGGCTCGATCCACATCAGCAGTCCGCTGTGCTTTCCGTCATAGTGGAAGTCCAGATCGACAACGTGCGCCAGTTTGGCGACTTCCAGCGATAGTTTTTCAGATTCACCCCAAGCTTTCCATGAACCATCCGGTCTTTGGGCGGCAGCCATGCCGCGACCTGCCCGGACGGCGACGAATCGCTCATCTCCAGAAGGCGCGTATTCGACCTTGGGATCCAGTGAATCAGGAAGAGGCAATCCGTCAGGTGTTACCAATTGCACTCGACCATCGGCGTAGCGGAGAGCGACGAATTGATCCGCCCCATCGACTTCGACGACCTCCTTGGTGCTTTCCGGAAAGGTGAAACTCTCTTCCTTGGTAGGAGACCAACTCTTGATCGCCTCGCCAGGGCGACTGCAAATAAAGTGGTGATGGGTGCCCGTCATGATGTCGGCAGCTTGAAAAAAGTCAGGAATATCATGGGTGCCGGAGTGCCATCGAAACTTGGTTTGTTCTCCTCTCGGGCCGAGTGCGAAAAGTTGGTTGTTGACTGCAATGACTCTCTCGGTGTAGGGAGGAATTCCATCGATTTCCTGCGATTCCTGACTCCATATATTCCGCGACACTCCCGGCTCTTCCATGAGCATATGGATCATGTACGAGCGGTTGAGATAGCGAGTCCGGTAGGGCCCAAAGGGAATCATCGTCGGGTTTTCCCCATGCCCCCACGCCCCGCACCAAGTTTCACCATTGGATCGTCGGGCTGCCCATCCGTAGTGATTCACCACGACCTGAGTGAAATCATCGAACTGAGCAGCCTCTCCAATCTCGAATGTGCCTGTGGGGCCGCTGCCAAACACCCGCAGTCTCCCGCCCCGCTCCCGCGCCGCGATCACCTGCGGCTCCGGCTGAATCACCGTTTCTGGCTTGACGGTCGCGCCATCCGCCCCCCCCGCCGTCTCAGGCCCGTCCTCCTTCCCCTCCCGATCCTTCAGCGCCCATTGCCCGAACAACCCAAACCCCACCGCCACCGCCACTCCGACCGACGCGATCCCCACCAGAGAGCGCTTCCTTCCGGCCTCCACTGATTTCGCCGCGGGCGCGGGCGCGGTCCCGGGCTTCGGCCTGGCCTTTCCTTTTCCTTTCCCCGCCTTCGGCAGCGGTGTGGTGCGGATCACCTCGACGTCGGTCTTGATCTCGCTGGCCTGCTGGTAACGCATCTCGGGGTCCTCCTGCAGGGCGCGCAGCACGACCTCGTCGAGTCGCACATCGACCTGCACCCGCTGGCTCGGCGGGGCCCAGGCCCCCCGCGGCGGCTTGCCGGTGAGCATCTCGTAGAGCATCACGCCCAGCGAATAGAGGTCGGCGCGGTGATCGGCCTCCCCGGCGAGGGCCTCGGGGGCCATGTAGTCGGGCGTGCCCATGACCACGTTCGAGCGGGTGAAGGCGCCGCTGCCGTCGTCGAGGGGGCGGGCGAGGCCGAAGTCGGCCAGCTTGGTGCGGCCGTCCTGGGTCAGGATGACATTGGCGGGCTTGATGTCGCGGTGCACCACGCCCTGGGTGTGGGCGTACTGCAGGGCATCGCAGATCTGGGCGACGATCTCGAGGGCCTGCACGCATTCCAGGCCGGGGCCATGGATGATCTTGTAAAGATCGGTCCCATCGACAAACTCCATCACGAAATAGAGATGCCCCTCGGCGGTCTGACCGAAATCATGCACCAGCACGATGCCGGGATGCTGGAGCCGGGCGAGGGTGCGGGCCTCGCGCTGGAAACGGGCGACGAATTCCGGGTCGGCCGCCACCTCGGCGGGAAGCAGCTTGATGGCCACCGGCCGGTCGAGAGCGGCCTGGCGGCCCTTATAGACCGCGCCCATGCCGCCCCGGCCGAGGATGGACTCGATCTCGTACTGCGGCAGCAGCCGGTGCAGGTCCTCGGCGGAGGGCGGCTCCCAGCGCAGGGGCGAGGTGCGCGAGGCGAGTCCGGCCTCGATCAGCTCTCGCGGGTCGAGGCTGCCGAGTCCGTGATTCCGCTCCGCGTCGGGCAAGGTGGGCGACAGATCGTCGATCCCGCCTCCGAAAACTGGCGGCTCTGAGTCGGGGCGGTCGGACTCTGGCAGGTCCGGATCGGCGTGGGGATCGCTCATGGGCGGGTTGGAAGTGGAAAGGTTACACGGAAGGATTCGGAATCGGCGAGGCGGAGTTGCAGCGGGATCGCATTTTCTCAAGAATTTCTCCGCGGCACGCGGCGATCAACTTTCAGAGCCACTCCAGCAATTCCGCCAACTCGGCCTTGATGGCATCGCTGGTGGGATCGTCGAGGGTCATGGCGACCTGCTCGAAGAGCACCTCCCGCCAGCGCTCCCGCAGCCGGGAGACGTGGCTTTTCAGCGTGCCGACCGGCATCCCAAGGCGGGCCGCGACGGTGTCGTAGGATTCTCCGGCATGCTCCCCGAAGCCGAGCCACGGACGCAGGGCCCGGAACAGGTCGCTCTTTCCTTTCGCGGCGAACTCCGCCTCGATCGTCTGGAGCGAATACTCCAGCACGGTGATGGCCCAGCGGCGCTGGTAGAGGCGGTCGGGCGGGAGATCCTGACCGGCCGGCTCGGACGCGTAGCGTTCCTCGGCCCAGCCGGTGTCGAGAGAGAAGGTCACGGCGGCCCCGCGCTTCTTCGCATAAAAACGGTCCCGCTCATCGGACAGGTAGCGGCGCAGGCAGGTGAGCAGAAAGGAGCGCAGGCGTCCCTTCTCCGGATCGGCGGCCTCAAAGATCGCCTTCTCGAAGACATGGGCGAAGAAGCCCTGGGTCAGGTCCTCCGCGTCGTGCTCCCCGTGGCCCTGTCGGCGGATGAAGGCGTAGATCGGATACCAGTAGGCGGCGCAGAGATCAGCCAGCGCCTGGTCGGTGATGTCCTCGCCCGAGACGGCTAGGCGATTGACGAGACTCCAATGCGTCGTCTGAAAGGATCGGGGATGGTCGTGCGGCTTCATGATCAGGATTCATGATCGGTGAGTCTCTCTCGAATACGGAAAGCACCCCGCCCGGTTGCATCCGGGATGGATTCCGTGTTCTCCAATCTCCTGCCACCCCTATGGCAAGTCATTGCTCCCCCCAGTTGTTTCCCGGGTCAGCGGATTTGATCCAACCTTTCGAAACCACGAAAGGATGCCAAGGCTTACCAATGAGTGTCAATCTCTCAATCGACCCACTTGCCGTCGCGGCGAGCCTCCCCCATCGGCTGGCATCTCACCCACGAGAATAAAACGGCGAGGTCACGCCCTCAATCGACGAACAGAAACTCGTTCGTCCCCAGCAGGGCCTGGGCGTAGGCCTCCCAGGGATCGGCGAGTTCCGCGGGGCCGCTGAACTGGGCGCTGTAATTCCACCGCTCCTGGGGATCGGCGGCGTTGCGGATCTCGGGTACCCAGCGGTAGCTGTCGAAGGCGTTGTTGGCGTTCGGCTCCACCACAAAGTCGAGGGTGTCGCCCTCGCTCACGGCGATCCCGTTTTTCACCATCGGCTGCTTCGTCGCGGGATTGGGGATGACGTGCTGCAACACGGTGCCCTGCCCGGACGCGACAATCTTCCCGGTCAATCCGTCGCCATTGTTGAGGACGTGGCCTTCGCGGTGAATGTCACCACTCACATCGATGACCATGGTTCTCGGGGCGGTCCACCGCACGATGGATGCGTGCTGATTGTTGCTGCCGGGATGGGCGCCACCGGTACGGTGGAACTGTAGATAGCTGCGCGGGTCGTTCTTGAGCGGATACTCGGACGCCGCCTGCCAGCGCTCCCCGGTCCAGTGCTCGAGGGGCTGGAAAGAGGACGCCGCGCCGGTCTCGGGATCGACAGCACCGTGACCGTATTGCCAATCCGTCAGCGTCTGGCGATCCCCGAGCGAGGCGAGTGACTGGTCGATCCGGCGAAGGAAGTTCGTCCCCAGTTGGCGCTCGTCCTCGCCGGCCTCGCGGGCGAACACGGCGCGATGCAACGCGTCGATCCTGGACTCGGGCGCGGTGGCCGCCTTTACCTCCGGGCGGGCCATCACCTGCCGGGCCTGCTCCTGCACGAAGGGCCCGTTCATCATGAAGAGCGCCTGCATGGGGATGGAGGTGCGCGGCCGATTGCCGGTGTGCTCCTGGGGATTGGAGAAATCGAAGATGCGGAAGGTGGGATCGACATTCTGCCGATCAATGTAGGCGTAGACCGCGCGTCGGTTGGTGAAGGGGGGCTCGAGCAGTTTCACCGAGCGTCCATAGAGCTGGTTGCCCAGGTTGCCGGCCACGTCGAGTACGGCGTCGTGCATCTGTTCGAAATCGAGTCGCTGCCGCGCCTGACGCCAGAGGAGGCGATTCTCCGGATCGACGGTGGCGAAATTCGCGCCCGCCTTCCCCGAGTCGGGATGGGTGGAGGATCGCCGCCAGGTCTCGGAGGTCAGGATGAGTTGATGAAGCTTCTTGATCGACCAGCCGTTCTCCACGAACCAGGCGGCCAGCCAGTCGAGCAACTCGGGATGGGTCGGCTTTTCCCCCTCGATCCCGAAATCGCTGACGGTGCGCACCAGGCCCTCGCCGAAATGCTGCATCCAGACGCGGTTGACGATGACCCGCGCGGTGAGTGGATTCCGGGCGTCGGCGATGGATTGGGCCAGCTCGAGTCGACCGCTGCCTTTCTGAAATTCGCCCGCTTCCGGGCCGGCGATCACGGCCGGGAAACGCCGGGGAGCGACATCGCCCAGCCGGCTGGCGCTGCCGCGAATGAAGACATGCTGGTTGATGGGCTTGGCCCTGTCCTCAAGGATCAGCGCCTTGTCGGGCTCCATCTGCGAGTCGGCGACGAACTTGTCCACCACGCGTTCCAGATCCTGCAACTTGCGCCGGTCGGGCCGCTCCAGCTTACCAATGAGCGCCTCCTGCCGATTGGCGATTTCGGGAAACTGCTTGGCCAACTCCGCGAGCTTCGGCGCTAGGAAATCGTCCACCACCTTCTGCTTTTCGGCGAGCTTTTTGAGGTAGTCGTCATACTCGGGTCCGGACTTCGGCATGCCGACGACGGGAGGTTCGCCCGGCTCCACGGAATTCAGAAACACGCCGTAGAGTCCGTAGTATTCCGAGGTCTTGACGGGATCGGACTTGTGATCGTGGCAGCGCGCGCACCCCACGGTCAATGCCTGGAGGCCGCGAAAGGTGGTGTCGATGCGGTCGGCGAATATCTCCTCCTGCGCTCCGTTCTTGCTCAGGGTCAGGAAACCGAGCGCGGCGAGGTGATGACGCTCTTTTTCCTTCTCGCGGTCCACCAACTGTTCGGCGGCCAATTGGTAGAGGAGGAACTGGTCGTAGGGCAGATCCTCGTTGAAGGACCGGATGAGCCAGTCGCGATACACGTAGCTGTAGACGAAGCGGCGCTCGCGACCGCCCGCCTCGTAGCCGCGGGTGTCGGAGTAGCGGGCCACATCCATCCACAGGCGCGCCTGGCGCTCGCCATAGTGGGGCGAACCGAGGAGGTGACTCACCGTCTCCGCCCATACCTCGGTGTCGGCTCGCGGATCGGCGGCGATTTTCGCGGAGGCCTCATACTTCGGCGGGAGACCGAGCAGCCCGAAATGGGCCCGCCGATACAGAGTGGCGCGATCCGCCATCGGCGCGGGACTCAAGCCGGCCTCGGCCAATTTGTGATCGATAAAGAAATCGATGGGATGCCCCGTGAAATCCGCGGGCAGCTCCGGTTTCGCCACCGCTTGGAATGCCCAGTGACTGCCGCCCCGGCCGCGTTCCTTCTGCCCGGCGAGTCCGCCCTTGTCCTCGGGCCAGGGCAGCCCCATGGCGATCCAGGCCTCCAGGTCGGCGATCACCGCATCCGCCAGCTTGTCGGCCTGCTTGGGCATGTTCTCGACCTTGATCTTTCCACCCTGATGTTTCACCGCGAGAATGACGGCGCTCTCGGCGGGGTTTTCGGCATTGATCACCTTGCGGTAATCGCTGCCCTTCAGCCAACCGGCGCGGGTGTCCAACTGCAGCCCGCTTTTGGCATGGATGCCCTCGTGACATTTGAGGCAATTGTCCGCCAGCACGGGACGGATCTTCGTTTCAAAAAACTCGATCTGCTCCGGGGCGAAAGGGGCGCTCCCCGGCTCTTCCGCGGCGGACAGGGACAGCGTTGCCAACCCCGCCATCGAGGCGGCGGCGATGGTGACGCGAAAGGATTGCGGCGTGAGGCCTCTATTCATCATCAGTAATTACGTGGCCCCACTCTACCCCGGAAAGCGGCGTCATCACGCAAAACCGCTCCAGACGCTCTTTCCAGTACAGCATGCAGCCCGGTCGGCAAAGCGCAGGAAAAACCCCCATAAAACCTGCAAAACTTTGAAGCCAACCGGGCTGCACTGGTGTTGTTTCAACCCTCTGGTCGTCTGAGAGACTGAGCTTTCAGACAGATCCCTAAAAAGCATCAGGCGTGCCAGCTTCCGGAATTTTTGCGCCGATTCTGCCGATTCGATCCGAGTGCCGCATTGTCAATGGGTTGAACATCCGCCCGTGTCCCGGCCAACACCACTTCAAAGGCCGACACCCTCCCCATCGGGCCAAAAGCGACACGAACCGGGACTTTCCCACCCCGCCAAATCCTGCTAAATCCATTCCATGGAACCGCATCCCTCTACCGAACGCATCCTCCAGGTCGGCCTCGGCTTCTGGGCGTCGAAAACACTGCTCAGCGCCGTGGAAATGGAGGTCTTCACCGAGCTGGCCAAACATCCCGAGGATCTCACCGCCGCCACCGGGCGACTCGGACTCCATCCCCGCGGCGCCCGCGATTTCCTCGACGCCCTCGTCGCGCTCGGCTTCCTCGTTCGGGACGAACACGGACGTTACGCCAATACGCCCGAGACCGAACTCTTCCTCGACAAGCGCAAGCCTTCCTACATGGGCGGCATCCTCGAGATGGCCAATCACCGTCTCTATCCATTCTGGGGCGCTCTCACCACCGCGCTTCGCACCGGCGAACAGCAGAACGAGGCCAGGGCGGGCGACGACATGTTCGCCAAGCTCTACGCGGATCCCGCCAAGCTGAAGGAATTCTTGCGCGCCATGTCAGGCGTTAGCCGTGGCGCCAACATGGCGATCGCGAAAAAATTCGACTGGTCGGGCTACGAATCCTTCGTCGATGCCGGCACCGCCCAGGGCGACCTCGCCCTCCAGATCGCCCTGGCCAATCCCCACCTCCAGGGCATCGGCTTCGACCTGCCGGAAGTCGGTCCCATCTTCGAGGACTACATCGTCGCCAACGGAGTCGCCGACCGGGTCAGCTTCGTCGGCGGCAGCTTTTTCGAGGATCCGCTGCCGAAAGCCGATGTGGTTCTCTACGGCCACATCCTCCACGACTGGGATCTGGAGCAGAAAAAGCATCTCCTTCGGATGGCCCACGACGCCCTCCCCGACGGCGGCGCCGTGATCGTCTACGACGCCATCATCGACGACGAGCGAAAGGAAAATGCCTTTGGCCTGCTGATGAGTCTCAACATGCTGGTCGAAACCCAGGGCGGCTTCGACTACACCGGCGCCGATTGTCGGGGCTGGATGGAGGAAGCCGGCTTCCGTGAATCCCGCGTGGAACACCTCGTCGGCCCCGACTCCATGGTCATCGGCATCAAGTGATCTACTCACTGGGAGCGCGGGCGTCTCGCCCGCCCCG
>CAYTNL010000038.1:0-56507 GCA_964439145.1 uncultured Verrucomicrobiales bacterium
TGCTGCCCCGGATCATGGACCACTCCAGCCACCGCATCGCCGAGTTGCTCCCGAGCAGTGGGCCAAGAGCCAGCGCCAGGACTGAATGGTCCGAGTGAGACGTTTACGGAACTCCGCTGTGGGGTGATTGGTGGTTGTGGATAATCTGAACACATGTGGCGGTGATAGAAGTCGATATTATCCACGCCAAATCAAAAACCGTGATCTTGAACCACGTGAAAACTTTCCCGCCAGTGTCCGAGGAGCCCTCGCTCGAAGGCGTCTCGCTTCGCGCCTGGAGCTTCGGCCTCCGCGACACGCGGCCTACACTGTTGAGTCCATCATTCAACCCTACGGAGTTTGGCGTATACTTTGGCATCGGCATTCTGCCGTTGAACTTCGGGGTGGGGATGGCGCTCCCTGAAAATGATCATGGGCTGGAAGCCCATGCCACGGCATCTGTCCGCCCTGTTGCTTCACGATGAACCGGACCGCCATCCTCAACCGGCTCTGCCGCCGATTCGGGAATCCCCGCTATCTTGAAATCGGGTGCGGGAACGGGCGCCATTTCGGGAGGATCGGTTCATCACGGAAAACCGGCATCGATCCGGTCTGCCGGGACGGTTTTCAGCCGACTTTTGTGGGACGGTCCGACGACTTTTTCGCTTTGCCGACCGGGCTATTTGACCTGGTGTTCGTCGATGGCCTCCATCATGCCGACCAGTTCCGGCGGGATGTGGAGCAGGTGCTGGAACGGCTGGCCCCGGGAGGCATGGTGGTCTGTCACGATGTCAATCCGGTCTCGGAGCGGGAGCAACGAGTCCCCAGGGAGACCCGGACCTGGACGGGCGATGTCTGGAAGGGCTGGCTGGCGCTGCGCCGGGAGCGACCGGACCTGGAGATGTTCGTGGTGGATTGCGATCACGGGGTGGGCATGGTCCGTCCCACGGGTTCCCCCGTGCCGACCAGCTCGGTAGATCGCGCGACAGCTTCCACTCTTCCGCCGACAGATGCGACCTACGAAGGCTTGGAGCGCAATCGCCGCGTGTGGCTGAACCTGGTCGGCCCGGAGGTGTTTCTCGACTGGGTGAAACGCCTACCCCTGCCCGAGAACAGGGATGGGTGGGCCAAGGACTCGAACGTGATCCTGTTCGAGCGGACGGCGATCAACTGGCGAGCGATGAATCGGGCGCTCTTTCTCCGTCAATGGGTGACGGGCGATTCCGTCTGGGGGAAACGGCGGAAGCCGGGGTATCAAAAGCTCTGGGAGGGGATCGAGCGGTGGAATGCGTATTTCGAGATTCCGTATTTTGATTATCGGGCCGAACTCAACGATCTGGCCCGCCACACCTGGGCGACCGCGTCCGGACTCGACGGGCATTTGCGGGATTTCGATCTCCTGGAAGCGGCAGCCAACCGGAAAGATTGCTGGATACTGCCCACCGATGACGACGACTGGTATGCGCCCCAGCTGCCGGCGATGCTGAAGTCCTTGGACGCGCGCAAGGTCGATGTGGTGTGCTGGAATCAGTTGCGCTACTTGCCGGCATGGAGTCATGAGGAGCCGCGCCGTGGTTGGCAAGGGAAGTTGCGGGTGGCGGAGTGGAAATTCGAGGAGAGGTTTGAAACCAACGGCTATGCGATTCGGTCTCGATTACTGCACGAACTGGGACGGGAAAGATTTCGCGAACTGGTGCTGAATCACATGGCGGGGCGGCAACTCGCGCGGCGGGGGCGGCTTCGAGTCGTGGGCCTACCCGCGGTGTATGCGGCCAAGAATCATTCGCCCGCCTCCATCATGAATCTCCGGGGGGCGGACCACGCTCGATTCGAGCTGCTCGCACAGCGGATGGCTCGGCCCCTGCCGGCATTGCCCGAGGATGCGAAGTGGGCGGCTCCCTGGCTGGCGGAGGCGGAGGCCTTGAACGCGCGCTTGGGCCGGCTGGGGCGATGCTCGACCGGGGAAGATCCAGAGGTGGAAAACTCAGCCCCGCTACCGCCCGATAATCCCTCGCTCCTTCCGCGATGATCAAGTCCGACGTTCCGCAACCACAGACGGAAACGCCCGGGAAGCGGCGCTGTTTTCTGGTGATGTCCCAACCTCGCTGTGGCACCCATCTGCTGCGCGGCTATTTGGATTCACATCCGGAAATCCACTGTGATGGGGAGATCTATCATTTCAACCAACGCCGAAAACATCGCGATTCGATGCCGGGGGTGAATACGGCGGAGGAGTTGTAT
Source organism: uncultured Verrucomicrobiales bacterium (assembly GCA_964439145.1). Taxonomy (GTDB): domain Bacteria; phylum Verrucomicrobiota; class Verrucomicrobiia; order Verrucomicrobiales; family DEV007; genus JAEUHH01. The sequence goes on from CAYTNL010000038.1 coordinate 2,221, forward strand.
TCCCGCTTGCGGGATCGTTGGCCTGATCACCATTTCGGGGCGCTGGTGCATGATCATTTCGGCACCCCGGAATTTCAGGCCACCTACGGTTGGTCGCATGAAGGACTCCCCCAGTGGCGGGAAAAACCGCTCCTGATCTGGCTGTCGCGGGAGAACCGGCTGGCGCAATATGCGTCCTGGCTGATGGCGCGGCGGACCAATCGCTGGATGCGATACCGATCATCCCGCGTGCGTATGGATGGGATTGGAGAAATGGATGCCGGGGGACCGCCGCGGGACGTTCACTGCGACCCGGGCGAGTTTCTCCACTGGCTGGAGAGTTGGCAGGCGCGGCGAGATCGGTTGCGGTCAATGCTGGGCGATTTCGATTCGGTAGCGATCACCTACGAGGCGCTCTGCCGGAATCCGGCGCGCGAATGTGGGAAAATATTCGCTCGACTGGGCGTCGCCCCGGTGAAGGTGGAAGCGGACACGCTCAAACAGCGCGGCTACCGATTGCCGGAGGTGTTCGGCAACTTCGAGGAGATCATCGAGGCGGCCATCACCCGACTCGGAAGGGAGCGCCTCAGCGAATTGCTCGGCGGAAATGTTGTCGTCGAAAGGGGGCCGCGATGAGCCCGCTCGACGCCAACGGGCGCTATTTCGACCGCGCCGTGGTCATTACGCTGCCGCGGCGGCGGGAACGCCTGCGGCATTTCTACGAGAGCTGGGAGCGGCGGGTGACGCTGGACGGGGAGGAGGGCGCGCCTTTCCCTCTACCGGAGCGGTTCGACGGGGTCGATGCCATCGCGCTGGGAAAACCGCGATGGTTTCGCGGATCGCCGGGAACCTGGGGCTGTCGATGGTCGCATCTGCGGACGATCGAGGACGCCGCCAACCGGGGAGTCGAGCGTCTGCTGGTCTTCGAGGACGATGCCTGTCTCGATGATGGAAGGCCGGACCTGTGGGGACGTCTTCGCCGTTTTCTCGACGCGGTGCCGGAAGACGACTGGGATTTCCTGCAACTGGGCTACGACGTGCGGAGCGAGCTGTCCGAGCGGCGGGGTGAGTTTCGCGAGGCCGGCTGGGTGCTGGAGACCCACGCGATGGCTTATCGCGGCGCGTCGCTGTCGAAGATCTACCGGGAGCTGACCTCCCTGCAACCATCGCCGCGTAACGCCTGGCTCTGGCCCATCGATCAGCACCTGGCCCAGTTGCATCGCTCGGGTCGTCTCCGACGCTTGCTGCCGCGCAACTCGCTGATCCACCAGCACAAAGGCTTTCCCAGTGACATTCAAGTCAGTGCATGAGGGGCGCGCGTGCCCGTGCGACTCGCGGCTCAGATGCGAAACAGGGCGCCCAGTTTGCGTCCCAGGATCAGGCCCGCGCCGACGATGGTCACGGCGAGGAAAGCCATGGCCCAGACCCCGAGCGCCGACGCCAGGTAGTGGCCGTTGCCGAGCGAGGACACCAGCGCGTAGATGGCTTTGGTGATGGGGAAATGCTGCGCCTGCTCGGCTAGGATGAGCGAGTCCGACACCTCCAGCATGGCGAAGGAAAAAGCCAGCAGCCCCCCGGCGATGAGATTGGCGGCGATGAGCGGAAGCGTCACCCGCCTCAGGGCGCGGAACGGGGTGCAGCCGAGATTCTGCGCGGCCTCTTCCAGGCTGACATTGGTCTGCTGGTAGCCGGCGGCGGCGGACCGAACCACGTAGGGCAGCCTGCGGACCGCGTAGGCGATGACGAGGATGAGAACGGGATCCTCGCCCAGCATGAGAAATTCGAAGGGCTGATCTTCCCGGGTGAGCGCAAAGTAACCGAAGGCCAGCACCAGGCCGGGAACGGCGAGCGGCAGCATGGCCAGGGCATCGAGCAGGTTTCGCCCCGGCAATTTCGTGCGCACCACCACCCAGGCGATGGCGATGCCCAGCACGATGTCGAACAAGGTCGAGAGCGACGCGTATTTCAGCGAGTTCGCGATCGAATTCACCGTGAGCGGATGACCGAGCGCGTCGACGTAGTGTCCGGCGGTGAAATCGCCGGGCAGCAGGGTCCCGTACCAGTCGCCCGCCACCGAGAGCAGGATCACTCCCGCGTGCGGCAGGATCGCGACACCGATGGTCGCGACAAAGATCGCCGTGTAACACAGGCCCGCCAGTGGTTTGGCTGTTTCCAGGGTGCGCCCGGTCGAGGCCCTCCCCGATCCGGCATAGCTTTCCCGGCCGAACAACGCTTTACTCACGATGTAAAGCAGCACCGTGGTCACCAGCATCACCACCACCAGCGCGTAGGGCAGGGGATTGCCGCTGAGTTCCTTGATCCCGTCGAAAATCTGCACCGAAGTCACCCGGCCATAGTCGAAGATCAGCGGCACGCCCAGTTCGGTGAACGACCAGATGAAAATGATGGTCGAACCGGCGAAGACCCCCGGCATGATGAGGGGAAAGGTCACCCGCCGCAGCCGTCGCAACCCGTGACAGCCCAGATTTTCCGCCGCCTCCTCCATCGCGGGATCGAGATTGGCCAGCGCGGCCGAGATATTCAGGTAGGCGATCGGATAGAGATGCAGCGCGTTCATCAGGACCACGCCGAAGAGCTGCCCCTCGCCCATCCAATCGAAGGGCCTGTCCGGACGCATCAGTCCCAGGTCGATGAGCAGGGTGTTGAGCACGCCCATCTGGCCCAGAAATTGCCGCACCCCCAGCGCGCCGACGAACGGAGGCAGGATCATCGGCACCAGCAGGAGCGAGGTGAGGACATCCTTGCCGGGAAACCGGTAGCGGTTCGCGATCAATGCCAGGGGGAGCGCGATGAGCAGGCTGAGGATCGTTGAGAAAAGCCCCATCTTGAAGGCGTTGACCAGGCCTTCCAGGTAGATCGGGTTTTGAAAAACCGCGCCCACGAACCCGAGGGTGAACTTTCCGTCGGCATCGACGAAGGCCTCGCCGACCGTATTCCCGATCGGGTAGAGGAAGAACACGGCGAAGAAAGCGAGCGTGATCGCAAAGATCGCGACAGGTGCTGGTCGGAAAGTATTCAGAATTCAGGGTTCAGTTTTTGGCGGCCAGTGCGGCCGCCCGCTCATATTGTTCGCGAAAATGGGCGGCGAGTTCCCGGGCCAGATCCACTTCCCGCAATTTGTCCCGCGCCTTGAGCGTTTCGCTGATGGGGCCCAGCGCCTGGTCGTAGTCGATCGCGGACACGTCCTCGAAGGTGGCGAGTGCTTCGGCGGGCATTCCCGCCTCGATGATGGCTTCCCACGCGTTGCGTTGTTCGTGGTGGGTGTCGACACAGGCGCAGCGGATGATGAATCGCAGCGCGCCGAAGGTGGCGCCGGTCCAGTCGGCTTCGTAGGTGAAATTTCTGGCGATCTCGTAGGGGTTCGACTCCGGGTCGGATTGGTGGGGGCGATTCTCTCCGGTGTAGAAATCCTTGCGAATGGGCGGACGACGCAAAGCGGTGCGGGTGGGCCCTCCGGGAGCGCCGACTTTGTAGTTCCAGATTTTCTGACCTTCGGGCGAAAGGACGAACTCCAGGAAACGATGCGCCAACTCCGGATGCGGCGCCCCGCGGAGGAGTCCGATGGGGTCCGCGCCGATGGAGGTGCCGCCGACAGGCATCACGAACTGGACCCGGGAGTCGCCCCGCTCATCGCGGTGCAGTTCGTTGAACGTGCGACCGTAGAAATCGATGCACAGACCCGCCGCCGCGTCGCCCTGGGCGACATCATGCGGAATCTTGGAGGCCTGGTCGGTGAAATACCGGCTGTTGGCGCTGATTTTCAGGATCATCCGCATCGCCTCGGTCCAGCCTGCGCGGATCGCCTCCTCCTCGGGGAGACCGCTGTCGAGGGCCGCTCGCATTTGCTGTTGGAAAATCATCTCGATGGCCTTGGTCACCGAACCCGATTTCGTCGGATCGGCGAGCGCTACCTCGCCGAAATAGCGGGGGTCGGTCAGGTCCGCCCACGCGTCGGGCGCTTTCTCGATGCCGAGCCGTTTCAGGCTGTCGCGGTTGTAGACGATGCCGAAGGCGGACAGCACGGTGCCGACCCAGCGCCAATCGTCATCGCGAAAAGGCTCACCGCTCGCCGCGGCGGGCATGACGTCGTCAGTGAACCACTCCGGATGCTCCGCGGCCAGCGCGCCGGGGCCGTATGTCCCGCTGGCGTCGGTGGCGACCAGGCCGCCGGCGGAGGCTTCCTTGGAGAAATCGTAGGCGCCGCCACCGAAAAAGAGGTCGATGCCGCTGCTGACCCCGGACTCCAGGAATCGACGCCGGGCCTCGATGGCGGTCGCCGAGAGAGTGTCCGAGGGCGTGGCCGTGGCCGGATCGATCTTTCCGTTGGCGAAGGCGTTGCGGACTTCCGAATCGAAGGGTTTTCCGGTTTCGCGGGTCCAGAGATTGGCGAAGGCGCTGGCGTACTCCGACTTCAGGTAGCGGGCGATCTCCGAGGTGCCGCCCGGTTGCCGCCAGTCGATCCAGACCTCGCGGCCGAAATTCTCGCGCAGATGGCGGACAAAGGCGCGCTCGAATTCCGAGCGTATCGACTCGTTGTGCGGTGAGATGATGATGAGTCGCTCCGCGTTGGGAGCGGTCTTTTCCGTGTCATCCGGACGCAGCCAGAACGGCGCCACGAGGATGGCGGCCAGCAGCAGCAGGACTGTCAACAGACGGGAGAGCATTCAACAGGGTTGGGTGTCGGACTCAACAGGGTCACGTCGCCGGGAGGATCACGATGTCACCCGGATCGGCGGTGGCGTGGAGCGTCAGGCCCGCATCGCGAACGACCCGGCGCGGGTTGAGTTCGGCAATGTGGATGGTTTCTGGCTCGGAATCGGTGCGGAGGGCGTAGTGGGCGATTTCTCCCAGGTAGACAGATTCCGCAAGTTGTCCTGAAACAACATTTTGCGCTGGCTTTTCACTCGAAAGAGAGAAGCACTCCGGGCGGATGGAAATCAGCACATTTTCGCCGATAGCGGGCCGCCAGGAGGGATCGCCGGGGGTGCCGGTGAAGAGGCCGGCGGCGCAGGCGACGCTGTGGGTGCCATCCGCGCTGACGGCGGTGATCTTGCCGGGCAGGAAGTTGGTCTCGCCGATAAAACTGGCCACGGTGGGCGTGTGGGGGCGCCGATAGACCTCTTCCGGGGGGCCGATCTGGGCGATCTTGCCTCCGTCGAGGATGGCCATGCGGTCGGCGATGCTGAGGGCCTCTTTCTGGTCGTGGGTCACGTAGATGGCGGTGAGGCCGAATTCCTTGCAGATGCGTCGGATCTCGGTGCGCATCTCGATGCGAAGTTTGGCGTCGAGATTGGACAGTGGCTCGTCGAGCATGAGGCAGCGGGGACGAACCACGAGGGCGCGGGCCAGGGCCACGCGTTGTTGCTGACCGCCGGAGAGCTGGTTGATCTTGCGCTGGGCGTAGTCGCCCATTTTCACCATGTCCAGAGCCTCGGCGACGCGGGTCTTGATCTCGGCCTTCGGAGTTTTCCGTTCCTCGAGACCGAAGGCCACGTTCCGGAAGACATTGAGATGCGGCCAGAGGGCGTAGCTCTGAAACATCATCGCGGTCTCGCGCAGGTGCGGGGGCACTTGGGTGACGTCGTCATCGTCGAAGTGGATGGCGCCCTCCTCGGGCAGGTGAAAGCCGGCGATGGCGCGCAGCAGGGTGGTTTTCCCACATCCGCTGGGGCCGAGTAGAAAGAACAGCTCGCCCGCGGCGATGTCGAGATCCAGCCCCTTGAGGGCGACGGTTTCGCCGAAGCGTTTGGTGAGTCCTCGGATGCGGATGGATACCATGATGAGTAATGTCCGCCACCCTATTCCCGGAATCCGGGCCAAGTTTCAATCACCAAATCAGAAAAGGCGCCGATCGCCGGGCGGCGGAGGCGTCACAAGCCGCGCTCTCTGGCCTCGAAGCGGGCCAATCCGCCCGGGCGGTAGCGATAGACGTGTCGGGTGCAGGGGTGCTGTAGACCGTGGATGACGACGGGCTCCTCGAACACGTCGTGGTCACGGAGCAGTGCCATGGCCCTGGGGTAGGCCGCCTCCGCCAGGCCGAGATTGGCGGCGTTGACCCACAGGGGACGGTTCAGCAGTTCGGCGCGCCGGATGGTTTCGACAAAGACTTCATCGTTCTCGGCCAGGGTCATCGCGGGATCGTAGAGTCGCGTGGCATGGACGAATCCGAGGGTCAGGGAGTCATCGATGCCGGGGCTGAAGGGGTTGACGACGTTGCGGGTCAGACGAACCGAATCGGCGAGGGCTTCTACCGGTCGTTCGCGAACGATTTTTCGTTGCTGGTGGGTGGCAGATGCGTAGAGCGCGATGATGGCCGCCGCCGCCAGCAGCGATATGAAGCCGGTGAGCGGTCGCGGGCGATCCCGACCGCCGGGGGCGACGGCGCCGAATCCGATGCCGACCACCACCATCGCGAGCGGGAGGAAGCCAACCGTGTACCAGGGGTAGAGCAGGTTGCCCGAGCGGAAGGCGTCGGCGAACATCAACAGCGCCGGCGCGCACAGGGGCAGCAGCCACCAGCGGGCCTGTCGGCGGGTGCCGAGCACCACGATCCCCGCCAGGAAAAAGAGTCCCACCAAGGCGGCGGCCCAGATGGTGACGAGAGGCTGGCGCTCGTGGAGATCGCGCCAGGTGATCGCGAAAGGATTTCCGGGATCCCACGGATGCCACGGAGTGCCCAGGGTCCAGTCACAGAGCCAGTTTTCCAACAGCTCGGGATCGACTTTGCCGGACAGGCGACCGGTTTCGATCCACGCGGGTAATTGGAGGAGATTCGGCATCATGACCTGGATGGTCAGCATGGCCCCGAGCAGGTTGGCGCCGGCGAAGCGCCAGAGATTGGCCACTCGGAGGGGATTGGCGTGGCCGGGGGTGCGGGGCGACCAAGCGATCCAGAGGCCGGCCAGGTTGAGGGGGATGAGCAGATAGATCCCGCTGAGGTGGGCGAAGAGGAAGAGGAATTCCACTACTCCGAAGGCGATCCACCAACGCGCCCGGTGACGCCGACGCAGGGCGGTGATGAGCAGGGCCACGGCGAGGACACCGAGGAGCATCTGCAGGGCGTAGCCGCGGGCGTCGCTGCCGAAGCGGATGATCCACGGATGGAAAGCGAGGAGGAAGGCGGCGAACGGACCGCCGCGAGGGAAGCCCAGCAGGGAGATCAGCCAGGCCGCGGTGGGAATGAGCAGGATGGTGGCGAGGAAAGAGGGGAGACGGATGCGCGCCTCGCTGAAATAGAAACGATCCGGGTGTTTGCCGGTAGTGTCCGCCGGACCGTGGGTGAGGCGGGCGAGGACATTGAACAGCATGTGGCTGTTGGGGCCGTTGTCGTAGCTCCAGATGGCCTTGGTCCAGGTGGGATGTTTGATGAGGAAACTGTCATCCTCCTGCCGGTAGACATGGCCGATGAGAAATCGCCGGGTGGTGGCCTCCTCGTCTCCCCACAGACTGAGGTCCAGCCGTGGCAGCATCTGCACCGCCACCGTACCGGTGGCGACCAGCACCAGGAGGCGCCGCCCCCACGCGCCGAGTTTGCCGGAGGCGGAATGGTTGGCGTCCAATCCGGTGTCAACCACATGATCGATCATCGAGGGGCGGAAATTCCATGCCAGCAGGGCGATGACGGACAGGCCGAGATTGATGGCGGCTCCGTACCAGAGGCCGATGATGACCCAGGAGCGGATGCGAAGGGATTCCTTCACATCCCGGCTGGTGTCCACGCCATCGCTCCATGGCGAGGGGGCGGCCACCAGGTAGACGAGGCACGCGGCGGCGGCGGTCAACAGCAGCCCCCACAGCAGCCAGCGGGTGGGCGTTTCGCGATCAAGCGCGGCCGGCAGGGGCGAGGTCCTTTCTGGGGGCGAGGCTTCCAACGGGCGGGACATTAGACGGACTTTGTTGATCCCGCCAATACTTGTCTCGGGTGAGGCGCTCAGCCCGCGCGCAGGAGATTCAGCAGGATCACACCCGCCACCGCCAGGCAGGCGCCCACGAGCGACAGGCGGGTGGGGCGGTCCTTCTCCACCCACCAGGCCATGGGCATCAGCACGATGGGTGTCACGGCCACCACGGCGAGCACCAGTCCGCCGCTGCCCATGACGGTGAGCGCCTGCTGGAAGCAGCTCACCCCGATCACGGGTCCGGTGAGGGCGGCGGCAGTGAGCCAGGCCAGGGTGACGGCGCGTCGATTGGCCCCCGATATCTCCGGCCGCAGGCGCGCGGGGCGCCAGCGTTGCCAGGCCCAGGCGGCGAGGGCGGCGACGAGCACGCCGGCGACGACGCGTTGTCCCGCCTCGCTGATGCCGTTCACCTCCACGCCGATGGCCCGCTCGACTTCATTGGCCTTGCGGCTGATCACGGCTCCGGTGCCCTGGCCGAATCCCGCGATGATGGCGGCCAGCACGCCGACGGAGTATTTGCCACGCAGCTCGACGGATCGGGTCCGGGATCGATCCGGGCGCAGGGCCAGCGCCACTCCGGCGAGGATCATGCCCCCGATGGCGATCTCGCGAGGCGCGAGGCCATTTCCCAGCCAGAGCCACTCTACCGTGGCCGCGAAGACAGGGGCCAGACAGAGATTCAGCAAGACCGCCAACCGCGAGCCGATGCGCTCGTAGGCGAGAAACAGGCCGACATCGCCCACTCCGAAACCGACGAGTCCACTGACGAAAAACCAGCCGAAAGTCGGCCAGGCCAGCGACTCGGGAAAGGCGATGAGCACGATGGCGCCGAGCACCACGGATGACAGCAGCAGACGCCAGAAATTTCCCCACAGACCGCCGAGCCGGATCGCGATGCGCTGTCCACTCACCGCCGAGAGGGCGAAGAGGAAAGTGGTCAGGAGAGCCCAGTGCATCGCGGCGCTTGTGAATGGGGAGGTGGGATCTTCGTGAGCGGAGACGAGATTTCCGGTTGGCAATGGCGACAGAGTTGCGCCATCGTTGCGCGTTTCGCGTCAGACGCTTCCGACCGGAAGAATTCATCGTGTCCGGGTGAAAGCGCGTCCGAGCGAATCACGTAACCTGCCCGAATGCAAACTGCGACTTCCGATTCCCCGGCCGTCTCCCCGACGGACAACGACACCAGTGGCGGCGCCTCCCTGGTCTGGCTCGATGGCCGATTGCTCACCTCCGGCGAGGCGGCGATCTCACCCTTTGATCATGGCTTGCTCACCGGCGACGGGGTTTTTGAAACCCTCGTCGCGCGCGAGGGCGAGCCCTTTGCCCATACCCGGCATCATGATCGACTGCGACGTTCCGCTGATCGCATGGGTCTGGAGACCCCGGACGCCGATCTGTTACTGGAGGCGATGCGCGCGGTGTTACGCGCCAACGAATTGCGCCATGCCCGCATCCGGGTCACGGTGACGGGGGGACAGGGGCCTCTCGGCTCCGCCCGTGGTCACGAGGGCCAGACCCTGCTGGTGGCGGCTTCGGCGGTGCCGGATTTTCCGCCCGCCGCCCGGGTGGTCACGGTGACCTACCCGCGCAATGAGCGCGGCGCCCTGGCCGGCATCAAGACCGTCAGCTACGGGGAGAATGTGGTCGCGCTCTATCACGCCAAGAAGAACGGCGGCGACGAGGCCATCTTCGGCAATCTCGCCGGGAATCTCTGCGAGGGCACGGGGACGAACATTTTCATCGTTCGCGACGGACAACTCATCACGCCGCCCCTCAGCGCCGGTTGTCTCGCGGGAGTCACCCGTGGCATCGTGCTGGATCTCTGCCGCGACCTCGGTATCGATGCCCGGGAAATCGACACCCCGCTGGCGGATCTGGAGTCGGTCGAGGAGGCCTTCCTCACCTCCACCCTCCGGGATGTCCAGCCCATCGAGACGGTCAACGGCAAGCCGCTGCCGCAGGCACCGGGCCCCATGGCCCGTCAGCTTGCCGCCGCCTTCGCCGATCTGGCCGCGCGCGAGACCAATCCCTGATCCTCGGCTCAGCTCTGTCCGATGATCGCGATGCGCAGCGCGATGCCGCTCGCGGCCGCCACCATGCCGATGACCGGCGAGGCGAGAGAGATCACCACCCGTTGCCAGGTCTCCACCTCGTAGAGCGCCCCGCCGATGAGCCACACGGCAAAAGCCGTGCCGAGCACCGCGCCGGCGATAGGGCCGGGGGACACGCCTTCCCCGGCATTGGCCACCGCCAGGGCGAAAGCCGAGAGGCCCGCCACCAGCACCGCGAGCAGGGCGGAGCGCCACCACTCGATGTCCGCGCTGTCACGGGCGATACCCCAGACCAGGGCCTGGATGCTCAGAGTGGTGAGAACCCAGGCGAAGATCGCGGCGGGATCAATCCGGGGCGCGGAGAGAAGCGCGAACACGGGAGAACAATCGGGTAGGGGCGGCCAATGCATCTGACGACGCAGACTGGGAGGTCACGTCATCGGCGGCAAGGAAAAAAACGCTCTGGCATTCCGACCATTCCTGAGCAGTTCGGAAGAGCTGCCCTCTCTATGTGCCTCACAGGGATCCATCGGAGCCCATTCAACAGTCTCTCAATGCTACCTGAGAGGATGCGTGAGGTCCTGATGGTGGTCGGAGGGCGCGCGTCTGGATCGGGTAACTGGGAAAAAGGAACGCACCCCCACCAATGACCGGAGAACCTGAATAAAATATCCTGCCATCCACTATGGGGAATGGCGGATGGAAAATTCTACCCCTTTCAGGCGAGCATACGGTCGAGGTCGGCTTCGCTGATGACGGGGATTTCCAGTTTCTCCGCTTTGTCGCGTTTGGAGCCGCCGCCTTCGCCAGCGAGGAGGTAGGTGGTGTGCTTGCTGACGGAACCGGTGACTTTGCCTCCGGCGGCGAGAATTTTTTCGGCGATGTCGTCGCGGGGGGCGGAGAGGGACCCGGTGATGACGAAACTTTTGCCGGCGAGCGGTTTGTCCCCGTCGGCGGCGGCTTCGGCGGGCTTGGGTGCGTGGTTGTCGGACCGGGGATCGATGCCCAACCGGGCGAGTCGGTCGAGGACGTGGCGCCCGGCTTCGCTCTGGAAGAAATCGAGGGCGCTGTTGGCGACGGCGGGGCCCACTTCGGAGGCGATCTGGTAGGGGGCGAGCAGGGGGTTGTCCTCCTTGCGGTCGCCGGTCTTGAGGGTGCGCAGTTCGGCGAGGATGGTGGACTCGGCGATCTCCCGGAGGTTGCGATGGAGTCGGGAGAGTTCGCGCGAGGCGGACTCGCCGACCTGGTTGATGCCCATGGCGAAGATCCAGCGGGAGAGCGGCATCTCTCGGGCGGCCCGCTCGCGGGTCTGCACGATCTTGGCGGCGTTTTTCTCGCCGAGGATGCGGGGGGAGTCGTCGGTGCCGAGATTGAGAGTGGCGAGCCGGGACTCGGGAATTTCGAAGAGGTCGAGCGGTGTCCGGATGAGTCCTCGCTCCACGAGTTTCTCCGCGACGATGCTGCCGATGCCCTCGATATCGAGCGCTTTGCGGCTGACGAACTGCCGCATCCGGCTGGCGACCTGGGCGGGGCACTCGAAGTTGACGCAGAAGTGGGTGATGATGCCGCGCTCTTCTCCCTTGGCGCCGGATAGGGTTACCCGTCGCTCGATGGGGCCGGCGCAGACGGGGCAGACGCCGTTGAGGTGGTCGTGGAGGGAGAAAGGTCGGCCGGTCTCGGGATGGCGTTTTTTCACCACCCGGATGACTTCGGGGATGATCTCGCCCGCTTTTTGGATGAGGACGGTGTCGCCGATGCCGATTTCGCGTTCGTTGATGAAGGATTCGTTGTGGAGGGTGGCGCGGCGGACGGTGGTGCCGGACACGAGCACGGGCGAGAGTTCGGCGACGGGGGTGAGTTTGCCGGTGCGCCCGACCTGGATGGTGATGGACTCGAGAGTGGTTTCCTTTTGCTCGGGAGGGTATTTGTAGGCGGCGGCCCAGCGCGGGGCGCGGCTGGTGTGGCCGAGACGTTGCTGGTCGGCGCGGTCGATGACTTTGATGACGGCGCCGTCGGTGCCGTAGTCGAGCGAGTGGCGTCTCACGTCGAGTTCGCGGACGGCGGCGAGCACTTCGTCGGCGGTTTCCGCACGCCAGAGGGGGGTGTTTTTCCGGATTCCGAGCCGGTCGAGCAGGGCGTGGAAATCGGTGACCGAGGTGATCTCGCCGCCCTCGACGAGGCCGACGCCGTGGGCGATGAAATCGAGCGGGCGCCTGGCCACCTCGCGGGGATCGAGCAGTTTCAGGGTGCCGGCGGTGGAGTTGCGGGGGTTGGCGAAGGTGGGTAGCCCGGCCTCGTCGCGCTCCTCGTTCATTTTCACGAAGGCCTCGTTGGGCATGAAGATCTCGCCGCGGATCTCCAAGGTATCGGGCGCTCCGGCGCTCTCCGGCAGGGTGAGGGGGACGGATTTGATGGTGCGCACGTTGCCGGTGATGACGTCGCCGGTGGTACCGTCTCCGCGGGTGGCGGCGTAATCCAGGCGGCCTCCGCGGTAGACGAGCGAGACGGCGACGCCGTCGATTTTCGGCTCGATGGTGACGGGCACGCGCTCGGTGCCGAGTCCTTTCTGGAGGCGCTTGTAGAAGTCGAGGATCTCTTTTTCCTTGGGCGGGCGCTGGCCGGTCTTTTTCTCGATGGCGTCGCGCTCTTCTTCCGAGATTTCGAAGAGGTCGTCGATGCTGAGCATGGGCAGCGGATGACGGGTCTGCTCGAAGCCGTCGATGGGCTCGCCCCCGACGCGTTTGGTCGGGCTGTCGGGATCGGCAAAGAGGGGATACTGGGCCTCGATGTCCTCGAGTCGGCGGAAAAGCTCATCGTACTCCCGATCCGAGATTTCCGGGGCGGCATCGACGTAGTAGAGCCGGTTGTGGCGCTCGATTTCGGCGGCCAGGCGCGCCATTTCCGCCTGGGCATCGGAGGGTGAGAGGGACTCGGGCATGACGCCGAGTTAAGGCCAGAATGGGGCGGGAAAAAAGCGGGAAATCCGCGGGCGCGCGGATCAATTTCCTCCGCCGCCGGAGTTCTTGTTCACCTCGTCCTCCAGCCGCTCGCTGAGCCATTGCTTGATCATGCTCTGGTAGTTGAGGTAGCGGGAGCGGGCGATGCGCTTGATGCGGGAGAGCATCTGGGGATCGAAGCGCAGGGTGATGGTGGTGGATTCGCGGACGTTGGGCCGGTGAATTGACGCGTTCATGAGCCGGGACTCGATGGTGTGTCCGGCCCAGAAGGCGGCCTCGGCTTTTTCGTCGTCGAATTCGGGGATCTGGTCCCAACTGGTGATGGTTTTCATCGGGAGCGTCACAGCCATTCGGCGTTCTTGCGGTCGTAGAAGGTGGACTCGTCGGTGGTCATCTCGCGGCAGAGGATGACGCGGTAGAGTTTCCCATCGGTCCAGAACACGGAGAACAGGCCGATGTTGTTGAGGGTCTTGCCCAGGTTGAAGTAGCGCACTTCGGAGCCGCCGCCGTCGGTGTCTGGCAGCAGGCGGATGGCGAAGGGATCCTCGAAGGACTCGGCGATCTCGCGGGGGGTGATCTTTTTCAGATCGAAATTGACGTCGAGCCAGTCGAATTCCATGGGCGAGAGGTTCGGAAGCGGCGGGTGTGGGAAGGTGGCCGGTGTCGGCGCGGAGACAAGCGTCCACGCTACCGGTGTTCAGCCCGGAAAGCAACCGCGTAGCGTGGGCGGGGCGGGGCGGGGAATCACGGGGCGGCGAGGGCCCCGGGCGCGACTTTGCGGAGGCCGTTGAAGCGGTTGCCGCCGAGGCTGATGTCGCGGGACCGGTCGTCGATCTCGATGTCGGCGCCCCCCTCGTCGGTGCGGGCCACGCGGCAATCGGAGATGAGGCAGTCGCGGCTGTTTTTCACCACGATGCCGCGGGCGCAGTCGGTGAGATTGAGCCCATCGATGACGAAGCCCTCGCAGTTCTCCAGGATGAGGGCGCCGTCGGTGGAGCGGGCGTCGTGGATGGAGGAGCCGGTGACGAGGCAATCCCGGCAATCGGTGAAACGGAGGGCGCCGGGACGGTCGAACTGGCGGGGGTTGAAGGTGTTCCCGGTCACGGTGACCCGCTGGCTGCGGGTGACGACGAGGTGGTCCGGCTTGGGGGCGAAGAAGGTGTTGCCGCTGAGGGTGACGTCCATGGAGCGGTCGATCTCCACACTGATGGTGGTGTCGGAAATGACGTTGCCGGTGATGGCGACCGAGTCGATGGGCCAGATCTCCTTGCCGAGCAGGCGGATGTTGGCTCCGCCGGGAGCGACGGTTTTTTGCTCGGCGCCGCCGCCGTAGTTGGCGCTGTGCTGGATGGTGCAGCCGGTGATGGCGACCTCGGCGATGGAGTGGCTCTTGTCATCCTCGGTGCCGGAGACATCGAGCAGGATGTTGGCGGTGCGGGTGGGGGTGTCGGGATCGCCGGGCATGTTGGCCTCGATGTCGCAGCCGGTGATCTGGAGATTGCGCACATTGCCGTCGCGGACCACGATGCCGCCCTCGCGGTTGTAGCTGACGTGGCAGTTGGAAATGTTGATCTGGTGTAGGTTCACCTGATCGAGGTAGATGCCGACGCCCTCGTTCTCGTAGATCTGGCAATCGGAGATGGTGACATTGCGGTTGCGGATCGCGAGACGGATGCCGTGTCGGCAGCCGCGCACGGAGACGCGGGTGATGACGGGCTGGACGCACTGGATCAGTTCGATGCCGTCGGCCTCCGGATGGTTGCCGAGAATGACGAGACCGGTGGCGATGGGCATGCGCTCACGCCAGGTGGCGGGCTGGAAGGTGTCCGGCCCGGCGGTGCCCTCGTGGGAGCCCTTGAATCGGATGGCGGGTCCGGAACCGTCCATGATGAGGGTGGCGCTGGCGGTTTCCGCGCGGATGCCGGCGTTGCCATGCTTGGCGAGATCAAACTCGAGGGGGCGGGTGATGCGGTAGCGACGATCCGCGAGGGTCAGGGAGCCACCGCTTTTCTCGATCTGATCCTGCAACTCGTCCGTGAGATCCGGGAGCTGCGCGAGGTCCGGGATCTGGGCGGCGATGTCCTGCCGGCCAGGGGCGGACGCGAGGCATGCCGCGAGCACGCAGGCGATGAGGGGAAATTTGGCGAGGGGGGGAGTCGGTTTCATTCTCCTGAGTGTGACCCCTGGGCCGGGCAAATAAAGCCGAAACCGCTGGCGTCAACGAGGGGAACTCACTTGATGATCGCGGGGGGCAGGATCCAAACGGGATCCTCCACTCCGTTGCCCGTGTCGTCGCCGAAGCTGCGCAGGCGATAGCCATCGGGCAGTGGTCCCGCGCCCTCTGGATCGGGCGCGCGCTCGTAGCGGGGAGTCTGGGTGGTGAACGCGCTCTCCGGTATTTCCGGGAGCCATTCCGGCACCAGATCGCTGAGCCGATCCGGCAGGCTGCCGCGGGCGAGACGATGTCGCTCGAGGGCGATCGCGATCAGCGCGTGGTTTCGCTGGGCTTCGATCCAGCGGGAGCGCTGGGCGAAATCGTGGACCGGCAGCACGCCGACGGAGAGCACCATGTTTTCAAAGCTGGTCTCAAGATCGGCCACCTCCGCTTCGATCGCCGCGAGTTGGGGCAGGCGGGGCTCGTCGGTGAGCACGCGTCCGCCGGCGGCGTCGGTGAACCAATGGCGTTGGGTGAGTTGCCCGTATTCGAGCAGGCCCGCGAGATTCACCCACGCGGGCGGCACGGAAAAGGGGCGCGCGCTGCGTCGTTCGAAACCGTTTTCCACTTCCCGGATCAGGGCCGCCCGCTCGAATCGCAAGGCGTGCAGGAGGCGCGGACCGAACGAATAGGCGCGAAGCTCGCGATCGATCGATTGCCACTCCGCGTCGCCAAATCGCTGGCGCAGGAGCGCGTGCCAGACCACCTCCAGGCCCGCCGATTCCAGGGCCATGGTGCGGATGGAGTGCGAGGCGAGCCCCTCGCATTCCGTGCCGAGACGGATGACGCGCAGCGTGCCGATCACCCGCGCCGCGGCTTGCTCCGCCTGATCGGGACCGGAAGCGATCAGCGCCAGATTGTGGACCCGTAGCGCGTGGATGGCCGGGATCAATGCCGGCAGGTGAGCCAGTTGAGTGGCGGATGGCCGGGCGGGATCGACCGGATAGTGGGCGCCCTCGCGTCCGGCGGCCTCCATCAGATCGGCGATGACGGGTTCATGACGGGCGAAAACCTCATCCAGATAGACAAGGGGATCGGACTCGCTGGCGCCCGCCGGCACGAAGCCGGTCAGCTCCACCGGCATGCCGGACACGTAGGAAAGCGCGCGCGCCTCCGTGGGATGGCGCACCGAGCCGTCGGCAAACACGGAGAAACCACCCAGTCGCGTCGGCGCGGCGGGCGCCTCCACGGGGTGGGCGTGATCGCGATCATGGCCATGATCGTGGCCGTCGTGCGAAGCGGTGGTGGCGAAACATTCGGCGATGAGGGGAGCTTTGGCGAAATTCCGGTCGTCGGAAATCTCCGGAGACAACAGAGATTCCAAGGCAAAGGTCTCCCCCCGGGCTTCCCATTCGGCCCGGAATGCGCGCCAACTGGCGTCGGCGAGATGATTTCCCACCGGAAAGGCCAATACCACCAGGGCGGTGGGTAGCGAGGCCACGAAGATGGCCAGGACCATCAGTCCCTTCCGCGCCCGGAGAGGTTTCCGCAAGGGCGGCGCGGCGTCTGAGGCGAGGGTGGCGGCTTCGTTCATTTCAACGGGGTGGGGGCGGAAAAGTCGTCGGGCTCCAGGCCGGCCGCGCGCAGCACGGTATCCTGCACCGCGAGATCGTGGGCACGCCCCCAGCGCTGGCTTTTCTCCCCGCGGATCACGGCGGCGAGATCGGCGGCGTCGCCGACATAGCGCTGGTAGGGAGGCTCGAAGGCGATCTGTTGGACACCTTTCCGGTAATCTCCCCGAGCCCGGGAGAGGGAAAGCGTCATCGACGGGCGGTCGAGCGGCTGAATATGGCAGGTGCCCTCGGTGCCGCAGACCACGAAATGCCGTCGGGCGAATCCCTCCACCTCCACCGCCGTGGAGCGTACCGTGGCCGTGGCTCGCGGATACTCCAGCACGGCCAGCATGCTGTCGATGAGAGTATCATCGGCTTCCTCCCGCACCCGGCGCGGGTAGGCGGTGACCCGATCCGGGGCGCCGAGGACATCCACGGCGAGATCGACCACGTGGCAGCCGAGTTCAAACAGAATGCCGCCGGGGTAATCGTCCAGTCCGCGCCGATCATCCGGGGGCACCACTTTGGACATCGCCGTGTGCACTTCGAAGGGATCGCCGAGCCAGCCTTTTTCCAGCAGCTCGCGCATGAGCATCACCGCGGGATTGAAGCGGAACATGTAGCCCATCTGGATGGTCAGGCCGGCGGCGTCGGCCTTGTCGTAGATCCGGCGGAAATGGGCGAGCGATTCCCCGGCCGGCTTGTCGAGATGGATGTGGCAACCGGCATCGACGGCCAGCTCCGCGTGGTGCAGCAGATCGCGGACTTCCGTCTCGATACCCACCGCGTGCAGGCCCGGCAGGTTCAGCCCCTGCTCCAGAGTGTAGAATGGCAGGTCGCCGTAGAGATCCGATCGCTTCGCGGACTCGACCCGCTCGGGATCGGGTTCGACAATGCCGAGGACTTCCCATTCCGGACTTTCGCGATAGACCGAGAGCTTGTTGGCATGGGCGTGGGCGGTGCCGATCTGGAGATACTTCAGGGGTGCGGGAGCCGCCGAGCGGGAGATCGCGGGGATACCGACAACGGCCGCGGTGGCACCCAGGGAGGAGAGAATCTGACGACGACTGGGCATGGAAATCGATCTCGGAAAACGGGGGCCGGAAAGGATGTCGAGCAGCGGGACTCGTCCCGCGACCGGCACCTTAACGCAATTCAACGGAAACTCAAAGATCCAGCTTGTAAAAATTGTTAAATATTATAAATTTTATAATTTAGAGAACTGAACGGTCTTGCCTCCCGAATTGAAACCTGGGTGCCTCCGGGCACTTCGCGAACCCCATGCCAGTTGGGTGGGGGCGCTATTGTTTGCGCTTGGCCTTCCCTCGCTGGAGGCGGCCGAGCGTGGCGGGGGCTTCGGGAGTGGGCTGGTTTTGCTCACCGGCAGCATGGGCGGCATGGTGGGATTCAGCCTCGCGGGATGCCTCCTCGTGGCGACACTGGTGCTGTGGATGGTCACCCGCTGGCAGCGGCTTGAATCCGCCAAGCGGGAGCGGGAGATCGAGCGCTTGCGCCGGGAACTCGCCAATGCGGCGGATCTGATGAAGCGCTTCGCCGCCGGGGAAGAGATGGATGCGGACTCTCTGGATGGGAAGTCGGAGGTGGGTGGTGACGCTACGGAAGAGTGTGAGGAGACCGTCACCGTGCGCGAGGCGTTGGTCGAAATATCCCGGCATTTGAAAGTGATGGGTCAGGATCTGAGGCATGCCCAGGAGGCGAAGGGCGACTTCCTCGCCAACATGAGCCACGAGATCCGTACCCCGATGAACGGCATCATCGGCACCCTGAATCTGCTCCACGACACCGGCCTCAACGGCGACCAGCGCAGCCTCGTCGATGTGATGCGCAACAGCAGCTACGCGCTGATGCATCTGATCAACGACATTCTCGATTTTTCTCGACTCATGTCCGGCATGATGACGCTGGAGAAGCAGCCCATCACCGTGCGTCATCTCATCGACGAGACCATGGACTTGTTCGCCTACATGGCGGCGGAGAAGGGGGTCGAGCTGTGCCATTACATCGATGACAGCACCCCGGCCACCATTTTCGCCGATCGCCAGCGCCTCCAACAGGTGATGGCCAGCCTCATCGGCAACGCGGTGAAATTCACCTACGAGGGCGAGGTTTTCGTCTCCTTCAGCGGACGCGAGGTCATCACCGAAAAAGGCGCCCGTGAGTTGATCCTGCATTGTTCCATCCGCGACACCGGCGTCGGCATCGCGCCGGACAATCGGGAAAAGATCTTCGAAGCCTTTACCCAGGCCGACGAGAGCACCACCCGCAAGCATGGGGGCACCGGACTCGGTCTGGCCATCAGCCGGGAACTCTGCCGCCTCATGGGCGGGGATATCGGCGTCGAGTCGGAGGTGTGGAAAGGCTCGCACTTTTTCTTCGAACTGCCCTTCGGCGGATTCGCCGATCAGGACCCCGAGTCGGTGAACGCCCGCGCCCGCCGCCGCAAGATACTCACGGCGAAAAAGATCGTGGTGCTCTGTCGCCAGCCCACCCTCGCCTCGCTGGTGAATCATCTCTGCCTCCGCTACGGCATCGAGGCGCTCGTGACCCACGACCTGACCGAGCACCAGATGGACGAGGTCATCGCCATGCGTCCCGACGCCGTCATCGTCGATCCCGCCGGACAGCCGCAGGGGCAGTTGAGCCGTTTCTGCGCCCGGCTGAACCGTCACGGGCTGCCCTGGCTGGGCCTGCTGAAAGCCACGGATCGGAAACCGGGCGGGGAGGCGTTTGACGAATTGAAAGTCGATTTCTGCTTCAAGCCACTCACCGAGGACGGGCTCATGGACACCCTGGCCAATCTTCTCGGCGGCGACGAGGGTTACGACGCCAAAAACGATCCCCTCTCGTTGGAGGGCGCCCGGGCTTTCGCCAAACAGCACCCGGCTCGCGTGATGGTGGTCGACGATGTGGAGATGAACCGCAAGATCTGCTCCAAGATCCTCCAGAACCTCGGCTACGCCGACATCGCCACCGCCAACAACGGGCTCGAGGCGCTCGAACTCGTCAAGAAAATGCGCCCCGACGTCATACTCATGGATCTCCAGATGCCCGAGATGGGAGGCGTCGAGGCGGCGGAAAAAATTCGCGCCAACCGCGAGCTGAGCCGCCAACCCATCATCATCGCCATCACCGGCCACGCCCTCACCGGGGTGAAGGAAAGCTGCATGGAAGTCGGGATGGACGACTTCATGACCAAGCCGCTCGAAGTCGGCACGCTCAAAGAGGTCGTGTCCCGGAACTACGGCAAACTGATCAACACCGCCGCCTGATCGCTCCCCTCAGGCACTGACCACGGAGCGGAATCCCCCGAACGACATGCGCTGGCAGTCGAAGGGCATGTGGTCGGGATCGCACATTTCCTTGAGCCGTGGGTCCGCGTGAATCTTCGCGTTGGCCTCGTCGCGTGCCTTCTTCGAGGCGTAGACCACCCAACTGAAGAACACCGTTTCGTCGGGACCGCAATTCGCGAGCCGGGTGAAGGGCACGCCGAAGTCGAAATCGAGATCATCCCCCAGACATTCGCGATATTCCAGCGCTCCATGCTCGATCCAGATCGCGGCGGCGCGCTCCGCCATCTCGCGATAGGCTTCGATCTTGTCCTTGGACACGGGAATCACAAATCCATCGATGTATTGGCTCATGGTTATCAGGGTTGAGATTTCAGATACCATTCAGTATGTAACAAAGACGCTGGGGCGGTCAACACGTTTTTCCGTCAAGCGATGATGGCATTGGGGACAAAGGTTGGGGGTTTGTCCGCATAACAGGGTTGAGTCGGAGATCATACCCTCTTGAGTGACGACGCAAAATTCGCGTGGCGAAAGGCAAGCAGCGGTGCGACGCTCTCCCCGCTCGGGGCTCCCTTTGCTCCCACTGGTCCCATCTTCCCGATACCGCTCCCTCCATGCAAAAATGCCTTCCCTGTTGCTGCCGTTCCCTGACGGCGCTCGTTCCGATGCTGCTAGCCATGGCGGCCTGCTACGCTGCCGGAGAGTTCTACCCGCTCTCGTCCTTTCCCATGTATTCCAAGTTCGATGATCGGACCTATCTGGTGTATTTGAAATCCGCCGAGGGTGAGACGTTGGGCACGGTGCCGACGGTGAACATGGTCGCATCCCAACTGAAAAAGCAGTACGGAGACGATCTCGAGGATCTCAAGAAGCAGTTCAAGGGCTCACACTTCGACTGGTCGGTGGATCAGAAGCGGATCGCGGGCGAGGCCACGCTCGTTTATCTGCGTGATGTCTTTGCCCCGCGGGCGTTTGCGGGGGGCAAGCTCGACGGCTTGCGCCTCGTCGATGTGCGGGTGTTTCGCGAGGGCAATCGCATCGTGACCCGCGAGGAGGAAGTCGCCCAACTGCCCGCGCGCTGACTCGGCCGCCGTCGCCACAGTTCTTTCCCCTTTTCCGGTGATATGAAGACGTTTTTCCGCGCTCTTTTTTCCAATCAACTCGGCCGTATCCGCTACGCTCCCTGGGAGTGGGCGATCATGCGGGTGGGGTTCGCCATCACGGTCTGGTTCGCCACCTGGCACACCTGGCGACCGTGGGCGGTGGATATCCGCGACGACTACGATCTGGATCGGGCCAATGGCCTGCCCTCGCTGTTCGATCTCAGCTGGATCGGGCAGCCGGCGCCGACATTCACTTTGGCGGGGTTGATGCTGGCCCTGCTCGTGATCTACGCCATGGGGCGCTGGATGTTGGCGGCCACGGCGGGCTTGTTCCTGATCCATGCCCTGGTGGGCGGCATCCACAGCTCGCCGGTGGGCTCGCATCACGCCACCCAGGTGGTGGGGCTGGTGCTGCTGGGACAGGCGGCGTGGTTCGCCTGGGAGAGGTTTCGTCCCCGTCATTGCCGCGAGACGGGGCTGGATCTGGCCAGCGGAGCGGTGTTCTGGTCGCAGCAGATGATCTGCGCCGGTTATGTGATCTCGGCGGTGAGCAAATGGGTGAACTCGGGCGGTGGCGTCATTCCCGGCGCCAAGTGGGTGGGACAGTTGCCCAACATCGCGGTGCAGTTTGAGAAGAACCGTCTCCAGGCCTACTACGACCAACTGGAGAAGCCGATCAGCACGGAGACGAACCAGTGGGCCATCGAACTGCTCCTGAATCGACCGGGGATGATGATGGTCTTCCTGGCGCTCGGATTCTACGTGGAACTGTTGGCGTTTCTCACTTTGTTCAATCGCGCCTCGGCGCTGGTGGTGGGGGTGTCGCTGATGTCGCTCCACGTCTTCATTTTCACCATCATGAACCTGCCGTTCTATTACTTTGAGGCGGTCGATCTGCTGTTTTTCGTGAATGTGCCGTTCTGGATCGCGCTCCTGTTGGGCAAGCGAAGGCTGGAAACGGCGGCGTGATCAGGCGCGCAGCAGGTCGTGGATCACCCGTCCCTCGCTGAAGGCGATGGGGCGGTTGGCGGAGGTCATCATCTCGTATGCCGGGTCGATGCCGAGCGCATGCATGAGGGTGGCGTGCAGATCCGCCACGCGGACGGGATCCGCGGGAGCTTGCTTGGCGCCCGAGGGATCGGTGGCGCCGTGGACATGCCCCGCGCGTATGCCTCCGCCGGCGAGGACAAAGCTGAATCCATCGGGCCAGTGGTCGCGGCCCTCCAGGGGGTTGAGCTTGGGGGTGCGGCCGAACTCTCCGCCGCACACCACCAGGGTCTGGTCGAGCAGATCGCGGGCGATGAGATCCCGGATCAGGGCGGCGAGGGCGGTGTCGAGGATGGCGGCGCGGCTGTTCTGCAGCTCGTGGTTGTTCGCGTGCGTGTCCCAGCCGTCGAGTGTCACCTCCACGCAGCGGACGCCCGCCTCGACCAGCCGGGTGGCGGCCAGGCATCCCCGGCCGAAAGGGGTGTCCCCGTAGGCGGCGCGCTCGGCGGCGGTGGCCTCGTTGACATCGAAGGCCGCGAGTTGCTCGCTGGACATCATGCGGCGCGCCTGGGCGATGTGTTCGCGGTGGAGGGTGCGGTCTTGGTCGAGACCGGGTTCCCGACCGCGGGCGAATGCCTGTTCCACCAGATCGAGATGCTCGAGGCGCCGGGCGGCGCGATCCGCCGCCACGCGGGCGCTGACGTCGGGAATGGGCTGGGTGGGGTCGCCGATCTTGAAGGCGTCGTACTGCGCCCCCAGGTGGCCTCCGCGCGCGGGCCATTGGCCGGGGAGGATGGAGATGTGGGCGGGAATGTCGAGCCGGGTGTCGGGCAGTTCGTGGCAAACCACCGCGCCGATGGAGGGATGGACGAGGGAGGGATCGATCTGGTAGCCGGTTTTGGCCTGATAGACCGCCCGCTCGTGATCGCCCTCCTTGCCGACCATGGAGCGCACCAGGCAGAGGCGGGGGAGCAGTTCGGCGGTTTGAACGAGTGATTCCCCGAGTTTGACTCCGGGCAGGGCGGTGTCGATGGCGCGGGCGCCGTGGGCGATGGGGGAGCCGGGGTGGGGATCAAAGGTCTCCAATTGACTGGCCCCGCCTTTCAGCCAGAGGAGGATGAGGGATCGCGGACGACCGCGGGTGGTCGCGTCCCGCGCCGCGAGCGCGTCGGCGAGTGGAGTCAGCCATCCGGCGGCGGAAAATCCGGCGGCTTTGAGCACGGAGCGTCGGTCCCAGGGGCGTGATGATCCGCAGGCGCCGTAGGTGGGATCGGTGGGAATGGTCATGGCGGGGGAGGGGTCAATGATTCCAGGAAAACTCGGTCGCGTTGAGCAGCGTCCAATAGAGGTCCTCCAGCGCCCGGCGGCGCTGTTTGGCGTTGGCGCCTTCCAACAAAGCGCTGAAGTGGGCCGACTCCGTTGCGGTGGGGCGGCGGGTGAACAGGCAGAGATAGGCGGTCTCGACGGCGGTCGCGGGATCGGGCGCGAGACCGGCGATGCGGCTGACGGCGTTGGCAAGGGGATTGCCGCCGATTCGTTCGCCTACCATCTTCCCATTCATCATCAGCAGGCGCTGGGGAATGGTGCCGGGCTGCTCCGCGAGTTCGTTTTCTCCGGGATCTCCGTGGCGTTTCACGAAATCGGTTCTCTGTCCGAAACTGCTCAGCCTCATGAGAAACGGCGCCGTCTCGTCGATGGTGTCGAGACTGGTGGCCTGCGCCACACCGCCCGCCACCTGCTCCGGCCGCAGGCGGGTCAGCGGGAAGGCCGCCCAGTGGGTCTCGTGCGCGGTGGTGAGGGGCCGGTCCGGATCGGCGGAGCGACTGTCGATCCGAAATGGTGCCGTGGCGGTGATGACGCGGACGAGATGTCTGAGGTCGAAGTCGTGGGCGATAAAATCGCGGGCGAGGATTTCCAGTCCCGGAGGCAGGGCCGCGGGATCGAGCGGGAGATCATCCACCGGCTCCACCAGGGGGCGCCCGAAAAGCAGGCCCCACATCCGGTTCACAGTGGCCCGGGCAAAGGGCAGATTCTCGGGGTGGGTCGTCCAGACGGCGAGCCTTTGTCGCAGCGAGCCGGTCTCGGGCAGCAGGTCGGCCGAAAACGGCACCATCGGCGGCACGGTCCGGGTTTCGTGGTCGCCGCGATACTGAGCTTCGTGGACTTCTTCGGGGCGATCCCGGACACCGGTCAGATTCGTCTGCGCCGGGGCAAAAAACGCCGCCAGTTGGTGAAAGTCGGCCTGTTTCCAGCGATCCCCGAATTTGTCGTCGTGACATTGCACGCAGTCGATGCGGATGCCCAGAAAGGCGCGGGTGGTGCGGATCGCCAACTGAATCTGGTCGGGGCCTTTGTCCTCGCCGTTCTGATTGACGGTGGCGGTGATGAAGTTGGAGGCCGGATTGCTGGTCCACAGTCCCTCGGCGCCGATCATCTCGCGCGCCATCGCGTCGTAGGGACGCCTCGCCCGGAGTTGCTCGCCGATCCAGCGCACCAGCCGGTTGCGCCGATAGACGAGAAACGGGCCATTCTCCACGCCGACGTAGGCGCGAGCCAGCCGTTCGGCGAGGTAGCTGTCGGCGCGGGGATCACTCAACAGCCGATCCAGCCACCAGTCGATCCGGCGATCCGGCTCTTGTCGCTCCAGGGCGCGGATTTCCTCCAACGAGGGGATGGTGCCGGTCAGGGCGAGTGACAAGCGCCGCGCGACAGCCAAGTCGTCCGCCATCGGGGCGGGTGTCAGGCCCGCGCCTTGCCAATGGGCCTCGAAGGCGCGATTCACCGCTTGAACCGTCTCGTCCGGTGCCTCGGAGGTCGCGATGTCGGCGGGAGCCGGCGGCGGTTTGGGGGTCCAGAGAGAAAAGGCCGCCCAGGCGGCGGCGGCGATCATTCCCAGGATGCAGAGCCATCCCCGCCAGTGACCGGCTGTCGAGCGGGGGGGAGCGGGGGGCGGGGGGGATGCTTCCATCTTGACGAAAAAGACGGAGTCCATGCCCAGGCGGTTACATTCACGCGGCCATCCGTCCGTCAAGGCGTGGCTGGCGGCGTGTCCGGCGGTGCCGAGGCGGAGACGCTGACTTGGACGGGGGGCTCGGCGGAAGGCGCCTCGGGGACCGGGGCGACCGGCAGGGGCAGAAAGACGCGTACCGAGCCGAGGTTTTCGCGGTCGTGCCCCTGACTGGGGGTTTCAAGGCGGATTCTCTCCTCCGGTATGCCGGCATCCACCAGCGCCCGGCGCACCGCCTTGGCGCGGGAGAGACTCAGCCAGTCGTTGTAAGTGTGGCTACCGGCGGTGTCGGGGTAGGCCCTCAGCACCACCCGGCTTTTGACATCGGGGAGAGCGCGAATCCTGGCCAGCACGCCGCTCACAAACTCCGCCTGACTGTAGGCCACCAGATAGCTGTCGGCCGCGAATCGAATCCGTTCGACCGGCTCCAGTGCCGTCCGCGGCCCCTCGTCCGTGGCCTCCGCGACGAGGAGTGTCTCCACGGGATCGGTCGTCACCGAGGTGATCGCCAGCGGGATGGCGCGCACGGGAGGGGGTTCCGGTCCGTAGGCGCTGTCCGCCAAAGTGACCGGAGCCGTCTCGAGCGGCTGAGGATTCAGGGCGGGCCGGGGACGTGGCGGGAAATTTTCCGGCGCCAGATCCTCCTCCGGCACCAGGCAGATGCGGTTTCGCCATTGTCTATCCGGGTGGCGCGCCGCCATCGGACGCAGCCGGGCCTCGAAGGCGGCGTGGGTGACGAGACTGTCCGTCAGACCGGACACCACCACCTCCCGGTCGGTGATCATGAGACAGCCATCGCGGGTCGACAGCGCCAGTTCCAGAATCAGGCCCTCGATTTCATCCGTGTCGGGCAGCGGCATGACGGTCTTTCCGGGATTCAGCACCAGGCGGTTCATCACCCGTCTCCCCGGTTGCGCCCGATGCAGCGCGATGAGCAGGCGCGTCGAGACGCGGGGATCGGCGACGGTGCCCGTCAGCTCGATGTCATCGGGCCAGAATTTCACTTTGATCTCCTGACCGGACTCCGCCGCCGCATCCGACGGGCAAAGCCATAGCCCCAGCGCGCAAGCCGTCGCCACGAGGGGGGCACAAACGCCTGAGGATAAATGGTATGCTCTGATCGCGCGGCTCATCGCCTGGTTGGGAATTCTCTCGATGCTGGATCTCCGCGTCGCGAAAGTCAATACCGACTCCGGCGCCCCCTCGGGAAAATTTCGCGCCACCGCCGCTTTGTGATTTTTTCGTGGCTCGCGACCCTCCCAATTGTCCGTGCCGATTACGGAGTGACGTGGTAGACTGCGCCGCAATCGAACAAGTCACGATGAATCCTCGTTTTCTTCTCACCCTCATCGCCGCGCTGCTCCTGGTGACCATCGGTGGCATCGTTGCCCTGAATCGTCTCGGGGTGGAGCCGGAAACCTCCGCCGAGGCCGCGACCGTCACCAGTGGGGACGGCGGGGCCAAACCGGAGATCACCACCATCGATCCGTCCGCCTCCGCGCCCAATGCGGTTGTGACCCAGGTGGAACCCGCGCCCCTCTCGGCCGAGGACCGCGAAGTTTGGGACACCCGGATCTCCGATCTGCTCATCGATGAAAGCATCGAGCATCGCGAAGCCGGGCAAAAACTCGCCGCCATCGCCGCCCAGTCCGACGCGCCGGAGGAGGTGCGTGTCGATGCCATCCAGCACGCCCTCAATCTCATCGGCGACGAGGAATACATCGAGGATCTGATGACGCTGGCCGTGCGCACCGACCTGCCCGAGGAGATGCAGGAGATTATCTTTTCCGATCTTCACAATCGTCCCCAGGAAATTTCCGTTCCCGTGGCCAAGGAGATCGGGCGACTGGCCAACCATCCTCTCGCCCAGGAGGCGCGCGACTTCGTGGAGTTTTTCGAGGCGGACGATTTCGGGAATGTGCCCGCCACCGCTCCCGGCAATTGATCGGCGTCAGGCGGGCCGGCCATAGCCGCCGCCGCCGGGAGTCTCGATTCTGAGCAGGTCGCCCGGCTCGACCTCGATGGCGGTGATGCCCGGGAGTTCGCGCGACTCCCCGTCGCGTGTCAGCGTCTGCCGACCGCGGGCGCCCGGCGCGCCGCCCTCCAGACCTTGCGGCGCCTCATTCCGATGCTGGGTCAGCAGGGAAACGCGCAGAGGCTCCAGAAACTCGACCTCGCGAATGAGCCCGTCGCCACCGTGATAGCGACCTTTCCCGCCGGAGCCGGGGCGAAGGGAGAAGCTTCGCAAACGGACGGGATAACGGTGCTCCAGGATTTCGGGATCAGTGATCGCGGTGTTGGTCATGTGGGTATGGAGCCCGCCGGCGCCGTGATGGCCCGGTCCGGCCCCGGCTCCACCCCCGATGGTCTCGTAGTAGCCGAAACGCTCGTTGCCGAAGAGAAAATTGTTCATCGTTCCCTGCGATCCGGCCTGGAATCCGATGGCGCGGATGAGGGCGTCCACCACCCGCTGGGAAATCTCGACATTGCCGCCGACCACGGCGGGACAGCGGCGGGGATCGTCGGAGAAATCCGGATTCAAAAAACAGCGTGGCAGCACGATATCGACCTCGCGCAGCAAGCCTTCGTTCAGCGGCACGGGAGATTGGGACCAGAGACGCAGCACGTAGAGCACGGCGCTGCGGATGATGGCGGGAGTGGCGTTGAGATTTCCCGGATGGCTGGCGGCGGTGCCGGTGAAATCGATCACCAGGCGACCGCTTTCCGGATGCCGACTCAGGCATACCCGAATGACCGTGCCATCGTCGAGACGCTCCTCGGCGCGGCCTTCGCTGAAACCGGTGGCCTCGAGATGGCGCCGCAGGGAATCTCGCGCCTGGGTGGCGAGTCCCTCCAGATGTCCCCGCAGGGTCTCGGCGCCGTGGCTATCGGCCAGTTGCTCCAGCAGGGCGCACCCGCGGCGGTTGGCGGCGAGTTGGGCGTGGAGATCGGCGAGATTGTCGGCGAGATGACGGGTGGGAAAGGGCGCGTCGCGGGTCAGCAGTCGCTCGATTTCCGCGAAGCGCGCCTCGCCTCGCTCGATCAGGCGGGTGGGGGCGATGACGACGCCCTCCTCGGCCAGGCATTTCGCGTCCGGGGGCATCGATCCCGGCGAGATGCCGCCGATCTCGGCATGGTGCGCGCGATTGGCGACGTAGCCGACCAGCGTCTCGGGGTGGTTTGTGAACACGGGAGTGATCAGCGTGACATCGGGCAGGTGCGATCCACCAAAGCCGGGGTGATTGGTGATGAGGGTGTCTCCCGGGCGCGGGGGCAGGACTCTGACCACCTCGCGGACGCACAGGCCCAGCGCGCCCAGATGCACGGGAATGTGCGGGGCGTTGGCGACCAGTTCCCCGTTGGCGTCGAGCAGGGCGCAGGAGAAATCGGCACGCTCCTTGACATTGGTGGAGATGGCGGAGCGCTGGAGCATGGCGCCCATTTCCTCCACCAGATTCTCGAAGCGGTGACGAAAAAGCTCGCGCTCGATGGCGGTTTCCGGATGTTCGGATCTCTCGACTTCCGGCGGGGGAGCGGCGGATCGGTTGACGATGAGGCCGCGGTTCGCGGCCACGGTCGCGGTCCAGCCGGGCTTGAGGTAGAGCGTGCTGAAGGGGTCCTGAATCACGCGCGGGCCGATGATTTCGGTGCCGGGCGACAGGGTGGAGCGATCCACCAAAGAGGGTTGGGTCTGCGATTCAACAGGGTTGATTGGCGCGCCCGCGCTCCCAGTGGGTGACTTGTCGTCCGGGGCGGGCGCTTCGGTGGTGGAGACGACGACGCGGAGGGTGACAAGTTCGATCCGGCGCCCGGGCTCGGGCGGGTAGCCGAAGATGGAGGTGTAGCGGGCGCGGAACTGGTCGGCGAGGGCGGCGGGATCGTCGATCTCGCAGGTGAGGCTGGAGTCCTGCCCCGCGAGACGGAGTTCGGCCAACTGGCGTCGGATTTTCAAGGGAACCTCGCCGCCGAGATCGGCGCGGAGTGTTTTCCCCGCCTCGTCGGCGAGATCCCGAAGTGTA
The DNA here is from genome assembly GCA_964439145.1 of uncultured Verrucomicrobiales bacterium. Lineage (GTDB taxonomy): Bacteria > Verrucomicrobiota > Verrucomicrobiia > Verrucomicrobiales > DEV007 > JAEUHH01. The sequence continues at coordinate 31,322 of CAYTNL010000038.1, forward strand.
TCTAGGAGAGAGGTTAGACATTCCTCCAGCGGCTGGAGTGTTTGCCGCTCGGCGAAGCGCTCCACGCTGGCGTGGTGAATGCCGTAGGCGCTGAGCAGACCGGCCTCGCGCGGCACGAGCACGGTCGCCATGCCGAGGCTCTCGGCGATGTCGCAGGCGTGCAGGGGACCGGCGCCGCCGAAGGCGACCAACGCGTAATCGGCGGGATCGGCGCCTTCGCGTAGCGAAATGGTGCGGATCGCGTCGGCCATCTGCTCGGTGGCGATGGCGGCCAGGCCCTGGAGGAGGGCACTCTCGTCGGAGGGCGCGGAGGCTCCCATTTCTCGGGCCAGGGACTGGAGGGCGGCGGTCGCGGCGCGCAGATTTTCCTCCCCGATGGGGATGCCGAAGTTGTCGGGATCGATACGACCGAGCAGCAGGTTCACGTCGGTGATGGTCAGGGGGCCGCCACGTCCATAGCAGGCGGGACCGGGATCGGCGCCGGCGGATTCGGGCCCCACTCGTAGGCCCGATTCGGTCCACTGGCAGATGGAGCCGCCCCCGGAGGCGACAGTCTCGATCTTCAGGGCCGGGGACAGGAGCCGGGCGTCGCCGACTTTCTGTTCGAATCGGTAGAGGAAATCGCCATCGTGGCGCGCCACATCGGTGCTGGTGCCGCCCATGTCGAAGGTGATGATCTTTTCGAATCCCAGGGCGCGGGCGGCGGTGGCGGCGCCAACCACCCCGCCGGCGGGACCGGAGAGGAGGGAATCTTTCGGCCGATACGCGGTGACCGGTTCGAGGCCACCGGCCGAGGTCATGGTGAGAAAGTCGCGCTCGCCTCCGAGGGCTCCGTCGATGTGGTCTAGGAATCCGCGCATCACGGGTGTCAGGGTGGCGTCGACGACGGCGGTCTCGGCCCGCGGCACGATGCGGATGAGTGGGGCGAGTTCGCCGCTGAGGGAGACATGCTGGAAGCCAAGGCCGAGGAGTCGGTCGCGGATGGCCTGCTCGTGAGCGGGATTTCGGTAGGAATGCAGGAGTGCCACCGCGGCCACGCGTATGCCGGCATCGAGCGCGGCGCGGGCCGCGGACTCGAAGGCGGGATCGAGGGGGGTGAGAATGTTTCCGGCGGCGTCGAGCCGTTCCTCGATCTCGATGACGCGGTCGTAGAGGGGGCGGGGTCGCTGATGGTGGAGGGCGAAGAGATCGGGACGGCGTTGATCTCGGATGACGAGCAGGTCGGCGAAGCCGCGGGTCACGAAGCAGGCGACCGGCGCGCCTTTCCGCTCCAGCAGGGCGTTGGTGCCGCGGGTGGTGCCGAGTCGGAAATCCAGTGGCGGAAAGGCGTCGCGCGGTCCGGTGCCGGTGAGGAGACGCGCGCCGAGGACGGGGGCCTCCTCGCCGGTGAACAGATCGATGATGGGGAGGGCGTGGAGTGTGGGGCAGGGGGCCGCGAGCCGGAGTTCGGATCGGGATGCGTCCCATCCGGCCACCGCGATGGCGCGGCCGTCGATTTCGATGTGGAAGCCCACGAAGAAGCCGTCTGGTGTCAGCCAGCCCGGGGGAAGGTTGAGGCGCAGACATTGGTCATCGAGGACCTCCCCGACCGCGACGCGCAGGCGTCCGGAGGAGAGGACTTTAACCAACCGGGCCTCGTTCTGTCCGGCGCCCGGGGGCACGCCGAAGCAATCGGTGAAGGTGCCGCCGGTGTCGGCGCTGATCTGCCATGGTTTATCGGACACGGTCTCTGGCGGGAATGTCTGCACCCGTATCCGGGGATTCTCCAGTCGTTTTCTCTCGCGGCCCGTGCGCTCAGGTGTGCGGGACAGGCAACGTGTCGACGCGCGCCGGGTGGTCAATGCCGTTCAGTGAGCCGATCCGTAGAGACCCCGTTCGCGAATATAGGCCGCCACGGAGTCGGGGAGCCAGTCGGCCTGTCCGCGTCCCTCGCGGATGGCGGTGGCGCTGGCGGGATGATCGAACTCCAGAATGCTGGCCCGCCAACCCGGCATGGGCGCCACGCGGTTGCCCCGACGGGTGACAACGATGAAATGGAGCCAGGTGCGGAGTTTTTCGGATTCGGCCCACTGGTCGATCTGCTCCCATTGGTCGGCGCCGAGGATCCAGGAAAACTGGGCGCGGGGAAAGTGCTCGCGATAGTGGCGGACTGTCTGCCAGGAGTAGGAGGGCGGTTGGCGGTCGATCTCGTGGCGCGACACCTCCGCCCAGTCGCCTGCCCGAATGCTGTCGAGCGCCAGTCGCAGCATGTCGAGGCGCTGCTCCGCGTCGGCCAAGGTGGGCTTGTCCTTGAATGGTGATCGTGCGCAGGGCACGAAGATCACCCGGTCGAGGTGACAGTCCCGACGCGCCCGTTGGGCGAGCGAAAGATGGCCCGCGTGGACCGGGTCGAAAGTGCCGCCGAAGAGGGCGATTTTTTCATCTGGGGAAAAAGGCATCGCGCGGGGCTCGGTCTCAGTATCGGGGACCCGGCTCGCGAAACGTGGCGATGAGAGCCCGGATGACGGCCACGAGCCCGAGACCCAGGGCCAGAACCTGAAAGGAATGGCCGGCGACGCTCCGGTTGATGTCGCCCCAGGCCAGGCACACGATGGCGCTGGTGATGATGACGTGGAAGGGCCAGCGGGAGCGGCCCCACCGTCGGGTAAAGCTGAGTCCGATGGCGCCCAGGCCCACGGCCAGGAGGAGGAACCACGAGAAGGCCAGACCGGGCGAGCCGGAGGGCACCAGAGTGGACAGCAACAGCAGCGGGTCGGGATTCATGCGTGGGAGAAGGCGATGTCACGCATCTTCTCCGCCGGGCGCGGTGTCTGTCAATCAATAGACATCGCGGCGATAGCGTTTGTCTTTTCGCATCTGCTCGACGTAGGCCGCGGCGCCCTCGGTGCCGAGGCCGCCATGTTCGGCGATGGCATCGTGGAGCGCCTTGTCGACGTCGGGAGCCATGCGCTCGGCGTCGCCGCAGACATAGACGATGGCCCCTTCTTCAAGCCATTCCCAGATCTCGGCGCCGTGTTCGGTGATCTTGTGCTGGACGTAGATTTTCTCCGCTTGATCCCGCGACCAGGCGGTGGTGACCCGGTCGAGGGTGCCGTCCTCCAGGTAGCCATCCCATTCGTCGGCGTAGAAAAAGCAGGTGTCGGCGTGGATTTCGCCGAAGAACAACCATGCCTTGCCCTTGGCGCCGGTGGCCTGGCGATGCTGGAGAAACGCGCGGAACGGGGCGATGCCGGTGCCGGGGCCGATGAAGATCACGGGCACATCCTCATCGGGTTCCGGAAGCCGGAAGGCCTTGCCGGGGGAGATGAAACAGGGGACGGCGGTGTTCTCCGCGGTGCGTTGCGCGAGCCAACTGGAGCATACGCCCTTGCGCTGGCGGCCGTGACTTTCATACTGGACCAGGGCGACGGTGAGATGACACTGGTCGGGTTTGGCCGCGAGGCTGGAGGCGATGGAGTAGAGGCGGACGTTGAGTTTTTTCAGAATGTCGACGAACTCCTGGGGTTCCCACCGGACACTGGGAAACTGCAGCAGGCAGTCGATGATCTCGCGTCCCCAGAGGAAGTGGGTGAGGGCGTCCTTGTGATCCGGCTGGAGCAGCCGGGCAATGTCCTCGGCGGCGTCGCCCGCTTTTTCGACCAGCTTGTTGAGAAACTTCTTGTCGGGAGCGGTGATCGCGCAGCTCTCGGTCAGGGCCTGGCGCAGTGGCATTTCGACCCCGTTGGGATCGGTGACCGGTTCCTCGCCCCCGAGATGCAGGGCGGCGAGGACATCCTCGACGAGCGCGGGATCGTTTTGGGGAAAGACCGCCAGGGAATCGCCGGGGAGATACTCCAGACCCGAGCCCTGGAGATCGAGTTCGAAGTGCCAGGTTTCCTTTTCCTCGCAGCCCTCGGTGAGGAGGCGACGCCTGGCGACGCGGGCGAGGAGGGGATTCTTTCGATTGAACACGGGTGCGGAAGAAGGCGCGTCAGAGGTCATGGTCTCGGCAACATAGGGATGGGCAAAGTGGGCGCAAGCAGATCCCGCGCCAGCGGGTGGGATTGCGCGGAATCCACAGAGAGGGATTGACGGCGGGCGCGGGTATCTGCCAGTTTGGAGATCGTATGCTCCCGCGTCTCATCTCGGCCCTGGTGGTGCTTTTCTGGCTGGCCACGACCGGCTGGCTGGTGCGCTCCGTCTGGTTTACCGACGAGGCGACCTTCGAACCAGTCGACAGCGAGGAGGCATTGGGGGCATTCTTTCGATGGAATGAGACCTCCACCCTGGCCATTCTCGACAACGGGCGCCGGATCGGGCAGATGGTGGTGAGTGGCTTCGAGGGGCTGGATCCCCGGACGGGGCTTTACTCGCGCGGGCTGTCGACCCAGGGTACGCTCGACGAGTCCGGCGGCCTCGGTGACGGCGCTCGTGGAAATCTTGTCGGGACCTCGTGGCGCATGACCGCCGAGTTCGACGAAGCCTCCGCGGTGCGGAATCTGCAAGTGGCTCTGCGAGTTCCGCGGCAGGAATTGAACGCCAGGCTGGAGCTGGGCGGGGAACCCCGTGAACTAGGCGCCCGCGTGATGGTGGGGGAAATGGTGCTGTTCGAGACGGGACGGCTTTCCATTGACGAGGAAAAGCCCGGCTCCGGCGAGGCGTCATCGGCCCGAAGCGCCGTGGCGCCACCCCCTCCGGCGGCGATGGGCTGGCTGCCGGGGGGCGCGCTGATGGCCGATCCCTCCGCGTGGAAACCGAAGATCGAGGCCAGCCGGGGCGTGATGACGGTGGCGGGCAGTTCCCAGCCCGTCTACCGGGTGGAAATAAGATTTACCGATGACGAATCGACGCAACCGGTGCGGATCTATTTTTCCGAGGCGGGCGAGCCGTGGCGCATCGACAGTGGCTGGGGCTTCGAGGCCGTGGCCGAGGTGCTGACCCCGGTGGATGATCGCCCTCGCCCGTGACCTTTTTTTATGATCGAAACCTGTGATCTCACCATGAACTACGGGCGCCTGCGGGCGCTCGACGGGCTCAATCTCAAGATCGAGCAGGGGGAATTTTTCGCCTTTCTCGGGCCCAACGCGGCGGGAAAGACCACCACCATCAAGCTGCTGACCGGTCTGCTGCGTCCCACCGCCGGCTGGGCGAAGGTGTGCGGGTATGACATGCAGACCCAGGCCATGGAGGCGAAGCGCCGCATCGGTTACATCCCCGATGTGGCGGAGTTCTACGACAAGCTGACCGCCCTCGAGTTCATGACCTTCATCGCCGACCTGTTCGAGGTGGAGCCGGATCTGGCGCGGCGGCGCACCGGCGAGTTGGTGGAGCGCTTTTCCCTGACTTCCTACACCACCCAGAGAGTGGAGAATCTCAGCCACGGCACCCGCCAGCGCTTGGCCATCGCCTCGGCGCTTCTGCACGAGCCCGAGGTCATCATCATCGACGAGCCCATGGTCGGTCTGGACCCGCGTAACGCGCGAGTGGTGAAAGAGGAGCTGAAGGCCCGGAGCCGGGCGGGCACCACGGTGTTTCTGTCCACCCATCTGCTCAATGTGGCCGAGGAACTGGCCGACCGCGTGGGCATCGTCAACCATGGGCGGCTGATAGCCCTGGGCACCGTGGCGGAACTCCGCCGGGCGCGGGAAAAAGAGGGCGGAGACCTGGAGGAAATCTTCCTGGAAATGACCGAATCCGAGGTGGTGGAAGGGGCTTCGGCCTGATAAAACTTCGCCTTGCCGCAATTTTTCTTTACAGCATCCTGCTTTTGGCTCAGAACATCCGCCTCACAAAGTCCCCACCGATGATTGAAAAATCGCATTCCATGAAATCCACCCTTCGCTCAAAACTTCCCTGGTTGGCCCTCGCACTGGTCTTCGCCTTTGTCGCCGCGGCGCCGGAACTCTACGCCCAGGCTGAGCCGGGAGCCGCCCCCGCCGACGCGGCACCTGCCGAGGGAGGTGAGACCACCCTCTGGGACAAGATCGCGGACGCGGGTCCGTTCATGTATCCCATCTTCGCCCTTTCCGTCGCGTTGATCACACTCGCGGTATACAATGGCATGCAACTGACCCGGAAAAAATTCGTGCCCGCAGACCTGAGAATGTCGGTGCAAGGGCTGATGGAGGAGGTTCGCGTGCGCAGTGCCATCGAGCACGCCGCCGAGAGTCCGACCTACTTCGGGCGCATGATGGCCACCGCGCTGCCCTACGTGGACGCCACCGACCCCGAGAGCCTCGGCCGCACCAAAGTGGAGGACGCGATCGCAGACTTCGCGATCAAGGAAAATCCCGCCTACATGTCGTGGATCGGCTACTTCTCGGTCATTTCGCAGGTCGCCCCCATGATCGGTCTTTTCGGCACCGTTGTCGGGATGATCCTGGCGTTCGACACCATGGGCATCAGCGGGGGTTCCGATCCCGCCGCGCTGGCGTCGAACATCTCACTCGCCCTCATGACCACCGCTGGCGGTCTCGTGGTGGCGGTGCCCGCGATCTTCTGCTTCTACATTTTCAAGAACAAGTTCAACAAGCTGGTGACTGAAGCCCAGGACGCCTACGAGGGCGCCATGGACGCCGCCATCGCCACGGTGAACGCCGACCAGCAGTTGGCCAAGGTGCCCGAGGGCATCGCCGAAGGCTGATCGGCTCTTTTTGTCTGGCGCTATCCCGGCCATCCGGGGTAGTATGAATGACGTCACCCCCCGCAAGTCGCCATGGCCTCCGCTAAGTTCACCAAGCTGCGTCAGCAGGAAGACGAAGACCTCAACATCGACATGTCGCCGATGATCGATCTGGTCTTCCTGCTCCTGATTTTCTTCATGGTGGCCTCCCACCTGATCATTGTCCGGATCGACAAGAACGTGAAGCCCCCGACGGCCGACAACGCCCAGGTGGCCAAGAACTCCCACGGACGCATCGTGGTGAACGTCTATGGCTTTGATGACAACATGGACGCCTCTCTGCACGGCAAGATTTTCGACGCCGAAGGCAACGAACTCGACACCTCTGACCAGATCACCGATTACGTGGATCGCGAGAAGCAGAAGCTGATGGAGAGCGAGGCCAATCTCGTCCCGCGTTTGCATCTGCGTGCCGACCGCAGCACCGACACCCGTCTGATCAAGAAAGTGGTCCAGGCCTCCGCCGCGGCGGGGGTGATCGATGTGGTGTTCGGCAGCTACGTCCGCGAAATGTGAACAGGCTGCCGGGTAGCCTGAGACCCTTTCCCAAATCCCCCAGAATCCCCCGAACCCCATGGCACGCCGACAGAAAAAAGCGCCCGAGGAAGCCAGCCCGGCTCTGGACATGTCGTCACTCGTCGACATCAGCTTCCTCCTCCTCGTTTACTTCCTGGTCACCTCTTCCCTCGACCCCAAAGAGGCCGATCTGGGGATGAAACTGCCGACGACCGAGTCCTCGGCCGCGAATCAGGTGGAGGTCGATCAGATGACCATCGAGGTGAATTCCGAGGGCCATATCATCGTGGACGAGGAGGTGCTCGACACCGATGTCGCGGATCGTTCCGTGCCGAATCTCTCCAAGAAGATCGGGGAATACGCCCAGGCGGCCCAGTTGACCGGATCCCAACCCATCGTGGTGGTGTCGGCGGATGACGCCGCCAAGGGACAGCGGTTTGTCGATGTGCTGAACGCCCTCGCGGCGGTCGGCATCGAGAATGTGACCATCACGGGCTTCACCGAGCAGTGACCCTCGGATCATCTCTGGCCGATCATCCGATGCGGGTCTCACACTATCGCGGCACGACCAATGGCAGGGGCACCCTGGCCTCCCTCGACCAGTCCGCCCCCGGCCCCCGGCTGGATCTCTCCTCCTTGGTGGATGTGGCCTTTCTGCTCCTGGCCTTTTTCGTGCTCACCGCCACCTTGGACCCCCGCGAGGCGGATCTGCGACTCGCCTTGTCGTTGCCGGTCGTTATCGAGCAGCCGAAAGCGGTGGTCATCCCCGACGACAGCCGCATCGAAATCGATGCCGATGGCCGGGTATGGTGCGATGAGCAGTTGATGGGCGCGGACATGGCCCGGCGCGACCTGCCCGCGTTGTATCAGCACCTGCGGGCGGTGCGATTCGCCAACGAGTCGAGCCGTCAGGGGCATCCTTTCCGGGTGGTGGTCGCTTCGCATGACGAGGTATCCGGCCAGCGTTTTGTGGATGTCCTGAATTGCCTCGCCAAAGCCGGTATCAGCCAGGTGTCGCTGGATGGATTCATCGAGTGAGTCCCGCGATCATCCCGGTAGCCCGGCATCGCCGCGGGGCGATGTGGCGGGATACTTTTTTCGCGCCGCACGCTCGGTAATTCTGGCCAAGCGGGCTCTGGAGCCGGTAAGATGACGATTCGAGTTTGCCCCCCTTTGAAAACCACGGATTTTTGAGAGAGATCATGAGAAGAAAGCCCATTTTTTCAAGCCGATTCGCGCCCGATCAGGGATGGCGACTGTTGAGCGGTGCCCTGGCCACCCTGTTGTCCATCGGGCTGGTGGGTGGAGCCCTGGCGCAGGATGAGGATGTGAGTGTCGAGACGCTCTATCGCGCCGCCGCCGAACTTGGTGTCGAGGGCAAGTTTGCCGAAGCCATCGAGAAATACGAAAAGCTGTTCGATCTCGCGGGCGAGTTTCTGTGTGAAGACTTCGGCCCCCAGGCGGGCGGGATCGTCTTCGACTATGGCAGCGCCCTTCTCCAGATTCAGGAATGGGAAAAGGCGCGCGATGCCTTCGAGCGCTGCCACACCTTCGACGAGAAGGAATGCTCCAAGTCCAAGGTGAACAACGAGAACACCCGCAAGAATCTCGCCCTCTTCCAGTGGGGATTCTGCGAGTCCCAGCTGGGCAATCACGCCCGCGCCCTGGAGCTTTACGACCAGTATCTGGAAACCGCGAAGACCGATCCCACCGAGATTGCCAAGATTCGCAGCGCCTTCAAACTGCGCCGGGGATCCGCGCTCGTCAAAGTCGGCCGCCTCGAGGAGGGCGCCGCCGAGATCACCGAACTTTTCGACAAGCGCATGGAGTGGCAGGTCAGCTCCCAGTTTCTCATGCAGGGCTTGCTGGAGTTGGGCATGGGCTGGATCGAACTCGCCCGCAAGGCGGAAACTCCCGAGGCCGTGAGCCAGATCGAGATCCAGGGCCACCTCTTTCTCGACAAGAACGCCGAGGTCATCAATGTCAGCGCGGTCGACAAGTTCCGCTTCGGCTTCATCGACCGTTTCAAAAAACTCGGTTTCGACTCGTCCGAGGCCGGCATGCAGAGCCTGGCCCTGCGATTTTTCTCCATGGTCCCGACCTTGGAGGAGGTCGACTACGATCTCCAGGGACGCATCCAGATCCTGCCCGGACAGGCCGCGCCCGCCGCTTACCAGCAGATCATCGACCAGATCAAGGAACAGCGCGCCAAGCCCGTGCCACCCGATGTGGAGATGCAGCGCCTCATGGCCCGTGCCTACGAGTTGTTGGGCAATACCATGGCCCCGCGTGAGATCTATCGTCATCTGGCCGAGTACTACCCCGAGATCCAGCAGGAGCGGCGCGCCGAGATCCTCCACGAGGCGGCGCGGTTTTCCACCATGATGGGCGACTACTCCTCGGCCCAGTATTATGGAGAGATCTTCCTCGCCGAGATGCCCGATCACCGATTGCGTGACAACGTCTCGGTGTTCATGTTGCAGTCGCTCTTCTCGTCCCGGCAGTTCGACGAGGTGGTCCGCATCTGTGAAATCGTCCGCGAGCGCTTCGAACTCGGGGACGAACAGCGGGAGCTGCCCGACGCGCTTTATGGTCTCGCGCTCTATTCCCTCGGTCGCTACGCGGATGCCCAGGCCGTCTTCGACGACTACGCCAAGACCTACCAGGGCACCCCCAACCGCGAGATGGTCCTGTATCACCGCGCCAACAACCGCATGATTCTGGGAGACTTCCGTCAGGGCGCCGATCTGGCGCACGAATTCCAGGTCGAATTCCCCAATTCCGAACGCTTCGGAGACCTCTCGCTCGCCGATCTCGCGCTTTGTCGCTACAACCTCGAGGACTACTCGCCCGCCATTGCCGCCGTGGAAAAACTCGAAGAGGGCTACCCCGATTCCCAGATGCTCGACCGGTCCCTTGTCATCAAGGCCGACGCCCTCGTCGTTCTGGGAGATGAGGAAGCCGAGGAGGAGAAAAGCGACGAATTGAAAGAGCGCGGTCTCCAGACCTACATCGCCGCCATTGAGGCCGGCAAACGACTCGAGGCCACCGGCAAGAACGAGCAGGCCCACAAGGAAGTTGTCTCCGAAGCCACCGCCAAAGCTGTCGATCTGTTCGTGGTGAACGAGAAATGGGACGAGGCGGTGGAACTCTACGACGCCTTTTTCCCCGGCTATGTGGGCACCTTCTACGAGCCCCAGGTATCGGTCTACTCCATGGACGCGCTCGAGAAAGTCGGGCGGGGTGAGGATGGCCTGAAACAGATAGAAAAAATGATCATCCTGCTCGGCAATCGCGCCCCGGAAGATCAAGATCTCGAGCTGCTGCGGCAGGCGCTCGGCTCCTACTCCGACGCCTCCATCCGGGTGCGCGGAGAGCAGGCGACCCTCGATACCCTGGCCAATTTCCCGGATCTGGATCCCACCAACGTGGCCCTCGTCACCTGGATCAAGATGCAGAAAGTCATCGTGCTGCAACAGATGCGCGCCAAGCTGGAAAGGGATTCCGCCGAATACCTCGCCATCCAGCAGCAGATCGATCAGGAGTTCAAGGATATGGAGCAGTTCGAGGTCAAGGATCTCTCCGAGATCGCCCTCAACATGATCGGTCGTTATCTTGCCGGCAGCGACAATCCCTTCCTCGCGGTGCGCTACTTCGAGGAACTGCTCGTTCGCGACAATCCCGACGCCGAGCAATACAAAGCCGTCGCCGATCTGGAGTTGGGCCGCATCGAGGCGCGTCGCGCCGACAAAGCCGCGCAGAACAACGCCCGCGAGCGCTTCCGGCGCGTCATCGCCGGGGCCGACAAATCATTGGTCCCGGAAGCCTGGCTCGATCTGGGGCGGGTGGACATGAAACTGGAGCGCTGGGAAGACGCCAAGAACGCCTTCGCCACCATCAACCAGAACAAGAAATGGCTCAAAGCCGAGCAGCGCGCCGAATCCAACTACAACTTCGGGGTCTGTCTCGAGGAAGTCGACGACATCGCCGGCGCCTTCCAGGCCTACCAGGTTGTCTGGCTCACCTACAGCAAATACGCGCAATGGGCCACCCAGGCCTTCGAGAAATGGATCGAACTCGGTTTCAAGGATGCCGAGGCCAACATCACCGATCCCATCGCGCTGCGGACCAAGAAGATCGAGTTCTACAAATGGTTGAAGAAGAAAGTCTACGAGTGGCAGGGACCCGGTTACTCCGAGACGGAATCCTACCCGCGGCTGCAACGCCGTCTGCCCGAAATGCGCAACGAACTGGGCATCACCCCCGACGAGGAGCGCGCCATCGATTTCGAAACCGGACTCGACCAGGTCCAGCAACCGGGAGCCGCCAAGTGAGGCTGGTGGAAGACTCAACAGGGTACAGTCAGTGACATAACAGGGTTAGATCCGACATGAAAACGTTTTTCCAAACTACCAAAGCCGCCGCCGCCGTGGTCTTCGCTCTGGCGATGATCGACTCGCCTTCGGCCCACGCGCAGCAGGCCCAATCGAATGAACTCGGCGCCATGATTCTTCTGGCCGATGGCAAGCGCCAGCGCGGTTTTGTGCAGAATTCCAACGAGAACGGAGTGCTCTTCTCACTGGTCGAGGGCGCGCCCGGCGAGGGTAAGCGCTGGGGCACTGATGTGGTGGCGGTCGCATTCGACGACGCCGACGAGATCATGCGCGAGCCGCGGGCCGCCTTTTTGCAGCGAGACTACACTGCCGCGGCCGAGCAGTTCGGCAAGATCGCGGATCGGTGGGTCATCGCCGCCTACGCGCCGAACAATTTCGCCACCGAAGCCCGCTACTACCAACTGGAGTCCTTGCGTCTGTTGGGACGTTGGGCGGAGATGGCGCCTCTCCTGGAGACGCCCACGGCCGTCACTATTCCCACGAAACTCACCGAGTTCTATCAGCCTCAACACCGGTTGAATCAGCTCTGGGCGCAATTGGGAGCCGGGAATCTGGAGCCGGTGAAGGCGGAGATCGAGGCTCGACAGATACCCCAGACCGGTTCCGCGAAGTTGTTGCCTTCGCCGGCCTATCAGGTCATGCCCCTGCGCGAGTTGGTGCAAATCACCTTCCTGAACGCCAAGGTGGCCGAGGCGGAGGGCAAACCGGAGCTGGCGCTGGCCGATTATTACCGCACCTTCAGCCTCACTTTCGGCGGTGATTCCCAGCTCCTGCTTGAGTCAATGAAAGCCGCGCTCGCGATCCAGGGAGCCAATCCCGCGTTGCAGGATCCGGAGACCGTCAACGTGAACACTCTGCGCCAGATGCAGAGTCTGGCCTACGTTTACAAGAACTCCTTCGCCCAGGGGGAAATCGACAGCGCCTTCGCCGCGTTCGCGGTGAAGCCGGATCTGCCGAAACCGCCCGCCCCGAAGCAGGCCGAGGCTGCTCCGGAAGAAAAACCCGCCGCTCCTGCTGACGCGAAGCCCGCCGAGGCTCCAAAATCGGAGTAATCGCCGAGTGGCGGGGCTGGTGATTCCTTGTCGTGGCTCCGCCCGGCGGGGAGTCAGGCAACCACTTGGGCGTGGTCTTGATGGTCCCCTTCGTCGGACTCCTGAGCCGCCGCCTCGTCGGCCTTGTAGTCTTCGATCGGGATGGCGCGGTTTTCCAGAAGGCAGCGGGAGATCCAGCGATCCAGCAGGGCAAAATCGGGCTGATCTTCGCGCTGATCGATGATGTGCTGCCAGTCGAAGCGGTCCACGACCCGGGAGGATGAAATGCGGCGCAGGCGGAACAGGCTCTGAATGGCCTCGAACTCTCGCGGCATCAGATTGGCCACGGCGGCGGGCTCCGGCATGTCGTCGAGGACATCGCCATCGAGGCCGAATGTGGTGATGCCGACGCCGAAGCGCGCGGCGAACTGGCGGATTTCCTCCACCAGTTGTTCATCATCGATGGGCGCGGCCACCATCAACTCGGCGCTGTTGGCCCAGCCGGAGGCGCTGAGGGCCTGGAAGAGGTCCTCGCGCAAGGAGGAGTGGCTGGTTTCCAGTTTGAGTTTCACCGAGGTCATCCGCATGGGGGCGTCGCCAAGGCGACGGCGCACTTCCATCTGGGCCTGGTTCAGCGCGAAGCTGCCGTCCTCCGCCACTTCGCCGACGAGCCATTCCACCGCCACCAGATCGGGGAAGCGCCAGCGGTTGGCGGCGGCGTGGTGATCGGAGAAAGATCGCTCGAATGCCATCGGGAAACGATGGATGGACTCGAAGTAGCGTCGCACCACGGCGCGGAATTTGTTGGCCCGGGCGAGCGCGAGATCCTGATTTCCGGAATTGAGGGAAAACTCCTCGCCCAGCATCGCCTGGCTGGCGCCGAGCAGGTTGCGGGCGCTGTTGAGCGAGTGGATAGTGGTGGTGCGGAGGTAGTAGCCCTGGCCTTGCTCGACCTTTGCGATCGGCGACGAGGGATCGCACGACATGATCGAGAAGTGGTAACGCAGGGTGGCGTCGGAATACTCCTGCCGGAGCCGGTATTTGACCAACTCGATCAGCTCGGTGCCCTTGATGGCATGAGCGGGGTTGCGGGGGAGAATGTCGGGGAGGATATCCTTGAGTTGATCGCGAAGATTCATGGTCCGGGGCGTGGTTAGCTTGAGCAGGGGATGCCCCCAGGGTCAAGCGGGAAGGCGGCGCGCGAGTCGGAAATTTGAGAATATCCTCTGACAGGAAGCGCGGATATGGCGGCTGATTACGATGTCTCTAAAAACTTTGGGGATACGAAACATCGTTTTTTATTCGGCGGAGGAACTGGCGGAGGGAATCACGGTCTCATAGAGCCAATCGGTGATCTTCTTTTTCTCCGAGTCGGGAAAGGCGTGGCCCACGTCTTCCATGGGAGATTCCACCACGGTCATGCCGCCGCGTTTCGCCCGGCTGACGACTTCCTCGGAGTTGCTGGCGTTGGGAGACTTGGTTCCCCAGGCCACGTAGCAGTGCTTGTCGCGCGTTTCCCGGTAGCGGCTCGGGAGCGCGCCTCCGCCATCGATGAGGAAAAAGGCGGTGAAATAGGCGGCAAACTCGGCTTCGCCCAGGAGACCGTCGATGGCGTGCCCTCCGTTGCTGAAACCACCGATGACCCGCAGTGAGGGATCGAGATTGGGAATGGTCTCGTCGAGCTTTGCCAGCATCGGCTTCCAGTATTTCCAGACCTTGTCGAAGTCTCCGACCATGTTGTCCTGCGCGGGGTTGCGGCCGTCATCGGGATAGGGAAGACCGGCGCAGATGAAATCGCCGCGGGTCAGACCCAGCGCGCCCCCGGGATCGTTGCCGCCCGTCCCGCCGCCCAGAAAAATCAAGAGTGGCGCGGGTTGGGCGGGATCGTAGCCGGCGGGGATTTTCACGTGAAAGGCCGCGGGTTGGCCCTTGAAGTCTTTGGGGAGGTCCGGAAACTCAAAACTCAGGGTCTCCCCCGGTTTGGGCGCTTTTTCCGCCGCCGCGGCGCGTCGGTCTTCCTCCCATTTGGCGATGTATTTCCGGTCTTCCTCGGACAGGTTTTCCAGTGGCAGATCGAACTCGGTGCCGTCGGCGCGCCGGACTTTGACGGTGGCTTTTTCGACTGAAACCGGTTCGGCTTCCAGAGTGCGGCCCTTGAGATCCGTGAAGGTGCGGGCGTGAACAGGCGCGAGCGTGATGCCCAGAAGCAGAGGGAGGAGTGGGAGGCGCGTGAAGAGGGACCGGATTTTCATCAGGAAGGCGGGCGCGGGGTTCGTGATCAAGCGCCTTGGCCGAGTTTCGCCAAGATGGCCTCGACATCGTAGACGCAGCCGCCCCAACTGCCGCCGCTCACATTCTGCAGCGCGGCCCAGAGCCGGGTGTCATCGGGCACGCCGGGGATGGGTTGGAGCTTTTCGTTGGGGCCACGGGACATCAATTCGTCGGGATCACCCACGTAGTCGATGGAACCGGTGAGCTGGCGACAATCGATCTCAATGCGGATGCGGTCGCCATCGCGGAGTTTTCCGAGAGGTCCGCCAGCCCAGGCTTCCGGGGAAATGTGCCCGACACAGGCCCCGGTCGAGACTCCCGAAAAGCGTCCATCGGTGAGCAGGGCGACGTTTTTTCCCCAGGGGAGATGCTTGAGGGCGATGGTCAACTGCGCGGTTTCGGGCATGCCGCAGCCGATGGGGCCGTAGCCGATGAGGACGATGACATCGCCCTCGCGGATGCGGTCGTCGCCGGTGGATTTCACCGCCGCGATGGCCGCGGGTTCCGAGGCGAATACCCGCGCCGGTCCCTCGTGTCGATACCAGCCATCGGGATCGATCTTGCCGGGATCGATGGCGGTGCTTTTGATGACGGATCCCTCCGGGGCCAGATTACCACCGGGAAAGGTGACCGTGCTGGTCAGTCCGGCGGCGCGGGCCTTCTCCGGCGACATGATCACGGTATTTGGATCAATGCCATCCAGTTGGACAAGTTTTTCACGCAATCTGGATCGACGCTCGCTTTTCTCCCACCAGGCGAGATTTTCGCCCACGGTCTGGCCGGAGACGGTGAGGGCGTCGAGTTCGAGGATGCCGGCGTCGCGCAGGTGGAGCATGACCTCGGGGACTCCGCCGGCGAGGAACACCTGCACGGTGGCGTAGTGTCGCGGTCCGTTGGGCAGGGCATCGACGAGGCGGGAGACCCGCGCGTTGAAAGCCCGCCAGTCTCCGACATCAGGACGGCGGAGGCCGGCCTGGTGGGCGATGGCCGCCAAGTGCATGATCAGGTTGGTCGAGCCTCCGAATGCGGCATGGACGGCCAAGGCGTTGCGAATGGCGGCGTCGGTGAGGATATCGGAGGTCTTGAGTCCGCGATTTTCCAACGCCACCACGGCACGGCCTGATCGCCGGGCGAGATCCCGCCAGATTTCCGCGCCGGAGGGACTCAGGGCGGCGTGAGGCAGGGTGAGCCCGAGCGCCTCGGCGATGACCTGGCTGGTGGCGGCGGTGCCGAGAAACTGGCAGCCGCCTCCGGGCGAGCCGCAAGCTTTGCAGCCCATCTCGGCGGCGTATTCCCGGGTGATGTCACCTTGGGAAAAGCGGGCGCCAATGGTCTGGATGCGTCCGAGATCTTCGTCGGTGTCCTGGCTCAGCAGGGTGACTCCCCCCGGCACGAGGATGGTGGGCAGCTCGGGACTGCCGGCCAGGGCCATCATCATCGCGGGGAGGCCCTTGTCGCAGGTGGCCACGCCGACCACGCCTTTGCGGGTGGGCAGGGAACGGATGAGTCGGCGAAAGACGGTGGCGGCATCGTTGCGGTAGGGCAGGGAATCCATCATCCCATCGGTACCCTGGGTGCGGCCGTCGCAGGGATCGCTGACGAATCCCGCGAAGGGCACTCCGCCGAGGGCGCTGATGGCGGCGGCGGCCTCCTCCATCAAGAGGCCGACCTCGAAATGTCCGGTGTGATAGCCGAGGGCGACGGGGGTGCCGTCTTCCCGGCGAATGCCCCCCTGGGTGCTGAGAATCAGGTAGTCCCCGCCGGCGACCTTGTTGGCGGCCCATCCCATGCCGACATTCTGGGTCCAGCCGAACAGGTGCCCGCTGGGCTGGCCGCGAAGCTGGTCCTCGGTAAAGGGCAGCACCCCGGCGGGACCGGGGGCGGTGGTGCGCAGGGTGTAGATGGCGTCTTCGCCGGAGTCGAGGAGCTTCTTGGATTCTGGCATCTCGGGAATGGGGCGGTCGATCAGACGATGACGGTGCTGTTTCTCAACTCGCCGAGACCATCGATGCGGATGCGGATCTCATCACCGGGGGCGAGGGTGAAATCCCCGTCGGGCACGATGCCGGTCCCGGTCATGAGCAGGGCGCCGTCGGGAAATTCGTTGTGCCGAAAGAGCCAGTCCGCCAGTTCGTCGAATCCGCGCTTCAGTTGACCCACCTGTGTTTCTCCGGAGAAAACGAGGCTGGAGTCGCGATGAATTTCCAGCCGGATGCCGGTGTCCGGTCCGGGAATGGCGCCCACCCACAGCGCCGGCCCCAGGGCGCAGGAGGCGCTGTAGACCTTGGCCTGGGGCAGGTAGAGGGGATTTTCGCCCTCGATGGAACGGCTGCTCATGTCGTTCCCGATGGTGCAGCCGAACACCTTGCCCTCGCGGTTGATGGCCAGGGTCAGCTCCGGCTCGGGCACGTCCCAGATGGAATCCGCACGGATGCCGACCTCGCCCAGATGTCCCCGCGCGCGGGCCGGGGTGGATTTGAAAAAGATCTCGGGCCTCGGGGCCTCATAGACTTTGTCGTAAAAGACGTCGCCACCCGCCTCCTCGGCCTCCTCCATGCGAGCCGAGCGACTGCGGTAGTAGGTGACACCGGCCGCCCAGACTTCCTGCGACTCGAGAGGAGCTCGGAAAGGGGTCGAGACAAGATCCGGCGCCCCGATCTCGACGCCGGCAGCGAGCGCTTGAGCGACCAGCGCCCCGGGATCGGATGAGCGAAAGACATCGTTGAGCGAAAGTCTCTCCAGTCGGAACCAGCGTTCATCCCGGGTGGCGAGAAAATGAGAGGAATTGCTCTTGAAAAGCCCGATCGGTTGCATGTCGGGATCTTAGCGACCGGGACGCGTTTGGCCAGCGCGCATATCACGGAAAAAGCGGGGCGCGCTCAGGCCTTGGGCGGGGCGTCGCGGGTGAACACCCAGTGATTGCCCTCGCTGAGGTCGGGGCGGAATCCGTATCCGGCGGTTTGGAAATGTTTGAGTTCCTCGGCCTTCCTCAGACGATTGCGGATCAGGTGATCGCACATCAGTCCGCGCGCTTTTTTGGCGAAGAAACTGATGATCTTGTACTCCCCGTTCTTCAGATCCTTGAAGATCGGGGTGATGACCTCCGCGTCGAGCGAGCGTTCATCGACGGACCGATAGTACTCGTTTGAGGCGAGGTTGACGAGTTGTCGTGAGCCGGATTCCGCGAGAGCCTCGTTGAGCGCGTGGGTGATCTTCCGGTCCCAGAACGCGTAGAGATCCTTTCCGCGCGATGTTTTCAGTGCGGTACCCATTTCCAGCCGGTAGGGCTGCATCAGATCCAGGGGGCGGAGGACTCCGTACAGACCGGAGAGGATGCGCAGGTGCTTCTGGGCAAAGGTGAAGTCGCGTTTCGTGTACTCATCGAGAGTGAATCCGGTGTAGACGTCGCCTTTGAAGGCCAGCAACGCGGGGCGGGCATTGTCCTCGGTGAAGGGCAGATGCCAGTCGCGATAGCGCTCGTGGTTGAGTTCCGCGAGCGCTTCGCTGATTCCCATGAGTGCCCGCAGCTCGGGACGACGCTTCTTTCGCAGCACCCCGATCAGGCTCGCCGAGTCCTCGAGAAATGCCGGCTCGCTGACGGGAACGGAGGGACAGCGGCTTTCGTAATCGAGCGTCTTGGCGGGGGAGATGACAGCAATCATGCGTGGGATACGTTGGCCGGGGCGTCCATGGTGTCAACCGGGTCGATGGCGCAAAGAAAAGCGGCTCCCGGGAACACCGGAAGCCGCCGCGGTCATTGATTTCAGAACGGGACTCAGCGTCGGAAGGTGATACGGAAACCGCCACTCTCGATCCGGGCCCCTTCACCACGATAGCCGTATCCGGACCCGTGGCGGTGATCGTGATCGTGAAAGTCATGGCGGCGAATGTCGGCCACCTCGTCTTCCATCGCGTGAATGACCCGGGTCAGGGAGGCCATCAGTTCGTGAACGTGCCGGGTGTTTCCATGCACATGACCGTAGCGACCTCGATCAGTAATATCGACCAGCTCGTGCAGGTGGTGAGCGAGTTCATCCAGTTCCGCCAGATCGGTGGCGATGTGGCGGAGAGAGGCGCGGCAATCATGGGCCAGTCCGTGGATGTGCTCGGCTTCCGCCTCGATACGGGCCGCGTCGCTGAGCAGGTGTCGGTAGCCGCGGGTATGGCTGTAGTGGGCGCGGAACTCGTCCCGCAATTCGGACGCGAGATCCTCGAGGCGGTGGGAGAGAGAGATGAGGTCGTCCCCGTGTCCCGCCTTGGCCGAAGGCGCGGCGAGCGTGATGGAGACGATGGCGAGAGCGGCGGACGCGATAGCGAGTCTGGATGGCGAAGTCTTCATGGTCAGTTAACGGGTTTGGGTTGCAGGTTGACTGACGAACGAAAGCCATCGCTATGCGGTGGATGTGGAAATCAGTGAGCAACGCCTTCCGGAATCTTCGGGGAATCCCGAAAATCCTCGGCGACCGCTCCATCGAGTGTGGGAAAACGGGTAGCTGGCGTCCCGCGCCAAACGCCATGAGACGGGTATCGCGGGAGCCCGCGCCCTGCCGTCCATGACCCGCCTCCGATTCGAGGCCTGTTTTATTCACTCGACCCTGTGAGCGCAGGGTGCTATAATTTCCATAACAACCCGAATTGCATTCATGGGCGCTCTTTTCATCACCATCATCTCCTCCGTGGGCAGCGGCCTCGGTTGGTGGCTCGGCGATTACATCAGCTTTGCCGGCGCGGTGGTTCTCAGCACCGTGGGCGGAATCGTAGGGCTCTACTACGGGATGAAGTGGAACCGGGAGTTGTTCTGCGAGTGAGCGTCACTTTCCCGCTTCAGGGGGCGGTCATCGCCGCCGCGGGGGTGTCCGACGACGAGGCGTGGACCTGGCGCCCCGGTTCGTCGAGGACTTTCTCGATATCGACCGCGCTGATCTTGTATTCCGGGCAGAGGGTGTCCTCGCAGTGGACGTCGGAGGTGACATTGTTCACCAGATGTTCCGGAAAATGGAAAGTGGTGTAGAGAATGCCGGGCTTCACCTCGGCCGATAGGTGGGCCTCCAGGACCACTTCGCCCCGGGCGGAGAAAACGCGGACATGATCGCCCGATTCGATGCCTTTCCTCGCGGCGTCGAGTGGATTGATGGTGAGCACATCCTTGGTCACGATGCGACCGTTTCCGGTGCGGCGGGTCATGGTGCCGCAGTTGTAGTGTTCCAGAAGGCGGCCCGTGGTGAGGATGTAGGGAAATTCCTCCCCATGCTCTACCAGCTCGCTGGATTCGCGAAACTCGAAGAAGTGAAACTTGCCGAGTCCCCGTTTGAACCGGTCCACATGCATGATGGGCGTGCCCACGCAGCCCTCGGCGATGGGCCATTGTTTGCCCTGATCCCCTAGACCGTCCCAGGTGGCGCCCCTGAAGAAGGGAACGATCTGGGCGATCTCCGCCAGGGCGCCCTCAGGCGTGTAGTCGGGTTGGGGATAGCCCATGCGATTCATGATTTCGACCATGATCTGTCCGTCCGGCTTGGTCCCGGGGAGGGGATCCACGGCGGCCTGCACGCGCTGGACGCGGCGTTCGCCGTTCGTGAAGGTGCCGGATTTCTCCAGAAAACTGGCCGCCGGCAGCACGACATCCGCGTATTGCGCGGTCTCGGTCATGAAAATCTCCTGCACCACCAGGAAATCGAGCGCGTTCATGGCCGCCTTCACCGCTTCGGAGTTCGGATCGGTCTGGACCACATCCTCACCCATCAGCCAGAGCGCCTTCAACTGTCCGGCCCGCGCCGCTTCGAACATCTGGGGAATTTTGTAGCCGATCTCGTCGGACACCGGCATGCCGTAGAACTCCTCGTATCTCCGCTTCACCTCCGGATCGGTCACCGCGAGGTAACCGGCGCCCTGATGGGGCTGGCAACCCATGTCGGCGGCGCCCTGAACGTTGTTCTGTCCGCGCAGGGGATTTACCCCCACGCCGGGGCGGCCGATATTGCCGGTCATCATGGCGAGATTGGCGATGAGCATGATGGCCTTGGCGCCTTGGCTGTGTTCGGTGACTCCGAGACCGTGGAATTCCATGGCCGCCTCGGCGCTGGCATACTCGATGGCCGCGGCCCGGACCAGTTCGCGATCAACGCCATGAATGCGCTCCAGCTCGTCCAGGTCCAGCGATTTGAGACCGTTTTCGAATTCCTGCCAGTTCTCGCAGCGTTGCTCCACGAAGTCCCGATCCACCAGTCCCGCCTCCCAGATGTAGTAGGCGAACATGTTGAGACAGGCCACGTTGGTGCCGGGACGGATCTGGAGATGATACTTGGCGTAGGGGACCAGTTCGATTTCCCGCGGATCGATGATGATGCCGGGCACGCCCTTCATGAGGCGCTGCTTGATCCTGGCGCCGGTGACGGGGTGTCCCTGGGTCGGGTTGGCTCCGATGATGAGAATGCAGGCGGTGTGCTCGAGATCCTCGATGGAATTGGTCGCCGCGCCGGTGCCGAAGCTTTTCTGCATCCCGAACGCGGTGGGGGAATGGCAGACCCGCGCGCAGCAGTCGATGTTGTTCGTCCCGATGACCGCGCGGATGAATTTCTGCATCAGGTAGTTTTCCTCATTGGTGCAACGGGCGGAGGAAATACCGGCGATGGCGTCGGGACCGTGCTCGGACTTGATCTCGCCGAGGCGTTTGGCGATATAGTCGTATGCCTCGTCCCAGGTCGCCTCCTGGAAGTGTCCGTTGTAGCGGATCAGTGGTTTGGTCAGGCGGTCCGGGTGATTGTAGAAGCGGAAAGCGTAGCGCCCTTTGAGGCAGGTATGGGCGTGGTTCACCTCGGCGTCGACCGGCGCGGTGATGCCCAGCACCTCGTTGCCCTTGGTCTTGACGCTCAGATTGCAGCCCACGCCGCAGTAGGTGCAGACCGTGCGCGTGGTCTCGGTGGCCTCGATGGATTTCGACTGATGCACATCGGAGATGGCCGAGGTGGGACAGGCTTGGGCGCAGGCGCCGCAGGAAACGCAATCGGAATCCTCGAAGCTCGTGTCGAGGCCCTTGATGATGCGGGCGTTGAAGCCGCGACCGTGCATCGACAACACCATCTGTCCCTGTATCTCGTCACAGGCGCGGACGCAGCGGGAGCAGTTGATGCACTTGCTCAGGTCGCTGGTCATGTAGGGGTGGGAGAGATCCTTGGTTCGGTCGAGGTGGTTTTTCCCCTCCGGATAGCGAACCCCGCGGATACCGACCTTGGCGGCCACGGTTTGCAGTTCGCAGTTCCCATTGACCTCGCAGGTGAGGCAGTCCAGCGGGTGATCCGTCAGCACCAGTTCGACGATGTTTCTCCGCAGGTCGCGGACATTCTTCGACTCGGTGAAAACGTGCATGCCCTCGGCCAGTGGCGTGTGGCAGCTGGCGACCACGCGGCGGGGGCCGTCCGCGCTCTGGGCGATCTCCACCGAGCAGACCCGGCACGCGCCGTAGGGCTCCAACTGGGGAGCGTCGCAAAGCGTCGGAACGTGACCGCGTCCGAGGTGGCGATCGACAAATTTCAGGATCGTGTCGCCGGGCCGCATTTCGTGCGGTTCACCGTCGAGATAGGCGACTGTGGAGGTGCTGAGACTGACCATGGGATGGGGAGTTGCGGCTACTGGGGATAGCCTACCCTGAACGGGCGAGGCGTGTCAATGCGCGGCACGCGCGATGGCGGGCTCGGGAGATTGTTGAAAAACTCTGAAACGAAAAATCCATGGACAAAAACTCGGGGAGGTTGCGGCTTTGCCGAGAGTGCTTTTCGAAGCCCCTTCGGGCCGCGGCCCTTTTGCCCGCCGGCTTCGTTGCGATTCAGTCGGGCAGCCGGGCTACCTTCCATCATCGCGCCTCGTCAGCGACCAAAATGACTCGCGGTTATTCATTCCAGCCTTTTCCAACAGTCTCTCAGAGACGTTTCACCCGCAGATTGCGGACCCAGAAAGGCTGTCCGTGATCCTGAATGCTCAATTTGCCGGTGGCGGCGAGCGCCTTGTCTGCGGGCTTCTTCTCGAGCAGGTCGATGTCCTGCACTTTCTGGCCGTTCAGTTCGACGGTCAGGCGCGAGCCTTTCAGCGTGACGATCATGCGGTTCCACTCTCCCGGTTTCTTCGAGGCGTTCACCAGCGGGCCGGCGGTCTTGATGACCCCGCCCAGATCGTGCTGGCCGAGTTCCTCCTTGCCCCAGCAGTCGAGGATCTGGACCTCGAAGCCCGAGGCGACCGGATCGGCCTCGTCGGCGACGCGGAAATAGAAGCCCGAGTTCCCGCCCGCCTCGTGTTTGTATTCAAAATCGAAGACGAAATCCGTGTAGTCCTCCTTCAGCCGCAGGTAGGCATTGTAGCGTTGCCAGCCCTTCTCTCCGGGCCGCGGCTCCAGGTAGAGCGAGCCGTCATCCTGGATTTTCCAGTTGCCGGTGGTCTGAATTTTCGAGAGGTCCTTGCCATCGTAGATGGTCTCGAATCCCTCGTCCGCGGCGAGGAGGCAGAGCGATGACGCGGCGAGTAGCGGGAGTATCAGGGAGCGGGTTTTCATACCGCTCCTTCTACCGGTATAGGCGCTTTCACTCAAGCCCTTGATCACGGAGGGTTTGATCCCGGTGTCTCACATGAAGCGGGCGCCCGCCTCCGCGAGGGGGCTGCGCTCGCCGCGTTCCAGGGTGACGTGGGCGCTGCACGCCTGGCCACGGAGTCGCTCGCGGGTGTAGACCAGCCCGTTGCTGCGGCGATCCACGTAGGGATTGTCGATCTGTTCGGGGTCGCCCACCATCACCAGTTTGGAGCCTCGGGCCATGCGGGTGACGATGGTCTTGGCCTCCAGCGGTGTCAGTTGCTGGGCTTCATCGAGGATGAAGAAGCGGTTCGGGATGGAGCGTCCCCTGATGTAGCAGAGCGCCTCGACTTCGATGAGTCCGGAGTCGAGGAAAGGTTGGTAGGATTTCTGGGGCGCCCCTCCGGGGGCCAGATTGTGCGCGGGTGGGGCTTTCCTCGGTTTCCGGGCCCGATCAGCCGCGTCTGGCGGCATGAGGAGAAATTCGAGGGCGTCGAAGATGGGTTTCAGCCAGGGATGCAGTTTCTCATCGAGCGAGCCGGGGAGGAATCCGAGGGTATCACCCAGTGGCACCACGGGGCGACTCACGGTGACGCCCGCGTATTCGCCCGCCAGGGTGGCGTGGAGGGCGGAGGCCACCGCCATCAGTGTCTTGCCGGTGCCGGCCTGACCGTAGCAGGTGACGAGGGAGATGTCCGGGTTCAGCAGGGCGTCGAGGAAGCATTGTTGACCGAGATTGAGAGGCCGGATGGTGGCGCCTTTCTGCACGCGGATGGATTCGGGGATGCGGAGCCGGGTGAATTGGCTTCCGGCCAGCACCCGCGCGGGCATGGTGCGTTTGTCTCCCGCGCGCAGCAGCACGTATTCGTTGGGCGACAGCTCGGGGAGGTGGCGGGAGAGCAGATCGATCTCTCCGCAACTGGCGAATCGCTGCAACTCGCTGGGCTCCACATCCAGCGCCATCATGCGGCGGGCGGCGACATGGTCGGCCTCGACCTTGTCGTTCAGGTAATCCTCGCACGGCACCCCGAGGGCGTGGGCCTTGAGCTGGAGGTTGATGTCCTTGGTTACCAGGACGGCGGGCGCGGTGTTGACCTGACCGATGACGCGGGTGCAGAGCAGCAGCCGGTGGTCGGGAGTATCGAGGGTGGAAAGCACCTCCCTGAGATGTTCGACCGCGCGCTGGGCCTGCCGATCGTCGGGGTTGCAGTTCACCAGCCGCACGGTGCCCCCCTCGGTGTTGGGAATGCCGAGGGTGGCCAGCTCCGGATGCGCGGAGAAGAGTTCGGCCAGTTGCCGGTGAACGGCGCGCGCGTTGGCGCCGCGTTCGCTCTGCTCATTCTTGAAGCGGTCCAGTTCACAGAGCACCTCAATGGGCACACAGACGTGATTGTCGGCGAAACGGTGGATGCACTCCGGATCGTGGAGCAGCACATTGGTGTCGAGAATGAAATTCTTCCCGACCGAGGAGGGGGCCTTGAGTCCGTCGAAGCGTTGTTTTTTCACTTTCACCCCGCCGTTCGCCGAACCGTCGCGACCGCGAGGGGAGGGGGGGCTGTGGGGGAGATCGCCGGAGTTTCGGTGCCGGTTGGATTGGGATTCGAAAAGTTCGGTCTGTCCGATGGCGGTGTTGAGATCGGCGATGGGCGGTTGACTCATGGTGTTGGGTTGCGGTGAGGAGGGGTCAAAGAAAATGGCCGGTACTAGCAGCCTGTCGGACTTAGGCGAGTGACAATTGCAGGTGAAAAGGTAACCT
>CAYTNL010000039.1:0-11601 GCA_964439145.1 uncultured Verrucomicrobiales bacterium
CGAAAAAATTACCGACGCTTTTAATTAAGCGAATTTATCGCGCAGCACACTAGCAAGTCTCAGCAGGGTGGCACGCTCCCCGTGGGTAGTTCTCTTGCGTTCTTGCTTCGATTACTGATTTGGGAAATCATCTTCCGACTTTTTCCAGCCATTCGCGACCGCGGGCTTTGGTGTCGGGGTCGTCGCGTTCCCGGTCGGGGAGGGCGAGACCGCGTTCCAGGGACTGGCGGGCATCGTCGGGCCGTCCCATCTCGGCGTAGGTGATGCCGAGTTCGATGTGATGGGCGACGCGGTTGGGCGCCAGTTGGATGGCTTTTTCAAAGGCGGCGGCGGCGTCCGCGTTGGAGGCGTCGGGCAGGCCTCCGTAGACGAGATTGACGATGCCTTTCAACAGTGCCCCGGTGGTGGCCACGGCCCGGTGCCAGCGGCCCAGCATGTGCCAGGCGTAGTCGGAGGCGGGATCGAGGGCGGTGGCTTTTTCGGCGTGAACTTTCACGAGCCGGGAGGCTTCGACTTTCTCGCGCGCGGGCAGGTAGTCGAGCAGGCGGCCATGGCAGATGGCCACGGCGAGGTGGGCGTCGGCCTTGTCGGGCGCCAGGGCCAGAGCGCGTTCGGCGCAGGCTAGAGCCCGCTCGCCGGCGGCTTTCTGGCTCGCCTCGTCCTGGAGATCGACCATCGACTCGCCATACTGGGTGGCGATCTTGATGAGCAGGTCGGGATCGTCGGGATTCAGTTGTTCGGCCTCGAGATAGGCGGCGAGGGCGTCGGCGGTGCGCATCTGGGCGTCGAACGTGTCGCCCCGGGCAATGAGGTCGGCGGCGGAGCTGGCGCGCAGCGACGGGGCGCACAGGATGAGTGGCACCGCGAGGAGTGGGAGGAGGGGGTTTTTCATGGGAGGGTGGTCAGTGTGGTTTTTCGAAGCGGTAGTGGGAGACGATCCATTCGTTCCCGCCGCGGTATCCCCAGAGTTCTGCGCAGGCCATGAAAAAGACGCGCCAGTAGTGCCACCAGCGCGTGGCCTGGTCGGGGCCGTAGGTTTTCTCGAAGAGGGGAAAGATCTCGGCGCGACGGGCGTCCATGTTCCGCAGCCAGCATTCAGAGGTCTGTTGGTAATGCCGTCCGCTGACGTTCCAGTGCTCGCGGATGTGGAGATCGTCCTGAAAATAGAGGAGGAGATCGTCCGAGGGCATCTGTCCCCCGGTGAAGAAGTATCTCGCCATCCAATCGTCCTCGTCCCGCACCTCGTAGTGATAGGCGGCGAGGCGATGGGTGAAGATGTGGACGAAGAGTGAGCCGCCGGGCTTGAGCCACGAGGCGACGCGGCTCATGAGTTCGGCGTAGTTTTTCATGTGCTCGAACATTTCGACCGACACGACGCGATCGAAGACCGCCTCGCCTTCGCCCGGGTAGTGGATCATGTTGGCGGTGCGGACGGTGAGGTTGGTGAAGCCTTTCTCCCGGGCGACGCTGTCGATGTGGGCTTTCTGGGTGGCGGAGTTGGAGACGACGGTGATCTCGGCGTTGGGATAGTGTGCGGCCATCCAGAGGGAGAGCGATCCCCAGCCGCAGCCGAGTTCCAGGATGCGTTGGCCATCGAACAGGCGGGCCCGATCGCAGGTGAGGCGGAGCATTTTCTCCTCTGCGTCAGCGAGGCTGTCGGCGGGCGAATCGAACCAGGCGCTGCTGTATTTGAGGCGCGGTCCCAGGCAATGGCGGTAGAACTCGGTGGGCACCTCGTAGTGCTGCTCGTTGGCCTCGTCGGTGGCGATGGCGAGGGGACTGTCGCGGAGCCCGGCCACGTGGGCCATGAGGGCGGCTTGCTGGGCTTCGGCGTCAGGTTTGACGTGTTCCCGCAGCGTTGCCGCGAGTCGGCGTCGGATGCCGAAGCGGATGACGGGATCGGGCAGGATGCCGCGGGCGAGGAGGTCGTTGATCTGGCTCACGGGTGGGGTGGGGGAGGGGTCAGGATCTGGGAGGAAGGGGTAGGAAGGGGCTGGTGCGGCGCTGGTAGTCGCGGTAGAGATCGCCGCGTTTTTCGATGGCGAGTTCCTCGGTCAGGGGGATGCCGGTGATCTTGAGGAGAAAAAACAGCATCGCGACAGGGGCGAGGATGGCGACCCATCCTCCGGGGACGGGCAGGGCGACGAGGAACAGGCCCCACCAGAGGAGGGATTGGAAGAAGTAGTTCGGATGACGCGAGTAGCGCCAGAGTCCCTCGCAGCAGAGGGCGAGTCGGTCTCCCGGGTGGGAGGATTTGAAGCGCTCCAACTGCCGATCCGCCAGGGCTTCTCCGGCGAGTCCGATGAACCACAGGGCGATGCCGGCAATCTCGACGGGATGGAATGACGGCGCCGCGTGGCCCGAGATCAGCCAGAGCGGCAGCATCAGCAACCACACGAGCAGGGCCTGACCGAGGAAGAAGGCGAGAAATTTCCGCGACAGCCCCGGTCCCCGCCAGCGTTGACGCAGCACGCGGTAACGGGGATCCTCTCCGGGATGATGTCTCGCCACCCGGCGCCAGAGATGGATGCCGAGTCGCAGGCTCCAGCCCGCCACCAGGGCGGCGACGATGAACCGGCGCGCACCCCAGCCCGACCCGGTGATGGCGTAGAGTGCGGCGACGGGGGCGAAGGCGAGCGCCCAGGCGACGTCAACAAAGGAATAGTTGTCGAGGCGACGGCTGAGTAGCCAGGTCAGAAGAAACAGGGCGAGGAGCAATGCCGCGCCGGCGAGGAGGACGAGGGCGGGGGTCATGAGCTTGCGGAGGAGGCGGTCTGCCAGCGTCGGGCGGCGCTCCGCAGAGCGGGTCGGGCGGATAGAAACAGGGCGGCCCCCACGATGGGCGCGGTCACCAGCCAGGCGACGACGCAGTGGACGAGCGTCATCCAGAACTCGGCCAAAAATCCTGCGGGCGATTCCGCGAAAATTTCCAGCATCCGGGGTATGGAGAAGGGAATGGGCTCGTCGGCGAAGAGAGCTTCCCCGCCCCGGATGTAGACGGGGATGAGGATGAGCTGGAGCGGGTAGATGAACCAGTTGATCACCTGCATCACCGGCTGGTTCAGGCGAAAGAGCCAGCCGACGAGGGTGGTAAGCACGGTGGTGGTGCCGAGGATGGGAAAGATGCCGCACAGCACCCCGGCGGCCACGGCGACGGCGAGGGCCGTCGGGCTGACGCCCTGGGTGAGCTGGGTTCGGATGGGGGTGACGAGGCGGCGGCGCCAGAATCCCGGCGGGTTTTCATCCGCCGTGTTGTCGCCCGCCTCCGGGGGGGCGTTTTTCTCGACGGGGGACTGGAGCTCGGCGTTCAAGGGAGTGGGGGAAGGCGGGGGACGACATCAGCCCACGATGCCGTCCTCGCGATGCAGGGTCGACTGGTTCGCGGGCCGGGTGTAGACGGCCTGGACGACGCTGATGTTGCGAGTGGCGAAGGCGGCTTCACAATATTTCAGGTAGTAGTTCCATTTGCGGAGGAAGCCCTCCGGAAATCCCTGGGCGCGGACCGCGTCGAGCTGATCATTGAATTGCCGGTGCCAGGTGCGCAGGGTGCGGACGTAGGAGGTGCCGAAATCCTCCAGTCCGTGGAGGAAGAGATTGCCGGTGCGGTTCATGGCCTGGTTCATGCGGCCCACACCGAGGAGCAGAGAACCGGGGAAGACGTGTTTTTGAATCCAATCGGCGCCGCGTTTCAACTCCGCGTGATCGCAGTCCGGCACGGTGATGATCTGGACGGCGAGCAAGCCGTCAGGCGCCAGCACCTCGTGGCATTTGGCGCACCAAGTCTCGAGGAATCGGTCGCCCACGGCTTCGAGCATCTCAATGGAGACGATCTTGTCGAACTGTCCGGTGATTTCGCGGTAGTCCCGCATCTGAATGTCGACGCGATCCCCCAGTCCGGCCTCCACGACACGCCTGGTGGCTTCCGCGTGCTGGGCGGGGGAGATGGTGACGCCGGTGACCCGGCAGCCATGGCGGGTGGCCGCGTGCAGGGCGAACCCTCCCCAGCCGCAGCCGATCTCCAGCACGTGATCATCCTGCTTGAGCTTGAGCTTTTGGCAGAGGGCCTCGTATTTGGCCTCCTGGGCGGACTCGAGAGACTGCTTCGCGTGGGTGAAGCGGCCACAGGAGTAAGTCATGCTCGTGTCCAGCCAGAGTCGGTAGAAATCGTTCCCGAGATCGTAGTGCTCCTCGATGTTGCGCCGGCTCATGGACTTGGTGTTCGGCCGCAGCCGATGGCGGACACGGTCGAGGGCGCGGAGCAGCCCGATGGCTTTCAGTCGCTGGCTGGATCCGCGGGCCTCGGGGTCGGCGTGAAGATTGACGATGAACCACTCGATCACCGCGCGGATGTCGGGAGTGTCCCAGTCGCCGTCCACAAAAGACTCGCCGAGGCCGACATTGCCGTAGAGCGCGCACTTCCGGTAGAACTCGTCCCGGTGTATCCGCATGCTTGCGGAGGGACCGGGGCGTTCCGCCTTGCCGAAGGTTTCGCTGGTGCCGTCGGGGAACTCGATACGCAACTGGCCGATGGTGAAGCGCCGAAAGGTGTCGAGCAAGGGTCGGCGAAGCACCCCGGTAAAGAAGCCAGCGGCCCGGGAGTCGTCTTGGGCGTCGTCGGTCGGGAGATCCGCGGCGAGCGGTTTGGATTCAGTGGTGGGGCTCATGATCGGAGTCGGGAGGAGTCGAATGGTGGGGGCGGTAGAGATCTCTCTGGAGGTCGGGCTGATCCGATTTGCGGAAAACAGGGAGGCGTTTCATCCACAGCCTCAGGGCCTGCCAGTGGATCTTGAAAATAATCTGCAGGGTCAGGAGCGGATAGCGGATGGCGTACCAGAGGAGGCGTCTGTCGGTGAGTGGGCGGGCGTCCCCCCTGATCCAACTGAGGAGGATGACTTCTCCGTTCTCCCGGTCGTCGATGTGAATTTCGATGCCGTTTTCATCGGGCACACGGATGCGGAAGTCGAACTCGGCGGTCAGGCTGGTGAAGGGCGACACGTAGAAATGCTTGGGAGTGATGAGGCGAAAATATCCGTCGCTCTCCGGTTCGGAAATCAGGTAGGGCTTGAGTTCGTGGAAGGTGTTGCAGACTTCAACCACCGCCCGCGTGGCCCGTCCGTCGGGGGTGTGGACGAGATAGAAACAGACGGGATTGAAAATGTATCCGAGGATACGCGGGAGCGTCACCAGCCGGACGCGGGCATCGTCGGGCAATTCGACACCGCGCTCGCCCAGCCACGCGGCGAGGTTCTCGCGGATGCCGGGGCCGGCTCCGACATCCAGGTGATCGCTATCGTGAAAGCTGTAGAAATTGAAGCCCCGGTGGCTGAACAGCCGGAGCCGCCGGTGGAGCTCGGGTAATTCGTCCAGATCGAGATCGAGATAGAAGATCCGGTAGCGAAAGTCGTGTCGCCTGGGTGACAGACGCTGGTGCACGACCTCGCAGTCGTAGAGGCGGGAGTTCAGCGCAGTTCCCATGGATCGCCCTCGAGCAGAGTTTCGCACAAGGTCACGGCGGAAAGGAAGCCGTCCTCGTGAAAGCCGTAGCGGGTCCAGGCCCCGCAGAAATGGGTGCCGGTTTCGAGTCCGGCGGCGGTGAGTTCCGGCAGGCGCCTTTGCGCGCCGATGGCGTCGAGGTCGAAGAGGGGATGCTCGTAGTCGAGCTCCCGCAGGCGGGAGGCCTCGGGGACGCGATTCGCCGCGTTGAGGGAGACGAAGTAGTTGTGCCGTTCGGAGACGCCCTGGAGGCTGTTCATCCAGTAATGCGTCGTGGGGCGCTCTTTGCCGGAGTCGTCCACCTCGGTGCGGTAGTTCCACGAGGCCCAGCAACGGCGGGTGGCGGGCATGAATCGCTCGCTGGTGTGCAGGGTGACCTCGTTCGGCTGATAGGCGAAGGCCGAGAGGATCTCCCGCTCCAGCGGGGTGGCGTCCACCAGCAGACTCAGGGACTGTGGGGCGTGGGTGGCGAGGATGACCTGGTCGAACATTTCCGGCGCGCGCCCCGCCGCCGTCACCTCGACGCCACCGGTCACACGGCGCACGCCTTCAACGGGAGTATGGGTCAGGATGCGGTCGCGAAAGGGGGCGATCATCCGGCGCACGTATTCCCTGGAGCCGCCCACCACCGTGCGCCAGGGATGCTGGGTGTCCAGACCGAGGAAGCCGTGGTTGTGCCAGAAACGCAGCAGGGTCACGGCGGGAAAAGCGAGCATCTTTTCCGGAGGCGTCGACCACACCGCGGAACTCATGGGAATGAGATAACGCTCCAGGAAATCCCGCCCGTAACCGCGGTCCTCCACGTATTCGGCAAGGCTCATCGACGCCCACCGGGGCTCGTCCAGCGCCGCGACCGCTTCCTTGTTGAAACGATTCAGTTGATAGAGGAAACGCCAGTGCCGGAGGTTGAGCAGGTTGCGGCGTTGGGCGAACAGGGTGTTGAAGCCCGCGCCATTCCACTCGATCCCGCTCGGTCCATGGCGCACGCTGAAGGACATCGAGGTCGGCTTCGTCGGAACCTCGAGCGCGGCGAAGAGCCGGATGAGATTCGGGTAGGTGACCTCGTTATAGACCATGAAGCCCGTGTCCACCGGCACCTCCCGTCCCTCCTCCTCCGCCAGCACCGTGTGGCTGTGCCCGCCGACGCGATCATCCGCCTCGTACACGGTCACCTCGTGTCGACGGTGGAGGAACCAGGCGCAACCCAGGCCAGAGATGCCGCTTCCGATGATGGCGATGCGGTTCATGATGGCTGGCTAGGGAACGGTTTTCTTGGCGCGGCGCGCCTCCTCGTAAACGGGTGCCGGGACGGGTTTCAGATCCCAGATCAAGCCCAGAGCGGCGAGCCCGCGCAGCAGGTAGTAGGTGATATCGATCTCCCACCAGTAGAATCCCTGGCGCGCCGAGTGCGCGTAGCGATGGTGATTGTTGTGCCAGCCCTCACCCAGCGTGATCAGGGCCAGCGCCAGATTGTTCCGGCTGTCATCCGTGGTCTCGAAGCGCCTGTTTCCCAGCATGTGGGAGAGCGAATTGATGAACAGGGTGCCGTGGAGGAGAAAGACCGTGCTGATGAAAAAGCCCCACACGAACAGTTGCCCACCCGAGGTGCCCAGGCCCGGGGCGTAGCGCTCCAGCAGTGCCCCGACCGCCCAGAGGACGAAGCCGAAAAGCACCGGGACGAGAAAGTCGAAGCGGTTCAAGAAACATAGCTCGGGGAATTCGGCGAAGTCTTTCACCTTGGTGTAATCGGTGGGGAAATTCCGTCGCGAGGTCAGCCAGCCGAGATGCGACCAGAGAAAGCCCCGCCGCAGGGGCGAGTGCTTGTCGGTCTCCTCATCCGAATGCTGATGATGATGCCGGTGCGTGGCCGCCCACCAGAGCGCACCGCGTTGCATCGAGGTGTTGCCGAGGATGGCGAAACACAACTGCATGGGGCGGGAAGTCTTGAAGGCCCGATGGGAAAAGTAGCGGTGGTAGAATCCGGTGATGGCGAACATGCGGATCCCATACAGAAAAACGGCCGCCCCCACCGCGAACCAGCTCCACCCGACCAGGAATACCAGCAGGCAGCCGGCATGCAGAAACAGGTAAGGGGCCAGCCGCGGAGGATCGAACCGATCCCGGGCCGCTTCCGCCTCGGAGAGCGGGGCATGATAGTCGGAGTCGCACCATTGGCGGCAGGCGGTGATGAGGGTGTTCAGTGGTTTCACAGAGGGATGTCAGGTATTCGGTCTAAATCGGGTTTTGGATTCAGCTTTCGCGTTTCGGGGGGCGGCATGTTGGCGGGAGACAGCGGAATCGGCACGCGTTTTTTTTCGTTTCTTCCGCCGGGATCAGGCGCGCCGGACTTGTGGGACGGGGCTTTGCCGGCATCTTGACAATATCGATCCCACCTCGCCAGACACCCGGCTCAGCCGCGTCCACCGTGGCCGCGTGATTCCCGGTCATGGGGTCGCCTCCGGCCGCAACGGGGATCCCCGGTTTCCCGGGGGCACACTCGCCATGCAGGTGCCGCATTTTCGCGAGCGCGGTCTGGATCTCGCCTCGCATGCCCTGGCCACCCTGAATGTTTCGCTGGCTCCCCATAGCTGTCGGGTAGATTGCGCTTTGGCGGATCACACATTCCGCGGAGTCATGTGGCATCCCACCGAGCCGGCGGAGGACTTCTCCTTTTTTGCCGCCGCCATCCGACGCGCGGACTCCGGTGCCGCCTGGGTGCGGGCCCTCATCTACCACCCGCATCCGGAGACCAAGCCCGCGCACCGGCAGCCGCCCGCCCTGCTGGAGGTGCTGGCGGAGAGCTGGATCGCCGGGCTGGGTTATGGCGACGCGGTCGAACTGGCGCTGGATCCGCGTCAGATCCGGATCGAGTTCTGAGCGATCACTCCCACCCGTAGAAGAGCACACTGGGCACCGCGACCGGCGCCACCGGTCCCGGCTGGGGCTCGATGCGCATCAGCACCAGGTAGAGGCCGGTCTTGCGGGTTTTCTCGAAATGCAGTGCCACGGCGGCCTGTCCCGGCTCGCCGGACACCGTGGCGACCTCCTTGTCTCTGGAGTCGAAGATATGGAGATGCAGCTTCGCGGTCTCCGGCAACGTGTCCGTGTGGACCCCGAAGAACAGTCGATAGGTGTTGCCCTTGAAAAACTGGAGCCTCACCGCCGTGCCGGCGTCGGTGGACACTTCCCCCCGCCAGTAGTCGTTCCGCAGGGTGAACGCGTCGTTGCCCAGAAACGGACTCGCCATGGTCAGCGCCTGATGCTCGGGCGAGTTCTCCGGAAAGGGCTTGGCGGATCCCGGTTCGGCGCTGGTCGCGGTGCGGGACGGCGCGAACAACATCGCCAGCAGGGCGATCCACGCGGTCGGGAATCGCGGCGGGGTGAGGGAGACACGGAAAGCCATGGGAAACGCCCACACCATCGGCGATATCCGCCTTTCGGCAATCGCACGATTCCGTCGTCCCCGGCGCAGTATGCCGTTGCGCCGGGGAGGCGTGGCTCGTTAGATTGGCCCGGTGCTTTTCCAACGCAGTCAGTTCGCCGTGCTGGCCCGTCAGCTAGCCGATGAGTTCCGGGTCTATCTCGGCACCTCTTCCTGGCGCTATCCGGGCTGGTGCGGCCTGCTCTACGACGAGGACCGCTACCTCTGGGGCACACATTTCTCGAAGAAGCGATTCTCCGAGCACTGCCTCGAGGAATACGCCGAAGTCTTCCGCACCGTCTGCGTCGATTCGACCTACTACGCCCTGCCTAAGGTCGAGTTCCTCAACGGGATCGCCTCCCAGGTGCCGGACGACTTTCAGTTTTCCTTCAAAGTCCCCGACGACATCACCATCAAGACCTTTCCCAAGGCCGACACCTTCGGGGATCGTGCCGGCCAGCCGAACGATCTCTTTCTCAGCGCCGGCCTGCTCAACATGGGTTTCCTGCGCCGGCTCGAGCCGATTCGGGAAAAGGTCGGCGCCTTGATCTTCGAGTTCTCCCATTTCCAGTTCCACGATTTCGAACACGGCCGGGATTTCGTCGAGGCGCTCGATCACTTCTTCGCCGAGGCGCCGACCGGCTGGCGCTATGCGGTGGAAATCCGCAACGGGAACTGGCTTCACCCCGACTACTTCGCCATGCTGGCCCGCCACGGCGTCGCCCATGTCTACAACCAGTGGACCCGCATGCCCTCTGCACTCGACCAGATCGGCTTGCATCCGCTTGAGGAAAATCCCTTCGTCATCGCCCGCTACCTGCTCACGCCGGGCCGCAGTTTCGAGTGGGCGCGGGAGCAGTTCGATCCCTTTCACCAGCTCCGCGAGATCGATCCCGGTGCTCGCGAATCGATGGTCCGCATCCTCCGACACGCCATGCACGGTGACACCCGGGGCCGCCCGACCTACCTCTACGTCGGCAACGAACTCGAAGGCAACGCGCTCCACACCTTCTCCGATGTGCTCGAGACGGTCGCGATGGGATAGCTTTCTTCCCGATGCCTCAGATTTCTGTCACGCCACGGCCGATTAACTCTCAACTCTCATTCGATGACGACCAAAGCTCCTCTCCGCCTCATCGCCGCTCTGCTCCTGCCCGCCGCCCCGTTAGTGGCGGAGACCGTCAAGGACCGGGAGGGCGCCGTCCGCAAAGACAAGGCCAAAATGGAAAACCACGCCCGCTGGCTTTACAACGATCTCGACAGCGGCTTCGCGGAGGCCGCGCGCGGCGGTAAGCCTCTGCTCGTCGTGCTGCGCTGCGTGCCCTGCCTCGGCTGCGCCGGCATCGACGGCGCCGTGATGGACGCCCCCGAGCTGGCGTCCCTGCTCGACGAATTTGTCTGCGTCCGCGTCATCAACGCCAACGCCCTCGACCTTGAGCGTTTCCAATTCGACTACGACCTTTCCTTCTCGGCCATCCTGTTCAACGCCGATGGCACCGTCTATGGCCGCTACGGCTCCTGGCGACATCAAAAAGATCCGGCGGAGAAATCCGTCGCCGGCTTCAAGGCCACCCTCGAAGCCGCCCTGCTGCTGCATCGCGCCTATCCGGGGAACCGGGCCAACCTCGCCGGCAAACAACCGGTGGCCAGCCCCTTCAAATCCCCGCTCGACATTCCCCTCATCAAAAACCACGACAACCCCTACGGTCGCGAACTCGACTGGCAGGGCAACGTGGTCAAGAGCTGCGTCCACTGTCACCAGATCGGCGACGGGTTGAAAGCGGCCTTCCGGGATCGGCGCGAGGCCATTCCCCCGCGCCTCATCTATCCCATGCCCTCGCCCGAGACCATCGGCCTTACTCTCGCGCCCGATCGCGCCGCCCAGGTCGAGGAGGTGGCGCCGGATTCACCGGCCGCCGCGGCCGGGTTTCGCCGCGGGGACACCCTCGTGAGCGCCGATGGCCAGTGGCTTCTCTCCGAGGCGGATGTCGCCTGGGCGCTCCATCAGGCGGACGATGTCGATGAGATCGTGTTCGGAGTCAGTCGCGGTGGACAGATGGGCGAGCTGAAAGTTCCCCTCGCCGAGGGCTGGCGTTTGCGCAGCGACATCTCCCGACGCGTTGGCACCTGGCCAATGCGGGCCATGGTGGGCGGCGGGATGAAGATGGAGGATCTGCCCGCCCCGGATCGTTCCCGGCTGAAACTGGGCGACGACGCCCTGGCGCTGGAGATCAAGCACGTGGGGCAGTATGGAAAGCACGCCGCCGCCAAGCGTGCCGGATTTCAGGTGGGAGACATCCTCGTGGAGGTGGACGGCATCACCGAGCGTCTCACCGAGAGCGAGTATTTCGGAGTGCTGCTGGGGCGTCACCCCGGCCCCGCGCAACTCGACGCGGTGGTGTTGAGAAAAGGGAAGCGGGTGACGCTGAAGTTTCCGATGCAGTAGCGGGCGGGTGCCGGCTCCGTCCCGGGGGCAATCCCGCCCCTGACCACGCGCCCATTCAACCCTGTTGAGTCGTCGACCCAACCCTGTCAGGTCGAGAGAAGGGCGCTGCCGGCGGCTATTCGCGGGTCAGTTGGTCGGCAGCCGGGAAAGAGACCGGAGATTTTGCCGGTGGGCTTCTGGATGTCGGGAAAGGGACCGGGGATTTTGCCGGTGGGCTTCGGGACGTCGGGAAAGGGACCGG